>NZ_JBWDNR010000022.1:0-15594 GCF_056269295.1 Paenibacillus sp. J31P13
GAAGGACTTGCGAGGCAGTTTGTTACTCGTTGTTCAGTTTTCAAAGAGCAATCTTTTCTTTCTTGTTTTGCTCGCCGTCCGCGTGTATCTCTCGGCCGGAATTAGAATATACCATGTATGCGCCTAGAAGGTCAAGCGTTTTTCGAAAAAACTTATAAATCTTTTTAAATCGCTTATTTTTCCTGCAGCTTCCGCCATACAGTCTTGTTACTGTACTGTCTTTCTGTGCTAATATCTTTCCCGAACCAATCCGGTGCAGCAAAGCTATTCGCTTCTTCCAAGGACTCATATTCAACCTCAAGAACAGAAAGCTCTATTTGATCATACGTATCAATTTCAATCACTCTACCGTTCCATTGAGCGGTTAAGCGGTTTTTCGTAAGTGGAATGAATCCAAACGCCTTTACAATCTGCCCATAGATGCCTTCTGAGATCGAGTATTCAATTTCTTCCCGTGAGAGTCCATTGCCTAGTTTAAACGTATGCGTATAAGAAACCTCGCCGCTTACTAGATCTACAATCCGCCGCACGCGCAGCTCTTGATTATCATCCATGGCTAGATAGGTTTGCTCTATTCTTTGCTCAGAGAGAACTTTAAGCGTTCCTTCTTCTATTAATGCGCTTGGGTATTCGGACAACAAAAACTTCCGTTCAATTTCTAATGACATCCTACATACATCTCCCTTATCTTTCATCCTCGTCTAAGAACAACTCATGCAGCATCTTTTCTCTGTTATTCATAAACTGCTTCATAAGAATATAATGATCCGTTTCCTCTAACGTAGATCTCTCGATACCGTCAGTGGTCAAATTATATATCAAGGCATCCGGATACGCCATCAAAATCGGAGAATGAGTCGCAATAATAAACTGCGAGTTCTGTCCTACCAGCTGATGAATGCGGGAGAGCATTGCCATTTGCCGAAAAGGAGAAAGAGCCGCTTCCGGCTCATCCATAATGTACAGCCCATTTCCGTTAAACCGATGAATGAACGTCGCAAAGAAAGACTCTCCATGCGATTGCTGATGCAGTGACTTCCCGCCGTATGATTCAATAATGGGCCTGCCCGGCCCGCCCTCACGATCCATCTGGTCAATATTGCTGGCTAAATTATAATAGCTCTCCGCTCGGAAGAAGAATCCATCCCTCGGCTTATTTGCACTGCGAGCAAGCCGCAAATACTGATGCAAATCAGAATGAGACTCTTCTGTTGCGAAGTTAAAGTTAATGGTACCGCCCTCTGGATTGAAGCCAAGCCCCACCGCGATTCCTTCCATTAACGTAGACTTGCCCATCCCATTTTCACCGACGATATAGGTTACTTTAGGATGAAACACCATCGTATCCAAACCTTCAATTGCTTTTAGATTAAAAGGATAGGAATGAAAGGAAGGAACACGGTCTCGAAGCAGACTCACACTTCTTAAATAAATGCCCCCTTGCTGGCTTTGTCTCATCCTTATTTCCCCCTATCAAGTCGGAAGTACTTACCTTTATATGTTTGCTAACCGCAGCACTTTTTGAATTTTTTCCCGCTTCCGCATGGACAAGGATCATTGCGTCCCACTTTTTTCTTCGTTCCCGAATCCATCGTATCGGAAGATGCGGCAGATTGCGTCATCGTTTGATTCAGTACCATGCTCGCACTTGCTCTCTTCGCTGATAATTCCTCTGGCGCATAACCTTTGATCGACCATTGCTTCGTACTATTCATGAGCTTAACCAGTAAATCTGTAACAGCAGATAAGGTCTCTATAGTAGGAAGCTCAATAAACACTTGTGCTACATCTATAACCTCAGCAAGCGATCTTCCGTTTTTTGCTGCATAGACACATTCCTGAACCAATTTGTCGGCTTCATCACGGTCAATCTCATAATGGTGTATGACATAACGAAATAAATTCATATATGGACTATTCTTATCGCTGAAATCTGCTTCTCCTGCTTTCAATAGCTCTTGCTTCGAAAACGGACAGAAGTCAAGCTCATGGCGCAGCGACCGCTCCTTGATAATACCCAATGGATTTGTTACCCTGCTGTCCGCGATCACGTTACCTATATGAATTTCGATTTGCCCCTCATAACGTGAAGCGTCGATCATCATATCAAGCATCGCTGCTGGGGTATATTGAACATCCGAGTGCGTATTGTACAGCTCAGTCATTTCGTCTAGTGTAAGCGCCCCGTAATAGTAGAGCAAGCCTCGTGATAAGCGAATGCATTCCGTATTTTGAGCATATACAGCATGATCGTCAAATCGATCAGCTAATTTGAAAACTGTCGCGAGTTCGGAAGGCATCATTACGATTCTTTTGCCGTCGACCGTTCCAGGAAACAAGATTCCGCGCTCGCGAAAATATTCATATTGCTGATTCTCAAGCATTGGCTTGTCCAATAGACCTTCATTCTTTGCTATTTTCTGAACAAGCTTCAATCGGTTAATATCCCAGAAACGAGCTCCTGTCTCAATATGATCCGGTATCTTTTCTGCAAGCTTCTCAACCAACCCCTGCTTATTAAGCGTACTGAGGTTGCTAATTTGCAAATTCATGCGAATACTCGTCAGTTGCTGTTTCGATAATGTGCTTAGCGCATCCTTTAATGATAATGGATATTGAAGCTCTGGCCAAAACTTATCCGGTACTTTCTCCTGCGTTGTTGTCATTGTAATCTCCTAAAAAATGAATTTGTTTCCAACTTATTAATGAACTATACGAACACTTCAAAAAAACATGCAACTTCAAAGTTAACAAAAATACGGGATGGAATCAAACAAAAAAATAAAAAACTGCCCCTAGAGGCAGCTCTTTATCGTGATATTCCGATCATAAAAATGTTATTTTTGTCCATCTTTGACGCTTAGCAGCGAGTTGAGCTGCTCTAGCAAATTGCCGCCGCCAGTAAGTGAAATCGTGCCGATTTTCTCGCATATTTTCTCAAGAAACTCAAGCTCCTTCAGGCGGTAAAGCGTTCCGTTCTCGTCCATCAGCTTTGCTGTATTAAGCAAGCTCCGGGTAGAGGCTGTTTCCTCACGGCGAGTAATGAGATTAGCCTGCGCCTTCTTCTCTGCAAGCAGCACGGTGTTCATGATCTCTTTAATATCGCCTGGCAAAATAATATCCTTCAAACCTGCTGATACGAACTGTACGCCGTAATGCTCCTTCTGCTCATTCAGGCGGCTCAATACGAATGTTGCAATTTCCTGTTTCATTCGAAGCAGATCATCCAGTTTTAGCGTGCCGATATACTCTCGCAAGATCAACTGAAGCAAGATGTACACCTGCTCCTCAAACGATTTAATTCCAATTGATTTGAGGGGATCGATGACCTTATACTGGCAAACAAAGTTTAGCCGCAGCGTTACTTTATCTTCTGTCATCATTTCCTGCCCGGTCATGTCCAGCTGAAGCTGACGCAAATCGATCGTTTTCACCTGAATGCTGGTTGGTCCCTTCCAGAAAAAGTATTTGCCAGGGCGCAGTTCTCTTTGCAGAACATTATTATAGAACAATACGCCAGATTCATGGCTTGCGACCTCAAAGGTTTGCATGTACCCCTGCAGCTTCGCCAAAAGAGAGCGATCAATCTCTGCCGAAACCTCAGGATTGCGAATATCGGCGTGAATGAAGGTGTGCTTTTTCATTACATTCCAGAAAGCATGCAGCCCTGGTGTCAGCAGCGATGTAAATTTACCATCTTCAAAATGCAGCACATACTCATAATCTTGAACATCCATGACGGTCAATTCAGCTGCCAATTTCTCATCCTGAAGAAATAGGTTCAGCTCCTTATTGGGAACTGAAAACCGTTTCCCCACATTTTGCAAAATAACATTATCGTCAGAGAATGGGCTGTGGCGATATACGCCCGGCTGCAAATGCTTTATGTAACTGCCTTTTTTAAATAGAAGGCCACGTTCATCGTTTTTGATCATTACTTTTTTAAACATCATTTAACACCTCTTTACGGTTTTGGTAATCCTTCTAGCAGGAACTCTCCTGCGCTTAGCCGGAATCAGGCTTGAGAAAAGAGTAGAACGGCTTTATGACTTAGTCATCTATAGAGAAGTCCGAATGCAACCTCCATTCGTAAACGTCTATTTCTTACACCGCCATAAGAGGGCGTCGACTCTAGTCGATATCCACCGATTGCATAGACTTCGCTGCAGCGAGCGCAAACTTGCACGCTCTGAGAATTCCTGCATAGGATCAAAGTTTCATCAACTAGTGCTTCCTTTGAAGGGAGGCATATGCTCTACCAGAGAATTATCGCGGATTAGGCGATAACCAAGGGATTTGAACCCTTATTTTTTGGGAAACTATGCCGATATGAACGTACAGCATACAACCACACATCGTATGGGAGCACTGCGGAATGCTATGACATTCCAGCCAAGGTACGCCATTCAAACATTAGCTTCATCTATTATTGAAGTTATCTTAAATAGCGGAATGATTTAGACGCCTTTGATAGCAGCCATTGGCTTACATTTGGCTACTACGGCAGCTAAGGAAGCGCCGACGACGCTGTCGATGATTTGGTCCACGTCCTTATAAGCTTGCGGACATTCATCGAGTATCGTCTGCAAAGAGCGATGATTAACAAGAATTTCATCATCGGTTCCAACCTTCATTGATTGCTGAAATTGGTCAACCGTGATGAGCAATTTCGTCGCTTTGCGAGAGCGTGCCCTTCCAGCGCCATGACAGATCGAGTAGAAATTTTTCATCCCCTCATCCTTCCCTACCATGATGTAGGAGGAGGTTCCCATCGAGCCCGGAATTAGGGCTGGGTGACCGGTTTCTTTGTAGGCAGGCGTATTCATGAAATGACCAGCCGGAAGTGCGCGGGTCGCCCCTTTGCGATGCACAAGCATTGGCCCATTACGGTGAAATTCCTTCAATGCGTAGTTATGCATGAGATCATAGAGAACCGGCATTTCCATACCCGCTCCAAAAACCTCCTGAAGGGCTTCACGTACACCGAATGCAATCATATGCCGATTGCTTACCGCAAAGTTAAGAGCGGAATACATCAAATTTAAATAGGTTTGCCCTTCTCGACTTGCAATCGGGGCATAGATGAGATTGGGGTCCGGATTGCTCACACCCCACTGATTCATCGATTCCTTGATGACCTTATTATGCTCTTGGCCAACCATACCGCCCCAAGCTCTCGAGCCGGAATGGATCATGATGACGACCTGACCGTCGAACAAACCCCATTTTTCCGCTAGATCCGCATACTCTTCATTAATCTCTAAATATTGGATCTCGATAAAATGATTCCCGCTTCCCAGTGTGCCTAATTGACCGCGGGCATATTTCAAAATTTTGGGCGGCAGCTGCTCTAAATACTTGTGGTCATAGGCAAAATTGGATTGTTCCACATGCGTCAGCCACTGCTCGCTAGGTATATATTTATCAGGCAAGCCTCTAAGCCCCTGCTGTACGACATTCATGACATCGATATCATCGTAATTCGTATTGGTGCGCTCATTGGTTGGCACGTATTTTTCAATTGCCGCTATCATCGCTCGCCGTATCCCTTTATCTTGAATATCACGCTTATGGAGGTTCGTCTTATGAACGCGCATTCCGCAGCCTATATCAGAACCGACGATTGACGGTGACACGATGCCATCCTTCATATTCCACACTGCCGTCGTTCCAATACAGGTACCGACGCCAACATGTGCATCGGGCGTGTAGCTCATATATTGATTACGAGGAATTTGCAGATTATTGTTAGCCATCTCATATACGTTTTCGCCGAAAGACTTCAGAATCTCTTCGTTGGCAAACAAATGCAGTTTACCGTTCGCAAGACTTATTTCATGATGATTATTCCCGTGCCTTGTATGCTGCATATTCATTGTTAGACCTCCTGAGCATCCCGCTCTAATTCGTTTCGTTATCGTTCTCTTATGAGTTCTATCTTCGCTCATTTGATGAAGCATGAACATGGCGAAAGTATTACGACAAAGGAAAATTTTGCTTTTGGGTCCAATCCTTCAACTTCCTGTTAAGATAGATATAGATATCGTTCAGAACGGAGGAATACGCTATGGCAAGAGAGAGCTTCGATAAGGAAATTCAATTTTTGCGTATGCTTGTTTTGACGAGCGGCGCTTATAATCGGCAGCAGTTTGCTGATAGACTCGGCATTTCCATACATACCTTCGATAAAACTATTAAACGGCTCAAAGAAATTGTAAGCTCGGTCTTCCAGCAGCTTCCGGAGACACAGAGCAAGGAGTTTGCAGAGACGATTCGCTACAGCTATCTGGATTCGACCGATCCCATGCTGCTGTTTCTATTTCGAGCCAAATCGCTTAAGGAATCCGAGAGTCAGCGCATTTCACTTCTCCTTGCTGCCATGCATGCGCAATCGCTAACGGCATTGGAGCTTCTTGATGCATGCTGCAGCAGCTTAGAGGCTGGTCTCCCCCTTCCAGACGAGAAAACCATTCGCAAAGATCTCAAATACTTAGAGCAGGTAGGCGTCATTAAGAAAGAACCGGGACCTCGCCCCAGCCGCTACCGCATCTTCAATGATTTAGTCGCGCAGCTCACACATGAGGAATTGCTTGATTTATACGGCTATGTTGATGTTATGGCTAATACGCAGGTTCCTTCCGTACAAGGCTATTTACTGCGTGATGGTCTAAAAAAGCATCTTAACCGAAATGATGCTGCTTCCCTCTCTATAGAGCCATTTCTATATAAGTATCACTATTACTCTCGCATATTGGACGAGGCGCATCTCTTTACTTTGCTTGGTGCCATTCGAAATAGAAGCATGATTAGCTTTCTCTACTTCTCTCCGAAAAAAGAAACGAGCTATGCCTCCAAAAATACGAATCCGTTGTTTGAACGTGAGACGGAGGGCAAGATTGAAACGATGCTTCCACTTAAGGTTGTCTATGATCATCAATATGGCAGATGGTACTTGCTGGGTCATAGTGTGAGACATGGAATTAAGAAGTATCGTATGGAAGGATTAACACAAATATCGGAGGGAGAGACCGTGCCCGATGAGCTATTTCAGAAAAATAAGGCGGAGCTTGAACAACGCATCCAGTATAGCTGGTTAATTGACACAGGTCCTCCGGTTACGGTTCGCGTTCGTTTCTTTCATCCGGGACATGGAAGCTCAAATTTTGTAAAGGAACGCGTTCTGCTGCAAGGACAGTGGGGACATATCGTAGAGGAGAATGAACAGTTTTTCATCTATGAGATCAAGGTAAACGGAACCATAGAGATCAAGCCGTGGATTAGAAGCTTTGGCTCAAGCTGCGAGGTTTTGGAGCCGATAAGGCTGCGACAGGAAATGATCTCGGAGTGGAAGGAGATTAAGGACTACTATGAATTTATTTGAGAAAATTTTTAACTATCAGATACTCTCACGCTTGGAGAATACCGGAACGTTCATGGTAACGACCCAAGAGCGGCGCTGGCTGAAGACGATGCTCCAGCATCCTGCTGCAGATGCTGCCTTCACCCCGGAAACGCTGCAGAAGCTAAGGCTGATACTGGAGCAGGAGCAAGCTATTGAGATGGAAGGCCAGCTTATTCATAAAGCTGCTAGTAGAGAAATAGATGTCTATCACCCTTTTTTGCGTCCACTGCGACTTGCCATTATGAATAAAGGAATCGTTTTTTTAAGCTACGGCATCAAAAACGGGAGTGCTTATGACGAGCAAGAGGCACTTCCCTATAAGCTGGAATATTCGATGGTTAAGCGGGAGTGGTATCTGCTTTGGTACCATGTGCGGAACCGCACTATGATGAGCACGAAGCTGCAAAAGATAAGGAGTATGCGCGAGGAGGCTTGCTCCACCGAGAAATATACTCTTTTGCTGGGAAAAGTGAATACATTTCTGAATCAGCAAAAAATGAGTGCTGACATTCTCGTCGTGAAAGCATATAACGGAGAGCTATCGCGCATCTTGTATGCCTTTTCTTGCTTCGAGAAAGAGGTCATCTACAACGCCGATCTGGATGAATATACCATTCGGCTCCACTTTCCCGGAAACGAAAAAGAGTATGTGCTATCAAAAACCCGTTTCCTAGGGAAACGGGTTCAGATTATCCATAACAATATGATGAAGCGGCGTATGCTGGAGTCTGCAACAAAAGCACTGGAAAGATACGAGCTGTAAGCTCACTCATCCTTGCTTGTTACATCCGTCCCAGTCTTTCGATTCTTGATTCCAATGACGGATGAGTGCTGAACCAACCGTTGCTTCTTGATTTCCGCTGATTGCTGAAGGGACTGGCGATATAGAGCGAAGCCGTCGCTTTTTGAGCTTTTCGCACATCAAGATTGCTTGCACTTATCTTCTGCAAGGCTTGCTGCAGTCCCAAAGAGTTGCGTGTGAGCTCTACCGCTGATGCATCAGCCAAATATTCACGGTTTCTAGATACGGCAAAATGAACGAATCTAGCCGCAATCGGAGATAGCAATATGAATACGAGTGCGATTACAAGAAAGGCTGGATGTGTTTTTTTGTCATTTCCCCTTCTCTGGGTAAACAGCATTCTAGATCCTATATCTGCCAATATCGCAACAACAGATACTAAAGCAATGCTTATCGTCATCAGGCGAATATCATAATTACGTATATGCGCAATCTCATGCGCAGCAACTGCCTCTAGCTCCTCCCTGTTCAATTGCTGAAGCAAGCCTGTGGTAAACGCGATAGCGCCTTTCTCCGGCTTAATGCCCGTTGCAAAAGCATTAGGGGAAGGATCGTTGATAATATAGATTTGAGGCATCGGTATTCGAGCAGGTATACAAAGCCCCTCTACGATATGGTAAAGCTGCTTGTAATTTTGTTCATTTGCAAGAGTGGCTCCTGACATGCGAAGCACTTGTGATTTGGCGGACAAATAGGTAATCGGAACATATAAAACAAGCACAAATGCTGCTAATACAGCACCGACCCTAAGATCCCCAAACCCATAATAGCCAACCGCAACCCCAACACCCAGCACAATGGCGATAAAGAGCAAGATAAGCCAAAGGGTTTTCCGCTTATTTTGTTCAATTTGTCTATAAAGCACGGCTGTCATCCTCTACTCATATGTAAGTTTTAAAAAGTTATTTTCGGTACAATCTTCTCTGCTTCAGGAGTCACCAATAATTGCTCCTCTTTAAAGCTAAACATGCCTGCAATGATATTGGTAGGGAAGGATTCACGTTTAATGTTATATTCAGCTACTGTTTTATTATAAAGCTGACGTGAATATGCAACTTTATTTTCCGAGTTGGTCAGCTCCTCTTGCAAGCTAAGGAAGTTTTGGTTCGCCTTCAGATCTGGATAAGCTTCGCTAAGCGCAAAGATTGATTTCAAGGCGCCTTGCAGCTGATTGTCAGCCTCTATCCGCTCATTAGGGGTACCGTTTAGCATTGCATTACGAGCTGCGACAACCAGCTTCAGTGTTTCTTGTTCATGCTTGGCATACCCTTTAACGGTTTCAAGCAAATTGGGAATTAAATCATGACGTCGTTTAAGCTGAACATCAATTTGGCTCCACGATTCCTTCACCCAGTTCCGCAGTTTCACAAGACCGTTATAGGCTGCAATTACATAAATGACCAAAATAACAACAATACCAATTCCAATTATTAATCCCACTTCCGTCACTCCGTTCTTCTACTTCAAATTTGTCTAATCAACCAACATAATACTAGCTGCAAAAAACCTTTATACCTTTTTATTCAGAATTTGTAATTCTGCTTATTGCTAATATCATAACATCTCGTCCTACATTTTTCTTCCATGTTTGATGAATTTATATCGATTATAAAAAAAAGAAAGACTTTGACTAGCAGCAAAGTCCTTCTCAAAGAATCACTATTTGATTCACAACTGTACTATAAACTCTGCTCCAACTCTTCGATTTGAGCCAAATGACGTTTCTCATGTATCCCAATGAAATGAATCCATTGCTTTGCATCCATCAAGCCAAACACAGGATGCGGAAATGACTTTTGAATTAGAACCTCATCACTTAATCCGGTAACAAGATCTGTCAGTGCTTTCCGCGAGCTCTCTAATTTCATCTTCATCCGCTCTAGCGTTTGATAGCTGTCAGGCGGGGTTAGCGGCAATGGAGCCTCAATTTTTCTTGACCGATCAAGAGTTAGGAGATAAGGTTTGAGCTCAGTCGGGTTATTTTCTGCCTTAGCGAGTGCGGCAGTCATGCTCCCCACAATGGCTCTCTCCATTAGAAACAAATGGTTCAGTACCTGCATAATAGTCTACTTGCCTTCTACCACTTTTTTATTTAATTGCTCATCGGTTAAGCGGCTTACATTTTCGAGTAATTCATTTCGAACCTTTTCTGTCTCTTTCATTAGTAGGCCTCCTGGTTCTTAGCACGTATACCTTATATTAAGCTAAAATCTCTTGATCGAACCATACTCTTTGAATGACTTTAAGTTATCCTATTTTATCCAAAAATAAGAGTGGAAATTCCATTTGAAAAATGTTACATATTATACAAGTCGAAATCATACAAAATGATATGAGGTGATTCTATTATGAGTAATGAGAAGAATAAACTGACGACGAGTACAGGTGCCCCGGTTGGCGACAACCAAAATTCAATGACAGCCGGATCACGCGGTCCCACACTCATTCAAGACGTGCATCTACTAGAGAAGCTGGCACATTTTAATCGAGAGCGTGTTCCAGAACGTGTTGTACATGCCAAAGGAGCAGGTGCACATGGATACTTTCAGGTTACGCATGATGTAACCTCCTTCACCAAAGCGAGCTTCCTGTCTGAGGTAGGAAAACGCACACCCATGTTCATTCGTTTCTCAACCGTTGCAGGCGAGTCTGGATCTTCCGAGACGGTGCGAGATCCCCGCGGCTTTGCCGTAAAGTTCTACACCGAGGAAGGCAACTACGATTTAGTAGGCAACAATACACCCGTGTTCTTCATTCGTGACGCTATAAAATTCCCTGACTTCATTCATACACAGAAACGACATCCTCAAACTCACCTAAAAAACCCTAACGCCGTCTGGGATTTCTGGTCCCTATCTCCTGAGTCCTTGCATCAAGTTACCATTCTAATGTCAGATCGAGGCATTCCCGCAACACTAAGACATATGCATGGCTTCGGAAGTCATACCTTCAAATGGGTAAATGATGAGGGCCAAGCTGTATGGGTCAAATACCATTTCAAAACGGAGCAAGGTGTTCAAAATCTTGCGCCTGAAGTTGCAGCTCAGCTTGCAGGAGACAATCCAGACTATCATACCGAGGACTTATTCAATGCAATCGCCAGTGGAGACTTCCCTGCTTGGAAGCTTTTTGTTCAAATTATGCCGATAGCGGATGCCGATACATATCGATTCGATCCTTTTGATGTTACGAAGGTATGGTCACAGAAGGATTATCCTTTGATAGAGGTAGGTCGTATGGTACTAAACCGTAATCCTGAGAACTACTTTGCCGAGGTGGAGCAAGCGACATTCTCTCCTGGATCATTTGTCCCAGGGATCGAGGCATCACCGGACAAGATGCTGCAAGGCCGCTTGTTCGCCTACTCCGATGCTCATCGGTACCGGGTTGGCGCTAATCATAATACATTGCCGATAAATCGGCCCACAGCACAGGTGAATAACTATCAGCGTGACGGTCAAATGCGCGCGGATGGTAACGGTGGAGCATCCACCTACTATGAGCCTAACAGCTACGGAGGCCCTAAGGAGTCAGCAGAGAATAAACCTGCTCCCTTCGCTATATCGGGTGAAGCGAATAGCGTAGGCTTTGATGAGCATGATCATTATACGCAGCCAGGAGATCTGTATCGTCTCATTAGTGAGGAGGAGCGCTCAAGGCTGATCGATACGATCGTGGGTGCAATGAAGCCTGTGGAGAAGGATGAGATCAAGCTTCGTCAAATTGGCCATTTCTTTAAAGCTGATCCTGATTATGGACAGCGTGTAGCTGAAGGTCTTGGTTTATCGATTACACAACTACCGTAATACATGATTATGCGGCTGTCGATTTCAGACAGCCGCTTTTTTTATGCATAAAATATATTCCTCGTATGATTCAATCGATACAATCAAGACGATAGACACAATCCAAATTTTCACATTATGATATCCCCTTAATGCCACCTCACTCTTGTTGTATAATGAACGAGACAAGGAGGAAATGAAATTGAATTCTGAACTACTATATGAGAGGGAATTGGACGCCAATTCCAATAGGCCGCTAACGTTCCGTGATGGCATTAAGGATTGTATTCCAACTTTACTTGGTTACATTGGCATTGGACTAGCAGCCGGCGTAGTCGGTGCTTCCGCTAAGCTGAGCGTAATGGAAATTGGTCTTCTCTCCGCTCTGGTCTATGCAGGTGCTTCACAGTTTATTATTTGTGCTATGCTTGCCGCCTCAAGTCCTGCTTCAGCAATTATTGCTACAACATTCATTGTTAATCTTCGGCATTTCTTAATGAGCGCTGCCCTTGCACCCCACTTCTCCAGCTACTCGCTGCTGAAAAATATTGGGATTGGTTCACTTCTAACTGATGAATCATTTGGTGTTGCTTCCTTACGTGTCTCAAAGGGTTTGCCAATGAATGATCGTTGGATGAATGGACTAAATGTAACTGCCTATATAACGTGGATCATTTCCTGTCTAGCAGGCGGCTTTGTGGGCGGTTGGATTGGTGACTCTGAGGCACTTGGCCTAGATTTCGCTTTAACAGCTATGTTCTTGGCGCTTCTGGTTCTACAATTGGTCGCTTTACCTCATACGAAGCTAAGACATTATCTCTTTCTGATCGCATGTACCGTTATTACCGTATATATTCTTTCTTTCTTTTTCTCCATCTATATGGCTGTACTTCTAGCAACCGTTATTTGCGCGGCAATTGGGGCGGTGACGGAGAAGTGAAGCTGGATCTATCGATCGTCCTTATCATTGCTGGTTGTGCGTTGGTAACTGTCATACCGCGCATCATTCCATTCGCTGTGATTCGCAAGCTTAATTTACCAAAGCCGATTATGAAGTGGCTTGCCTACATTCCTGTTTGCTTGCTTACTGCACTTATCGTTCAAGGAGCTATTGATCAGTCGGAATCAGGACTATCCATCAACTGGATTCATCTCTTGATCATCCTTCCTACCCTGCTTACTGCTATAAAAACAAAGAACCTGCTAATCACGGTTATTGCAGGTGTTTTATCTGCAGCACTCATGCGTTGGATCTTCTGAATCGCGATGGCTTCCATTTATGTTATACTGCTATAAGTTTAATCATCAGGAGGTATGCTTAATGAAAATATATGTCGTTCAATCATTTAACGAAGACGGTATGGAAAATGTTTATGTCGGACCTGACGAGGAACAAGCTCTATCCTTGAAATCAGCAGATTTTGAAAATTGCGATGCTTTGTTCGTAGAAATATGGGAAGATGGCGGAAAAACGGATGACTTCCGTCTGGAAGAGACCGATTACTCTGATGAATCAAATGAAGAATCAACGGAGAATTCTGCTAACGAATAACACTATTTCGTTTCAAGGTAAAAAGAATTTTGAATTTCTATATTTCCTTGCTTTAAAAAAGAAGCCTAAGTCCTTAAGGAGGACTTAGGCTTCTTAGCGTACTAGCTTCTTGCTTCCGCTTTGGATAAGCGGTTAGTTGTTGAGGGGTTTTTCTCTTTCGGTGTTTCTGGCCGGTTCAGCTTTCCTACGAATAAGCTAAGCGGCAACGCAACGGCAGCAATCAAGGTCGCCACGACATACACATCATTCACACTCATTGTAAAAGACATCATTTGAATATGTATGGGGTTAGTATCCCCACCCTGAATGAAGTCATTTGCATGTACGAGTGAACGGGATGCAAGCATTGTCGTAAATATTGCGATAGCGAAAGATCCAAATACGTTTCTCGTCCAGTTGGTAATAGCGGAAGCATGACCGGATAGCTCTGCCGGTATTTGTTCCATGGCCGCGTTGCTTGATGGCATTACAACAAGTGCTATTCCGATGTTTCGCAATGTCATCCATCCGATTACATAAGCATGAGACACATCAATGCTTAGCCAGCTTAGAGCAAGCGTACCGACTGCAAGGAACGTAATCCCTACTGACATCAACACGCGTGGACCAACAATGCTGTAAAGTTTACCTACCAGAGGCATAATCAAAGCCATAGCAAGCGAGGCTGGAAGCATGATCATGCCCGTATCCATGGCAGAAACATGTTGAATTCTTTGTAAAAATACAGGTGTCAGCAGTGTTCCTGAGTATAAGCTAATCGTAATAATATTACCGATAATAGCATTTAAGGTGAAACGTCCATTTTTGAACACTTTTAAATTTAAAAGCGGTGTTTCTGCAGTAAGCTCTCGCCATATGAATATAATCAGAGAGAGTCCACCGACCACAAACAACATGATAACCTTAAGCGAAGTCCAGCCCCAGCTATGACCTTGCCCCAGCGCAAGCAGCAAAGAGGTGCTGCTGACAACTACAGTTAGAAAGCCTAGACCATCGAAGCTCTTTGGCACATTCATCCTATAGTAAGGTATATAGGCGTATACGAAAACGATCGCAATAATCCCAATTGGAATATTCATGAGAAACAACCATTGCCAATCAAAATTTTGAAGAATCCAACCGCTAATGCTCGGTCCGAAAGCTGGCGCAAGCATAGCTGCTAGCCCCCAGAAGGCAATTGCCATCGCTTGTTTTCCTCTAGGTATAATTTGATAGATAATCGACATTGTAGCTGGGATGATCAAACCGCTAAATGCCCCTTGCAGCACACGAAACGCAATTAATGATCCTTCATTCCAAGCTGAAGCACAAAGAATAGAAGAAACCGTAAACCCAATTAACGAAAATAAATATAATCTTCTATAACTGAATCGCTCTCCCAAATAACCAGCAATCGGTGCCGTCGTCCCCATAGCCAGCATAAAACCGGTCAATGTCCATTGAACAGAGCTCAGTGTCGAATGAAAATGATCCGTTAAAATTTCTAACGCCAAATTAATCGTAGCTGATGCTAACATGCACAAAAAGGAACCAATAAAAATTGCTACCATAACAGGCCAAAAACGTACTTTCGTTACATCGACTTGATTCATTTTTTACATTCACACCCTTATGACATACTTTACTGCTAATGTATTATATTTTAGTCCTAAAGTAATTACAAGAACTTTTACAATATTTTATGGTATTTCCCCCAAACTTTTCTGATAACGACTAGAATGAAAACAAAAAAACTCAAGCGCATAGACGCTTGAGTTCCTGGTCGTTCATTATGTGTAAGTTTGGTTGCGGGGGCAGGATTTGAACCTGCGGCCTTCGGGTTATGAGCCCGACGAGCTACCGGGCTGCTCCACCCCGCGTCATTAGTATTTCCTTTTCAGAAAAAAATAAAACCCACTAATGTGGGATTCTTAATCGTAAGCTTATAAATAAGCTTGCGCCTTGAAAACTGGATATGAAAGATAGAGGCTGCTGAAGCCTTAAAGCTATTGCTTGCTGGATGTATGGGTCACAGCAAACCATTTTTAGGATAAGCCCTCGACCGATTAGTATT
>NZ_JBWDNR010000021.1:0-16689 GCF_056269295.1 Paenibacillus sp. J31P13
TCAGTTAGAGTCAGTTAGAGTCAGTTAGAGTCAGTTAGAGTCAGTTAGAGTCAGTTAGAGTCAGTTAGAGTCAGTTAGAGTCAGTTAGAGTCAGTTAGAGTCAGTTAGAGTTAGAATCAGTATTATTAAGCTTACAATCTCAAACGAATCACTAACCCTCATCTGATTGTCAGTAACAAATTAAAAAGAGCCCTCATGAAGGGCTCTTCTGCAAAAAAGAAAACTTAAATATTTGTCTGGGTCTGCCACGCGGCACCTTTTCCATGCCTGCAATATCAACTAGCTCGTTATCTATCCATAGCAGCAGCAAGCGATGGGCGCTTCTCACTGTAATATCAAGCAAGGTTGCCAGCTCATGCACCTTATATTCATATTTTCCGAATCGAGCTCTATTGTGGAGCAGCTTACTCAAATAGGCACTAGTCATACCGGCATCTTCCGCACGTTTAATCAGCTCAGCATCCGTAAATGACAGTACGTTCCGAACCGGATCTGCCGTTTCCAAAGGACCAATTAGCGTCCCGTCCTCTCTTACTATGAAGCATGTATTTCCTCCGGCTTCTTTCGATTTACGCATAGCGATTCTCGCATTTGTGCCTGCTTCATTTGCAGAACGTCCAAAGCCTACCCCAATACTCATCGATACCTCATACGTTTTATTCACATCTTTTGCGAGAGGAATGGTCTTATAACCGCCTGTTTCCCGCTCAAAAATACCTCGCGTTGTAAAGAAAAGGTATTCATCTCCGCCCAAATGAGTCAAGTAACCGTCCAGAGATTCTACATAATCCAAAACCATTCGGTGAATGTTCAGCTTTAGCTTCTGAACCTCATGCTCACTGCCCCGTTTTAATGCCATTTTCTCAAAATTATCGATATTTAATACGCCAACCACAATCTGTGCTTCCTTACTGCGGCGAGTTTCGGTGGAGAGAAGCGCTCGCTCAAGCGTAACTACGATATCCTGATCAGATGGCACTAACCATTCATTTGGAATCCCCAGCTTGTCCAGTTCAAGTGCTACATCCTCCACCCCTGTAATTGCGATGGAACAGGCTCCTGACTCAAACTGGTCCTTATGAAATTGCACAAGCTTGTCCTTGGATGCATAGGGAGGACCGTCATAGATCTTCGACTTTGTTTCTGTTATGCCTAAGCCTGTTAATGTTCGATTGACCATCGTTTCCGTCAACGTATCGACAGAAATTCCGCCGCCCATTTTGCCTGAAAATAGTGCGTTAAATAATGCTTTATATAATCCTGCATCCGTAATCGGTACATGATGCACCGGTATGGACACGTTAAGCTTCTCTTTTACTTTGCGGTGTGTACGAGAATCGGATATGAGAACGACTTCAACCTTATCCTCCAACCCTTCGGCAAGTGCTGATGCATCGTCTCCCTGACGAAGAATAAGAGGAATTGGAGCAAAGGATGGAAAGGTTTCCAGCACCCGCAAAATTTGTTCTACGATGTTAGGAGGCCCGATGATGCCGATATTTATTTGATTATTTTCATTGTTTATTGCGGACATAAAGTATCACTCCCCTAAGTAGATCATACTCGCTCAATACTCGTCAGTACAGGAACACTTATTAAAGAATAAAACAGAATTCTCGAATGATAATATATTCAATAATAAAAATATTATTTTTAACTAATTTAAGAACATAATCAATTTAAGTATGTACTAAGGAATAGTTTATTCTTTTCATTATAATTACAATGGAATATTTAAACACAAGTTTTTTCAAAATGCTTCACTAACGAATTTAACGTATTACCTAGAACTAAATACTTATTCTTGGCAAAATCCAATTCAATCTCATCCAAAAAATAGTTTGTATTTTTCTCCTATTTAGAAAAAGAGAATTATATTTCTTTTATTATTAATTTTTTATTACAAAACAAAGTAAAATGTTATACTAAATTGAAAAAGGAGTGTTTTTTATGTCATTAGATAATATTATTGATTTAAATTCAGGGCAAAATGATCAAAATGAGTCATCCCCACCTATACCAAAGGATCCCCCTCCAATTGCTCAATCCATTGATCACACCAAGAAGGCTTTAATTTTCAAAACTGATAAAATTGCTATATATGCGTATAAAAGCATTTTAAGTTGGACCATTGAAGAAAGCAGTCCTTATATTAGAGATGCCTTTTCTAGAGTATACGAAATGCAATCTCTAATGAATACAAGGATTAATAGGAAACATTGGGCACAATGTCACAACGCAATAAGATCAGCTATCTCAGCAGCTCTTTCACCACCGTTCAGTGAAAAAACTAATCTTGACGTTTTTTTTAAAACTGCAGAAGAATTTATCGATGAAAAAATTAATGAAAAAACAATCGTCGTTAGTAGATCACCTCTTTATGAGGTATACATAAACGAAGACGGAACGGTATCACACTGGCATATAGATACCCCAGAGAGAATATATCCTGCATTAAGTGAATGTAGAAGATTAAAATCAATTATCCAGGTTAGTCTTTCAGGTAAACAAAGTCGATTGGCACATCTTCAATTAGCTACTGCTTTAAGTAACGCCTTTAGCTCGGACCAAAAAACCAATCCAATAGAATACTTTAATAATATTGAATCTTTTATATACTCAAGAGCCTCTGCTCATGCAAAACTAATACATTTTCTATATATGTTTGTTTTTACTATTTTGTTGTTTTCCGCATGTATTCCGCTATATTTTTACATATTAAAAATTGACACTGATATATCTCATTTAATTATTGGTATAACCACTGGTGCTCTGGGATCACTAATATCAATTATTCAACGAAACAATAAAATTGAAATTGATTTTTTAGCACCTTTCCAAAACTTTCTAATTCAAGGTGTTACTCGATTATTTATGGGTATGATTTTTGGAATCGTTTTAATAATCTTGATCAAATCTAATATTATTTCAACAATACTCCCTTCAAACAGCCTATCAGTGATGTGCATATTCGGGATTATAGCTGGGTTTAGCGAAAGATTTATTCCTGATTTTCTAGATAAAATATCAAACGATCCAAGTGGATCAACTCGAAGCGCTTAAAAAGCATATGTATCTGTATCTGTTTCGGGATGTCATGACCTTCTGAAACAGATAATAATAACTCTATAGTATTTCATATCGTTTTATCCATTACCAGCATCTCTAATACCACTCCTTCAAAGTACGCCTTTAAAAAACATACTCATACGGTCTCTACCCTTCAATGTTTGTCACCACTCACACCTATAATGTAAACCGCATACAAAACAAGACAGCATATCACTATGCTGCCTCCATATATTCATATGTTAGATTTGTAACTCACCAAGCTTTATAAGCTCGACAACCGCTTGCGAACGACCCTTTACATTCAACTTTTGCATGACATTAGAAATATGGTTGCGGACAGTCTTCTCGCTGATGAATAACTGCTGAGCAATATCTCTTGTTGTCTTATCCTGTACTAACAGCTCGAATACCTCGCGTTCACGATGCGTCAATAAAAATTTACTCTTATGGTCGCTACCCTTCAATGTTTGTCACCCCTCCTTGCGCGGGTTTTTATGGTTTAACAAGGTTAAGGGATACAGTCAACTTATACTATGAAGGGGCGATATCATTGGTGCTGTCTGCGGAGAAAATGGGCTCCGCTCCCTTACATTTTTGCGTGGATGATCAAACGATGGGTTGGATTCACAATGGGGTCGCATGTGATGAGCGTAAGCAGCTTGTCTTTGTTGTTATAGTTGAGAACTGATACATCATCTGGCTCAACAATAGATACTTTATAGACGGTATACGTAAACGATTGGTCCTTTGTGTCGACGACGATTTTATCTCCGACCTCAATCTCGCCTAACCGATTGAAAAGCTTGCCCTTCGCCCGCATTCGATGTCCCGCAATGGCTGCATTACCAATCTGACCAATATCCGTTGTTTCCTTCAAATGGGCAGTTGCAGACTTCATATTTCTCTGAGTGGCTCCCTCAACAACGGGCAGCTTGAGCTTAATTTTGGCAATGTTAATCGTTGCAATCGGGGTTAGCTTTGGAGCAGGTGTCGGAGTAGCAGTGAGTGCCGGCGTTTCGGTTGGGGCATCCGTACTCCCTTCACCAATAACCGGACTATCTAGATTATTGTTCGACGTCTCCTCGTTAAACAAATCGGTTAAAAGCTCATACTGCTGCTGGGCTTGCTGCTGAGCGATCTCATCGAAGCTTGCTTGCTCCCATTCCGCCATCAGCTTCTCTTGCTGCCTATTGCTGTACCATTCATTTGCTTTCGGATAGAGGAGAACCATAATCCCCAGTACGACGAGTGTATAAGATAATATTCTTCTCATTTCCCCACCTTCCTTGAAGCCCTCTTTATCTCTTTCTATTCTATTTTCTATTCTATTATGTAATGGGAAATGATTATTCCACCCCGCGCTGCTTCGATACGAAAACCCATTTTTTGCTGCCGTAAAAGTTTAGCACTACCGTTACAATTGTAACGATTATTTTGCCCATCAGCGCATCCATCCCCCACCACTTTGTTAAAGCAGCAAGCAGCAGCAGAGAGATGCCAAGTAGAATTCCATTCCACAAAACAAATCTGCCGCTTAATTTGGAATCAAATGACCTTTTTGAAGCTGAATCGTCCTTACCGAAGGTATATCGGCTATTGAGCAAGAAACTGTTAATCATCCCAGCGCTGTAGGCAAGAATCTGAGCGAGCAAATAATAAAAGCCGAACCAAATCAACACGGTGAACACAATAAAATCGATGAGAGTATTAAGTAAACCAACGAGGTTAAATGTAATAAATTGATAAGCGACTTTCTTCAACTGCGAACTAGACATAACTAGACATACTCTTTCTTTCGTTCGGGGCCAGAACTTTCATGGTTCATCGTTCCGTTATGCTCATTTTCAGGATAGCCCTGCAGCTCGCGTACAATATACAACGGCCTGTTTTTGGATTCATCATAGATGCGTCCAATATACTCGCCAATAAGTCCCAGAATCATTAATATAATACCATTAAATAGTAAACTAATTGCGATCATGGATGCCCAGCCCGGTACCGTGCTTCCCGTGAACAGCTTCTGAAATACGACAACGAGCAAGTATAGGAAACAGCTGATCGATAAGGAAAAGCCTGCATAAGTTGCAATTTTCAAAGGCTTGTATGAGAAGGACGTAATGCCGTCTATTGCAAAAGCAATCATTTTTTTCAGCGGATATTTGGTTTCGCCTGCGAAACGTTCCTCGCGAACATATTCAACCATCGTCTGCCGAAAACCAACCCAGCTTACCAAGCCTCGTACAAACCGATTTTTTTCCTTCAGACCACGCAGCACATCACATACCTTGCGATCAATGAGTCGAAAGTCACCTGTATCAACAGGTATATCTACATTGGTCAGACTGCGCAGCGTACGATAAAATATTTTGGCTGTGAGCTTCTTAAATACGGTCTCTCCCTTGCGCTCTAAGCGCTTGCCGTAAACGACCTCATAACCTTCCTTCCACTTGGCAATCATGTCTAAAATGACCTCTGGCGGGTCCTGAAGGTCCGCATCGATCACAACGATCGCATCCCCCTGCGCATAATCCATACCGGCAGAGATTGCAATCTGATGCCCAAAATTTCGAGAGAAGTTAATGAGTCGAACGCTAGGGTCAAAATCGCAAATCGTGGATATCAATTCAACGGTTCGATCCTTGCTTCCATCATTTACGAAGAGAAGCTCATACGGCTCCCCTGTTAGCTCCATAACTTGTTTGAGCCGTTCATACGTATATTCAATTACCGCTTCTTCATTAAACATAGGAATAACAACAGTGTACTTGCATTTCACAGTTGGACGTTTCATTCAACAGCCTCCTTTCTTAAAATAACCAGCTTGGGAACCAGCGCAGCATATAATCGACATACCAGGTTTTTACGGTCATGCCGGATAACGCTGGGAAAAACATAATAAATAGCAAGATCGCTGCAATGACAAATCCGTTCCGCAAGTGCTTAAACTTTTCATTTCTTTCTTCCAGCAGCTTGAATATATACACCAAGCTAAGAATGATAAACGGCACCATTGCAAAATAATGATAGAGGAACGTTAGCCGCGTAACGAGCATCCATGGAATATATTGGGCTAAAAATGCAATCCATATCGTATAGATAGCTTTGTCTCTGCGCTTTATACTTATCCATATTGTTGCCAGCATTGCAAAAATACCAGCCCACCAAATAACCGGATTGCCCATTGCTACAATCGTTGATTTAAGACCAGCAGGCAAATTATCGCCTGAATAATACCAAACCGGACGTTTCATAAACGGCCATTCCCACCAAGTGGAGGAGAACGGATGCGTTGAGACCAGCTTGCTGTGATAGCTGAACATATGCTTCTGATAATCAATAAGACTTTGCAGCGTATACCCTTCACTCATAACGGTCAGCACCGGAATGTTGGATAGGGCATAGATCGCCGCTGGAATCACAATATAAAAGACAAGACAAACGGCTAGTGTAATGAATGTATATCGCGGAAACACACTAACGATATGCTGCAGCTTTTCTTTCATAAAAATAGGTGTCTGCTCATCGTTCGATTTCAGTATCCGCTTAGCAGCCGCATACTGCTTGTAACGCTCATACAAGGAAATGCCTAACATTACAGCTAGGCCTGCCCCGCCGTACAGCACTATCCATTTTGAAGCTACCCCAATTCCAAAAAACAGTCCCGCCAAAAACAGCGGCATCAGCGTAACGCCAAGCTTAACACGGTAAAAGCTCAGCTTGTTATATTTGTGCATGAAATAGAACATCAGCATAATGAAAAACACGCCATACACATCAATCGTCGCTATACGTGTTTGTGTAAAGTGCATAAAATCAACTGCGAACAATGCCGTTGCTGTGATCGCATAAACAGAACGTCCAAACAATCTTTTCGCAAACAAATACATTAGCGGCAGCATAAGAATACCGAACAAGGTACCTGCAATACGCCAGCCAAACGGATTGAGTCCAAACAGCTTAATGCCAATCGCAATAATCAGTTTCCCTAGCGGTGGATGCGTGTTCTCATAGGCTACAATACCCTCTATATGCTCATACGCCGTTCTTGCATGATAGATCTCATCAAAATAAGAGCCGTTCATAAATGTCGCTTCATACCTAGCAAGCTCCTGCTCATCAAACAAGGAAGTAATGCTTCCTCTTGTAGGAGCGGTTGCCTCCAGCTCTGTCACTCCAAGTATCGACAGCGGCTTTTTGCTGCCTTGCTCATATACGGCAAACTCATGCATGGAGAAGCCTGTTTGTACATTCGATAGCTTAATATAACGCGCTTTGAGGGCTGCCAGCTGAGTATTCCACTTAAAGACGGCAACATGGCTGCTTTCGATCTCCATCACATTATCCCAAGAGATACCGTCATTGCTAAATTCATATTTATATTTACCTGTGCCAACGCCGCCAAAGGTATTGATTCGGTCAAGCTGCTTTACATCGCCAAGATCAACAGTAAAGCTTTCTCCAACCGTTGCTGGCTGCCAGACCGTTTTTGGTCCCTTCATGTCGCCAAGCTGATACAGGGCAACAAGCGCATAGAGAAGTGTAATGCTCCCCATCCAAATCCAATCCTTGCGACTCAATCTCTTGGACTCTTGGTTTACTCTTGAAACACTCTCTACTTTGAATTCTGACAACATGTTGAAGTCAGCCTCTTGCTTCTCTGACTCCATAATCGGCTCGATCGGCTTTATTCTGCCGCGTATATAACTATCATAACCGATATAAACCATGTATAGCAGTAATTCTACATTTGCCGCAGAGCATATGAAAACAAGGCTGTTAAACGGAACGTTCGTGGTCACTTTACTATAATCAAGCACATAAGCCATATTCACGAAATTCGTCAAACTGAATCCAACGTAAAGCGTCAGTAATCTGCGATCAAAGGTTTGGATAAACGCTGCAACTGCGAGCAGCATGATAGGAAACATATAACGCTCATGCATTTTCGTAACACCCATAAATACTACAGCAATTAATATCATTGCCACATAAAAGAGACGGCTGGAAGGATTAATATCCCGCTTCTTCAACCCAAAGTAAGAAGCAAGCGCCACTGCCCCCAAAATAAATATAGTCCCCCATATCTGCAAAGGAAGGAACAGCCACGTTTCAGTTAGCGGCTTCCAATTGGCATTGCTGAGTGCATAAATATTAAATGCATTAAGCGTAGCATACGGGTAAGAGGATAACGTTCCTTTATATAAATCAATCAGCGAAGTTAAGCCTCCATTTCCCCAGAAGAAGGGCAATGCAAGCACGATAAAAGTACCAAAGCCATAAAAGGCACTTACTAAAACCTGCTTCCAATCCCTCCGATAAACAAACCACAGCAGCAGCACCGGCATGAAAATAAATGCTTGAGGTTTAATTAATGCCGCGATAGCAAACCATACGGAGGCGCGCTCGATTTTGTTATCCGATAGGCCATGGATCGAGAGCACAAGTACCAATGCAAAGATGGAGTCCACTTGGCCCCATGCAGCCGAATCGACGATAATAGCAGGATTGAATAAATACAGCAGGGCTAGTCCAATAGAAAAGGAGAAGCTTGCCTTCTTCCGCGTCCACTTGAATATCATATAACCAGCAATCAAATCCGCTAATATAGCTGGCATTTTGAACAGCAATAACGCAGCATTTGAAGCCGTATCAAGCGATAGGAAGCTCTTGATCGCCCCTAACAGATAGAGGACATACATATAGCCTGGAGGATAATCCACGAACGTCCCTGAGTTATAAAAACCCGAGAGCCCCTGAGTCAGCACATGATTGGCCCAAGACATAAACAGAGCGATGTCATTGGCATAGCCCTTATTCGATATTGCAATAAGAACTCGAACAATTAGAGCTGCAAGCAGAACTACAGCTACCCCAATTTGTTGATGCGTTAGCTTGTCCTTCAACCAGCTTCGATCACGAAGCAGCTTCGTATATACAATCATAAATAGTGCGACAAACAAAAGGATGCCCGCCAGCAAGGGGAGAACAGATCCAACTGCAACAGCCTCTTCGGGTTCAGGGCTTATCTCCGTTCCAGTTAAGCTGAATACCTCAGCGCCTCCTGGCGCATTCGATACTTTCTCGATACTCAGATCATCAAAGTAAGCTTTTCCCGTATTAATGCTTCCATAGCCGCCCAGGCTGGCACCAAAAACAATGCTCTTCTGATCCTTGCCTGTTTTTCCGTAGAAATGTACATACACCCATTTGCCATTCGTATCTTTTACTTCCGGGTAGTTTACAGCCACGCCATCCACGTAAAATAAGGCGCCGACAGCTGCAGGACCTATATTTTCTGTCTTCACATAACCGGATAGCTTGTATACGGTTTTCGGTTTAACATTTACGGTCTGTGTCCAACGTGAATGATTTGCTTCTTTATTCTCAAGAACAATCGAATATGTACCTGTGTGTGTCTCGTTCTCATCAAGCGTGTAATTCGTTATATGTTCTTCCATTAAGTATGCATTGTGGCTCCACTCGTCTGGGACACCGTTAGTTACATTCTCGAAGCTTCCATTTTTCAGAAGATTATTGGCTGCATGACCGACAACAGCTGGCCAAAGTAGAGTGAGGAGAAGAAGTGTGATTGCAGTGCGAAACGATAATTTTAGCATTAATCTAATTTCCACCTCATATCGGCATTATTATAAGCTTTAATAGTGAAATACATTATCACTGTATAGGATAATACTAGCAGGGTCAACACAATTAAGGGGCGAAAATCCCAATTTATTCAGACTTCTGGTACATACTATTTTTAAAATAGAAAAACTGCCGGATATGGCGTACCGACAGTTTACCATTCGTAGCTGCGCATGCATAAGTTGCTGTGGAAGCTCAGCGAACGATCCTATACAAAACCTCACCTTTTCTATTCAACCAACGAAAATACAAGTGAAGGGCATCTCTAAGCTTATTATAGCTCAGTAATAGATATGAAATAAAGATAGCCTATCATCTTTTATTCCATTTTTTCTATTAAATTGCAAATGATAACCCTATGCAGCAGATTGTCATTCCCCGTAGTTTGACCTTCTTCTCACATGCCATATACTATGATGGCCAAGATTCGTAGGAAACCGTTCATATGTCTAATTTCAGAACAATCTTATTGATTCGCTTCAACTGCTAGATTCATCAATTCCCTCCTTCGTTATAAGTCTCCGCCTCCGAGCCTTACAATTTTGGCTTTCCCCCTCAATCCTCCCGTCACATTGCGCGTATCATAAATAAAGCGGCTATGCTCCAGCAGAAAGGTAATAGGAATGCTTGAATGATCCGTTGCAATGACAACGCAATCTTGATCCTTTAATGCATCGCAAGTTATCGGCGAGCTTGCAAGCTTGTGATCTCCCATTTCCAAAACTGGAACATAAGGATCATGGTAAGCAACACTTGCCCCCTGAAGCTGCAGCATTCTAATCAATTGTACAGAAGCTGATTCCCTCTGATCTGCTATGTCTGGCTTATATGTGATGCCGTAAACTAATATTTTGGCATTATCAATCGATTTTGGAGCCAAATGTTTCTTAAGCTGGCTAGTAACATATAGAGGCATCAGATCATTAATTCTATTTGCTGCTCCAATGAAACTCGACTGGATATCATATTGATTAATTTTCCATTCCAAATAGGAGGGATCAACAGGTATGCAATGCCCCCCAATCCCCGGTCCCGGGTAAAAAGCTTTATAGCCGAAAGGCTTCGTGCTGGCGGCATCAATTATTTCCCATACATTCAAACCTAAAACATCGCATATCATAGCTAATTCATTAATAAAAGATATATTGATCAATCGATAAGCATTTTCTAATATTTTTGTCATTTCTGCTGCATCAGTAGAGGAGACCGTATGAACTTCGCTAAATACTTCCCTGTATAATTGCTCCGCTCTAGATAAACACTGTGCTGTGATTCCGCTTACCACCTTCGGAATGATTCCAATTGGATAATTTTTATTACCTGGATCTACGCGCTCTGGTGAGTAGGCTGCATGAAAATCAGTTCCTACCATTAATCCAGTTTGGCAAAGAAGAGGAAGCAAAACCTCTCTAGTCGTGCCAGGATAAGTCGAACTTTCTAAAATAACGAGCTGTCCCTTCTTTAAATGCTTGCTTATTTCTGTCGCCGCTCCATTTAAATAAGACAAATCCGGGGTACCTTTGGCCGTTAGCGGGGTTGGCACACAGATGATAACCGCTTCAGCAGAACTGATATCATAATATTGACTGGTTGGTTTAAATCTTTTGGATGCTATAGCTGACTCAATTTTTAGGTTTTCGATTTCAGTTATATAGCTCTGCCCGCAGCTAAGCTGCTCGATCTTTAAACGATCCCGATCAATTCCTATTACTTGAAAGCCTTTCTGGACAAAAAGGAGTGCTAAAGGGAGACCGACATAGCCTAAGCCCACAATAGCAACCGTTCGATTCATATGGCCATTATTTAAGTTTCGTTCGTCACCCATAATCTACCATCCCAACTCCTTCTAGCTTAACTTAGATATTATATGAAAGAAAAAGTTAATAGATTGGGCTGTTTGCTAGTAAAATTCGCACAAAAAAACGGCTTATGGAACAATATCCAGAAGCCGTTAATACGTTATTATTCCGATTTTTGATTAGTCGTAAATATTAGTATGATCCTTAGTGCTCAAGTACTTTATTCCATTATCGCTTGATTTTGCGGGGAAGACACGCTCTGCCATCGCATTAAACTCCGCAATATAGCTCTGAAGTGGATGTCCGTGTTTTGCATCATTCATATATGAAGTCATTCGGCCAACAAAGTCAGGATTTGCAGAAACGTATACATGTCCTACCTTAGGTTTTGCTCGTTTTACTTCCTGAACAATTTTATCTTTCATTTCAGCTGTAAGCATATGCGCACCTGTAGATAAGGTGCTCATTTTCCGACTTACTCGCGTTCCTTCTTTCCCCAAATAACCGCTGTTCGTTCTGCTCAGCATTTTTGAATCAACACCGTCTGCATGCTCATCAAATGAAACAGCGACATAAGCATTACTGTCTGTCATCATCACATAGGATGATTTGACATCACCCATCGCTTTTATTTTGTCGGCTACTTCTTGATCGATTTCCATACGATAATTTTTGTGCGAGCCGATGACATTGTTGCTGTTCAATCTGCGGCCATTCACACGGTTCATTTCATTTTTCTGGTCGTTCGCAAATCTTTTATCTTTCAATAAATTGCCGTTTGCATCAAATCGTATACTGTTCGAACGGATGTCCTTATTGCCTAGCTCGCCGTGTTTTTCCATACAGCCTGTCAGCATTGTACCAAGCAGTACGCCGACTGACAAAGCAGCTATTCTTTTGCGCATTTAGCCATCCTCCATTCATTTTGATGGGGCTGGGGACCCCTAATTATCTTTCGCTCTGAGGGGCCTAACTATACATATTTTATTGACTTAACGGAAAGAATGATGTAAATTAGGATCAACTACTAGTACTTGGTACTAATTCGAAAGGAAGTGTATGAAGCATGAACGAAAAAAGTAAAGTTAACGAGCCATCTTCTACTCTCTCCAACGCTGTTGTTACTGCAATCGGCGCGTATGTTCCCGAGCGAATTTTAACAAATGCCGACTTGGAGAAGCTCGTCGATACGAGTGATGAATGGATTGTACAGCGTACTGGTATTCAAGAGCGGCATATCGCTGCCGAGAAACAGTTCACAAGCCATTTATGCTTCGCCGCGGTTCATAACATGATTGAACGCTACAGCGTTGCTCTAACTGATGTTGACTATATTATTGTCGCGACCTCAACACCTGATGCTGTTTTTCCAAGCGTCGCTTCCCAGGTTCAAGCACATTTTGATATAAAAAATGCTGGCGCCGTTGATATTCAAGCGGCGTGTGCTGGCTTCGCTGCTTCCATTCAGTTGGCTAACGGCTTGCTGCTCTCAGGTGTATATCGAAAAATTTTGGTCATTGGAGCCGAAAGCTTGTCCAAAATTACTGACTATACAGACCGTACGACATGTATTTTATTTGGTGATGGGGCTGCTGCTTTTCTTATGGAAGCATCAAATAACGGATACGGAAACGTCATTGCTGCCTCAAGTAAAACAGACGGATCGGGCGGACACTTGCTTTATCGCAGCAGCTTAGCATCTGCAATCGGAGAGCATGACATTCATATGCACGGACTTCTTGTTCAAAATGGTCGAGAGGTATACAAATGGGCTGTCAGCAAAGTATCAGAAGGAGTAAGCGAATTGCTGCAAAGAAGCGGTCTGGCAGTCTCGGATATTGATTGGTTTGTCCCGCATAGCGCGAATATGCGCATTATTGAATCTCTATGTGAAAGAACAGGATTCCCCTTGGATCGAACACTTTCGAGCATCAAGGGTTTTGGCAACACCTCTGCCGCATCCATCCCGCTCGCAATTAACGAAGCCGTCATTGAAGGAAAATTAAAAAAGGATCAGCTTTTACTTCTATATGGCTTTGGTGGCGGTTTGACACAAGCCGGCGTTATTTTGCGATGGTCTCTCTAAGTCGTATGCTTTGCAAACAGCCTTATATCCTATTATCGTTTACGCATTATTTGGGTACGATATTTGATATAAGGCTCAGCGCCGTTTACAACCGCTCTTCATATGCTGCTTGATGTCCATCTTCAAAGCCCTTGGCATAGCCGGTGTTATAGCCGTCATTGAAGGTTAATCCTAAGCCAGCGCGCTCGTTTAACTTTTGAGTCAAACGCTGTCTAATTACATGCTTCCGCCGCCGCAGCATTTTTTTGCCCGCGTAATTGGAATTGCTTCGGCTGGTTCGTTTTTGAGAAACTGTATCATTATCCCGACCTCTCAGTGCAGCTTTACATTTACTTTTCAGCAATTTTAAAACCTCCTAAACCTTACCGTTTTTATTTTAGTTGGATATTATAATTGTTGACGTAGAAAGATGGGAGCAATAATGGGCAATCCATTGGGGAGAGCACGCAAATCTGCATCACATAATTGGGCTAATGGCGCATTATGCAAGCCCCATGCTTTTTCTGCTTGTTGGGTTACAATAGACCGCTTTTTACCCTTTTCGAGATAAAATGCTTTTCCTTCATTCGTCTCATACCGCTTCCCATGATATGCATCAGCTTTTTCATCATAATGAACCACATTTAAGCATTTACTCACCTCAGTAGCTTCAACTGGTTCTCCAATAGGCCATCTCCACATATCCAACTGCGAAAGTCTTATAACGTTCGACTGATCCCAGTTACCGATGATCGGTCTTCTTACGCCGGCTTCTATCCAATACAGGGACTCATTTAACCCTTTTACAACCATTTCCATTGGATAAAATAAAGCTTCTCCAAGCTTTGGATCACTATCAGCCTTTGATTTTTTCCTAATTGCTTGAATAGAGGATAAAAAAGCATCTATATCAAAGTTTTTTTCGCTCATATGCTGCCATTTTTCCATATAGTAGATTTCCGATGCTGATCTATCCAAATTTTCAATATCTCTTAATTCCGCTGCTTCCTGCTCCACCCTTTTCTCGTCGAGATGAACATATACATCTCTAGCACATTGGAGCGTATAACCCTGTAAATGAACACGAAGACAATAATCACGGACGTCGAAAGGCGCTTCCTGACAGCCTTCGTCCAAATAACCAACCCGCTCCAGCAGCTCTCGTCGAAATAATAAACAATCTCTACTCAAAAAAGCTGCTCGTTCCCATCTTGAAGGGTCACTTTCGTTATTGCCTCTTGCAAACTCATGCATCGCATCCAAATCTTCAAATTCGATCCCTAGCTGCTGATCCTCACTTAAACCGTTTAATATGGGACCAACCATTCCAATTGCGTCATTGCTATTTAAACAAATTAATAAATTTTCTAGCCAATTTTGCGTTGGAATAATATTGTTGTTTAATAGCAGGATGGTCGTTCCCTTCGCCATCATACAACCTCTGTTAGCAGAGCCGGTAAAGCCTATCTTTTTATTTAAAATCCGATATCTAACGTGACTGGATAATTGCTTTAAATAAGGTTCAAGACTGTCCGTGGAGCCATCGTCGATAACAATAATCTCATAGGGAAGATCCGTATAGGCTATAATCCCTTTCAGACATCTCTTTATTGCTTCAACATTGTTATAAGCTGGAAGGATAATACTTGTACCTTCAAAATAAGCCTGAAAATTGTCATGACCTGCCAGCAGCCCTTGCTCATAACCTTGATCTAAGCCTTGTTTATACTTTTGGAATCGTCTTTCTGCTTGATTGCGTAATCCAACATTACTCTTGAGATGACGGACTGGCCTTTTTTTACGACTCATCAATGATCTCTCCAATCCTTCTTAAGTTCATGGACTTCAACATCATATTGTATGTATAGACATTTTTTCCGTAACGGCAGTCGTACTGCTTCATGATGAATAGTCGATAAATAAACACAGCTTATTTCTGCTGAAAAAAACAAAGGATTTGGACGCAATTATCTCGCGTTCAAATCCTTTTGTTTGGCACTCAAAATCCATCTTGGATAGTTTGTCAGCAAGAGGATAGAGTTTTCAGCTTTTGCCGATTGCAATCCAGTTTATGCTGCCCTTTGGTTCATGGCTGATGCGTGTGCGAATGATAGCGATGACAGCTCTATCGAGCGCCTTCGATTGAACTACGGCATAACATGCAGGATTATCTGCTGTTACTGTCAAGACGTATTGCGTGTTCGCAAAAGGTTCATCAAAAGAAATAATGAGCTCCACCTGCTCTTCTTGCACCCCAAAGCTGTAAGGAGACAATCCGAACTGTTGCTTGACAACACCGCTGACAGAGGTTGTAATAATCGGTACGAACTGCAACTTTGAAAGCCCTACAGACTGATCTTGGATATGAGATCTTGAGATCGCACCGCCAGCGATATGCTCTCCGTGAATTGTAGATAATCCCAAATTAAGCTGAGGCAATACACCTGGAGCAAGTTTATCTGCACTAATACTCCCCGGCGCAATCTGCTCTGCTCCTACACTTCCCACCGCTAGTTTTTCTCTTGTGACGCTGCCTGTCGTGAGCTGTCTTGTGCCTACACTTCCGTAATCCAGCTTATCCATCGTTACACTGCTCGCAGATAGCTGCTCTGTATCTACGCTTCCCACTGCAAGCTTCTCGGACGTCACACTACCCGCTGAGAGCTGCTCCGTATTTACACTTTCCAGCGCAAGCTTATCCGTTGTTATACTTTCCGCTGCAAGTTGTTTTGTCCCTACGCTCCCCACTGAAAGCTGCTCCGTCCCTACACTTCCAAGGGCAAGCTTCTCTCTTGTGACGCTGCCCGCCGAAAGCTGAACCGTTCCCACACTTCCCTGCGCAAGCTTTTCTGCGGTTATACTTCCGGTCGTAAGTTGCTCCGCTCCTACGCTCCCAACTGAAAGCTGCTCCGTTCCTATACTTCCAGGGGCCAGCTTCTCTCTCGTTATGCTGCCCGTCGAAAGCTGTACCGTTCCCACACTTCCCTGCGCAAGCTTTTCTGCGGTTATACTTCCGGTCGTAAGTTGCTCTGCTCCTACGCTCCCAACTGAAAGCTGCTCCGTTCCTACACTTCCAAGGGCAAGCTTCTCTCGCGTTACGCTGCCAAC
>NZ_JBWDNR010000010.1:0-177124 GCF_056269295.1 Paenibacillus sp. J31P13
ACATGCCATCTGTAACAACTTCTGTTCCGCTTGTAAAAGCAGCTCCATTTAGTTTCGCTACTCCTTCGTCGAAGCTGACCGTGACTTTATCCTTGTATATTCCACCATCCGAAACTCCGGTTACGATTGGTGCTACTTTATCAATTACAAAGTTCACCGTCGTTACATTTCCTGCTGCGTCCGTTACGACGAGCTTATACGAGCCATCCTGAAAAACTTCCGTACCGCTTGTAAAAGCAGTTCCATTCAACTTCGCTATTCCTTCGTCGAAGCTAACTGTCACTTTATCCTTGTAGACGCCACCATCCGAAACTCCGGTTACGATTGGTGCTACCTTATCAATCACAAAGTTCACTGTTGTTACATTTCCTACTGAGTCCGTTACTACGAGCTTATATACACCATCCTGATCAACTTCCGTACCGCTTGTAAAAGCAGTTCCATTCAAGGTTGCTGTTCCTTCATTAAAGCTAACTGTCACCTTATCCTTGTACATTCCACCATCCGCAACTCCGGTTACGATTGGTGCTACTTTATCAATCATAAAGTTCACTGTTGTTACATTTCCGGCTGTATCCGTTACGACGAGCTTATATACACCATCCTGATCAACTTCCGTACCGCTTGTAAAAGCATTTCCATTCAATGTTGCTGTTCCTTCATCAAAGCTAACCGTTACTTTATCCTTGTACATTCCACCATCTACAACTCCAGTTACTACTGGTGCTACTCTATCAATTACAAAGTTAACTGTTGTTACATTTCCTGCTGCATCCGTTACGATGAGAATATAGCTACCATCTGCATTGACCTCTGTACCGCTTGGAAAAGTAGTTCCATTCAAGGTTGCCGTTCCTTCATTAAAGCTAATCGTGACTTTATCCTTGTAGATTCCACCATCCGAAACTCCGGTTACGATTGGTGCTACTTTATCAATTACAAAGTTCACTGTTGTTACATTTCTGGCTGCATCCGTTACGACTAGCTTGTACGAGCCATCCTGAATAACTTCCGTTCCGCTTGTAAAAGCATCTCCGTTCAACTTCGCTGTTCCTTCATCAAAGCTAACCGTTACTTTATCCTTGTAGATTCCACCATCCGAAACTCCGGTTACGATTGGTGCTACCTTATCAATCACAAAGTTCACCGTTGTTACATTTCCTGCTGCGTCCGTTACGACGAGCTTATAGACACCATCCTGATCAACTTCCGTTCCGCTTGTAAAAGCATCTCCGTTCAACTTTGCTGTTCCTTCATTAAAGCTAATTGTCACCTTATCCTTGTAGATTCCACCATCCGAAACTCCTGTTACGATTGGTGCTACCTTATCAATCACAAAGTTCACTGTTGTTACATTTCCTACTGAGTCCGTTACTACGAGCTTGTACGAGCCATCCCGATCTACTTCCGTACCACTTGTAAAAGCAGTTCCATTCAATGTTGCTGTTCCTTCATTAAAGCTAACTGTCACTTTATCCTTGTAGACGCCACCATCCGAAACTCCGGTTACGATTGGTGCTACCTTATCAATCACAAAGTTCACTGTTGTTACATTTCCTACTGAGTCCGTTACTACGAGCTTATATACACCATCCTGATCAACTTCCGTACCGCTTGTAAAAGCAGTTCCATTCAAGGTTGCTGTTCCTTCATTAAAGATAACTGTCACTTTATCCTTGTAGATTCCACCATCCGAAACTCCGGTTACGATTGGTGCTACTTTATCAATTACAAAGTTCACTGTTGTTACATTTCCGGCTGCATCCGTTACGATGAGAATATAGCTACCATCTGCATTGACCTCTGTACCGCTTGGAAAAGTAGTTCCATTCAAGGTTGCCGTTCCTTCATTAAAGCTAATCGTGACTTTATCCTTGTAGATTCCACCATCCGAAACTCCTGTTACGATTGGTGCTACCTTATCAATTACAAAGTTCACCGTTGTTACGTTTCCTGCTGTATCCGTTACTACGAGCCTATAGACACCATCCTGATTAACTTCCGTACCGCTCGTAAAAGGATCTCCGTTCAACTTTGCCGTTCCTTCATTAAAGCTAACTGTCACTTTATCCTTGTAGATTCCACCATCCGCAACACCGGTTACGATTGGTGCTAATCTATCAATCATAAAGTTCACTGTTGTTACATTTCCGGCTGTATCCGTTACGACGAGCTTATATACACCATCCTGATCAACTTCCGTACCGCTTGTAAAAGCATTTCCATTCAATGTTGCTGTTCCTTCATTAAAGCTAACTGTCACCTTATCCTTGTACATTCCACCATCCGCAACTCCGGTTACGATTGGTGCTACCTTATCAATCACAAAGTTCACTGTTGTTACGTTTCCTGCTGCGTCCGTTACGATGAGAATATAGCTACCATCTGCATTGACCTCTGTACCGCTTGGAAAAGTAGTTCCATTCAAGGTTGCCGTTCCTTCATTAAAGCTAATCGTGACTTTATCCTTGTAGATTCCACCATCCGAAACTCCTGTTACGATTGGTGCTACTTTATCAATTACAAAGTTCACTGTTGTTACATTTCTGGCTGCATCCGTTACGACGAGCTTGTACGAGCCATCCTGGTTAACTTCAGTCCCGCTTGTAAAAGCAGTTCCATTCAAGGTTGCCGTTCCTTCATTAAAGCTAATCGTGACTTTATCCTTGTAGATTCCACCATCCGAAACTCCTGTTACGATTGGTGCTACCTTATCGATTACAAAGTTCACCGTCGTTACATTTCCTGCTGCGTCCGTTACGACGAGCTTGTACGAGCCATCCTGAATAACTTCCGTACCGCTCGTAAATGAATCTCCGTTCAACTTCGCCGTTCCTTCATCGAAGCTGACCGTTACTTTATCCTTGTACATTCCACCATCTACAACTCCGGTTACTACTGGTGCTACTCTATCAATTACAAAGTTCACGGTTGTTACATTTCCTGCTGCGTCCGTTACGACGAGCTTGTACGAGCCATCCTGAATAACTTCCGTCCCGCTTGTAAAAGCATCTCCGTTCAACTTTGCTGTTCCTTTATCAAAGCTAACCGTTACTTTATCCTTGTACATTCCACTATCCGCAACTCCCGTTACGACTGGCGCTACCTTATCAATTACAAAGTTCACGGTTGTTACGTTTCCTGCTGCATCAGTTACGACGAGCCTATAGACACCATCCTGATTAACTTCCGTACCGCTTGTAAAAGCATTTCCGTTCAACTTCGCTGTTCCTTCGTCGAAGCTAACTGTCACCTTATCCTTGTAGATTCCACCATCCCCAACTCCGGTTACGATTGGTGCTACTCTATCAATCACAAAGTTCACGGTTGTTACGTTTCCTATATCATCCGTTACCACAAGCGTATAAGTACCATCCTGATTAACTTCTGTTCCACTCGTAAATGCCGCCCCGTTCAAGGTCGCCGTTCCCTCATTGAAGGTAATCGTCACTTTTTCTTTGTATTTCCCACCATCCGTTACTCCAGTAACAGTTGGCCCTGTTTTATCAATTGTAAAGCCTACTGTTGTTACATTACCCGCTGCATCGGTTACGATAAGCGTATAATTACCATCCTCCGTTACCTGTGCCCCACTAACAAATGCCGCTCCATTCAGCGTCGACGTTCCTTCATTAAAGGAAATTGTTACATTAGTATTGTAGCTTCGACCCTGGATTACTCCGGTTACTTCTGGCGCTACAGTGTCTATCTCGAAGTCGACTATTGTATAATTCTCTGCCGCATCTCTTACAATCAACCTGTAAAAACCATCCATAGCGATCTCTGTCCCGCTAGTAAAGGGGTTACCATTTAATAGTCCACTACCTTCATTAAATGTGGGGACTATCGCCTTGTTATATGCTTGACCATCTACTACATTCTCGATAACTGGCGCTATTGTATCTACAGTGATCATGCTACTAATTGCATTACTCTCATTCCCGACCTTATCTTTATATTGTACATATACTGTTTTAGCACCTTCTCCTGCTGGAAGTGTCCAAGACAACGTTTGAAAATCAATAGTATTGAGCCAATCCGTTTGCCAAATACCGCTTATATTCGAGAATCGTACTTGCGCTACTCCCGAGCCACTCCCATCTGAATAATTCACTCTCAGTGTCACGATGTTACTACTTGTATATGCCGCATAATTATTAATAATAAGTCTACCAGTTGGTGCAGTCTGATCCAATAGTATGGTCTGGGAAGATGTATTTGAAATTCCATCTCTGGAATCCTTCACTTGCATATAGATCGTCTTAGCCCCGTCACCGCCACTTAGACTAAATGTTGCTGTATTGCTAAAAGGCAACCAAGATGCTGCCGATAAGTTCGCAGAACTATTTGCAAATCTCATATGAGTAACACTATCGCCTGCGTCAACATCCGTTCCCATTATAGATAGATTAGCAACTGACGAATTTGTAGCAGCTCCTTCATTTATCGTAAAAGAACCTGTCGGAATTGTATTTGCAGTTCCGGTCTCATAAGTCACCACTAGCTTCGGACGAAATGCAGCATTTGCGTTTTCCAGAGAATAAATTAGAAATCTACCGCTATCGGCATCTGTCTCATTACCATTCAAAACAAAGGTTATCTTACGATCATTGCCGCCCGTATATGCATCCACAGCACTTTTCACATTAAGAGTGATTGATTGATTCTGAAGATAAGTCCCCATTGGCATTTCACTATAGCTCATTGCTGTAAATTTATCCGCATAAGAGGCATTCGTATCAATAGTTGGAAAATTTACATTATTCAAATCATTCACATCTGAGCCCCTAACTTCCATATACAAAGTATGATTAGGGTTTCGTATAACAGCAGCAACAGTCAATACCAACTCTGCTGAGACAATATTTCCTTCCGGCACACCTAAATTAAACGAAGTAGCCATTCTATTTCGGACATTTATGAATCCGTCATTATTGCTCATACCAACATAAAGTAGACCGTCCCCATCATGATCATATATGCCTTCATACTCCGGTTGACCTCTCAGTTCCATCACATCCGCATTGGCAATATAACTTTTTGTAACGGTCCCCCCAGCCGCTTCTGCTCTGTTAGGTACTAGTCCGGGTGAAATAACAGATAATAATATAGCAATAACCAACAAAAATGATTGTTTCCTCATCCTTCATTCCTCCACTCTCTTGTATCAAACCATAGTTAATCATTTAAATATCATGAAGTATTTAACTATCTTCTTACCATGACTTCAACATGATCCTTTTTTTAAAAAACTTTAACATTAACTACTATAATAAAAAGGGAGGTTGTCTTATAGTGACCGTTGTCATCAATTCTGTCATGTGACAAATTTTTATTTATAATGTGGTTCAAAGTATGAGGATATTTCAACAGACGGTTCGCTATATATATGAACACAAAAAAGGCGGGCAAGAATATCTTGCACCGCCTTTTTTTTAAGTGAGCTTTATGGAAGCTCTATAGTAACCTCGCGCTTGCTTGCAGCCGAACGGAGAACACCGTCGATAATGGCTTGGTTATACAAAATTTCCGCTCCTGGAATAGGAGCTGGACGATTTTCAGAGATGGCAGCAACAAAGTCTCTTACCTTCTCATCAAATAAATTCAGTCCATGCTCGATTACTGGAATCGTAGAATGGATATGTTGATCCGCTACGTCGTGAAAAAGTGTCATACTGCCCACGCTTCCATCCCAAACACCGCTCCAAGGTCCGATACCTGCTGGAGTGACCTTGAGACCGCCGTCAGTTCCAAGGAACATCGTTGCTCCCAACGAGTCCATATGCATAGCCCAGCTGATTTTATAATTAAGTACAATATCTCCCTCAAGACGAATCATCGCTACGCCAAAATCCTCGACTTCAAAATTTGCAGCTTCTCGGTGGTATTGGGGATTCGTTCCAAAATGATTAGATGTATAAGCGGATACCGTAAGCGGCTTTGGATAACCTAGCGCATTAAGCGCCATATCGAGTGAATAGCAGCCGATATCAGCCATTGCGCCTGCCCCAGCAAGCTCCTTAGATATAAAGGTGCCGCCAGGCATGCCGCGACGTCTGCCGCCGCCTGTTTCAACAAAGTAAATGTTACCAAGTTGACCAGATTGAACAATCTTTTGAATGAGCGTCATATTGGGGTCGTATCTTGGCTGAAAGCCAACGGTCAGGATTTTCCCACTGCGCTCAGCTGCTTCGACCATGTCGATGGATTGCTGAAGCGTAACGGACATTGGTTTCTCAACGAGCACATGCTTACCAGCATTTAATGCATTTATAGACGTTTCTGAATGAGCGAAGTTTGGTGTGCAAATGCTGACACCGTCTAGGTCAAGCTCCAACAGCTTCTTATGATCTTCATAAGCAACCGCGTTAACAAGACCCTCTTGTTCGATAAAAGCTTGTGCTTTTCCAGCAATGCTGTCTGCCACAGCTACAATTTCCACATGAAGAGGCATTTTTTTATAAGCTGAAGCATGCGCTCTTGCAATCCCGCCGCTTCCTATAATTCCGATTCGGATCATTCTAGTCATTTCCATATCCCTCTTTCAATCGTAGTGATTCTACTTTAGCACAGCTTTAATAGGCATGAAATGGTGAGAAACGGACATAACATCTACAAAATCATGACATCCGCCTTGATACTCGTTTCATTAAACTAACTCCATTTAAGGATTGTCCGTCCCCAATCACTATGTCTGCAAATGTGTTCAAAAAGAATAAAAAAAACGCCTGAAAAATCAAGCGTTTTACGTTAATTCTTTATTTATATAACAAATGTCCATGCACGTAATTCAATATGTTAAACCGAAGCTTGAGATACTTCTTGAGTACGTGCATTTTTCTGAATAAGCGAAATTTGTCCGGCATGAATCCCTGTATGATACATCAGTCTGCCTACCGCTTCAATTGGTGTTGATGCACCAATGCGTGATTCTACACTCTGAGTCCAAGCTTCCTCCGGAAGCTCTCTCATCGCTTCAATTAAATTTTCATTTGAAGCTCTAAGCAGCTCAACTAACTCTTCTACAAGGTTAGAGGACTCATTGCTAACGTCTTCACCTGGGCCCTTTGTTTGCTTATGCTCCTCCGGTATGCTTCTGCCGAAGAACCACTCCGCAAACATAAATTCAACCTCCGCATTGTGACGAATCAAAGATTCGATTGACGCTGAACCAATTTGCAAGTTTAAGTCTTGTTCCGGCAATCCTTTAACCATTTTGTGGAATCGCTCTTGCGTCGCCTTCCATAGAGGCAATACAGTCGAAAAAGTCATTCGAAATCAGCTCCTTTTATACGGTTTCTTTCGTTTCCTTTTTCTTGTCGATAACCACATGATTAAATAGATTAGCATCCACATCTATATCGAATGCCATTCCGAAACCAACAACATAGCGACCTTGCAGCGGGTTCAACTCAAAAAGTGAGAAATCCAAACCGCGCAGCAAATCCATCATTTTATCACCGTGATCATTATTAAACAATGCAAAGATATCCTCATGTCCGTCGTTGCCAATGTTTGTTGCCGTACAGCTCCAACGTACACGTTCCGTTGCAAATTTATTATTCGTTGCAGACTCATCCGCTAAAAGCAGCACATCGACAAAATCATTATTTTCCGCATATCTATAATGATCAGCAATTTTACTGATATAGATATAAAGCTTGCCTTCTTTCTTCACAAACGGAGCATAACTGATAAATGGCTTTCCTTCATCATCAATTAAGCTCAAAACTAGATTTTTACGATTTGCAATAAACTGCAAGTAATTTTCTTTGTTTTTCTCTATATCAACTGGTCTTTTCAAAATAAACCCCTCCATAAAATGATTTATAATTGTCCGCGACTATTTTACCGTACTTAACAGATGAATACGAGGCTTCTTTTCTGCTGGAACATATTGAATTTCTGAGTCCATCCGATAAACCTGTCGGATCATGTCCGTTGTCATGACTTGGTTCGGTGAGCCATACATCGCCTTCTCGCCAGACTTCACAACAACAATACTGTCGCTATAGGTAGAAGCTTGATTGAGATCATGAAGCACCATGATGATCGTCATACCCATATCTTGATTTAGCTCTCGAACAAGCTCGAGAACTTCATGTTGGTGAGAAATATCCAAATAAGTTGTCGGCTCGTCAAGCAACATCACCTTTGGACGCTGCGCAAGCGCCATGGCGATCCATGCACGCTGTGATTCACCGCCGGATAAGGAAACGACCCGTCGATCCTTGTATTCTGTCAAATGTGTCTTCTCAAGTGCCCAATGAACAATATCCATATCCTCATTGTTCAATTTCTCAAACCATTTTTTATGTGGATATCTGCCGTAAGAGACAAGATCGATTACAGTCATATCAGTAGGGGCTTGATTCTTCTGACTTAACATGCACATCTTGCGCGCAACTTGTTTGGCACTCATGGCTTTTAAGTTCACGCCTTCGAGTTCTACTGTACCTGTATGATAAGGAATGAGCCGGGAAACGGCTTTGAGTAATGTCGATTTTCCAGAGCCATTCGGTCCAATTATGGACACAACTTCCCCTTCTTTTACAGAGAAGGAGAAGTTGTTAATGACGCTCTTTTGCTCATACCGAATCGAAATGGAATCAACAGTAAACATGTTAAAATGCCCTCCTTCTCATCAGGTACAGAAAGTAAGGTGCTCCTATTACAGCCATGAGAATACCCGATGGGATATCAAGCGGTGAGAACAAGGTCCGACCACCCGTATCTGCAATTAACAGGACAAGCGCTCCAAGTGCCATACTCATCGGCAACAGATATTTATAATCTGATCCAACAAGCATTTTAGCCATATGCGGTACAACAAGCCCAACAAATCCGATCATCCCAATTGCAGCTACAGAGATTGCAGTCAAGAAAACAGCTAATAAGGACAGTAAAATTCGGATTCGGTTAACATTCTCACCTAGATTAGATGCGACTTGGTCACCCAGCCGAATAATATTAGCCTTGCGTATAGCGAAGATCGATAATATCCAACCTACAATTGCGTAAGGCAATACCATCATCAAAGCACTATTACCTTTAGCTGCCAAACTACCATTAAGCCATTGAACTGCGGCAGGGAGACGATCACTGTACAAAATGGTCAGAAATCCAATAACTCCCCCGCACAAAGCATTCACTGCAACACCGGATAGAATGATGGTAATAGGTGAAATCCCATTCCTTCTCCAAGCTAGTGCATAAACAATAGATGATGCAATTAGTCCACCTACAAAAGCGGCAATCGGAATGAATTCCGTATATTGCGGTGCAGCAAGCATAATGACAAGTACACAAGCAGCCGCGCCGCTTGTTACTCCCGTAAGACCAGGATCAGCTAGCGGGTTACCCATGACTGCTTGCAAGAGTGCACCCGAAATTGCTATATTCGCCCCAATAATCATTGCCAGCATGACACGCGGCAATCGGATATCCCATATGATTGTCGCGTTCACCGCTTTAGAGGATGAGCTAAAAATCGTACTTAATATATCTTTTATCGGGATGGACACACCGCCAACTCCAATTGCTAATATTGCAGCAACGATGGCCAGTATGAACGTGAAGATAACGATGATCCTGCTTCGAGATGTATTTATCACTTGCTGTCTCCTCTATCACTCATAGAAATAATTTGCAATTTCTGTTAAGGCTTTCTCCGCGTTGATGATCGATGTTACACCGAAAACACTATAATCCAAAATATGAATTTTATCATTTTTATAAGCTGAAAGTTTTGTCCATGTGCTGTTCTTTTCTACTTCCTTCTGGAACTTATCAACGGAAGCACCATGGTCTCCTGAAGCAAGTACGAGAATGATGTCAGGATCAGCTGCAACGATGTTCTCCATATTGATTGGAGAATACGTATCTGTTACTTTCAATACGGATGTCGCGATATTATCTGCGTTAAGCTTCTTCACAAGACTGCCAAGATAAGAACGTTCACTCATAACCATGAATGAATCCGAAGTTCCAATAACCAGCATAACGCTTGGCATTTCTTTGCCTTCAGCTTGCTTAATCAACTCATTTTCTTTATCCAAAATTTTGGACAATACAGCATTCATTTCATCTACTTTATTAAAATAAGTACCCAGTACTTTAATGCTAAGCTTCAAATCATCGAAGGATTCTGTGCTTAAATATGCTTTTTCCATCTTAATACCTTCAAGTGTTTTGTCTAACGTGCTGCGAAGCGACTCTGCGCCAAGAAGCAAATCCGGTTCAAGCTTAGTTACAACTTCAATATCCGGCGACATTGGTGAGCCAATTCGCTCTACCGCATCGAATGCTGCAGGAATAGGATTAGTAGAAGTAGGAACTCCAACTGGTGTAACTCCCAGCAAGAACAGCATTTCTGTTAATGGTACAGATGTTGTTACAATTCGTTCTGGTACTTCTTTTGGAAATTGAGTTAATGCTTCATTAAACTTTGTTTCATCAACACCATCGTTTTCCAAGCTATATACTTTTGCATCATTCTCACTATTATTCGTATTACTTGTCTCATTGCTTGTGGTATTCGTTGCCGCATTTTTATCAGCTTGATTGTCCTCTTTGTTTGTGGACGAACATGCCGTCATAACACAAAATGCCGCAATAACCAAAACTACTATAAACTTTTTCAAAACCTATCCCTCCGAGTATGTATAGATGTGATAAATGCCTTATAGATTGGAATGATAATCATTTTCATTTGTATCTACGACTACCATGATAATGGTTATCATTATCGTATGTCAAGAGGTTTATTTGTCATGTCCTTCCAAGACACTCTCTTAGCTGACTTTTTATCCATTCGATTGCGTCTTATCAAACAATATGCGCTGATCCCTTCCATTCATGACTATTTAATGGAGAACAAACCCACAAAAAAAGGTACATTTTATAAACACATCCTAAAACAAAGAGCCACGTCCTTTGGACGTGGCTGGATTGTATGGTAGATAGATGCAGGTGGATGCAACTCAAACAAATCTGATCCATAAATATTTACAATAATTTAGATATTCTCATTAGCGCTATCTAGCAAAGCAGCGTTAATACCATTCAAGAAAGCCATTGCACTTGCTTTGATAATATCCGTATCCATAGCGCGGCCAGAGTATATCTTGCCTTGATATTCGATTCGGATGTTGACCCGACCAATAGCTTCTTTCCCTCTAGACAAGCTGTTTATTTTGTAATCTTTCAACTGAACGTCCAGCCCTACCAATGTTTTAATGACACTATAAAGGGCATCAATCGGTCCATCACCTACCGCGCTATCCTTATACGTCTCGTTGCCCTTCTTTAGTTTAACTGTTGCAGTAGGGTACAGATCATTGGTTACAACCTGGAACGACTCCAATTCAAACAGTTGGCTGTCACCCACATCGAGGGTACGGTGATTAGTCACTAAATAAAACACATCATGGTCATAGACTTCTTTTTTGGCATCAGCTAAAGTAATAAATTTCTGGAATAACAATTCAAAGTCTTCAGCATCGCTCGTTTCAAAACCCATCTTTTCAACTGCATTCTTGAAAGCATGTCGTCCGGAACGTGCAGTCAGTATCAATTCCATACTTTCTGCCCCAACCTCTTCAGGAGACATGATTTCATAAACCCGTTTGTCCTTCAATAGTCCATCCTGATGGATACCCGAAGAATGTGCAAAAGCATTCTCACCGGTAATCGCCTTATTAACCTGTACATCGAGTCCAGTCAAATGAGTCAGAAGCCTTGAGGTTTTGAGCAGCTCTTTCGTATTAATATTAGTATCGCATTTATAATAATTCTCCCTTACTCTGACACCCATAACAACTTCCTCTAGCGATGTGTTACCCGCACGTTCACCTAAACCGTTGATCGTACACTCAACCTTTTCGGCTCCATTTTTGATGGCACTCAGCGTATTGGCCGTTGCCAGTCCAAGATCATTATGGCAATGCACGCTGAGAATCACTTTATCATTTACATTTTTAAGACGATCATTAATTTTTCGAATCAGTTCTCCAAATTCTTCAGGTACAGCATAACCAACTGTATCCGGTACATTAATCATGTTTGCCCCTGCTTTAACAACAGCCTCGATCGTTTTCCATAAGTATTCAAAGTCCGATCTCGATGCATCCTCAGTGGAGTATTGGACATGGGGCAATAAGGTTCTCGCATATTTAACCGCGTCTACCCCCATTTGCATCACAGCTTCCTTGGAGCGATTAAATTTTTTCTCAACATGAATGTTAGATGTTCCAAGCACAATATGAATAAGAGGATTCTGCGCGAGCTTGATACTTTCGTATACCGCATCTATATCACTTTGGACTGCCCGCGCAAGCGCAGTAATCGATATCGTATCGCCTACACTTCGAGCAATCTCCTTAACGGCCTGAAAATCACCAGCGGAAGAAGCAGGAAAACCCGCTTCAATTATATCTACATTGAGCCGTTTTAACTGCTGAGCAAACTCAATTTTTTGTTGTACATTCAATTTAGCGCCGGGTACTTGCTCACCATCGCGCAGTGTAGTGTCTAGAACGATTATTTTACGGTTCATTGGGAATTCCTCCTAAGTAATGTTGAATAAATATATGTCAAGCGGGGTTGATTAAACCCGGAATTTAATCAACAAGCTCAAAGGCTATCGCCATCCTTGGCATCAAAAGCCGTTAAGCATCCTGTCCAAATAAAGTATATTTCCATAACCTATACCTCTTTTTGAACGCAAAAAACCCCGTCTCTATGTATAGAGACGGGGTATAGCCCGCGGTACCACTCTAATTCATTTCTTGCGAAATGATCTCATTCGATGGCAATTACCATCTATCCCTGTAACGGTGGAATTCCGTCTAACCCTACATTTTCGGGCAGCTGTTCATAGACGAGTTCAAAGCGATTGACGCTACCGTTTCTCACCAACCAACGGCTCTCTGAAGGGTCACTTCACTTCTACTATTTCTAATCATAACATTTATATTGTAAATTATTGCTTATTATAGGTTGCTTCAATCATTTTGTCAATTAGAGCTTTATTTGATGCTTCACTTTAGCATTTTTATGGACCTTTAGTGTATCTCGGTACTCCACGGTCCCAATTTCACAATCCGTTCCGATAATTACACTTCCACCTCTAACCATATCAGCCCTTGTATGCTGAAGCTCTATGCTGTCGCCTTCAATCAGTCCAGTATGGAAGATGGTTTTATTTGCGTCCCTAAATTTCATCAGATTCAGAAAAGCTCCGGCTTTACTTCTCTTGATCCGAATTAAACCGCCACCAACCTCCTTGACGAAGCAAGGACCGAATAGGCTAATTTCGAGGCGGTCTGCACTGAGCAATCCATCTACATTAGCTGCGCCAGAAAGCTGCAACTCCTCGGCTTCACAATCACCCTTTACATCCAGATTCCCAGTGAATTTAATTCGATCTGCTCTAAGCTCGGCAGCAGTCTTCACCTCCCCCCGTCCCCGCAGAGAGTTCCCGTCAAAACTGCCGTTAACGAAACATTCACCCGTTATCTTTATATCTTGTACTCGGAGGCTGCCAGCTATATTCAATTCTCCGGTCAAGCTCAGTCTCAGGCAATCCACATCGCTGTTAAATTGACACTCCCCAGTTATATTCACATTTTTATAAAAACCGCCCGCTGATGTTGTTTCACCTAATATTTTCAAAGGATTCCGAATCACTTCAGTCACTTATCTTCTCCTCCTTCATCACCCTTGCACCGGGATAAACAGTCAGCTTCGAGCGATATTCCACCCGACCAATCGAACAGCCTTGACCAATAATGATAACATTGCCCCTAACAATATCCGCAGTCGTAAACTCCAGATCAATAAAGTCGCCCTCAATCGTCCCAACATGAAGTTCAGGCTTTAATTTTGGAATAATTCCACTCCATAATTTACTCCAACCGCCTTTGTTTTCTTGACGAATAACGATGCTTTCTACACCAATCTCACTAGCTTTTCCTTGGCCCTGTAGACAAAATTCAAATTCACCCGCACTAAGCAAACCACCAACATTGAAGCCGCCAATCCCTGTAAAACGCTCAAGCTCACAATCGCCCTTTATACTCATCATGCCATTGAGCACACAGCTTTCTCCACTAAGCCCGCCACCAATCGTAAGCATACCGTCAGCCTTCATGCTTCCAAAGTTCAGATTACCTTTCACATTCATCACGCCATTACAATCCATTTCAGTGGCTGTAAGATCAGCATTCAATCGCATATGTCCGTTTCCATTAAAATGACGAGCTGTTATCGAGCCGCTGACTCTGCCAACCCCGTCTATTTTAACGTTATTGTAATGACCTCCGCCGGCACCGCCAACACCATTTACAATCAAGTCTGACAACAGATTTGTCTCCATTACCCAACCTCCATTATGCAAGTTTTCCTTTTAAATGCTCGATTAAATCACCAAGACTTAGTTTCGCTACAAGCCTTACACCTTCGTCAAAAATTAATTCAGCTGGCGATAACGCTAATATAAAGGAAGTGACTCCCATTTTCCTGACAAAAAAGAGATCCCAGCTCTTTCCCTCAAACTTCTTGGTCTTCTCCTCCAAGGTTCCAAAGAGCAGTCCTGCCTCTTCCAGACTCATTTCTCCTCTGCTAAGCAGATAGTCAACTGTATATAAATGAACGAGCTGTTCGAGAGTATACATCTCTTCTTCTTTTTGTGATGCCTTCCCGAACTTCTCCAAGGTTTGTAACGAAACAATGTTTCGTTCTTCAATTTCTTTAACTGTTAATGACATAAGGTTAATTGATGAAGTGTCGGATAACTTTCCTGCAAGCTCATCTAATGACAGATCATCCTTCATATTAATAATGTTATGGATACGAGCTAATATAGTTTGTTTTGGGAAGAAGGTTTCTTGACCTGTAAACGTTGATTTACGAATAAACCATTCATCCGGAATAAGCTTTTTTCGCTTCCAGCGATACAATTGTCCATACGATATGCCTGTTAAATCCAGCAGATCCTTCTTAGAAATTAAATCCTTATCCAATGTGATCACCTCTTATCGCTATCGTAACATAACACTGTTACGTTGTAAATGTAGGAATGTCTATTTGTAAAACAAACACATCCGCACGAGTGGCTCGCTAAATCTCGCTAAAGTAGCAATCTACACTTTTGGCTGAAACCGTCATTCGCCTCCTCGAGCGTGTCGCCATAAAAACAGAAATCCACGTCCTGTGGACGTGGGTTGGTTTTTGGTCTTTTGGTTTTTGGGCTTTTTGGCTTTTTGGCTTTTTGGCTTTTTGGCTCTTGGGCTCTTGGGCTCTTGGGCTCTTGGGCTCTTGGGCTCTTGGTATTTTTGGATTTTTGGATTTTTGGCTATTGATCTTTGGTAATTGGTCTTTGGTCTTTAGTCTTTAGTCTTTAGTCTTTAGTCTTTAGTCTTTAGTCTTTGGTCTTTTATCTATAATTTCGTATTGTGGACATAGGTTCCTCTATTTGTACAAATTAGCTCTTATCCTCATAGTTTCGGACATAGATTCCGCTATTTACAGTAATTACGAGGTTTAATGGGTGTTTTAGTACAATTAACGGCTCTCATATCCGCAATACGCTCCAAAACCCCTTTGGATTCTAAATTAGCGGAACTAATGTCCGTTAGCACCAGAGTTTATACAGTGAGTCAAACTTTCAGTGAGGATTGGATTGGTCTCTGGTGTGTTGTGTATTGTGTATGGTCTTTAGTCTATGTTTTATTCGTTACGGACACTAGTTCCGCTATTTGTACAACTTACCTCTTATCCTCATAGTTTTGGACATAGGTTCCGCTATTTACAGTAATTACGAGGTTTAATGGGTGTTTTAGTACAATTAACGGCTCTCATGTCCGCAATATGCTCTAAACCCCCTTGGATTCTGAATTAGCGAAACTAATGTCCGTTAGCACCAGAGTTTATACAGTGAGTCAAACTTGCAGTGAGGATTGGATTGGTCTCTGGTGTGTTGGGTATTGTCTGTTGAGTATTGTGTATGGTCTTTAGTCTATGATTTATTCGTTACGGACATTAGTTCCGCTATTTGTACAACTTACCTCTTTTCCTCATAGTTTCGGACATAGGTTCCGCTATTTGCAGTAATTATGAGGTTTAGGTGGTGTTTTAGTACAAATAACGTCTCTCATGTCCGCAATATGCTCTAAACCCCCTTGGATTCTGAATTAGCGGAACTAATGTCCGTTAGCGCCAGAGTTTATACAGTCAGTCAAACTTGCAGTGAGGATTGGATTGGTCTCTGGTGTGTTGTGTGTTGTGTGTTGTGTGTTGTGTGTTGTGTGTTGTCTGTTGTCTGTTGTCTGTTGTCTGTTGTCTGTTGTCTGTTGTCTGTTGTCTGTTGTCTGTTGTCTGTTGTCTGTTGTCTGTTGTCTGTTGTCTGTTGGCTGTTGGCTGTTGGCTGTTGGCTGTTGGCTGTTGGCTGTTGGGTGTTAGTCTTTAGTCTATGATTTATTCGTTACGGACATTAGTTCCGCTATTTGTACAACTTACCTCTTATCCTCATAGTTTTGGACATAGGTTCCGCTATTTGCAGTAATTATGAGGTTTAGGTGGTGTTTTAGTACAAATAACGTCTCTCATGTCCGTATTATTGAAATTAGGGTGTGTTTTAGCACAATTAACTGCTCTCAAGTCCGCAAATCTCTGCCGTTTAGGTTTAAAGCTTAAAAACTTCCATTTCTTCAGCTAATGCAACAAGCTTATTAAGCGTATTCCAGTTACGCACGGTAGATGGCACACCCAGCTTTTCCACTTGGGTTGAAAGCTTAGAATTGCGAATGCTTTGCCCATATAAGAGGTAGATGTCTCTTCCTGCTATTTGATATCGATCATCTTTGAGATCCAATGCTTTCAGCTTTTCGACACGATCATTCCCTGGTTCCTCCAGCAACATAGAAACGTACAGGCTGACAGCCTCCGATGTGGCTTCTGCTTCAGCAATTTGCTGTTCGGAGAAGGGACAGCTCGCTGCAATCCCTTTCAATTCCTCGGACGTTCTTATGATGACTTTGATCGATAGACCGAACCTATCCTGAATCAGCTGTTCAATCTTTTGACGCAATGTTGCCTCATCTTCATTCGATTCGAACAAAATATTACCGCTTTGAATATAAGTCTGAACCTTAGCCAAACCCAGCTCTCCCAGTCCTTCTCTTAAATCCGCCATCTTGATCTTATTGTTCCCGCCCACATTAATTCCGCGCAACAGCGCTATATGAATAGTCATTTATTCACCACTTTCTTCAAATTCAACCCTTATTTTACCCTATTTTCATTGCTAACTATTGTACAAACGCGACAACCTCAAACCTTCCTATCTCTGATAAGAATGCTGACAATTTATACAGTAAGATCCTCAAGAGGCAATTTAATCGATAAGGTAGTCCCTTTCGATAATTCACTTTCAACGGTGAGTTTACCGCCATGAGCTAAAATAAGACTTTGGGCAATTGCCATCCCTAGGCCTGTCCCTAGTTTCGAAGAGGTCGTCGACGTTCCTCGATAATACTTCTTAAACAGATTGTTCAATAAATCCTGATCCATACCTACGCCGTTATCTGAAATTATCATTTCCACAAAACCCTGATTCTTCTCTTTAATCTGAGTATGAATGCTTGTTCCCGCAGGGTTATGGATAATTGCATTCATTAGCAGGTTCTGAACCGCGCGATACAGTAATTTCTCATCAATCGGTATTTCCATATACTTTTCTTCCGAATGAAAGCTTAGATCATAGGTCGATGCTCTAGGATCATTAGCAACATCAGCAATCAAGCTCTGTGTGAATCCAATAAGATTAGAAGGTTTACGCTGAACCCGTAGTGATGCTTGATCATTATTCATTTGAAAAGAGAGATTAATGTCTTCAATAAGCTCCTCCATATGCTGCCCTTTACTTTGGACTTCCTTTAGGAAGCTTCTTTTCTCCTCCTCATTCCATACGTAGTCTTCATTTAACAATAAGGCCGAATAGCCTGTCACATATGTTAAAGGTGTCTTTAAGTCATGGGATATGCCTGCCAACCAATCCTTCTTAGTTTCTTCAAGCTTGTCTCGTTCCCGCTTAGCTTCCTGCAGATTGATGGATAAGGAATGTATATTTGAGATAAGCTCGTCATAAAGTCGATACCGCTGCTTTAACCTATCATTTCGCTTGTAAACCAAATTCCCCGTAGGGGGTGGATCAAAGCTTCCATTCGATAGATTAGCAATCCAAGTCATCATAAACCATATCGGTCCACCGAAATACCAACTGAATATTAGGCTGCACCCAATGATACTCAGAAAAAATACGATCAACACATAAAGATCATAATACTTACTCTCCTCCGTAATCCCCGCGAATGGGAGCACCAGCTCCGTGAAGAGCATGATCATTAAGCCCATTCCGACCATCCACAAGAGCAATCCGATTATAAAATGAATACTAAACCGCAGTTTTGTTCTCATCCTAGTTACCTTTGACCGGTGGGACAAACTTATAGCCGATCCCTCTCAGGTTGACGATCATTTCAGAGGCTTTGGGATTATCATCCAATTTTTTTCTTATTTTTGAAATATGCATCGTTACCGTCTTTTCTTCCCCGAGCCCTCTATTTCTCCACACATATTCATAGATTTGAGAGGTAGTATAAATGCGGTTCGGATTTCTACAAAAGAAAGCCAACAGCTCTAATTCTTTAGCTGTACAGTCAACGGATTGACCGTTAACAACAAGACTCGCATCGGCTGGCTTCAAAATAAAACGGCCATAATCGTATTCTTTATCCTCTGTTGATTCCGCCGACGACGATTGGTAAAGCTGTTTTCTCCTGAACAGGGCTTTTATTCGGGCAACGACTTCAAGAGGATTAAACGGCTTTGTAATATAGTCATCGCCGCCAATTCCTAAGCCCGTCAGTTTATCAAAATCGCTGCCGCATGAAGTAATAAAGATGATTGGCGTATTCGTATGCTTGCGTATTTCTCGACATAGATCAAAGCCATTAACGTCACCGAGCATAACATCCAGCAAAATTAAATCATAGGAATGGCTTTTTATTAACGCTAGTGTTTGTTCTCCAGTTGTACAAAGAGTGATGTCATTATAGCGTTCTTTCCTTAAGGTGATTTCCAATAAGGTTAGAATGCCTTGCTCATCATCAACCAATAAAATTTTCTCCGAATTATGCAATTCCGCTTCCCCCAACCCTTAATCCATATCCATATTTTATCATAAAAAACATGACTATTTTACGGCTTACTTCGTTTTTACATTGGTTTTACTTTGTTTTTACTTTCGTCAATTAAGCTAGTTTTACACGAACCAATCCTACATCCCAACATTAATAACGGAGGAATGAAAATGGAATTACGTATCGAACAGGTTTCAAAGCGATATGGGTCAAAACAAGCGCTAAATAACCTATCATTGACGCTTAAACCAGGAATCACAGGCTTGTTAGGTCCTAACGGTGCTGGGAAATCTACCTTGCTGCGGATGCTGGCAACGATCGAAAAGCCTACAGCAGGTACTATTACTTGGAATGGAGTGGACATCGCTAAGCACCCCCATTCATTACGAAAGGAACTTGGCTATTTACCGCAGGATTTTGGTGTATATCCGAATTTAACCCCGATTGAGTTTCTCGAATATATGGCGGCGATGAAAGGCTTATCCGTCAAATCCGCTAGAGTACGGATTGAGGAGCTGCTCGAAATTTTGAACCTGTCGAATGATCGGAAGCGAATGCTTGGGGGCTTTTCAGGTGGAATGAAGCAGCGAGTCGGTATCGCCCAAGCCTTATTAAATGATCCTTCCTTATTGATCGTGGACGAACCAACGGTTGGGCTTGATCCCGAGGAAAGAATCCATTTTCGAAATCTATTATCCAGCTTGTCATCGAATAAAATTGTTATCTTATCTACCCATATCGTTACGGATATTGAATCCATAGCACCACATATCGCCATTATGGCAAAAAGCCGTCTAGTTACGTATTCATCGCCAGAGAGTTTGCTCCAAAGTGTAATGAATAAAGTTTGGAACAGTGTAATTCCCGTCTCAGACTTAGAAGAGTTGCAGAAGAAATACACCATTAGCAACACCATTCAGCGGAGCGAGGGGATTCATGCACGGATTTTATCTAACCTCCGTCCTTTCCCACAAGCGGCTTTGCTTCCAGCAACGTTAGAAGATGCTTATTTGTATTCGGTCGCATCGCTAGGAGTCAGCTCATGAGCAGCATCCTTTCAAACTATTTTTACTTCATAAAAAATAATCTTATTAAACAAATGCGGAGCTATTCTTTTTTGCTTGTTATCGGATTGAGTCTGTTTCTAGGCTATGCTTGCGTTCCTGCTGCGTCTGCTGGCTATGAAATATTTTATATTGGCGGTGTAAGAGGTGTTTATAACTCAGCATGGTTAGGCGGTATGGCAGCCATGCTATCCACTTTATTGCTGTGGCTATTCGGCTTCTATCTGCTAAGGAGTCAAATCTCTGAAGATCAACGATTAAAGATCGGACAGATTATTGCTTCCAATCCAATTAGCAAGCTTCGGTATATTTCAAGCAAAGCACTAGCCAATTTCGTTGTTTTTATCGTCATTGCATTGCTTTTATTGGCAGCGTTTATGGTCATGCAGCTGCTTCGGGGTGAAGATTATCAGCTTCGCATTGAACATTTCGCAGTCCCTTTCTTTGCTGTATCGCTTCCCTCTCTTTTCCTACTAGCTTCCTTAACCATACTATTTGATGTATTTCCGGGGCTTAAGGGTGTCTTAGGCAATCTTCTGTTTTTCTCCATATGGGTTTGCTTAAGTGTGCTCACTATTGCCGTTCCCAATAGCTGGTGGGATCTCTTTGGACTTGACGCTATTCTGTCGAAAATGGCTCAAGATGCAGCGATCGCATTTCCTTCCCTTGCAGACATTCAAGATAGCGGAAGTTTCGGCTACTATTCCGTAGAAGGTAAGATTGCCACATTCGAATGGCTGGGTACGGAGTGGAACGATAGTATTCTAATAATCCGTTTGGTTTGGGCTCTAGCAGGGATATTGATTGTTCTATTCTCCTCACTGCTTTTCGACCGATTTAAACGAAATGATCGCAATAAAACGGTAATTCCACTAGCTAATAATGGAAACGGAGCTCAATTGCTCCTGCCCTTATCGGATCATAAAGGCTCATTTCTACTATCTCCTGTTGAGAAAGGAAAGGGATTACAACTCATAAAACGGATCAAATCCGAACTTTGGATTATGCTGAAAGGTTTGTCTATATGGTGGTATCTGATCTCTGGCGCTTTACTTGCAGGAAGTCTTTTTATTCCTCTCGATAGCATCCATAAGTGTCTGCCTATTGTAATGATTTGGCCGATAGCCATTTGGTCTCAAATGGGAACGCGGGAGCATTATTATTTTACTCGAGAATTGCTGTTATCCAGCTGTTCATCACTAAATAAGGCGATAGCCCTTTGGTTAGCCGGGATCATCATTACTCTGCTCCTGTCATCCGGCGCCATCATTCATTTCGCTTTGGAGGGGCAATGGTCTTCCTTCGCTTCATGGGGAATCTCCGCCATTTTTATTCCAACATTGGCATTGGTATTAGGAACCTTGAGCAAGTCGAGAAAGCTATTCGAAGTCATTTATATGCTTTGGTGGTATTTGGGTCCAATAAATGGTATTCCTCAACTTAATTTCTTAGCAGAGTCTACGGATTATACGACACTTTATTTGATCCTAACATGCATCTTCATCATTATCTCATTCTTTGTCCATCTGTTGAAAACGGGCAATCTATCTATGAAAAGGAGCTTATCATGAAAAATATCATTCAAATATGGATTAAAATAGTAGGAGTAGGTTTGCTTATTCTTATTTTGGCTGGATGTGGAGATAAAACAACGGAACAAGCCGCAGCGTTTCCAAGTGAGCAAGTTGAGCAAATTCAGCTTCAAACAGATGGACAGAATATAGAAGTTCGGCGGTCAAGCGGTTCAGAGGTTAAGCTCAGATTAAAAGCAAACAAGGAGCTAACCGCAACACTTCATAAGGGGATCCTTTCCCTTGACGTCGCCCCCTCCTCAGGCTTCATCAATCTGAGAACTGCCACCTTATATGTAGAAATTCCGGACAAAAACTTCAAAACAATCAGCCTCGTCACAACCTCTGGAAATATCGTTTGGGAAGATAGTAATGCGGAGACGATTAATCTAACTGCAGATTCGGGCAGCATCACAATAAGCGGCTTTGAAGGTTTAGTAGATGTGGCGGCGCAAACAGGTAAAATTAAATCCTCTATCGTATCATCAACCAACATTATTTCGAAGAACGGCGGTCAGCGTTTAAACGCAGCTATAGGAGCAAGCAAAGAGAATTCTTCCAAATTAACAGCACGAACATCTTCAGGATCTATAAAGCTGAACTAGGGAAAGAAACAGAAAAGGGGGCATCAAAGCCCCCTTTTCTTTTCTTAGATATATTTAATTAAAAGACATCCACACAGTATTCCCTACGCATTCGAAGCCTTGCTTGTACCAAAAGTTTTTCGACTTTTCAAGGGAATAGACATACATTTTTTTATTGGGATATTTATCTTTGAGCCAATTCATAAAGAATTGTGCATATCCTTTGCGTTCAAATTCCTTCAATACATCCAAAGCTTCTATAAAGATAAAGTCTGTTTTGCCTTTGATATCAATATAGAAATCTTTTTCCAGATATCTTTCATCAGCGCTAAAATAATCCTTTTCGGCTTTTTGAATCAATTGATTCCCGTTATTGTATTCCCAGAATACAGCATAACCAGCCATTTCGTCTTCAACCTCAATGAGGTAGATTTCGTTAGGTATATCCCCTTGTTCCTTTTCGCTAAGCTCCTTGGCATGATAAGTAGTTGTGATTTCACTTAATATGGTTTGCATTTCTTGATTAAATGGTTTTGCAGTAATTGTAGGCATATTCAATCTCCTTCTGTGTTGAGCGTCTTTAAGACTAACTGATTAATTTACCGCCGTCAATCCATGCTATCCTTATCATACTAAAAACCACCTTCATGGAAAAATGAAGGTGGTTTTCATTACCTTTTGTTTAATTAATAAACGAAATGGCTTGCAGAAGCTGTTTGAACATGACAGCAGCTTGTGCCCGAGTTACTGCTGCTGCGGGTGAGAAGGTTCCGTCCGTATTTCCTTTTATAATCCCTGCTTGGCGGCATGCTTCTACAGAAGCTTGCGCATATTGACTGATCACATTGGCATCCTTGAACACGCCATTCACGTTAGAATTACTTGAAGCTAAAAGTGATTTTCCAGATAGCTCGGCTGCTTTGACGATCATTACCGCCATCTGTTCACGCGTAATCGCATTGTTTGGCTGGAAGTCTCCGTCTGGGAATCCGTTGATAATGCCTGCTTTGTGAGCAGCGCCTACTCCGCATTCTGGCTCCCGCCGCCAAATATTTTGCTGATAACGATAGACTTAGCCTCTGCCGCCTGTGCAATGCTGCTGTTTAATCCGATCATCGACGCAAAGGGATTTATAACCATTGCAGCTGCTAACAGCATCGTACATTTCTTTATTAATGATTTCTTTCTTTTTACACGTAGCATACTAATCCTCCCAGAATTATAGTCTTCTAATTGTATGGTAGAAGTGTGCTCGGAAGATTTCCACAATGTAAATTCTGGTACAAATCCTTTTCTTACATATAAAAATACACCACTCAGAATAACTGCGGATAACCTTACTGGTTTTCCACCTTTTATTCTTAGCGATGTACTCTGATTCATAAATATTCTCTTGGTTATAACCCTTATACTTGCTTCATATATGATTCCTTTGCTCGGCGAATCGAAGCGCTCTACCAATAAGAGGAGCAATAATAGAAAGATGTCCTTCATCCTCGAAGCAATGATATTCAACATAGAATCCGGGAATGTCCGAAGCGCTCAAATGCTCATACATAAGCTTGGCATCACGAACCATATGAGCCTTCTCTTGGCTCCCAATTCCAATGTATAACGAGGAGGGGAGGGGAGCCACCTGCGCCGCTTCCTTTAGTCGTTCCGCATAGGGAACAATATGTTCATTTTTCCACCAGATAGACGGGCTGCCTGCCACATAATTTTGAAAAGCATCGCCTTTCATAAACAACGTGTAGAGGACAAACAATCCGCCAAGCGAGTGACCGAACAACGTTTGTCGGCTTTTGTTAATCGCATATTCTCCTTCAATTATAGGCTTGAGCTCTTGTTCTATGAACAATAGAAAGCCTTCTGCTCCCCCAGTTAGAGGCCATGTTGAATCATCCTTACGCGGTGGCAGCTCATCATCACTTGCATAGACGGTATAATCATAAAACCTTCGTTGTGTATGAAGGGGTTTATCCGTATCATAGCCGATGCCGACCACGACAGATGGCTCAATCTGATGAGGCCCCATGCTAAGTAGACGAACGGTCTCCACCATCGTACCGAAGGTCGCATTTGCATCCAACAAATAGATCACTGGAAATCCCGCTGCCGGCGCAGCTCCCTCTGGTGTCCAAACCATAATACGGTAATCATTACCGGTTCTGCTGGTCAACTTCCACTGCACCGCACCTGAAATGACAAAGGGTGAACGTCCGCCATCACTGTTCATCGGTAACCTCCCCCTCACTGAACATCCACTTCAATGCATGCATAAATCTTTGTGCGAAGAAGAAATCGTCATGAGTGCCGTCAGGATCGGTTTCAAATTTCAGCTGCTCCACTGAAAAGCCTTTGCTAAGCAATAACGCATAGGCTTCCTTTGTTAAGGCGACCATATCACGTTGTATATTTTTTTTATAAATTCCCTCTAGCTCGCCAACGTACATGTAAATGCGATGAATTGACGGCGATATGGACTCTCTACGCATATAATCAATCAGCTGATCGTACCAGAAGGATGCTGATATCAATCCGATTCTCCCAAAAATATGCGGGTATTGGTAGTAAGCAAAAAGACTTACGAGACCGCCAAAGGAACAGCCTGCTATCGCTGTATTCTCTGGTTCTGGCAGAGTTCGAAAAGTTGTATCCATATGCGGCTTCATTTGATTCACTAGTGTCTCTAAGTATCCCTTTGCTCCCCCACCGAAATCCCGCCATTCTGGTACAAGTGATGGGGCTGGCCAAGGAGTATAATCAACGTTACGATCATGCGGCTTAATCCCCACGAAAATCAATTCGGGTATCTGTTTTGTCATTACTAAATGATCAATATAGTTAAGTCCTGCATAAACTACTTCTCCCTCATCCTGGACATAGACAACTGGATAATGCTTATTCCCTTCACTATAGGACAAGGGTAAATATATCGTGAGTTCATATTCCGCCACAAGCTCAACTCTTTGTCTACCATTCACACTCGTATCCCCCTACTCATTGATGATTGAAGATGATGACAGAAAGGCTATCTTTTTTTTGCCCGATACATTTGATACAGGAAATAAGGCACTCCAATGATGGAAATAACTATGCCTACTGGGAGCTGTGAAGGGGCGAAAATGCTTTTCCCGATCAGATCCCCGATGATGACCATCAGCATACCAATTAGTCCGCAAGCCGGTACGATATACTTGTAGTGAATGCCCACTAAGCGTCTTGCAATATGCGGTGCAATCAAACCAACGAAGCCAATGCTCCCTGCGACAGCTACACAGGCGCTAACTAATCCAACACAGCAGAGCAGCAGAATCTTCCTCTCCTTCTGCACCTGAACACCTAGACCTTTCGTACTTAGATCTCCTAATTGCATGAGATCGAGAATATGCGCTTTTTTCCATATTATTGGAACCAGAACAACAAGCCATGGCAAGGTTGTCACGACGTGCTTCCAAGACGCGTTATATACACTGCCCGCTAACCACACTGTCGCTGTCTCAAAATCTTGCGGATTCATCTTCAACGAAATATAGATGGTAAGCGCGCCAAAGCCTGACCCAAGCGCAATTCCTACCAAAATCAATCGCTGGGGATCGAATTCTCCGTTATGCTTTGCGAATAGATAGAGGAAGACAATAGCCACGATGCCTCCGAGCCAACCAAACATTGGCATCGACATGACCGCCATCCAGCTCGGGCCTTTAATCGTACCATGGAGTAAAAACATCCCCAGTACAACTGATGTTCCTGCTGCCGCTTGAATGCCCAGAATACCTGGATCGGCTAGTGCATTTTTGGTAATGCCTTGAAGCACAGCACCTGATATGCCTAAACCGAAACCAACCAAAGCACCGATTAGAATGCGCGGCAGCCGAAAATCGAATACAACAAGATCATGATCACTTGTCGGATGGATTCTTAACAGCGTACGTATTACATCTATCGCCGAAAGATCGAACGTTCCATTCGTGACACTCACATATATGCTGCATATAATTAGCGCGCAAGTAATTAGAATAACGTTCCAGAATCGTCTCTCTCCAACTAATTTATTCACGATTGCTTCCTCCCCTCGTCTTAATTAAGTAGAGGAAGAAAGGTACACCGAACATTGCGGTCACAACGCCGATCGGTGTTTCAAACGGATGATTAATAAATCGACTAATCAGATCGCACCACGCAAGAAAAAGTGCTCCAAAAAGGGCTCCAACAGGGATAATCCGGCGATAATCCTGTCCCATTAAGAATCTTGTAATATGCGGAATAATTAAACCGATAAAGCCAATCTTTCCTGCGATTGCGACAGAGATTCCAGTCAATATAACGACACTAAGCATGGTTAATGCTTTGATAATATGAATATTCACACCTAATCCTGTCGCCAACTCATCGCCAAAGGACAGCGCCGTAATCCAACGGGACACCATCAACGCGATTAAAAGACCGACAACAGCAAATGGAATCGACAGCTTAATAATCGCTGGATCCATTTGATGCAGACGGGCATTGTACCAGAAGCTAATATTTTGCGACACTTGAAAATAAGTGGATAGCGCCAGTGATATAGAGCTAAGAAACGTGCCAATAATCGTACCGAGTACCGCCAGCGTAATGGGTGACATGCCGTTCGGAAGCAGCTTCGCTGCTCCAAACACAAGAAAGGCTCCCAATGCGGAACCTATTAAGGAATACATAATCATCGCCATATTCGAGCTGCTAGGCAAAAAAATCATGACCAGTGTAATGACGAACGCTGAACCATCCGACACCCCCATAATGGAAGGGGATGCAAGGAAATTCCTTGTCATCCCCTGCATTAATGCACCCGATACAGCTAGGAAAGCACCGATTAATAATGCTCCAATCACACGGGGAACTCTAGAGGTACGAATAATAAGATGATCAATATTTTCTGAATCATAATGGAATATGGCATTCCATAACGTTTCGGCATTGATCGACTTCGTTCCATAAAGCACCGATGCAATAATGGTGAAGATAATTAATACAACGCTCATTCCTGCCAACGTTAGTGTTTTGAAGCTAGAGTGCTTAACCATCATGGTTTAAGCTTTTCCATCATCGCTTTCAAAAATTGTGTCCGGCTCCAAGCTGGACCGCCTTCAGAGAGTGGATCAATGATATTAACAAAGATATGGTCTTCTTTTGAAGCCGTAATTTTTTTGATAATGGGGTTATCAAGTACATCCTTTAGCGCATTCGCGGCATCCGGATTCTCATCGGCAGAGAACTGAATAAATAAGTAGTCTGGGTTCATCACTGCCAGCTGCTCAACCGAGATAGCCTCTTGAGACTTAGAAGCTGCTATCGCTTCCGGCACACTTAGACCAAGGTCTTCGTACAAAATTGGATTCAAGAATACAGAAGGAGCATACGTGAACATTTGACCCGCTCGAACACGAATGGCAACGACCTGTTTATCCGTTAACGTGTCTGACAATGTCAATTTAGCCGATTCTAAATCCGATTTATATTTAGAAATTTCCTGCTCAGCTTGTTCTTGCTTCCCAGTCAATTCCCCCAGCAGCTGCAGATTAGCTTCCCAATTAGTAGCAACATGAGAAACACTAATTGTGGTGGCAATTTTATTTAATTGTTCTACCGTTTCAACTGGAAATTTCGTTGATCCCAGAATCACATCTGGTTTAAGCTTCAAAATAGTCTCGAAGTTAGGTTCGATCTTCTCACCTATCGATTCTGCTCCATCTGTAATGGCTGCAAAGCGTTCAGGAAACTTGCCCGAAAATGTGACCGCTCCGACAGGATGAACATCAAGGACAAGAGCATCTTCATGTGCCTCCATTGATCCTGTAATGACAATACGTTCTACTTTAGCAGGTATGGTGTAGCTCTCACCCAAATATTCAATTACTCGTTCAGTTGGTGCTTCACTTGTTGCAGCCGGCTGCTCCGTGCTTGCTGGGCTTTCAGTCGGTGCTGTGGATGATTCATTAGCTGCGTTATTGCCTCCGCATGCCGTCAAAATACCTATTACTAAAACCAAAACACTTATCATGCTAATAAACTTTTTCATCACTCTAGTAAAGCCCCTCTCATTCAATCAGCTTACGAATATCTATTCGTCGATAATGATTATCATTCTCTAAGTATAAAGTGAGGGGTTTGACTCATCCATGGACAAAATCCTGAATTGTGATGGATAATCTACCACTAACAGCGTCATTATCTGATCCAACATCCGAAGCTGTGCAAATGCAGAATATTCTCGCCAAGGATCCGAAGTAATTTGATGGACGCGCTTGCGGTGAACAGCTGTAATCACTTGCCATTGCGGGTCATTTTGCAGCTGTAACCAGTGCTCTAAGGTGTCTCCATCCTGTCGGACCAGCATGAGAATATGATCTGGATTCAGCTCGTTAAGCTCTCCGAGCGTGATTTCTTTATTATAAGTCAACGCATCGCTGTTATAAGCTGGGGTAAAACCTAAATCTTCATAGAGAATACTAGCCATTCCACTATTACAGTATAAACTCAGCTCCTTATTGATCATGCGAAGACATACAAATGTATGCTGGGAGTAGAACTGCTGCAATATTTTCCTCGCGTCCTGCACTTTTTGCTCATAGCCCGAGAGCCACGCCTCTGCTTGCCATAGCTCGCCCAACACTTCAGCAATATATCGAAGCTGCTCCCTCCAATTAAGATTTGCTTGGATAAGACAAAGGTTCGGAGATATATTTTCAAGTGCGCTTCTCTCTGACTCCTCAATATGATCTATCGCCAAAATGAGATCTACTGAAAGCTTTTGCAACTGATTAATATTTTGCTGCCAATCCTTGTTGTAGCGGAAGGCGCTCAGATGAACCGGAATTTCATTTCGATAGTCTCGGTAATAGTTTTCCGTCCATTTCGGATGAAGCGGTGCTGCATACGGCAAAATATTAAGCGCAAGCAGATAGCCAATAAGACCCGAGTGATAGGCAACCAGCTTGCGGCGACGGCGATTCATATACACTGTAGGTGCTACGCCGATCTCCTTCTTGAATTTCCGGCTGAAGTAGAACTCGTCCGCGTACCCAACCCTGTGTGCAATATCCCGCAGCTTCACATCCGATTGTCCCATTAACCGCTTCGCTTCCTGCAATCGCAGCTCAGCTACATAGTCCATCGCACTTTTTCCATATTTCTTCTTGTACAAATCAACGAAGTACTTGGGACTAAGTCTTGTTAACTGAGCCAATTGCTCAATGAATAAGGGCTCCGTAAAATGCTCCTCCATATACTGCTTCGCAGCCTCCAGCGCTGAGTACGAGCTCGTTGCCTCTTGCAGTTGATACTTATAGATATAGTACAAAATTTCCTGAAAATCGATCTGACAGCGAAACAACTCCTGCTTCTCTTTACGTTTCCATTTCCGATACAATTCATCACACAGGGCATCCAGCCCTTTTTGTGGATCAATCATAATTTTGCCCTGAGGATGAAACAGCTGTGCATCTTCAATAAGCTGCAAGCTGCCCCCATCTCCAACACTCTGCTGGAACACATCGAAATGAAAAATGTACATTTCTAGTTCCTCACAGGAGATAACTGCTCCGTAGGTACTCTCGGGCAATCCGATATATAAAGCATGCCGATTCAATTCCACATGCTGGTGGTCTAAAATAAGCTGTAATTCGCCGCTAGTTATAACAATAAGGTAATAGGACAAGGCAAGCTGTTGCTTAACTTGTTCACTGCTGAAGCCCTCCACATACTCAACCGAACGCAATTTGTACATATAATCATTCAATGTGCCTGCTTCCAAGCATCTACTTGTTAAATCCTTACCCATAAAGATCACCGCCATTATTAGTAAAATAAAATACAATTAATGAATACCTATAAGAATACAAAATAGGAAAACTGATTTGATAACCTATAGAAAGCTTCTATTCGGAATACTTATTGTAGAGAATATATGGTGAGAATATATTGAGAAAGTATAATGAAAGGATCTATTGAGATATCTATTGTGTTATTTATTGAGTTATCTATTGGGAACTCAAAAATTGGAATACCAAATACAAACCTCTACCTCAAGCACCGAATAGGAATAGTTATTGATTAGCTAATAGAACAGAAACACCTATCTCATTATATTGATAATGATTATTAATCGCAATACATAAGCAAACATGATCTGATCTAACCTTATTTTCGCGTAATCTACATACTGTTCTACATTAACGTATTCATAGTCAAAACAAAAAAACGGCATTTCTGCCGTCTGAATTGTGATTTTACATACATGGAGAAGATTCGGTGTTTTATTAATTAATAAATCATCAGTTAAATGCAAGGAGCAAATAAGCTAGGTCCATACAAGAGGGCATCCCTGGCCTATCGATTATTTAGCTCTATTGTTTCTCATGGCTGGTACGATCTTCAGCTCTTCTTCACCATTCTCGGTGAATCGAAGATATTCCTCCGATTCCAACGGAACAAGCGCCATTTTTCCAGCTGCATTAAAATGAATGCCCCATCCGTACTTTTTGAGCAGCATGGATGCGCGCATGCATGCTTTCGGCTTACCGAAAAACTCTTTTCGCAGCTCCGCGCCTTCCGATTCTCGATGCTCCGGTGTTATTTCCTTATGCCGAAGATATACCTCAAATAGCAGCTCCTCCTGAGTAAAGCCATACGGTTGTCCAGCGACAAGCTCATATTCAATACTCGGCTTCGTTCTTCCGCTCTTTTTATCCGGCGGTACAAGCCCTCTCTCAGTCGGGCAATCAGAAGACACGGTTATGAACGTATTGTAATAATTCCATTCCATCAGACTTCACTCCTTTTTGCTTTTGCTGTACTTTTTTTTACGGTACTTTTACTGTATTTTTGCTTTGCCTTTTGCTTTTACTTTATCTTTGCACTTGATCTTGCACTTGCACTTGCACTTGATCTTACACTTACACTTGCACTTGTGCTTGTGCTTGTGCTTGTGCTTGTGCTTGTGCTTGTGCTTGTGCTTGTGCTTGTGCTTGTGCTTGTGCTTGTGCTTGTGCTTGTGCTTGTGCTTGTGCTTGTGCTTGCACTTGCATTTTGTTTTTCCACTGCATTCTAACATTATAATTACATACATTTTTTACTAGTTGAGATTAGGATACCAAAGATCCAGTACAAGCTCAATATCGGCTAAGTAGTTCAATGATGGTCTATAAATTACACCATCTTCGTCTTTTTTCATTACACTTCAAGCTCTAGTTTTCTCACATGCAAGAATCATTTAGAGCTTTTACTCTTGAAACAACCTCTTCTATGACAACATGTGTTTTTAGTCGTAATTGTGCTATTTTTAGTCGGTAAGCATGCTATTCAGACCTCTCTCAAAACCTTATAGTAACCATATAGCGGAATATTTATATCAAAAAGGAGAGATCAATACATGAGATTTCGTCAGGTTCATCTCGATTTTCACACGTCAGAAGCTATTCCAGGCATAGGCAGCCGATTTGATAAGAAACAATTCCAAAATATGCTTAAGACAGGTCATGTTGATTCCATTACCGTATTTGCCAAATGCCATCATGGCTGGGCTTATCATCATACGAACGCTAATCAGATGCATCCCGGTCTTTCCTTCGATTTGCTGGAAGCTATGATTGATGCAGCACATGAAATTGATGTAAAAACACCCGTCTACCTCTCAGCAGGATTGGATGAGAAGCTTGCGCTAATCCATCCCGACTGGCTCATTCGGAATGAAAATGATAAAACATCTTGGGCAGATAGCTTTCTTAAGACGGGATACCATGAATTTTGCATGAACACACCCTATATCGATGTTCTAATCGCACAAATCGAAGAGGTTGTCCGCAATTACGATGCAGACGGCATCTTCTTGGATATCGTTAGCGTTCGACCATGTCTCTGTGGCAGTTGCATCAGAACATTGCTTGCAGAAGGCAAAAATCCCCTCGACTCCAAAGCAGTGCTTCAGTTGGCAGAACAAACTTACGCCAACTATACGACACGAGTACGAGAAGCAATCGATGGGATCAAGCCAGGACTGCCTGTGTTTCATAATGGGGGGCATATACGAAGAGGTCGACGGGATCTTGCTGTCATGAACTCGCATCTGGAGCTGGAATCACTTCCTACTGGCGGCTGGGGATATGATCACTTTCCATTATCCGCCCGCTACGTACAAGGTCTTGGCATGGACTTCTTAGGCATGACAGGGAAATTCCATACTACATGGGGTGAATTTGGAGGCTTCAAGCACCCTAACGCACTTCGCTACGAGGCGGCACTTAGCATAGCGAATGGAGCACGATGCTCGATAGGCGATCAGCTTCATCCGGAGGGCCTTATGGATCAAGCAACCTACGAACTGATTGGCGCAGCCTACGGGGAGGTAGCCAGCAAAGAAGAATGGTGCCTCGATACGAAAGCGGTAGCCGACATTGCTTTATTCTCTGTTGAAGCGCTCGAAGCGAGCAGCGATGGAAAATTAGGAGAAGGGTCAGGATCATCAGACGTGGGTGCTGTCCGCATGCTATTAGAAGGTAATTATCTGTTTGATATTGTAGATTTAGAAAGCAATTTTGATTCTTATAAAGTTATTATTTTACCGGATCGTATCCCCGTTTACGGAACGCTCAAAAGTAAACTGGATGTCTTTTTAGAAAACGGCGGTAAAATTTTTGCTAGCGGATCTTCCGGTTTGGATAAGGAGGGGCAGCATTTTACAATTGATCTGGGTATCCGGCACCTTGGTGTGAGTCCTTACAAACCAGAATATTTCCGACCTGCTTTTGAGTTGAAAAGCATTGGCACCTCTTCCTTTATTAATTATTCTGAAGGTCATCTCATTGAATTAGATCATGCTCATTCGCTTGGTTATCGGGAGTATTCCTACTTTAACCGTGAACCGTTCGCTTTCTGCTCGCATCAGCATACACCAAGCGGACTGCAAGACAATGGACCGGGAATGACACTAAGCAATAACGGCATTTATATGGCATGGCATGTATTCGAGGACTACTCAACAAAAGGCAGTCTATTTCTAAAAGAATGCGTTCACCATGCACTCGATCTACTGCTTGATGTTAACAAAACGCTGGAATCTTCTCTGCCGGCACAAGGAATCACCACCGTTATGGAACAGCCATCAAATCATCGGTATGTTGCCCATTTGCTGTATGCTTCTCCTGTAAAACGGGGTACTGACATTGAAGTCATTGAGGATATCCTTCCGATCATAAATACCGATGTGACCTTAAGATTGCCAAAGCCAATCAAAAATGTCTATCTTGCTCCACAAATGGATAAGGTGCCATTCCAAAACAATGATAACGAAGGAACAGAAATCTCCTTTACCATTCCCAAAATCGAATGCCATCAGATGGTTGTATTGGACTATTAATATTTTTCACGAAAAACCCGGAAGCGAATCTGCTCCCGGGTTTTGTTTATTTAGGTGAAAAGCATGGAAGGTAACCATTCACTCCATCTTTATTTATGTAAAATCATATTATCTCATTAGCTTAATCCCGCTGATATTCGCCGATATTGACCTGGCGATATGCCTACAATTTTACGGAACATTCTAATAAAATAATTGTAATCGGAGTATCCTGATTGCTCAGACACTTCATTTAAAGTAATAGATGACATTTTCAGCAGACGCTTCGCTTCCTCCATCCGGATGTACTGTAAGTATTGCAGCGGGCTTAGTCCCGTATACATTCTCATACAGCGCGCAGCATAATCACGATTAATATGAAGCACTTGGCTTAATTGTTCTGCATCATAATTGGCCAAGCGATGCTCCTCCAAATATGCCTTCACCTGCTCAGCAATCACTGCAGCGCGGCTCTTGTCCCCATTAATTCGTATAGTTGATTGCATTTGTCCCAGCAGCGAGGCAAATTTAATTTGAAGATCAATAGTGACCTCCATCGTTCTCTTTCTATGCATCGCAACCATCTCATCCAAAATTTTCAGCATGGGTTTGCCGGCATATGGCCCGTATTTGGGCAAATATACGTATTGGTCCGGCGGTGCGATATCGTAATCCGTGCTTTCTTTAACTACCTCCGACCATGCAACTGCTGATGCGTCAAGACGCTTCGTTGGAAGATCATGATGGAAATGTAGCCAGTACACCTCTGTCCACTCTGTACAAGCAATATGGCCATAGTGCGTTCGACCAGGCTCCAAAAGCAGACATTCACCACTCTTGATCGTATAGGGTGTATCATCTTCCATCATATATAACGTGCCCGTTTTGACTACGATAAAATCATAAACAGGGAAATTACGCTCTAAATGCTTGCGCCCAATGTCCCAAGCCCCGTGTCCAACCGTTAAAAGCTGTGGCATTGGTGGTATTTGTAATTGCAACACTTCCATCTTGTCAGCCTCCTATGTAATGATCCTAGACGCTATTATGGATTCTATAAGAAGATGTGCCATATAAACAAAAATCAGGTACCGCCTTGATTTCAAATTCATTATAGCACTCTATTGCACTCTCAAATGAGCTATAAATGCTTCTACGAAAAACCTGTCGATTCTAGAATAACGGAACGAATGTCCGTTATTCCGTTTGCGCACGCTTTTCCATCAAATCGATTGTCCCCACACACTACAGTTTGCCTCATTATCGATCTCAAATCGAAGTTGCTTCAATTCATTAATCTCCCATACAGCCAGCATATAGCCTCTTACCCTCTCGAATCATAGTTTGGTGAGTTTGATCTAAAAGAGAGTGTCTTTAAAGCACAACCTATCGGTTACGGACATACAATACGTTATTTACTCCATTTTCCTCATTTAGGCAGCTTTGCGGACATCGGTTCCGCTATTCACTCTAAAAACTGCGAATTTGCGTTGTTTTCATACCAATTAAGGCTTTCATGTCCGCAACCCTTCCAAAACACCCGCCGATTCTAGAATAACGTAACGAATGTCCGTTATTCCGTTAGCCCACGCTTTTCCATCAAATCGATTGTCTCTCCCCCACACACCGCAGTCTGCTTCATTATCGACTTAAAATCGAAGTTACTTCAATTCATTAATCTCCCATACAGCCAGCATACAGCATCTTACTTCTCTCGAATCAAAGTTTGATCAGTTCGATCTAGATGATAGTTACTTTAAAGCGCACCCCACCGGTTACGGACATACAATATGTTATTTGCTCCATTTGCCTCATTTAGGCAGCTTTGCCGACATTGGTTCCGCTATTTACTCTAATAACCGCGAATTTGTGTTGTTTTCATACCTATAACGGCTTTCATGTCCGCAACCCTTTCAAAACACCCGCCGATTCTAGAATAACGGAACGAATGTCCGTTATTCCGTTAGCGCACGCTTTTCCATCAAATCGATTGTCTCTCCCCCACACACTACTTATTGCCTCTTGTAGACCAACATAGATGGAACAATTCGATTGCTCACTCTAAAATAACGGAACGTATGTCCGTTAGAACTCTGAAGGAATCAATACTCTACCCTACACACCACAGTTTGCCTCATTATGGATCTCGAATCGAAGTTACTTCAATTCAATAGTCTCCCAATCAGTCAGCATACAGACCCATTATCGATCTCAAATCGAAGTTACTTCAATTCATTAATCTCCTATACAGCCAGCATATAGCCTCTTACTCTCTCGAATCATAGTTTGGTGAGTTTGTTCAAAAAGAGAGTTACTTTAGAGCGCAACCTATCGGTTACGGACATACAATACGCTATTTGCACCATTTTCCTCATTTGGTTCTCTCGCTAAGAATACCTCCCACTAAGGATAGCTCAACCCAAGGTTTAGCGGATAATCCGAGTTTAATGTAACCGGTAATTTGCCCTTAGGCTTGGTGCCGAATATGACTTTTACAGCAGCATCCCACGATAGCGGAATTGGTGTTATCCAGTACCAATTGTCCATCGCATACGTTGTTACATACGCCTTAACGTCCTGGTATCCCAATAGATCGCCAGGATTGCCTAGAGAAACAGCAACAACCGGCTTTCCCGTTTTCATTAATCCATTTACTAAATCGATTTGTCCCTGTGCTATTTCCTTATCGGACTCCGTAAACACAATAATGCGATCTGCTTTCTCAGCCAGTTTAATTGCCTTTTCAATAGCCGACTTTGTCGCATCAAGCGGTTCACCAGTGGCCGCAGCTGCTTGATAAGAAACCACCTTGCCCTTGCTTGCCTTTTTTACCATGTCCCCGATTTCATCCGCATAAGCCATACTTACGACTAGAGTTGTTTTATCGTCTTCAGCATTAAATGGCAAAATGTTCTCATTCTTCACCACCGTTATGGAATCGAGAGCAATTCGCTCAGACAGATCCCAATGCTCTTGTTTCCCTACAACTTCAGTTGCATTATCGACGTCTACATAGCGATGATCGAACATGTTTAGCTTAAATTTATAGGTAAGAATCCGTTCCACTGACTCATCTATACGATTTCTCTCCAGCTTGCCAGCTTGCAGCGCTTCATAGAGGGAATCTAATGTATCTATTTGGTCTTCTACCGAGCCATTTGCCATAACGATGTCTGCCCCAGCATTAATAGCCATAACAGCTGCTTCGCCTGCACCCCAATTTTCCGATATCGCTTCCATTACCATTGCATCCGTGACTATGATTCCCTTAAAGCCCATATCCTCTCTTAATAGCCCTGTTAGTACTTTTTTCGATAATGTTGCGGGCAGTTCGGGGTCAATCGCTTCAATAATAATATGTGATGTCATGATTGATTCAATCCCTTGATCGATGACAGCCTGAAATGGTGGGAGATGTACGGTTCGAAGGACGTCTTCGCTGTAAGTTACTTTGGATAATGCCGTATGCGTATCAAACCCTGTATCGCCATGCCCTGGAAAATGCTTAGCGCTGGATATGATCCCTTCACTTTGATAGCCCTTCACTTCTGCTACAGACATATCACTGACTAGCTTGGTATCCTCTCCAAAAGAACGAACGCCAATTACTGGATTCTGAAGGTTCGAGTTTACATCCACTACAGGCGAGAAGCTCCAATGATAGCCCATTGCTTTGGATTCGATAGCCGTCAAACGTGCAGCTTGTTCAGCGTAATCAATATTTTGAGTCGCCCCAATCGCCATTTGCCTAGGCAAAATTGTCGCTTCTCCAGGTACTCTTTGAGCAGCGCCATATTCCAAATCACCTGAGATAAAAAGCGGGATACCTAATCTATTTTCTGAGGCCAATTGCTGCAATCCATTGTTTAACTGGGCATTCTCTGCGGCGGTGCTCATTCGTCTGTTCAAGAGCGCACTGCCAACATAATATTGTTTGATCATTTTACTAGAAAATGAATCTGCTCTATCTGTGGGCGTATACATCACAAGCTGGCCAATCTTTTCCTTGTCATTCATTTTGGCAACAAGCTCTTTAGCCTTTGCTTCATTGGATATTTCTTTTTTAGGAACTTCAGTTGTTGGACTAATTTGCAGAGGTTCCGATACCTTATTTTGTTTCTGAAAGTCAAACGGATTAATGACCAGCAGAGCGGCTGTTGCGACTAACAAAATGGATACGAAAGAGAGTGCGACTATCCTTTTCATTGATACCTTCCTCTTCTCATTCATTTTGGATGCAATGAGTTCTTACTGCACTTACAATCTATGCATTTACTAATATTTACATCTATTAATTAGTTTAGCATGATGATTTTGAAGAGAACAATATCGCTAACTCACCATTTATGATAGTTATCCATGGTCTTTGCTTTGTGGAATACATGATCTGAGTATCAACAATGATTGATCAAATAAAACAGAAAAACACTAACCTTCAAATTGTTCACAAAGTGTTCACTTATGCGGAGGTTTTCTCTATCGATATAATAACAAAGGTAATCAGAGAGGATGATGAAAGTTGCCAGCAACTAAAAAAGAAGATTTTTATTTTGGCTTAATGATGTGCTTAGGGATGGTCATATTCATGACTTTGTATAATCTATATACAAATGACTTGTTCGGAACGATATCCTTAAAAGTAATGATTTTTCAATTTATTTTATGTTTTATCATTGCTGCCTTATTGGAAATATTTATTGTCGGTCCAGTGGCAAAGAAAGTCGCTTTTTCATTACCCTATGACAAATCTAAGAAGGTATTTGTCATTCTATCCCTTTCACTTTGCATGGTAATTGGAATGGTTCTTTGTATGTCCGTTTACGGATTAGGGACTTCTGCATATTTTAACGGTCTTAGTGGAGATTCATTATTTGAAAGCTACTTATCCTTAGTTTTTAAAAATTTTATTTTCGCTCTCCCTCTACAGCTCATCATTGTGGGACCTACAGTTCGTTTTTTATTTGTTAAATTCGTAAAAGATAAAAAAGTTCCGTTACCTGTAAGCTAAAAATTCATTCAACTGATTGAGTAAGCTAGCAAAGCAACCGCCATCAACTAACTGGCGGTTGCTTTTTTACCCGATACAACATTAAGATTTTACTAGCCAATAATAAAAAAAACTCCAAACCGCTGATGGGCTTGAAGCTCCTACTGACTCCAGATAGTATTCAACCATTGTGCAAATCGCTCTTTTTCCTCAAACTGCGGATAATGAGCTGATTTCTCAAAAACGACAAACTCTTTTACTGGCGCATCCAGCCTATCATAGTATTCTCTCGCCGCGTTTACGGAGGTCATATAATCATATTGTCCCATAACAAAATAAACGGGAATTTCTACTTTATCAACCATGCTTGTAATCGGATTATCCGATTCTTCTTTTAATAAATTTTCCTGTGTTATCGAAATCCCTTTTAAATAGCGGATGACATCTAGTAAATTATACTCTGGATGAAAGAGAAAGCCGGTGTAATAATCCATGTTATCATCTATTAATCTTGCTGCTCCGCCATATTTTCTTATCATAGCTCTAGGCGTATACGTTTCCCCTTGTTCAATCGGACCACGAAGCAGTTCAAGCTGCTCCGCATCTTTTAAATTACCGGCAAGTTTTGCTTGTTCTATAGCGTAATTCAAGCTGTCCGTTTCGCTTTTCACATGATCCGCAACCTGCCCAATACCAATGTAAGCAGCAAATTTATCAGGCGCTTTCGCAGCTGCCCTCATCCCGATGTATGTCCCGTAAGAATGCCCAATCAGCAGCACTTTCTTTTGTCCAAATCGCTCCGTAATATAATCTGTTAATGCCAACAAATCATCTACTAGCAGGTCGGATGAAAGATTCGAATAGTCCTCAAAAAAATGATAGGATTTCCCGCTTCCACGTTGATCATAATGCACGATTGTAAAATTTTTCTCAAGCAAATCTTGATACTTGGTCACATAAGGAATTTCAGAACTCCCTGGTCCGCCATGTACAAAAATCACAATCGGATTACGCTGATCCACACCTCTTATCATCACTTCATGTCCTGTGCCATTTATATCGACCTGTTCTAAAGAACTAATGTTGTTGTCGCCATCAATTGAAGGTGTCCATGTGGGAAATATCAAGCCTGCTATTACTAGCAATAGAATGGCTGCACTACTTATCTTGGCTATCTTACTTATTCTTCTTTTCAATAGTCTGCTCCTTGGATCTAGTTTCAACACACGTAGAAGACGAACCCTGTTTCACTGCGACCATCACGTCATGCGTAACTAATAAAACGGTCGTTCCTGATTGATTAATGTCCGCTAAAATTCCCATGATTTCACCAGCAGATTTGGAATTGCGTGCACCTGTTGGTTCATCACCAAAAATAATGTCAGGATTATTAATTAATGCCCTGCATATAGCTACTCTTTGCAATTGACCACCTGACGCTTGTGAGATGTCATTGTTCATAAGTTCCGCAGTACCTGCTCTCTCCATTCATTCAATAGCCCTGTTATTCACTTTTTTACGAGTGCTTTTTTTCGCAAAGTAAGCGGATAGGATGATATTATCAAAAACACATAAATTTTTCAAAAGATTATTGTAAAGCAGCGTTGATTTACCCGATCCGGAAGGACCCCTGACGGCTATAAATTCACCTTTCTTAATTTGTAAATGAATATTATTCAATACTTGCTGTTCATTTTTGGAACCAACTACATGTGTTTATGGAAAATAGTTTTTGTATATGATTTTCACACTAATTAGTACGGTATTTACGATAGGAATTCTATGTTAATTTTATAGAAAGCGCTTGCAGTTATTTTTGTTACTGCTTTTACTTTTCAACTACAATTTATTTAACTAAGGAGAATCCAATGACTATTCGAATCAACAAAGCTTTCCTATCTCTAACCATTGTCACAGCACTTCTACTCTCGTTGTTTTCATCCGTTGCTCTTGCAGCCGGCAAGGATGAGCAGCAAGTTAAAGCAGTGCCCAAAACGAAGATTCAATCCTATGTAGACGACATGCAGCCTGGGTGGAATCTCGGTAATACATTAGACGCGACTGGTGATGATGAGACATCATGGGGCAATCCGCGTGTAACGAAAGAGCTTATTAGCAAAATCGCCAAACAAGGCTATAAAAGCATTCGTATTCCTATCACATGGGATCAGCATATGGGCGAAGCACCCAGCTACGACATTGATAAAGCTTATCTCGACCGCGTAGAAGAGGTGGTAGGCTGGGCGCTGGATGCTAAGCTCTATGTGATGATTAACATCCACCACGACTCGTGGTTATGGGTAAGCCAAATGGAGAAGAAGCATGATGAAGTTCTGGCGCGTTTTAATGCAGCTTGGACCCAAATTGCTGATCGCTTCAAGAATAAATCGGATAAGCTCATGTTCGAGAGCATCAATGAGCCTCGTTTCACTGATGGAGGCAGCACAGATGAAGCGAAGATGGAAGAAATGCTGGCTGAGCTCAACACTTCCTTCCACAAAATTGTAAGAAACTCTGGTGGGAAAAATGGGGAGCGACCGTTGGTTCTGCCTTCCTTAGAAACAACGCCTTCACAAACTAGAATGAATGCGCTTTATCATACGATTACAGCTCTGAACGATCCAAATCTAATCGCAACCGTCCATTATTATGGCTACTGGCCATTTAGCGTAAACATTGCCGGTTACACCACATTTGAAAAAGATACAAAAAAAGATATCTCGGAAACTTTCGATCATGTATACAACACATTTATTGCTAAAGGTATTCCGGTTATCTTAGGCGAATTTGGTCTACTTGGCTTCGATAAGAATACGGGCGTCATTGAGCAAGGTGAGAAGCTGAAGTACTTCGAGTATCTAACCCATTACTTAAAAGAGAAAAAAATCGCAACTATGCTGTGGGATAATGGTCAGCATTTTAATCGCAAGACTTATACATGGTCAGATTCAGAGCTTCATAGCATGCTGATGTCCGGTTTAAAGCAGCGTTCAGCGACTCTAGAAAACGACCTGATCTACGTTAAAAAAGGGGTGAAAACGAAAGATACGAAAGTTAAACTAAACCTGAACGGCAATAAATTTGCCACGATTAGCGCTTTCGGAAAATATTTGAAAGCAGGTACAGACTATAGCCTTAATGGCGATGTTCTGACGCTCAAAGCCAGCCTGCTTACTAAACTCACTGCTTCCAATAAATACGGTGAAAATGCAGTATTGACGCTCAAATTCAACAAAGGTGTTGCATGGAAACTCAAGGTCATGCTAATTGATACAGCGAAATTAAGCAGTACAAAAGGAGCCACTGATTCCTTTGCTATCCCAACCTCCTTTAACGGTAACCAACTTGCTACGATGGAGGCTGTCTATGCTGCAGGCGGTAATGCAGGTCCACAAGACTGGACTTCATTCAAAGAATTCGGCTATGCCTTCATGCCTTCTTATGACACCAAAGAAATTAAGCTGCTTCCCGATTTCTTTAAGGATGTCAAGGACGGTGAGGTGGTATTGAAGTTCCACTTCTGGAACGGTGATATCATTACGTATACAATTACGAAGAACGGAACGAATGTAGTAGGTAAAGCCTCATAATCAATAAAAAAGCGTTCTCTAGAGGAGTCTCTGGAAAACGCTTTTTTGATGTTATATGTCTGCTTCAAGCTATATTATTTGTTAGAATCCGCTGTTGTGGTAATACTGATCACATTTAATTTCAAATCAAAAGTGACATCGGCTTTTATCATAGCCGCAATATCTCTAAGCTTAAAATAATTGCTCCCGTCAATATTATAGGGAATCATTTTAATCTCTTTATCATCGAAATAAACTTTTGAATTCGTCATTACAGCTTCTTTTGTGATTTGTTTTTCTGATTTTACTGGTTTTGCAGCAGGCTGCGCATCCCCCGTCTTGGATGTTAACTTAATCGCATTCGCTGCATTGTCAAAGCCAACCTCAAAGCCTTTATTCGTACCGCTGAGTGCTTCAGCAATGTCGCGGAGCTTAAAGTAATTACTGCCTGCAATATTATAGGAATCCAAAAACATTTCCTGACCGTTAACAACAAGCTTCGAGGATGTCGGCTCTGCTGTCCGCATCGTTAATTTATTCATATATCCATCTAGCAAATTGAGATTTTTATTATTTTCATCATTATTTTTATTATGTCTAGACACATAGACTCTCCCGTCCTTCTTGGCGAAGAGCATATTAATGATATTGTCATTTCCTTTACCAATCATATCCCAATCCTTATCATTAGATATACGCATAATTTTGGGATTCTCACGATCCCGTTCATAGAGATTTTCACTAAATGAATTTAATATATTTTCTACACCAAACCCCCATAGCGATCCGTCCTCTTTTATAGCAAAACTATAAACCCCTGAAGCAGATATATCTTTCCACTTCCCGCTGCTTATTTTCGTTAACAAGGCACCGCCGCTATTCTCTTTCGCACCTAATTGACCATAGTAATTCGATCCCCAACCCCATAATGATCCATCATTCTTAATTACTAATGTATGCAAATTCCCAACAGATATTTTTTTGTAGTCGAGATTATCGAATATTTTAGTCGGTTTATTTATCGTTTCTTTATTCGTTTTTATATTTAACCTCTTCTCACTTGTTGCTCCCCATGCCCAAACGCTTTTGTCTTTTTTTATCGCCATCATAGAGTATGAGCTGACATACACTTCTTTCCAATCCTTTGCGCTGGTTATTTGTGTAGGTACGCTTCGATTGGTGAGCGTCCCATCACCCAGTTCCCCAGATGTATTTAATCCCCAAGTCCACAGTGAGCCATCATCGGCAATTGCAGCAACTGAGCCGTAGTTCGCAGATACTTTACTCCACTTCTTATTTTTTCCAATTTGAGAAAGCTTGGAGTAGTTAAACTTGTTTGTTTTCGTTCCATTTCCTAATTGTCCAACATCATTGAATCCGGCAGACCACATCGTCCCATCCTGTTTAATGGCATAAATGGTAGAATCTCCTACCGCTACATCCTTCCATTTTGTATCCTTAGCTTGAATAAGAAAACCCTCTTTATCTAAAGGCTCAAGATAGCAATTATTGATTACCAGCTTGCCGCTTTGCATCAAAAATACGTGGCACTGATTTCCATTAACTATTTTTTTAATTGAATCTCCTGTTTTTGCCCATGATGATGAAGCGAAGGATCCCGTTCCTAAAATAAGTACCAGCGAAAATAACAGCCATTTTTTGATTTTCTGCATAATGCCCTCCTGTTTGATTGTAAAATTAATAGGTATCATCCATGGATTATTCTACAAAATACAAAATAATCCTTTATTCGACAACCCCCTTCTTTCTTTCCTAACCATAGAACAAAAAAAAGCCTCCAATTTATGGAGGCAAAACAGAATCAAACTATCGCTTTTCGTTTAGAATTCCAGCTTATTAAAATCAGCAAAATCAGCACTGTTAAGATTTTTTTGACAAGCCTGACATACACTTTTATAAGCAAAGGATTCCGTTCTATCCAGAATTAAGTAATGAAATTGCTCCTCTAATGATTTTATATAAAAATCATCAATCGTCCCCGCACATTGCTCACAGGTTACGGGCCATTCATCATAATCATCCCACTTTTGATTTTTATGAGCAAGATAAGCATGATCAAATGCATTGAAACCTTCTTCACCACATCGAACACATGTCATTAAAGCTCCGCTTTCATTTGGCTCCCCAAATGTAAAATGTCCGCAAGAGGCACAGGTAAATACACCAACTAATTTTAAACTACTCATTATGAGTCCCTGTCTCCCTTGATGTCATTGTAATAGCTACTGTTATTTTATACTATACGCTTGATTTTGCAAGAACCGCTTTATAAGTAAAGGAATAGGTTCCTGATCCAATCATACATGCTACATTTCCTTCTGTAGAGGTCGCTAAGGTCTCTAGTCCTTCAATCTCATTCCATACAGCTCCATCCACTGCTACTTCTGAAGATGCTGTCGCTCCTGGAAGTCGAATTTCTGCTCGCGTATTAGACGGAATCGTAACTGCTAGCGATATCTCCCCATTCTCCAGCTTCTCCCATTTGGAGCTAACCAATCCATACATCGTCTTAAGCTGTCCTTCTGCCCAAGTAAGTCCTTCTCCAAGCTGTGGAGCAATTAAAATATGCTTATAGCCTGGCGCTTCTTCAACCGTTTGAATGCCTGCTACCGTTCTGTACATCCAATCACCGATAGCGCCATAGGCATAATGATTATAGGAGTTCATATTAACATCCCAGAAGCTGCCGTCTTCCTTAATGCCATCCCAATGCTCCCAAATCGTTGTCGCGCCTTTCGTCACTGGATAGAGCCAAGACGGATATGTTTGTTGCAAAAGCAGCTTATAGGCATCATCGTTAAGACCATTTTGAGTAAGGACATGGTTCAAATAAGGGGTGCCGACAAAACCAGTCGTTAAGTGGAATTTGTTTTGCTCTAGCAGCTCATGCAGCTTATCTACAGCCCGCTTCTCTGCTAAGCTATCTAATAAACCAAACATTAATGCCAGAACATGAGCGGTTTGCGTAGGCACTGCTAGCTTGCCCGCAGGCGTGACAAATTCCGCTTGAAATGCGGAACGAATCTTGCCATAGAGCAAACGATACGCTTCCGCATCCTCATGTTTGTTCAGTACCTTTGCTGTCTTCTCCATAATCGACACAGAATACGCATAGAATGCAGTAGCAATGAAATCCCGATCCGTTGCCCCGACATAATCTCCTGGTTTCGCATCGAGCCCTAACCAATCTCCGAAATGAAAGCCGGTATTCCACAGAAATTCATTGTCTCCTTGGCTTCTTATATAGGACACCCATGCCTTCATACTTTCATATTGCTCTTCCAATATACGTATGTCGCCATAGCAGATATAGAGCGTCCAAGGACAAATAACGGCGGCATCTCCCCATGCAGCAGAAGACTTGTCATTTTCGCCCAACACATGCGGAACGACAAAGGGAACTCCTCCATCCTCCCCCTGATCTGACTCTACATCTCGCAACCATTTGGTGAAGAAGGGAGCGGCATTGGAGAGGTAGGAGGCTGTTTGAATGAACATTTGCGCGTCGCCCGTCCAGCCTAACCGCTCATCCCGCTGTGGGCAATCGGTTGGTACATCTAGAAAATTCCCTTTAAGACCCCATTTAATATTATGCTGCAGCTGATTAACGAGCGGATCAGAACAGTGGAACGTCCCTGTCTCCTCCATGTCAGAGTGAAGGACGATACCTGTAAAATCACTCAGCTCTAACGGATTCGCGAAGCCTATGACTCGCACATAGCGAAAGCCTTGAAAAGTGAATTTCGGTTCAAATGTTTCCTTTTCTCCGCCTTTCAGAATATATTTAATCGTCTGCTTCGCTTTTCGTAGGTTATCTGTGTAGAAATTCCCTTCTTGATCCAGCACCTCTGCATGAAGCAAAGTTACTTCTGTTCCCGCGTCCCCCTCTACGGAGAATCGAACCCAGCCCACCATGTTTTGTCCAAAATCAATAACCGTTTCACCCTTTGGCGTTGTTAGCAGTGCAATCGGTTTTAAGTGCTCTTGTTTTCGGACGGGCTCATTGATTTGGGGCTTTAAAATCTGCTTAGCTTGATCTATAGTCTCCACGCTGATCCAGCTGCTATCATTGTAAAGAGCTGTATCCCAACCTCTTTGCTCCAAACGTGCGTCATAGGTTTCCCCATGATAGATTTCCGACATAAGTATGGGGCTTAGAGCGGCCTTCCACGTATCATCCGATAGGATAGTCTCGAATTCGCCATTGTCATATTCGATTTGTATTTGAACCAACAAAGCTAGTCGATCACCGTATATACATTTCTTGTCATCCCATGCCAGATTGCCTTTATACCATCCATTACCGAGTAAAGCGCCAACTACATTTTCACCAGCATGTAAAAATGCTGTAATATCGTACGTTTGCGTCTGAAGCGTATGCGTATAGCTGGTCCAGCCTGGTGTAAAGTAGCTATCACCAACTCTTTCTCCATTAAGCACAAGCTCGTAAAGTCCCAAAGCGGTCGCGTATAAACGAGCTTCCTTTACTCTGCGTTTAAGAACAAAAGGCTTCCGCAGCATTGGGCTCGTTTCCGAAGATATAGGCACCAACTGCAAAGGAGCACTGATCCATTCTCCTCTCCATTCCTCAGCTGTCAAAACTCCCATTTCCCAGAATGCTGCTTCTGACCATGGGGATGCGTCATCCCTCTGATTCCATGCACGCACCCTGTAATAATAACGTTTACATGATTCTGCTGTGAATGCCTCCAGCTCGACATGAACGGACTGATCCGACATGACCTTGCCCGATTCCCAAATCATATTCTCAAAAGAAAGCTCTCTCGCAACCTCAATTTGATAGCCCTTTTGACTGACTGCCCTATCATCTGATTGCAACTGCCAGCTAATTCGCGGCTTCGTTACACCTATTCCAATTGGATTAACCTGATACTCGCATCGTAATGCAATGACCTCAAACATCCATGATTCCTCCTCTAAAAACTTTATTCTTTCGTGTTCGCTTCACATATAGCCGTAGTTACCTCTATAATTATAAGAAAATGCATCTCATATATTACTGGCAATACGGACTTCAGCATGAGGTAATACGGACATTTAAGTGGTAATGCGAGGCAGTCAGGAGTGTGTGGAATGAATCGTCCCATTGAAACGCTGCGCGGGGAGTTCTTTTTCCAAAAGGATTTGCAGCTATATGTCAATCGCTTCACGGAAAACTTTTCGAGTCCCTATCATAATCATGATTTCTTTGAATTCGCTTATGTCGCTGAAGGCTCAGGCTTTCATCATATTGGTGAGGAAGTACGCAAGGTACAAAAAGGCCAGCTGTTCTTCCTTCCAATCGGTCTTTCACATGTATTTCGGCCAACCTCTACAAATCTAAATCAATATCCCCTACATGTTTTTAATTGTGTCTTTTCACCATTGCTGCTGCAAAAAATGCAAGCGTTCGCTTCCGATATTAATTTGATACAGTTCATGAATGAAATGGAATGCGGCAAGCTTCCCTATTTCTCTTGTCTCGATTCCAATGACCAGTTCGACAAGCTCTTCCGAGCCATGCATCTCGAATATAACCTTAAACAAGCTGGATCTACCGACTATATGTACGCCTTGCTGCTTCAACTGCTTATTGTTCTTCAACGTTCAGTCGTTCAAGCAGTCCCAGCGCCTGCCCCAAAGCAAGCTGCTTTCATTGAACTTTTGCATTATATGGATAATCATTATCATCAGGAGCTCACGCTTGCATGGCTTGCCGAGATAAGTCGCTGGAGTGAACGTCATCTTCAGCGCTTATTTCATCAACATACCGGTCAGAGCTTTAATCGTTATCTGCAAAATATGCGTATTCTAAAAAGCCAGGAGCTGCTGCGCAACTCACAATCCAAGATCAGTACGATCGCTGAAATGGTGGGCTACAAGGATATTCATACTTTTAATCGCCTATTCAAGCGTTGTATAGGCGTGACACCTAGCACCTATCGGAAAGAAGCCATGACAGTGCCTCATCTTCAATAAATCCCCCCTTAAAAATAAAAAAATGGAATAACCATAGGGTTATTCCATCATATACTCCTTGCTCAAATACTACTTATACCTTAGGTACGACTCGTATCCATATTTCACAAAAGCAATGTTCATCTTTACCATCATATATTTCTAACTCAAAGTCATCGACTTTATTATATAAAGCTGTTGGCAACCATTCTGTATAGAGTCTCTTCGTCAACTCTTGAATGACCGTACTCGTTTCCGCTTGCGAATGCTCCCTTGTTCTAAAGATAGCCCAAGTTGATGCTGGAACATCCAGCACTGTATAGCCTTCCGCATTGCAATGATCTGTCATGTAATTGAATAACATATATCGAAAGGAACTATCCATCCTGCCTTCATTACTCCAGCATAGAGCGTTAATTGAACCTGGCTCACCTTTCCCGTCCTTTTGTGATGACAAGGCAAGCTTCTCTAATCTCCCATCCTGCTCGCAGTCGATCCAAAATTGCGGTATCGCAATTAAATTTTCGTCTTGCTCCGCTGTAAATACTTGATCGATTCCATAAACGGTGAAAGCTTCCTTCTTAATGATCCTGTAATCCATAGCTATACCTCCACGAATTGAGATGTGAAAAGAGAGCCTGGGATACGCTTTTAGCATGACTCCTTCTCCGCGCGCCAAGGTCGGCGTAAGGCCATGCAGCGCATGAAAAGCACGTGCGAACGCTTCTGGAGATTCGTAACCGTATTTTAATGCAATATCAATTATTTTAGCTCCGCTATGCTGAATATCGAAAGCGGCCATTGTTAATCTGCGGCGTCGAATATATTCTGCCAGCGGGATATCCGTAATAATCGAAAAAACCTTTTGGAAATGATAGACGGAGCATAAAGCCAGTTGTGCCGCCAGCTGATTGTCTATAACACCGTCAAGATTCTCCTCTATATAATCCAGTGCTCGATTCATCCTCTCCAGCCAATCCACATATCCCCCTCCTTTCATCTTTATCTTAAGGTTTACAGCTTTCGGGTGCCGTGCAATTCTTGCCTGCTGCTGCAAGGCTCCCCTAATGTTCAAACACAGACTTGAGGATTTGAATATGAGATCCAATGGTCTATTAGCATTATATCTTTCATATATATAGACAAGCTATTTTCATGCTGTAGATAAGTAAATCTTCGAAATGGATGTGATTACGGCTTATGGAGCACTCATTACCGCTTATATTAATCTATATTCTCCTGTTTGGAGTAGCTATTTTCTGGACTATCGTCTATATTCTCGTCATTTATAAAGGATTTAAGGATCAGTCCTGTGGAATGCCCTTGGCATCTATATGTGCAAACATTACTTGGGAGTTTCTATTTACTTTTTTCATTCCGTTCCATCCGCTTCAGCAAGTCGTAACGCTGATATGGTTTTTATTAGACTGCATCATACTGCTTCAATATTTCTACTATTCCAAAGGCTTATATCCCAAAGAAATACTACGTGCTTCCGTATTCGCCTTGCTCCTTATCGCTTTCACGCTTCATTATAGTATGTCGATCGAATTTCATGATAAAATGGGCATTTATTCAGCCTTTGGCATCAATCTAATGATGTCGATTCTGTTCATAAAGATGCTCTTTACCAAGGAGCTTCAAGGACAATCTCTCTCTATCGCTTATTTTAAAATGATAGGCACGCTGTTCGCATCGATCCTCTGCTATTCGCTATATCCGCTTTCCATTCTATTAACAGTCATGTATATCATGATCTTTTTGCTGGATATTCTGTACATCCTGATGGTGTATAGTAAATCAATTAAAACCGTTCACAAGATGACTAACTTAAATAAAACAATGTAATAGTAGAAACAGATGCATAAATCATAGAATAGGGAATGTCTCACAAGATCAAATGATCTGAGAGGCAGTCCCATTGTTTGAGCTATTTATTTGGAAAGGATTTTGTAAATTTTTTTGATTCTCTTCGACTGGGCTTCCGTAAGATCAGGTTCTCTTTGATTAAGCACATTGACGTAGGACGGTTTGTTGTCGTCCGTGACAGCGATCAAGGTGCTCTCCGCATGCTGGGGAACTTCTTTGGATCTGCAGGTTTCTAAGTGCTGAAGTAAAAAAGGGAAAATACGTTCATTATTGGAGCGATCCACAGATGCCAGCTTCGCCAGCGTTAGTATGCCTTGATCCACTGTTATGACAGAGCCTTCTTTAATCGTGGAAAACAATGTTTCTAAATGATCCATTATTGCAGAAGATGAGATCTCAGCAATAGCCGATAACGCTGTAAATGCTCCCCAAACCATTCGATTATCACGGCTTTTCAGTAAGCTGATAAAGATTGACACATGCGGACTGATCAGCTCTGGTTTTCGTGCACCAATCTCATATGCAACTTTGATACAGTCATGCTGTATCTTTTTATTCTTATTCATTAAATTCTCAATAACTTCTTGTACGCCGCCTATCTGATTATCGTCGATCAATTGTTGAGCCAATTCTATATTAGGCTGCTCGTCCTTGTGGTTCTGCTGCGAAGCTAGTTGATTCAATATCGTCATTGGAACCCCTCTTTTCAAAATTTCAAGTTCTTCGTCAACTCCGTGCTTACTAACCATACTTTTTCAATATTTTCACAATCACTCGCGTATTTGGGGTAACTTCCTGAGCCGAATATATTTTTCAATTGTGCAAATCCCTTTTCACTGACAGATGGCAGAACCACTTCTCTTTTATGATTAATGAGCTGGCCTGTCACATCACGAAATTCTTCCGAGGTACAAATATGAAAATAACTATCTGCCATGCCGGTTGGCAGCGGATTGGTCAGATTTTGAGCCCAAGCAAGCACTTTCCAGAAAGAACGCATTTTTTTTATGGTTTCCTTTGAAAGTTTGACACGGTTAATTTGAAGAGCATTAACCTTTATCCCTCGGCTCTTTAATTCCTCTGCCATTTTGAAGGTTAAGATCAATAGGGCCATTTTCGAATCCCCATACATCTTATATACATTATAACGACGCGTAGTTCGGAATTCACCACGTAAATTATCGAAGTCGATTGCTCTTTTCGGGTCGAAGAAGTTCTTTATATTAGTAGTGCAAGCATTAAGAATTCTTGGATCTTGTGATTTTTCAAGATGATCTGCTAATAATTTAGTCATTAAAAAGGGGCCAAAAGTATTCGTAGCAAATGATAATTCGATGTGTTCGGGGCTTAGCTTATATTCCTTTTCGCCGTGACTTAGATAAGCTGCATTATGGATCAGGATGTCCAAACGCGGGTATTTCGCTTTAAATGCTGAGCAAAAGGCGTGAATGGAATGAAAAGAAGAAATATCTAACTCCATTAGGTCCACTTTAGCATGGTTTGAAGCTTCTATTATCTCTTTTTGTACGGCTTTACTTATATCCATATTGCGGCATGCCATGACTACATGATATCCTTCATTCGCAAATCGATAAGCCGCCGCTTTACCAATCCCCGAATTTGCTCCTGTAATCATCACGATCTTATCAACCATACGGAACCTCCCATTTTTCAACCTGATTTCTGCTTTCCTGCTCCTCCCAAAAGAATGAAGCTCGTCAATATGGCATAGTCAAATAGGCTGGCGGGAATGAATAGTATAATTTTACTATTTAAGAACAAAAATGAGAACCCATTCACTTGAAAGCGAAAGGATTCTCATTTAAGATGTTTTCCATACCATTCTATATGAGCTTATGTCTGTACCATTTATCCCCTTTAAACCGCCATGCAAAAACCAATCCGCGTATGCCCCATTCTGCGACCATAGCCAGCCATACACCCATTAGCCCAAATTGAAGGGTAATGCCGAGAATATAACCGAGAATAATTCGGAACAGCCACATGGAAAGCAGCGATGAGACTGAAGTGAATTTGGAATCTCCGGCTGCGCGCAATGCCGATGGCATAATAAAGCTCAATGACCATAGGAAAGGTTGAACAATCGATATCAGCAAAATTAGCGAAAATATTGTCGGGACAATTTCTTTCGGCGGAGCGTACATACTAACGAGCATAGGGAAAAATGGCAATATGATAGCCGTTATTAGCACGAAAAACAGCGTGGATAGTCCCATAAAGGATTTTATAAACTTCCTTGCATCCTTAATGTTCCCTCCGCCCATAGATTGTCCGACTACCGTTACAACGGCAACGCTAAGTGCAGTTCCTCCGATTTGAAATAGCATCGATAAGGAGTTGCTGATCGCATTGACCGTTATCGCCAGCGTCCCTAATTGTACGATAAACGTCTGGGTTAATAATTTTCCTCCATTAAAAAACATCTGCTCTGCTGCAAAAGGAACACCGATGAACATAATCTTCTTTAATATCGAAAAATTAACTCGCAATGCATTGCTTATTTTAAAACGTAGGGTCTGATTATATTTCAACAAATAGATGAGTGAAGCTGTCATTCCCAATACTCTTGCTAGAATCAAAGAAATCGACAACCCAACGACACCCATATCAAACGCTTTAATAAGCACAATGTTCAAAATAAAATAAGATAGATTCAAAATTAACGATAAGAGCAGACAAGCCTTGGTCTCCGCAACACCCCTTAATACACCCGTCACCGCTTGGTAAATGGCAATAAACGGATAAGAAATACAACTCCCTATCAGAAAAATTTTTGCATTGCGGAATACATCCGCATCCGCATTTCCAAACAGAAGATTCAAAGCCGATGTATGAAATAGAATAACGAACACACTAATTACTATGGATACAATGGCCACAGCAGAAATCGCTTGCGATGCAGCCTTGGATACCATCTCATTGTTTCCATTACCTTTGTATTGCGCCACAATAACTGTACCGCCTGTCGCAACAGCAACAAACAGATTAATAATGAACATATTGATTGAATCTACCATACTCACAGCACTGACCGCTGCAACACCAGAAGAGCTAATCATCGCTGTATTCATCAAGCTCATCAAAACAATGAAAGCTGAATCCACAAATATCGGAATGATAATAGCGAAAATTTGCTTATAATCCATGGAGCTGCCTGTGAAATATTTGTTTAGTAAAAAAACGCTCTTTTGCCGAATAACTGATCCATACTTATGCAACGCATCATCACATCTTTTCTTGAACTCAGTAGTGAATATCTCTGATTGTTGGCCTGCTACGCATTATTATACCACTGCTCACATGAGTACAAGGTTTTCTCGCTGCTTCTTATTAAAAATAACTACCCCGTAAATGCTTCTCTTCAATCAAAAAACGCGACTTGAATTAATTTCTTCGCTTTATTCAGATTCCGCTCATCTAATTGTTGAAGCATATTAAGAATTTCACTTACAGTTAATAGCTCTTGAGGTACTTGATCCAAGCTTGTTGTTCCGGTCTGACTTTCATCATCTTTTTTAGGCTCTTCTGTAAAAGTATCCATCTGAACCCATGACGCTTCTGAAGTATCTCTCATGCACTGAACAAGAAACTGCATCTGATCTAGGTCATACCTGCTCAGGAAATGCCGCACATTCTGTTCAATATGAAGATGCAATTGCTTATGTAATTTAAAAACTTGTTGTCCTAATAAGGTTAAACGAAACAATACCTCTTTTTTATTGTCTTGAAGGTTTTCAGACTGAACCATCTGTTGCTCTACCAGTTTACGTGTGATCTTCGAGACGCTGCCTCTTGGAATGCCGAATTGCTTTGAAATTGTTATACCGTTTACCGGCTCTAACTCACCAATGGCATCTAGCACATGAAGCATGATGACTGTGGATTCCTTTAGGAAATCAACAATTTTAGCATCATTGGCTTTTGAAATCATCCAGCTCCTTTCTTCATCTTCACCTTCCGATTGAAATCGTTTTTGTAAATTTGCGACTTGCCGCATCATGTCCTGAAGCAAAAATTCTTTTTCTATGTTTTCTGACGTATTTGATTCAATTTTCGAAGAACGGGTCACCGCTATTCCTCCTTTATACAACCTGAACTCAGTATAACAATTAATCACGATGAAATAAATATTCTCAAAAACAATATTGACAACAAGGAAACAAAAAAAGTATTATTGTTTCAAAGATACTATATTGATTCATAATAAACATAATGGAAATGATTGGTTATGAACTGTGTGATCGTTTTTGATCATCCTTACGGAGCTTCTGCATCTGAGAATACACCTCACCGAAGAAGCTACTCTGCAGCCCTTCTAGCCGCTGTCACAAGAGGACTCATTACAAAAGGTCACAGTATTGATTTAATCGATTTGCATGCAGATGAATTCAACCCTGTCTTATCAGCTTCCGATCTAGCTTCATGGAGACAAAAGCAGACGAATGATCCACTCGCCGCTAATTATCAGCAACGACTCATCGCAGCGGATCATATCATTTTTATATTTCCGATATGGTGGGAGTCTATGCCCGCACTTACAAAAGGCTTCTTAGACAAAGTATTTGTAAAAGGAGTTCTCTATGATGAACCTAAACCAGGACGTCCGTTTGTCAGCCTTCTTCCAAACATAAAGGGGGTTTCTTTATTGACTGTTATGAGCACGCCCAACTTTGTGTATAAGTGGATATTCGGAAATCCGATTACAAAAATATTGTTTCGAGGCACTTTTCGTAAAATGGGGATTCACAAGCTCAAATGGTATAATTACACCGGTATGGAATCTCGCAGTTTGGAGAGACGACAACATTTTTTATTAAAAACAGAACGCATCTTTTCTAGTCTGTAACCCCAATCTATCTCGTTAATGCAGACTGAGCACCCCATCTCAACGCTTCCAGATTGCATCCATTATCACAACTACTTTGAAGCGCCACTAGGCGCTTTCTCTTTTTTTCTGTTACAATTACGGAAAAAAGAGGAGAGGGAAACCGCATGCTTGATTCTATCGATAACCATATTTTGAAGCGGCTTGCTCAGAACAGTAGAATATCTTATACCGATTTGGCTAAGGAAGTCGGATTGTCTGGCGTCGCGGTGAAGGAACGCATCGATCGGCTCGTCAATCAAGGCATTATCGAACAATTCTCGATTGTCATCAGCGCTGAAAAACTCGGAAAGAAAATTTCCGCCTATCTGGAGCTTGAGGTGGAGCCCGCCCATTTGAATAACATCGTCGAAGTATTAAAAGAAAATGAACGCGTAGCCGTGCTGTATGAAATGACGGGGCCTTGCATTCTTCACATACATATCCTCGTAGAGGATCTTGAAGAGATGGAACGTTTTATGCATGAATCCATTTACTCGCTTGATGGACTCGTTCGCGTCGAGAATCAAATTCTATTGAAGCGTCACAAAAATCAGGATGGCTTAAATATATAAAAGAAGAACCGTCTGCGGAGGACGGTTCTTCTTCTTTTCTTATCATTATCTAATAATTGCAGACTTGCCTTACTTGGTCTTCGATAGTTTAGCTTTATAGAAGCTTAAGAAATATTCACTAACCTCAGCTTTCTCATTTACCAGTTGAACCGGTGCGACAAGCTTTACTTTCTCCCCGTTATATATTCCGGTTGTCTCTCCAGCCTTTAACTCAAGTGTGTTGCCGCTGTAACTAAGGATTATCGTTTGAGTCGCTTTACTCCAACCAACCTTCGCGCCGAAGCTTTCAAAACCGCTTCGAAGACCTACTGGCTTTCGCTCTGCGTCTCCGAACTGCCCTTTGTCAATCAAGGCATGCACGCCCCAGTTGCCGTCTACCACCTGTGTTATTCCAAAATCGACCGACACTGACATAAGTGAATATGCTTCATCCTCGTTCAAATCCATTCCAGCCATTAGAAAATCTCTTGTTTTATACGCTGCATCCTTCATTGCTTTATCGATGGATGAGTTTTTGTAAATCTCTGTCTGTGCATTTGCTCCAAGCTCCTGCAAGTGGTTCGCATAGCTGAATCCGTGAACAACCCATTCATTTTCATTCTCCAGCAACGGGAAATCCAAGTCTTTCAGCTTCTTGTTCAGCGAAGCCTTCTTATGCAGGATAACTTGAATATCACCGGTTACGGATGTCTCAATGGCTGTTCCATTAATCTCCGAATCGCCTTGCCCAGCATGCGGGTCCCCTACCGATAGGAGCGCACCCGGTACAGACACAGGATAATACATTGTCGCGCCCTCAGTAATTCTCCAATCATCGATATTACCGCCATAATAAGAAGGGGGAACGGAATCGACGATATCCGCTTCTTTTGGAGCAACACCCATCGTGCCGAAATGAAGACGAACCGGAATTTTCACACCCTTCAGCACATCAAAATTCGGCTCTATTGCCTCATGATCCACGATAACACCTGGATAGTCTATCGTCGGATGCACTTTTCCATCTGGATCTGTTTGCGGCGTCCACTTGAAGCTGTAAAGAGCTTTTGCGTAATCCGTTACACCTTCCGAATCCATCTCATAGATCGTTACAACCTCGCGTTTTTTTGGCTCTTCCACCATGTCACCGTATAAATAGCCCCAATTGGCTGCTGCATTAACGCCATATGTTTTACCAGCGTACTTCACATTGCCGTTTGGCCGCAGCTTCATGTCCAAAATTTTCACTTCCAGCACATCGCCTGGCTCCGCGCCTTCCACGGCTATCGGCCCTGTCATAATATGTACACCTGGTCCGCGGAGCGCCTCATTCTTCTCTACTTCATTCCAGTGAAAAATATCCTCTACCCCGGCATCACCTTTTATCATCCGTTCATAATCATCACCTGAATGATGCGTGATCGCCTCTACCGTTACGATATCTCCAGAATTAACCGTTAAAGCCGGGTCACCTTTACCAATATTACCCCATCGAACATTTTCAGAATTTGCTGCCAAAATATGTGTCTTCGGCTTATCTCCCTTCTCGGTTGCGTCAGCATAAACAACATGAGCTGCCGAATTCAGAACTAAAAATGCCGATAACACAACACTTACCTTCCATGAAATTCTATTCTTCATACCTAAAACTCCCTTTCATTCAATTTATGTTAGATTATCTAACATAGAGTTGTTTTTGAGTATAGCAGAAGGATCGGAGATTAACAATATAAATTTTTAGACGAATATCAGTTTAATTTATTAATGAAAATAATTAATTTACTTAACATTATTAAATGATCATTGAATTAAGACAGCTTAGAGCTTGATCCTGCTCGATCCACTTACAAGAAGACTGAGAATAAACACTACTCGCAACGCAACATAAAAACCCTAAACACTTCTGTGTTTAAGGGCTTTTTGCTTTCATTTATGTAATCTAGAGGAACCTCTATCTCCTGCTTAAATACGTACTCTCTTTTTTGATTCTAATAAGCTGACGATTAGACTATATCAATCCGAGCTCACGAGCGCGTGCAACAGCTTCAGTTCGCCTGTGAACGTATATGACCAGTTCGCGTGCGCTCAATGGCTCGATAAGGGGCTGAACAAAGGGGAGAGGAGGCAGAGATACTCCCTCTACTCTCTTCTGCTCAGCTTGAAAAGCCTATAACCGTTTACTTACATAATCCTGAATGATGCCATGAATAATCGTCCAGCCATCGAAATACCTTCTTCGACAAATATACGGATAAGCTAACTGGTTCGTCAATTGCAGCAAAAACACCCGTCCATTCTCTATTAAAAAAAGCTCGCTATAGCTGTTAGGCTATAGCGAGCTTTCCTATTTCGCAAAACTATGCGTTCCAATCGTCGTAATGACATCTAGGCTGGACCAGAATAATCCTTGGGAAATATCAGGATTGAAGAAATAGACCGCGTTCTCGACATTATTTTTCCCGTTCAAAGCATCTTTGGCAGCACGTAATACACTAGCGTTAGGTTTGCTCTTATCAAGAAGACCGTTATGAGCTGGAGGGAACTGCTTCCCTGAATAAATAACGTCACGGATCGAATCCGGGAATTTTGAATCCTTCACTCTGTTTAATATCACGTTGGCTATGGCGAGCTGCCCTTGATAAGTTTCAGATCCCGCTTCAACCATCGTAATCTTGGCAAGCAGCATGAAATCCAAATCCGTGAACGGTTTAGCTGGTTTATCAAAAACGGAAGGAATAACCACTTTAAGCTTAGTCCCCGTTTTAATAATATCCTTGCTAGTAAGTCCATTTCGCTTCAAGAGCTCCGACTTGCTGCTTCCAACTTTCTTGCTGATCGCATCCAAACTATTCTCATCCGATATTACAGCCGGCTGCACCTTTACTAAATCAACAATACCTGATTCTGTATTCAATAGTATGTTTGCATGAAGCATTTCCGATATTTGACGTAGAGGAACGTATAGCCTTCCGTCCGTTATGAACGGAACCTCATCCAAGATGTACCGGTCATCATTGAAATATACAACTGGCACTCTATCTCCAAGCACAATTTTATCATTTAATGCTGTATGTATCGTTACTTCCTCATTGTCATCATCCCAAGTTGACTTCGCACCCAGTAGTTTAGCTACGTGAACTGCTGGCACATACATTCTTCCGTTTCGTATAAAAGCAGGATCAGTCATCTTCACAATCTTGCCATCAAGTTTAATGGTTACTTCCTCCACTGTTGCCGCTTCCGCCGCGGATACGAAAGACATTGGCGCGATACAAAGTAGAAATAATGCTAGAATCATTGCGATAAAAAGACTTCTAACCAGCTTACCTTCTCTGATCATACTTACCTCCCAGCGCATCATGTTGGATTAATATCCCAACATTCTTCTTCTGGGCAAAATTATAACACAGCTAATTGACACTGTAGGATTAACATTTTCACAGAATTAATATTCACACACACATTAGACTGGAAAAAAGCTGAAAATAGTAAAGAAATCCGCAATAAAAAAGTCTAAGTTGATCTTGTTCAACCTTGACAATTGTTATAGCTCCTTTTAAAATAAAATTATCTCGTCCATCGAGATAATTGCGTTCGGAGAATCTTTAATCGTTAGGATTATTGGAGCTCTTTCAGTCAAAATGGTTACTAATTAATTGGCAAAGGGTGAGAAACAATGGCCGTACTCATTTTATATGCAACAAAATCAGGCGCTTCAGAACAATGTGCAAAAATACTATCTGAAGAGCTTTCCGATAGTACGATTTGCAATATAGCTATCAACAAGCCAAATATTGAGGAATTTGATCATATTATTTTAGGTGCTGGAGTAAGAGATGGAAAAATCTATAAACCGATTCGTGATTTCATCAAAAAAAATCAAAGCGAATTATTAAAAAAGCGAATGGGTTACTTTATTTGTAACGAAAAGCCGAAGAAAACGGAAGAAATAATAGAGCAAAACATACCTGATGATTTAAAAAAAGCAGCTGTTTGTATGGATTCATTTGGCGGTTATAAGGCATATGCTGCACCGGATAAAGATTCTGATCAATTAAAGGGAATTTTTGTTCAAAGAATAAAAACATTTTCCGAACAATTTAAAGAGGTAACAAAATAAATGCATCTGAGAAAACCATGTCCATTGGGCATGGTTTTCTGCTTTATAAAAAATTTGAAAATCCGACTCTAACATTCATCATTTTCACAATCTGGACGCATATATGATGAAATAGTGAAAAATAATAAATTACACAATTGCTGTGTTAGAATAGAGTTGCAGTTCAATATACATGACATTAGGAGCAAAACAAGTGCGGATACATCCAATTAATATTTTAAGAATAACAGGAATTTTAGATGGTATTTCATTATTAGTATTGCTTTGTATCGCTATGCCCTTGAAGTATATTTGGGGGGTTGATATGGCTGTAACGATTACGGGAAGTATTCACGGGGCGATTTTCAGCATATACGCATTATCTATACTCTATGCTGCAATTCGAATTCAATGGAACTTGCTCTGGTCTGCTGCAGCACTAATTGCTGCTTTCATACCATTGGGCAACTTTTTACTGGACTGGAAGCTGAAAAAGGTGTTGCCCAAATACAATGTAAAACCTTTTAACAATGCCCTGATCGTATACAGTATCGTATTCTTTTCCTTTATTGATTTATTTGTACAGCTGCCAGTCATGAGTACATTTGCGACTTCCGTCGGCGCTAGCTCCTTTATTGTGGGCATTGTCGTTGGGCTGTATTCGTTAACCAATACATTCGGCAATATTTTATCAGGTATTATGACAGATAAGGTCGGTCCTTTTAAAATTTTAATGGTCGGATTAGTTTTGACAAGCAGCGCTTTGCTGCTTTATCAATTCGTCGATTCACCGTTGTTGTTGATAATCGTTCGAATCATACATGGTTTTGTTGCCGGATTAATTGTTCCAGCTGCGTTTACATTCTCTGCGAATACGACGATAAATAATCAGCAAGGGAAAAAAGTAGCCTTCACCGGTACTTTTGTAGGACTAGCAGCTATTATTGGCCCTGCATTCAGCGGCATTATGGCAAGTAAAACCTCCGTACCCTTTGTCTTTAATTGTGTAGCTATATTGGGGTTTGCACTTACGATCCTGTCCGCCATTTTTCTCAGTAAGTTCAAAATTTTAAAGAAAGAAAAGGAAGATGCTGCTGCTCAAGCAACTGGCTCTATTTTTAATGCAGGCGTGATAAAAGCTTATTGCGGCGCCTTTTTCTTAATGTTCTCGCAAGGTGTGATTGCTTATTTATTACCCTTGCATGTTCAGACGCTAGGCTATGATTCGAAATTAAGCGGCACTTTAATGAGTGCTTTTGGGATCATTGCCGTTCTTATATTTGTACTTCCAACTAACCGTATTTTCGATCGTGTTAGTCCATCTATAACCATGTCAATAGGAATTGCCTTAATGGGAATAAGCCAACTGCTAATTAGCCAGTCATCGTCGACATTGGCTCTTTACATTGTGCTCGGCCTATATGGAGTAGGCTTTGCATTATTATTCCCTTCAATTAATACGATGCTCATTAAGGCTACGCCAGCAGGGTTGCGTGGCAAAGCTTATGGTTACTTCTACGCCTTCTTCTCTTTAGGTGTTGTTGCCGGCTCTTCCGTACTTGGCTGGCTGCCCTTCAACATCATTGAAGGATTTATGTTCACGGGAATTATCCTGCTGCTATTCGCTGCTTTCATCGCACTCAACAAGCAAAGAGAACGTGCGTTGAATCATTAAAGTTTCAACCTAACGATACTGACTTGAATAATAGGTAAATGGACTGTCCTAAAGTAGATAAAGCTACTTTAGGGACAGTCTTTTTTTATTAATAGCTAACTTGCATTGGTAATTTATGCACCTCCGTTATTTTGACAAAAAAGGAATATGAAAAAATAACATTGAATAAGATTAAGAGGATGACTGCCGATTTTATAATCTTAAAATGTCGTTAATTCAAAGGGGGACAATTATTATGTCACAAAATAATAAAGTATTCGCTTTTGTTATCATGGTATGGTTTACAATAATAACGATATGGGCTGTAAACAATGTAACGTCTTCCATTAATAATCAGTATGTTAATGTTCAAGGTGTCCCGGTACAATCAACTCCTCAGCAAATTTCATCTATTCAAATGGATAAAAACACAGTGTGGGTCATTGATCCAAACAGTAACTACATAAGAGTTATTACTCATGACGATGATGGCTATCATATAACAGGTTCAGAAATGTCATTTAAAGAACGGTAATTATACCAGAGACAACAGAGATTAGCCTATAAGTAAAAAAGGAGTCCCTTGACTAGTAGTTAAGGGGCTTCTTTATGTCCATTAAATATACGAAGTTGGTATGGAATAAAGAGCTTCCACCAAAGCAAGAGTGTCAAGAGTGCCTTTTCGGGTAATAGTAACTAGCATCATTTAACCTCAAATAGAAACAATGAATGGAATAAGTGGATATCTTCATTCAATCCATCATTAAATATATGAAAATAGAGAGGAACATGATTATGAAACAAGCAATGATCATTATTAATCCCTCTGCTGGTAAAGAAGAGGCGCTCAAATATATTCGAAACGTTGAAGAAATTTTACGTGATCAAGGATATCATGTTATGGTCAAGGAGACGGCCAAAGAACGAGATGCAACCCAGTTCTGTATCAACGCCTGTGAGGAAAGTTATGAGTTGGTCGTTTCTATCGGCGGAGATGGTACGCTTCACGAAACGATGAATGGACTCATTGATCAGGAACATCGTCCGAAACTAGGAATTGTTCCTCTTGGTACGGTCAATGATTTTGCTCGCGCATTACAAATTCCATTGGATCCCGAAAAAGCGATCCAGAATCTCTCTTCTTCCCGATTGAAAGCAGTAGACTTAGGCCGATTAAATGACCAATTGTTCGTCAACGTAGTTGCCGCAGGCTCATTAGCTGAATCACTATCTACCGTATCGTCAGACGATAAATCCAGATTCGGTGCTTTTGCCTACTTAAAAGAAGGCGTTAAAGAGCTTATGAACCAGCCTGCCCAACCCTTTAGCATTCATTATGATGATAAGACATGGGAAGGATATTCACCGCTCTTTCTCGCCGCTTTAACCAACTCGGTAGGCGGTTTTGAAAAACTAGCGCCTGATGCTGCTGTAGATGATGGCTTGCTTCATTGTTTTATCATTCAAGATTTAAATCTATTCAACACCCTTACAGCCAGCCTGTCTTTGCTGCTTGGCAACTTCAAAAATCATAAAGATGTCATCTACTTTACTGCCAAAAATGTAAGTATAAGCTCGAAAAACGCAGTTAGAACCAACGTTGATGGTGAAGAAGGACCTCTTTTGCCCATCCATCTTACTAGTATGCCGCGTCATATTCAGGTGATTGTTCCGGAAGATGCTGAGTTCTGATGTCTTTAGAAGTGTGAAAACTGCCACTGATTTTCTCAAAAGAATGGTTTGGATTATCAACATTTTTCAATCAATGCGTATTCCAATGTTACCTAATTGTTCCCCCTGCTGCATTCGTTGAAAGGCATGAGCTGTGTCCTTTAAAGAATACACACTATCAATAATAGGACGAAGAGAGTGAAGTTCCATAAATTGAAGCATAGCATCAAACTCTTCACGGCTTCCCATAGACGTGCCAATGATACTAATTTGAGGAAAAAATATGGACCTAGTAGGAATCTCTAATTTGTCACCAGAGCTTGCTCCAAATGTAACGATACGTCCATTTGGTTTAATAATATCAAAGTATTGCTGGAAAGTAGCAGGCCCGATGCTGTCCAGGATGAGGTCCACAGTGTCTTCTTCCATACTTTGCTTCCAATTGCTATGAGTGTCAAATCCATGGTTAGCTCCATTTGCCAGTGCTGCTTTTCGCTTTGACTCATTACGTGATGTGACGCTGACTCGTGCACCAGCCGCTGAAGCCATTAGCATAGCATAAGTCGCAACACCTCCTCCAATGCCAGGAATGAGAACATGTTCACCTTGCTTTAGGCGGCCTCTCGTGAACAGCGCTCGATATGCCGTCAATGCGGATAAGGACAATACACCTGCTTCTTTCCATGATAGGTAGGATGGCTTGCTGACAACATTTCGCTCAGGAATGTTAATAAACTCGGCGAAAGTACCATCTGTTGGACCTCCTACAATGGCTAGTACGGACGGAACCTCATCGGTGACTTCCCATCCGATACTTGGATTTATGATTACATCGCTGCCTATTTTAAGATTGCTTACACCTTCTCCTAATGCTTCAATCCTGCCTGCACCATCAGAACCGATAATCAGAGGAGCATCCAATTCTGTTCTATTTGCCATGAGAAACAAATCCCGATGGTTTAACCCCGCGGCTTTCAGCCTCACTTTCACCTCTCCGTAGCCCGGCTGCTTATCTGCAACATTTCCATAGGACAATCCCTCTAAGCCGATCATCCCTTCATGCACGATTGCTTTCATCCTGATTCCTCCCTAAATCCTTTGCGTGAATATATAGAATTGTACACAGCGGATAACTTTCAGTAAAATGGACAAAAGTGAATGTGACTATCATAAATAATCATACCAAGTAGGTGACATGAGAATGGAAAGTGGAGATTTGAAAATATTTCAGGCCGTCGCTCGTGAAGGCAGTATAACGAAGGCTGCGCAAGTCTTAAACTATGTACAATCGAATGTGACGACTCGGATTCAGTACCTTGAAGCCAAATTGAAAATACCGCTATTTAGGCGATCCAATCGGGGAATGACGTTAACACCGGCAGGCGAGAACTTACTGGAATACGCGGATAAAATTCTGATTTTACTAGATGAGGCTGTGAAATCAACACAATACTCAGATCATCCTGCTGGTCCTCTTCGGATAGGCTCAATTGAGACTACTGCAGTCATTCATCTGCCTCCTCTACTAACCGAGTACCATTCAAAATATCCAGACGTCAATCTATCGCTCATAACGGGTGCAACACATGGTCTCTTACAAAAGGTGTTGGATTATGAACTAGATGGAGCCTTTGTCTATGGACCAATAGACTATCCAGATATTGAACATGTGGCCGCTTTTGAAGAGGAATTGGTGCTTATATCGAAACCTGGGAACAGTGACATGCACGAATTACTTACGAAGCCGATGTTGTTTTTCGATGTAGGATGCACGCATCGCATAAAGGCTGAGAATTTCCTTCGTGAGAGGGGTTTTGCTTCCATTCAGATTATGGAATTTGGTACTTTGGAAGTGATTTTAGGCGGGATATCTGCTGGAATCGGTGTGTCTATGCTGCCACAATCATCGATTGTGAAGGCGGAAGAGGCAGGAACAATCACCTCCCACCGCCTGCCAGTAGGGTATCGGGATTTAAAGGTATGTTTTGTCCATAGGCGGAACTCGATTTACTCTACTGCATTGTCAAGTTTACTTCAATTGATTAAAGAGAATGGTAAGTGATGCGTTCTCCTAGATTTTTATTTATTTAATAAACTTCTTTTCGCTCGAGTTACGATCCTCTTTGTTTCCTTTGTATCCGAAACCTTTAACCACTGATCGCAAATTTGCACCACCCAATCAGGATTTGTTTTACCAGCATCATTCAACCAATTGCTTACCGAATCCTGAACATATTTTACCGGATCAGAGTTAACGAGTTCTAGAAGCGGAAGCGCGATGGCAGGATTTTCTTTTAGGACAGGAATATGCTTTGCCCAAACGCCATGTGGACGTGTCAATTCGATAGCATATCTCCTAATATTCGCATCTTCATCTCTAACCCAATCATTTAAATAATGTATGGAGTCCATCGTTTCTTTAATGATTGACTCCCTTAAGGCCATCCAAGCAATCTCTCGTACACCAAAATGGAGATCAGCGGCAAAAGGGCGAATACTTATTAGTTTTTCATTTAAACTCAACTGTTGATTCTGGCCAATGATATAAGCTGCCCAACAACGAACGCTGTCTGAACGATGGTGAGCTAGCAGTGAATAAAGTCGGGAATGTTCTAGCTTCGAGCAGCAATCCAATAACATTTGCCACTCACGAGCAATGGCGGGAATGATTTTCATAATTTTATTTTCTGATAAACTTCCTAGTCTTTGTATGATAGGTTTAGAATCCTCTTCTAGCTCTAACACATACATTACATTTTGTAGCAATACAACATGATCAACAGCAAGCCATTCAGTCAAGTTGACAGTCTGTATTTGTCCCTTCTGGAGCAATTCCATCACTTCAATTGGAATATCGCTTTTCTTTCGAGCACCTTTCCTATGTAATAATGCATTAGGGATCAGGATCACTTGTTCATTATTCATGTGCATCTTCCTTTCACAAACGATGTGAATGTTTTAGCAATCTTCTTCATTCCTAATTCATATCATACTTTTATAAGGAATAAATAAGATGTAATGTCATTCACAACTCGTTTTTAACAGGAGAGCCATTTGAAAATTAAATAAAATTTCTAGTCATTATTTTTTCTCGATTTATATGTATGGTTTTAAACCCTGTCTTAATTAGCTCTTCTTTAACAAGCTCTTGCAATGCGACTGTAACCGCTTCTCTGCTTGCTCCAATTAAATTAGCAATTTCTTGATGGGAAAGTGGAACATCTATCTTCTCATAATCATCATCACTGTTCATTCCATACTGTTCGGATAATTTCAAAAGAACACATAAAATTTTATCATGCAGATTGCCAATAGCCAGGTTTTGCGTTAATCGGCTCATACTTTTAATGCGATCACTCAAAACATGTAATAAAGACATCAAAAATCGAGGTCGATGACAAATAAATTGTTCAAATCTTTTATTATCGATTTTACAAATATGACTATCCTCAATCGTTTCTATATAATGTTCCCTTGTTCCAAAAGAGATAATATTCATTTCGCCAAAAACACTTTCCTTCATTGAGTATATCCGACGTAAATTGCTTACCTTCCACACTCAATTTGTACAATCGAACTTTTCCTTTTTTCACAAAAAACAACCCTTCAGAAAACGTTTCAGGCGTTTGAATAAACGTGTTTTTCGGGTAAATGGTTATTAGTGTTAATTGTTCCATTTCAATCAGATCATCCGTTTTTAATGATTGAAGCAAATTGAATTCTGATAAGTAATGCATATTCTCCATATTTCCTCCTGCAGCGTTGTGGATCTATACCTTAATTATACCATCTATACTATCGAGGCTCGTCCTCTTCTCGAGATCTATTAAACAAAAAAACACGCCTGCTTTGGCGTGTTTTTTATTTGAATTTGATATTATCTAAGGAGCAAAATCCACCCTTATAGATGCTAGTAAATTCCACTCCCGTAGTAGCTAGCAATATTATGTCCGGCGCATATATGCACGTACCGTCATAGGTGCAAAGATCGCTACAATAACAGCAGACCCGATCAGAGAAATCACCAGATCCCAACCTACAGTTCCAGAGTTAGCAAGTTCTCGGACAGCAGTGACAAGATGGGAAATCGGATTGATGTTAACAAACCACTGGAGCCAGTTAGGCATAGTATCGACAGGAACGAAAGCGTTAGAGAGAAATGTTAGCGGAAACAGTACAATCATTGATATCCCTTGTACGCTTGAAGCAGTACGAGCAATCACACCGAAGAAGGCAAAAATCCAGCTAATCGACCAAGCACAAAAAATTACAAGCAGCGCAGCGATGGCGACGTGGTCCAGACCACCATCGGGCCGATAACCCATTATATAACCCATCGTTATCGTAAGCACAGTCGCAATGCTATATCGGATCGTATCTGCCAATAAGGCTCCGGCCAGCGGAGCTATACGCGCGATCGGCAGTGACTTGAATCGGTCAAACACACCTTTATCCATGTCTTCACGCAATTGGACACCAGTGACTACCGACGTAGTGATCACGGTCTGTACAAGGATTCCTGGTATAATAACGGGCAAATAGCTCACGATGTCACCGGAGATGGCTCCGCCAAAGATATAGGTAAACATTAGGGTGAAAATGATGGGCTGAAGCGTAACGTCGAACAATTGCTCAGGTGTCCGCTTAATCTTCAGCAGTCCCCTATACGCCATCGTCAATGAATTTCGTATCGTCTGGCTGAAGCTCGTGTGATTTTTTAGCTCACGATCAAAACCAGATTTAATTGAAGTGCTTTTCATATCTTTACCGCCTCCGCTATATTTGTTTCTTGGGACGCCAGTAAAGCGTCCTCCTCAACACCATGGCCTGTGATGGTTAGAAATACTTCATCAAGGGTCGGTTTCTGTACACTCATCTCGGTCAAGTGAATGCCCGCTTCGCGGAGTGCAATAAGCAGGTCTGTAACCCGGTCAGCATCAGTCATGGGTGCAGTGATCTTGCCTGTTTCGTACGACACAATGGACTGGTTTCCGAGCATGCGTTCAACGATCTGACGGGCTGCATTTATATCCAGTAAATCTTTCACTCTCAATTGCAAGGATGAAGTCCCAACTGACGCTTTCAGTTCATCAACCGTACCTTCGGCAACAACCCGGCCACGATCGATAACGGCGATACGGTCCGCCAATTGATCGGCTTCATCGAGGTATTGCGTTGTTAGCAGTACAGTTGATCCGGTCTTCACCAATCGGCGAATGGTATCCCACATCTGTGCACGCGTACGCGGGTCAAGCCCTGTAGTCGGCTCATCTAGGAAAATAAGCGGTGGCTGTGCAATTAGGCTCGCCGCCAGATCCAATCGGCGACGCATGCCGCCGGAGAAGTTTTTCAACGGTCGCTTCGCTGCCTCTGTCAAACCAAATTCCTCAAGCAGCTCCTCTGCCTTATGTCTCGCCTCTGCACGACTCAGTCCTAGCAGCCTAGAGAAGATAATAAGGTTCTCGGTAGCGCTTAGTGATTCGTCAACTGAAGCATACTGACCTGTCACCCCGATTAATTGACGAACAATTTGTGACTCCTTCACCACATCATGCCCGAAGATTCGCGCAGAGCCTGCATCCGGACGAAGCAAGGTCGCCAGCATGCTAATGGTTGTGGTCTTACCAGCCCCATTCGGCCCTAGTACGCCATAGATCGTTCCGGCGCAAACGTTCAAATTCACGCCATCCACCGCGCGATTTTCTCCAAAAGTTTTGACAAGCCCGTGTGCCTCTACAGCCCAATCACCATTGTTTGGCTCTTTTTTCTTTTTATCTATATAGCTCATTCCAATTCCTCCTATACAACTGTTAATACATTGATGATAACGCCTCTTTGTAAACTGAATTTAAACAGAGACTAACCGGCCAGCTCAATTAGTAATTCAGCTTGCGTTATGCTGCTTGATTCAGGGTTTGAAAGCTAACCTAGATGTAGGGTAAAAAAAACACACCCCGTGTCAGGGTGCGTGAAATGATATATTTGGGGTTTGGTTAAATTTTATTATCATGCTGCAATGTGATGACTACATTCCCCTTTTTATGCCCTTTTTCAACATAACGGTGAGCTTCTGTTATTTGTTCAAGCGGATAGCGCCTATCAATGACCGATTTAATTTTCTCCGTCTCTATAAGCTCCTTAATGAACAATAAATCTTCGACGCGTACCTTTGCGATCCCCTGTCCTTCGACTGTCACATAAGCCCCATTCAGAGCTAATGCCTTCTTACTAATTGACTTAGAGGTTTTTCCCACTGTATCAAAGATGATATCGTAAAGCTCACCGGTTTTCGTAAAATCCTCTTTTGTGTAATCAATAATCTTATCTGCGCCTAAAGCTTTCACCCATTCTATGTTCGTGGTACTGCATACCGCCGTAACCTCTGCTCCAAAAAATTTGGCAAGCTGTAACGCGGATGTTCCAACTGCTCCAGAAGCTCCGTAGATAAGAATTTTTTTACCATTCTGAGTATTCCCTCTTCTAAGAAAATGCAGAGCTGTAGTTCCCCCGAATAGAACGGCGGCGGCTTCCTGATAGGTTGCATTGACAGGTTTAATGGCTAACAATCCATCTTCAGACAGACAAATATACTCAGCATAAGCACCAAATGCCATACCTGTAAAAGCAAAAACCGGGTCACCCACCTTAAACCTTTTAACATCTTTACCTATTTGATCAATTTCACCTGCTAACTCCACCCCGAGTATAGACTTTCTTGGTTTTCTAAAACCTAAAAATAACCGCATGGGGATACTATACAAGAAAGGAACCTTTAAGCTTCGAACTCTACAGTCACCTGACGTTACTGTTGTCGCAAAAACTTTTATTCGAACTTCATAGTCCTTAGGTGCAGGTTTTTCTACCTCTATTAATTCCAAAACATCCGGTGATCCGTATTTCGTGCAAACAATTGCTTTCATCGGTTTCCTCCAAGCCTCTATTTGCAATCTGTATAGCTTCAACACGTTATTAAGATATAGATACTAAAGTATTGTTTTAGAATATTGCGAGCTGGTAAGTATGTAATTTTCACATAATTCGATTAGTCCTTGGCAGTTGAGTTTGACATTAGTCCGATTTGGCTATTGTATCGAATTGTGAATTTAGTAAAAAACCCGGTAAGAGCATCTCACTCTTACCGGGTTATCTGTTCTAATTCAAATCAACAACTCTGCCAGTAATCACGCCATTTTCATCCCTGGAGAATACAAGTGCCAAAGATATGCCATCTCCCTCGCTAAAGCTTACTTCTTCTGAATCGCCTGTTTGTCCTTCCTTAAACATTAATTCAGCAGTAAGCTTAACAGACCAGTTATCATATTCATAATTCAATCTGCCTTGTTTATCATAGGTCACTTCTTTAACCGAATCAGGTATAACCATGCCCGTTTTTAATTTTTCCTTCAATTCCGCCATTTTGTTATTCAATTCTGCTTCAGCGTCATCAGCTGGTACAGCAGGTGCAACCAAATCAGTTGCAGTGTCAGGAGAAGGTACGTTTAGTAAATTGTTTAGATAAGCCTCTGCTTTATCATGTTCGGCTTTCTTCTTATCCAGCGGCAGATCGAACAGAATAGAGGTCCCCTCATAATCCGATTTAGGGCTTATTTCTCCTGTGCTTTCATTATAAGCGTATGCTGCATTGTTATAAAAACTACTACCGCTGCTGATTGCCAGATACACGCCTCTGTCGGCAAACATTTCGATTCCATCGCATTCAATCAGTCTGTACATAATTCCATCCAACACTATTTCATTGTATCCGCCATTCAACGTAAAGATGTTTACTTGCCACGGCTTTTGGCCTTTAATCAACGGTGAAATGAATAACGGCTCATTGCCGTACTCCGGATCACTCGTCTTCGGCATTGGTGCACCATCCTGTCTAGCGATAGATACAACAGCATAAGTCCTGTCAGGGTTGATATCCTCCGCAGAGCTGCTAAGCTCATTAAGTCCAGCACCAGAGACAATTCCATGCAAGGTATAGTTATAGTCACCAGAAGCGATGGATTGATTGATTTCAATTGCATCACTGCTTTCAAACGCTTCGGCCAAAATTTGTTCACCCAGATGTTCCGCAACCTGCTTTGAGCTGAAATACTGTGTTGCCGCAAAAGCGGTTATGGACATGACAAGTGTAAATATGGCAACCAACGCTACTGCGGAAATCCGCTTTTTGTTAACGCTCTTCATTTTATTTCTCTCCTTAAACCGATTTAAGATTCTTTGATTCAAATCCTCTTCTGGCTCCACTGTCGATGTAAGGGATTGCCTAAGTATTCGGTCCCATTTCTCGGAATCATTCATGGGGTTTCTACCTCCAATATCTTTTTCATGGCCTTTCTCGCTTGATAAAGCCTGCTTTTGACTGTCCCCGATGGAATCCTTAGCGCCAATGCTATCTCATCGACGGACATTTCTGCGGTATAGTACATATAAAGCGGAATCTTCATCTTATCGTCCAGCCTGTCTGTTGCAGCTTGTATCACGCCGCGAAGCTCTTTGGAAAGCACAGCATCCTCCAGCGTTGCTTCTCCTTCAGGGCAGTAGGCTTTATCAGCGGCTTCATTAAGCTCAGCTGTGGGAGCAATCCGCTGCCTCCAGGCAAATTTACGTCGATTGTTTTTTCGCAATCGGATGGCAATGGAGATGAGAAACCCCTTGGGATTTTGATTCACGTCCATTTTATGGCGCATTTCCATTGCTTTAAGGAAAGTTTCCTGATATAGATCATCCGTATCTGCTTTATTTCCCGCAAGCTTGTAACAAAATCCGTAGATTACTTTACCATGCAGCTTTATAAGATCGTTCAACTCTTCGATATTCAAGTAGCTACTCCTTTCCGAATGGCCATTCACCTATATATTGTCATAACCTTGTTTTTGGTTCACTAGATTGGTGCGGCTCTTGGGAGTGAGGATAAGTGAGTAGTAGGGAGGATAAGGCTTGGAAAAGATACGAGTGTGGAATGAGGTTACAGTAGATACAAGTGAGGGCAAAGCTAACCATGTGAACAATCCGCACTAGGCGTAGAATGTGTAGAATGTGTAGAATGCTTACATTGTTTACAAGGCTCACAGGGACTAGAATGCTTACAATGCTTACAAACCTCACAATGCTTATATTGCGTACTATGCATTATGCGTACAAGTGAGTATATAATAGCCATTCAAAGAGAGTCGAATTTTATGGTATTTTTATACAAAATGTTCAAGGTGCTGATAATTATGAAAGCGTTCATTTCGTATGTCAAATTGTATGTAATCATATACAAATAATAAAAACGTATTTCTCGCAACGAATAACATATGATGATTTCTCTATGGTTTGTTGGTTTGTTGGTTTGTTGTTGGTTCGTTGTTGGTTCGTTGTTGGTTCGTTACATAGCCTCTCTGCGGATTCATTAAATATCTCTTGCGTCTCACTGTTTAGTTACAAGCTCTTTTGGCGAACAGAGGTAATCGTAGCTCTTCATTCAACTGCAAGCTCTTTTGGCGGACATATGATCCGTTATTTGTTGAATTTAGTTGTTTTAACAGTACTTAAGGACATAGCTTCCGTTAATTGCTCAAAAAAGGCTGAAAACACTTCAGTAACACGTAATAACAGAACTCATGTCCGTAAATATGATTACATTGTCAAAAATTAAGAAATAGCGGAACTAAAGTCCGTAACCCAATGTTTTGAGTTTAAATTCATTACGCTTGAGTTCAAATTCATTACATTAGTGTTCAAATTCATTACCTTTGAAATTTCAAATACAAATTCTTACTTAACGTTACAAACTAGCTGATTCGTCAACAATATTACTGTGCTGCAACAGTCCCCATAACGGATTAACCACCAAATCTCCAAATAAAAAGAGCCCCCCTTTTACGTTACAAAGGAAGCCCCCTATTGTCAGTGCGGATATACTACTGGAAATTCTATGCCGCTTGCCCTGCCTTCCAGAGTTCTTTCAAGATCAATTGCGCTGCCATCGACTCGATATAACGGGCTCTATTACTCGCTAATTAGGGTTGCTGACACACTGGCATAGTGACAAAGCTTCAAAATAGCTACCGCTTGCTGATGACTAATTCCTTCGAACGATTCTTCAATTATGCATATATCTGAGCTGTTTCGCATTCAATTCAGAATTAGTCCACGACATTACAAAAACTCAACGTAACACCAGCGATCATTGCTCAATCGGGAAGAATAAATAAAAAAACGACCTCATGTTAGGTCGTCAGGTTGTCGAGAAAGTCTCAACAGCTAAAAAAGTTTTGCTTGGGTTCAATTTTTCTGAACTAAAACCAGCAGCTTCTCAAGCCAATCCTTATCATTACGTATCGAATGGTAAGCATGTTCTGCGATTAGGCGGATTCCGACCAGCTTATGCTCAGGAATATCCTTCAATTCGACATCCTTTACATTAAACATTTGCAATTTATTGTCAAGTTTCTCGATCGCCTCTTCGATCAAATAGGAAAGTTTTTGTTTATCCACTTTATCGAGAAAAACTAACGAGGCATATAACGACGTGATGCTTGTCATCTTTTGGAACGAAGAATAAATTTCATCCTCAAGCTTTTTACGACCTTTATCCGTGATGGCGTACAATGTCTTTTCTGGCCGATTCTCTGATTGCACAACCTCGATTTTGCGAATGAATCCCTTCTTTAGCAAAACCTCGAAGTTATAATACAACGTGCCGTCATTAATTGAAACGTTGTTATCAAGCGACTTCTGTACCTTTTTCTTTATATCGTATGGGTGACAATCCATTTCGCTTAATGTGCCTAGAATAAAAATTTGCAGCGACACCATATCTCCTCCTTATTGAAAAAGAGGCAAGCGAGACTAATCGCTCGCAAGCCTCTCTTGTCCAAGTTAATTGATCTGTGCAGCAGGTTCTTCTCCGACTTTCACTGGTTTCAATCGTTTTAATGCATGTATGACTATATTGATAATCAATGCGATTGCACCTACGAGTACCAATCCGAGCAAATACGAACCTGTCTTGCCTCCGCCAAACAAAATATTATAATCCAATTGAACCGTATAGAACATTGGCGATATATGGCTAATGGCCTTGAATACACCCGGCATCATATCTTGAGGCAATACAGCACCACTTGCAATCGTCTGCGACAGCAGCAACGGCAAATTCAGAAGCATGCCTCCTTGGCCTAACAGCATAAAGAACACACTCGTAAACGTAATGGAAACAAAAATTTGAATAGCATGGACAAGCCATTCGTACATGAAAGTATCTACACTGTAGCCTTGTACTGCAAAGTAAATTCCGAGTCCGATGAGCGGTGCAATTAGGGACAGAACAACATTCGTTCCTTGAAGAGCCAAGAAAGCCTTCCATTTACCCATTTTCCCTTTAAGCTGGTTCATAACACCAACGCTCATCATGGAGTATATCATAGCACCGACATAGGATGCCATGGTTAAAAACATCGGCGCCATCATATTATGCATACCGGCAGGCTGTTCGTTCGTCATAACAATGTTTGTGGCTACCTTGCTTTGAACGCCATCCACTAACTGCGTCGCTTGATCCTCTGGCACCTTCATGCCTTGCAAAATCCCTTCGAAGCTTTTCTTCTCTATACTTGTGCTGATTTGGCTCGCGATTTGGTTGGCAACGCTCTGCATACTGCTGCTAACCATCGTTGGATTCGATTGATTAATAAAAAAATCTATCTTTGCTTGCTCCCCTTGTGTGGATAGCATCTCTGTGAAATCCCCAGGTATTTGCATAACCATATGAACATCTCTGTTCTCAAGCGCTAACTGCGCCTGATCTAAGGATAAATCAGTCTTAATATGGAAAGGCAGCTGCTCCTTCAATTGTTTCACAAACTCTGCGCCGTTTTGTTCATCCTGATTCACAATTGCAACCTTAAGTTCACCTAAATTTTTGGGCATTGCACTGTATCCAGCCATAAATATCCCAATCATCATAACTTGATAAAAAACCATCATAAATACACCACTAATAATCATTTTGTTCTTAAAAAATAACTTCATAATCCCTCTCCATTTCAAATACTATAATTTAAATTACTTTAATTAAAGTAATATAAATAAAGTAGTATGTCAAACTTTCAATCCGCACTTTCAGAAAAACCAACTGATTTTGGAAGGTTTCGGACGTCTTTAGGACATTTCGCCATTAAATACAGAAAACCACGTCCTCAGAACGTGGTTGAATTTACTATTTTGTGGTGTAGTCAAGACAGAGACTCAACCTTGCCTGATGACTGTCAGCGATGTGCTCTCCAGCCATGGCTATTCACTGCTCATAATCCTCGATATAACATAATAAGCAAGACGGGGGGCATCATAACTAAAAACAGAAAAATTAGAGGACATAGAATACGTTATTTCATTTAATCAAGCTTAATTCATGATACTATCGGACACAGAATTCGTTATTCATCCAAATCAAGCTAATTTAGATCAAATTTATATGTAATAACGTATCTTATGTCCTCAACGGTGCCCAATCCGATTCAAATACAAAAATAACGTATCTTATGTCCGCAACAGTACGCAATCCGTTTCAACTTCAAATACAAAATTAACGTCCCTACAAACCAGGAGAATAACTAAGCCGTATTAAATCAATCACGAGTTCAGATATGAGGTTGCCCTCGGAATTTCTCTTGAATTTTCAAGGATGTTTACTCATAGATACAAAAACTAACGGTATATTTCCACGTAATGCTATTCCAATTCAAGCATTCACTTCGAAGCCTATTGCTCCCTTTCATCCACGCGTATTGAACCCTAGGTTCGCCAATTTTAAACAAGTACTACTTAAATACATCGATTATTTCAATAACAAGCGATTTAGGAAAAAAATAAAAAGGCATGAGCCCGGTAAAGTACCGAACTCATGCCCAGATAATCACGCACAAGGAAATAACCTGTCTACCTTTATGGGGTCGCTTCGTATAGAGACATAGCTACCTTTTAAGCAGTAAATACACGAAATATGGCCCGCCGATCAAAGACACCATAATACCTGCGGGGACTCCGCCTGGATCAACGATATTACGACCAATGGTGTCTGCTATTAACAACAACCATCCGCCTAGCAGAACCGCTATAGGAATGAACAGCTGATTACGCGGGCCGACTAATGCCTTGGCAATATGTGGAGCCATCAAACCAATGAATGCGATCCCTCCTGTGACGGATACCGCAGACGCAGAAGCGGCGACAGCAGCCAAAATCAACACAATTCGCTCCCTTTCAAGCTTAAGACCAACGCCAACCGCCGCTTCTTCACTTAATGCAAGAAGATTGAGCCGATGCGATTTGAATAAGGTAAACGGAATGAGAAAGATCAGCCAGGGAATCAAAGCCCAAATAAACGGCCAATCCGCTCCCCATATGCTTCCTGCAATCCATCTAGAAATAAACTCTACTTTAGAGCGCTCTGCCGAGGAAATAATGACGATCATAATGCCAGACAGCGCCATTGAGAAGCCGACCCCCACGAGCACTAGTCGAACAGGATCAAGCCCTCGTGATCGGCTATACGAGAAAATATAAATAAGGGCTGCTGTTACCAAAGCGCCAATAAAAGCTACAAGCGGCAATACGTAGACGAACGTTCCAGCCTCAATCGGAAAGTAGAGGAAAAATATAGCAACCGCTACTCCCGCACCTGAATTAATACCGATGATTCCAGGGTCAGCCAATTCGTTACGAGTGATGCTCTGCAAAATAGAGCCAGCCAACGCAAGCGCCATGCCCGACAGCAGCGTAATCACAATTCGAGGCAGACGAACAGAGAACAAAACGAAATCTTCTTTGAAGGTACCATGGCCGAACAAGACAGGAATTAATCTGTCAAACGACAATGAGGAATACCCTATGCTCATACTTGCTATAGCTGTTACAACGATCAGACCTAAACTGACAAGCAGGATTAGGCGTTGTTTACGAATAAGAGCGGAAAGGTTCATGATAGAATTTTGCCTCCTTTACGCACAACAAACAAAAAGAAGGGCAAGCCTAACATGGCTACAATGGCCACCACAGGTGTCTCATATGGTGCGTTAATCGTCCGTCCAAGCGTATCGGCCAGCACCATGAATGTCCCTCCGACCAACGCCGAGAAGGAAAGAATATAGCGGTAATCATTGCCTGCAAATCTACGGACAATATGTGGAATCATCAATCCTAGGAATGCCATATTTCCGACGAGTGCGACCGATGCTCCTGTAAGTACAATAACAAGAACGAACAGAACAGCTTTAATGATAAATAGCTTTTGTCCGAGCCCAATTGCTACATCCTCGCTCAAGCTAAGAATGCTCACTTGATTTGACAAAATGAGGGCAAAGGCAATGCCAATAAGGATCACTGGTGCTATGGTCCCAATCTGCAGCCATGATGTTCCAATCAAGCCTCCGGCGGTCCACATTGTTACATCCTTGGATAACTTAAAAACGATGCTGATGCCCTCTGAAATCGCATATAGAGATGCGGAAACAGTCGCTCCTGCCAGCACAATTCGAGTCGGAGACAGTTTTCCCCGACGCGTAGAGCCTAAGGCGATGACCAGACCCGCTCCAAGAGCGGCTCCGATGAAACACACCACCATAATGCCGTAGTAACCCAGTCCTGGAATGAATACGAAAGCCAGCGCTAGCGCCATGTTCGCGCCGGATGTTAAACCAAGCAAGCCGGGATCAGCCAGCGGATTGCGGGTGACCCCCTGCATGATAGCTCCGGATACAGCGAAAGCGGCGCCTATCAGAATAGCAGCCACCTCACGAGGAAGCCTAATTTCGTGCAGCATGATGATATTGTCGTCCTTCATATTCGAAGTTAGCACATACCACAGATCCTTGAACGTCGTATCCGCTGCTCCCAATCGCATGGACAGGAGGAAGCTAAGAATGAGCAAAAGCAAGCAGAAAAGAAACTTGATTGAAATAGAGACCGAGTGTCTTTTACTCTTCATTGGTAACTTTCCTTATTCGCCGAGAAAATGTTGAATAAAAAATTCCAATTGGTATTCCATGCTTAGTGGATCGTTAAAATAGAATGCCTTTGCATCCGCCTCGAAAATTTGTTGATTCTTGACAGCGGGAATATTTTTGTAAGTCACTGTATCCTGGAACGAATTGTCTTCATCTGCATTTTTGCTGAAAATAATATAGTCACCGCTATAATCCTTCAGAACTTCCGTAGACACGGCGAAGAAACCGTCTTGCTTCGTCGCTTCCTTAACTTTTTCTGGCAACCCCAGCCCGAACTGATCATAGAGAATTTCAGTTCCACGACCAAATTTGTATCCATACACATAGAGTTGTTTATTGAAAGTTTCGATGACCGAAACCGTCGCATTCGCGCCGATTTTCGCCTTGATTTCTTCTCCTGCTTTTTTGCTACGAGCATCAAAATCATTGACCCAATCCTTGGCTTCCTGCTCTTTATTCAAAAGCTTGCCAATCTCAAGCTGTTGCGTTAAGAAATCTACTTTTCCATAAGTATAAGTAACTGTAGGTGCGATTTGCTTCAGTTTATCGATGTTTTTGATATCGGAGAGCCCAATGATAAGGTCAGGGTTCAGTTCGATGATCTTCTCCAGACTCTCATCTGTAACCGCTTCTATATCGGCTAGCTTTTCTGCAAAATTCGGGTTGCTCTTGGACATTTCATCCACGCCGACAAGCGGCACACCCAGCGCCATAACATTGCCTGTCAAAAAGCGAGTGATTACAACGACACGCTGTGGATTGGTCGGAACCTCCACTGGCCCATTTTCAGATTGATAAATGAAGGTACCAGAATCCGAAGCCGCCGGAGTTGATGTATCACCTGACGCGGGGGCATTGGAAGACTCCGAAGACGGGCTGTTTACATTATTCTTCTGATTGCCTCCGCAAGCGCTAAGAATAATAACTAAGATCAGAACAAACGGAACTAAAATCTTTTTCATATGATGACTCTCTCCCTTTTGTAGTACACTTTGTTTTCGCATTGAAAATAATTATCATTTTCAATACCACAAAAACTATTATAGGGATACGCATTACGCCGAACCATGCCTTTATGTTTGATAGATGACTTGGACTATTGGTTGCTTGTAAATAAAGATACAGCTCGTTGCAGCTGCAAACGAATTGAAGCCGGATTGTAAGGGACCCACTCATCCAGATCGAGCAAATGCACATGATCCCGTTGTACCGCTGAAAGATTTTGCCAATGCAAGGAATTGAACACCGCTTCCGAATGCAACGTTGAACCTTTAACGTCGGGAGATATAATCACTAATATTCGATCCCCAGCGTAGTCTGCGAGCTCCGATATCTCAATCGAAACGGAATGGAATTGATCCCCAAGCTTCACGATCTCTTCCTTGATCCTTGCTGGTGGTTGAAGTCCAAGCGATTGATAGATTACACACCCGACATTTCGCCCTCCATAAACGAGCAGACCCTCCGGTTTAATAACCAGAATCGTTATTATCTCATTAGCGACGGAACTCTGCTGAACCAATGAGCGGGCTTCCCCTTCCTCTATCTCAAAATCAGCCAACCATTTTTCCGCCCGATCCTTTCTCTGTATGAGCTGAGCAATAAGAAGAAAATGCTCTTTCCAGCCTATTTCCATCCATGAAATTTTCGCAATTGGCGCTACTGATCGCAATTGTTCTGTACTCAGTCCATATTGGTATAAATGCTGGCTTGCCGCTATAATCAACTCGATATTGTTTTCGAGCAATATCGATTTCACCTGTTCTGCAGAAGAATTCAAATTTATAAATATCATCTTTTGCGGCATCTGCAGACCGGAAATATGCAAATATTCGCTGCTGTCCGAGATAATAACAGTTGGCTCTAGGCCAAGCAAAAGCAGATGACTCGCGTAAGGAGTAAGCAATACGGCTACACGCTGAAAGGATTCCCGGTTATAGCCGGAAGGTGCTGCTCCCGTCTGCTGCTTAAATCTACGGCTAAGATAAAATTCATCCTTGTAACCGACCTGAAGTGCAATCTCCCTAAGCGTTGCCGATCCGCTAATCAATAGCTCCTTAGCTCGGTGAACACGAAGCCGGGATAAGTAATCGCTAGGTGAGAATCCGGTAATTTGCTTAAAAAGGATCGAATAGTGAGATGGGCTTACACCAGCAATTTCGGCTAGTTGCTCACGCGTTATCTTATCGCTATAATGATTTTCCATATAAGCAATGCTACGCTCCATAGAGGGCTGCTCACTGGCAGCAGACTTCCCCTTTTGCCGCTGGAGCAATTGGAGAATGATTTGGTGAAACACGATTTGATTTTGCACATGACGGTATTCATTTCCCGGTAGTCGATGGATATAAAGCTCTTCCATATTAGCGACAATCGCAGGCTCATTAGCATAAATTTGAATAATGGAGCTTGAAGTTATTTCGCTTTTCCGCATCATTACCCCTGCTGGCAGAGACTTCTCCTTGTCGCGGGCATCAATGACCAGCTTATAAACATGAAGTGGAAAGAGAGGATTCGCACTGAGTACAACCTCGGTGTTTGCCGGGATAAAAATAACACTCCCCTCTAGCAGCTCGTACATCTCTTCATCCACTTTGAGGGTGCCTTTGCCGCTGACAATCGCGATCAGCACAGTTAAACTCTCATTCATTTTATACATCGGAAAATTCGAAGTGCTGTAAATCGAAAGAATGCTGCCAGCCGTATATAATGGAAAATGGGATTCGGCCCATTCCGAAACAATATCTTTCACAACGAAAGCCTCCATTTAAATAGAAGTAAAAAACACAGAACAACGTTCTGCTTATATTGTACAACCATAAGGATACTAGCATCTATACGAAGGTTTCGGAAAATACTGTAATATGTTTATTGAACAGCTCTTGGTAGTAATAGTTTTACTGAACTTTCTCCAAAATAAACAGAAAACCACGTCTATATGAAGTGGCTCACTTTGTTAGACACAACTAACAATTGGAGCTGCATTTCACAAAAGATGTGGTTGAATTGATTATTTGATGGTGGAGCGTACGGGTGCCGCAGCTCTACTTTGAGGTCTTTGAGGTCTTTGAGGTCTTTGAGGTCATTGAGGTCTTTGAGGTCTTTGAGGTCTTTGAGGTCTTTGAGGTCTTTGAGGTCTTTGAGGTCTTTGAGGAAGTTGCGGACATACAAGCCGTTATTATCTGCATTCAAACGTTTTTATAGTACTAACGGACACAGAATACGTTATTCAGTCAGATTAAGCTTGATTACCTCAAAATTATAGGTAATAACGGATCTCATGTCCGAAAAGGCGCTCAATCTGATTCAAATGCAAAAATAGCGACTCTACTGTCCACAACCGATTAACTATACTGTTTTAAATCAGTCACGCGGTCGGAGGTACGGTTGCGAACGAAATTTCTTTTGTATTTTCAATGAGTAAACTCTCAAAAAAGCTATCGGTAAATTTCGATGCAGGCTCCTTCTCTTCTCTTTATCACTTCGTGTGTGCGTCTGCCTCAGCCTTCTTAAACCCTACCAATATACTAAAAAACCACTTCAGTTAGAAATGGTTTAATTATTGTTTGGTGGAAACCTAGGAGTTTCGAAGAAAATCGAACCCTTGACCTTATCGCTGTCAGCGATCTACTCTCCCAGTCTGAGTCAGTACTATTGCTTATACCCTAGTATTTAATTCTTTTGGGGGTATAGCTCCATTAACTCTTACACCCAGCTGGGCTACTTCCCTTACTATGAAAACATTACTTTGAGCAACACTATGACATCTCAATTAATCTATAAGACCATCAATATTAGATACTCCACATTTACTGAATTCTTAATGAACATAATCACTGAACACAAGTATAGAAATTTCAAAGTATGATATGGACAAGCTTCAGCCTATCACTATCACTATCACTATCACTATCACCATAGAAAACCATACAGCTTAATTCAAATACTTCCAATCGTATTATTCAATATATTGGCACACCACTAAGCTTGCTCGACTTCCGTAACCCTGTATACACAGTTTCTTCCCCCGGCTAAAATATGCTCAACCCTTTCGATACGGACGCCATCTCCAAGAACGCTTTGAAATAAATTCAACTCATTCTTACATAATCCAATACATACAGAGGCAGCTTCACAAATGGGACAATGCTTCTCAAAAAACAAAAAGCTCCCATCACCTTGATCCTTCACCTCAGCCATGTAGCCTTCTTTAGTGCGAATATCGGCTAGCTTATCCAATTTCCCCCTAATAACCGATGTATCACCAAGGTGTTGAATATATTGCTCTTGCATATTCTTGTTGCGAACTTCAAGTAGCTTATCTAAACCCTCTATGCCGAAGGCCTCTCTCATCGAACTAATCAAGCTTACCGACAAATCAGAATATCCGCTTGGAAAGAACCGATTGGCCTCGGGAGTTAATCTCCAAAGCATTGCTGGCCTGCCCATCGGACGAGCTTCTTCTTCATGGGTAACTAATCCTTCTTCTTTCAAGGCATTTAAATGCTGACGAATAGCCATACCAGATAGAGAAAATACGGAGGCTAGTGCCATAACATCCATCCCGCCCTGATCCTTTAAAAGATCAATAATCCCTCTTCGAGTTCTAGTTGAGGATTCCTTATTCATTTGTTTTTGGCTCACTAGGGTTCCCCCTTCATAAAAAAATGGAACTATTCCAATTACTACATTTTAAATAAAAATGTTGACAAAGTCAAAGCCAAACGTTACCTTGAACTTTATAAAGAAATATGTTTACTAATTATCCGGATATGGTGTATACATAAAAAAACTTTCCTGGAGGTCACATTTAGTGTCTAATCATCAAAGCATTTTCAGCCCGTGTTATTTTGCATTGTCCATAGGAATTATTCTGTCCGTGATGGCGGTAGGATTCGAAGGTCTATCGGTAACGACGATTGCTCCTTCTATCGCCGGCGACTTGAACGGTATTGACCTGTTTGGCTGGATATTCAGTACCTATCTGCTTGCCCAGATTATCGGCACCTTGGTCGTGGGTCGTATCATTGATAGCCAAGGACCTGCCGCTCCATTCATTTATGCTCTACTTTTGTTTATCGTCGGGCTAATCGTTGCTGCGATAGCAAGCGATATGTATATCATGATATTGGCACGAGCCATGCAAGGTCTAGGTGCAGGCGCTATGATGACTTGCGTGTACACAGCGATATCCTTAAGCTACCCCGATGAATTACGCTCTAAAATACTAGGAGCATTCGGTACAGCCTATGTGCTTCCATCCATGCTTGGCCCATACGTCGCAGGTCTTATTGCAGAACAGTGGTCATGGCGGTTTGTTTTCTGGGGAATATTACCGATTCTGATTCTATCTGCACTGCTTAGTCTACCTGCCTTTAGAAAATTAAAGTTACAAGGCGGGCATAGAGAAACCGGGTCAAAATCCACATGGATGGCAGTATTACTAACAATCGGTACAGGGGTTTTCTTAGTTGGTCTTAGCATGTTGCCAAATATTAAAGGGATAGTTCTAGTCCTTCTCGGTTTAACGTTAATGATCTATCCGCTTCGTAATCTACTACCCCTAGGAACCCTTACTTTCCGGAGAGGCATGCCTGCTATTCTAGCAACACGCGGACTGTTCTTTGCTGCCTATGTCAGCACACAGAATTTCTTAGTATTAGCCTTAATAGATATAAAGGGTATTACTCCCGCTCAGGCAGGATTAATTGTGGCCAGCGCAGCACTAAGCTGGTGTGTCTTTGCTTACCTGCAAGGACGATGGGATTCGGCAGACCAGGGTCGTGGACGTAATAAAAGAATTGTGCTAGGAGTACTCCTGCTTGCAATTGGAATTGCATTTGTGTTTTGGATTCCAGCTGTTTCGATTGCCTTGGCGGTTATCGGGCAAATCATAGCGGGAATCGGAATTGGAATGGCTCATCCTATTAGTGGAGTTGTGGCATTTGCCCAAACAAGAGAAGAAGAGGCTGGAAAAACCTCTGCAAATCTACAATTTGCGGATTCTTTTACACCAGGCGTTGTTATAGGTATAGGCGGTTCCATCCTTGTTGTTAGTCAAGCTGCCGGGTTGTCAATGCAATCTGGACTGATTGTAACGATGGGCTTCCATCTTTTGTTGATAGTAATGAGTTTAATTGCTAGTACTCGGATTGCACAAAAAATTAATCAAAACGTCTAACGATCCCATAGGGTCGAAAAAACGAAGAAAGGATTTGTAAAATTCACTTTGTGGCAACTATCGATGGAAATCTATTTTTTACAAGAATAGTTACCAGAATATGATCATTTACGGTTTAGCTAGTCCTACGTGTACTGTTTAGGAAACAGGTGATGTAGGACTCGCTTTATACGTTGGACTCGGTGGATACCTTTGAGGTATATGTACGGATTAACAAGTGACATGTATGATTTTATCTTTGAATTTGAGTATGAAATCATACAACTTAGAGTGAGTCTTAGTCAGCAAGTCGCATTTCTCCTGAGCTAGTTAAGTTTCAAATACTCTGCGCCACAAACAACGAACAACCGACTCGCACACATAATCTTCGATTATAACAAAAAACTCCAAAACGTCGGGAATCATAACCAAAAACAGAAAACAAAAAAGATGTTAAGGTCACTGAGGTAGCTAAGTATATTGATGACTTGAGTTAAGAGCATTGAGGCCATTGAGGTTTGAGGACTTTAAGGACCTCAAGGAGATTGAGGAGATTGAGGAGATTGAGGATGTTGAGGTCATTATGGTCATTGAGGACTTGAGGACATTGGGACTTTGAGGACGTTAAGGACTTGAGGCCATTGAGGCCATTGAGGCCATTGAGGCCATTGAGGCCATTGAGGCCATTGAGGCCATTGAGGCCATTGAGGCCATTGAGGCCATTGAGGTCTTGAGGCCATTGAGGTCATTGAAGACATGAGGACATGAGGACGTTAAGGTCGTGAGGTCATTGAAATCGTTGAGGTCGTTGAGGTTAATGCAGTCATTTAGGTCATTTAGGTCGTTGAGGTTAATGCAGTCATTTAGGTCATTTAGGTCATTGAGGTCTTTGAGGTTTTTGAGGTCATTGAAGACATGAGGACACTGGGGACATTGAGAACTTGAGGTCTTTGAGGATATTGCGGACATACAAACCGTTATTTACTGTATTTAAGCGTATTTATAATACTAACGGACACAGAATACGTTATTCAGTCAGATTAAGCTTAATTAACTTAAAATTATAGCTAATAACGGATCTAATGTCCGAAAAGGCGCTCAATCTGATTCAAATGAAAAAATAGCGACTCTACTGTCCGCAACCCATTAGCTCTACCGTATTAAATCAGTCACATGGTCGGAGGTATGGTTGCGAACGAAATTTCTTTTTTATTTTCAAAGAGGAAGCTCTCAAAAAAGCCTAGCGGTAAATTTTGATACCATGCATCATCTCATATCTTCTCATATCTTCTCTTCTCTTCTCTTCTCTTCTCTTCGAGTGTACGTCCGCATCCAACTCCTTACTCCCTACCTACACACTAAAAAACCTCTTCACTAAGAAATGGTTTTGAACCACATCCCCAATCGACAAAACTATCAATTAGAGGTGCGGTTCAAAATTTAGCTATTCCAATTTATCTTATGGTACACCCTGATTAATAAAGCGCATGACCTTTCCGCTGCCAAAAGGGATTCGTCTCTAATTCAAATATAAAAGATCCTATTCATAAAAGCTTCTAATCACAATATCCTGATCATAATTTCCAAAACCTTTGCCGTAGAGCGTTAACCCGCCGCGTCCCCTTCTCATATCCTCTGCACGAATTCGGAAGGTCCAATACGTATTGTCTACTTGCAAGTCACTGATGCTCACATTCGAAATACGCTGACCGTCTATAAATGTACCATTTTGGGTAATTCGCAGAACCTTCAGCAACCCGTATTGGTTGACGTCCGTATGCCACCACTCTGGTGTCAGCCTTCCTCTAATTTCACCAAAATCACCTGGACTTGTCCAAACCCCTAGCTCCATATCATTGAGAGAAAAACAGATGTCGGAAGGCCAGTTCTCATCTACTTGAGGAGCTTCTGATCCAATTTCCATCGAGATTTCAATTTCAGTCAGAACTTGATCCTTGAATAAATAATTAGGCACTTTATACTCAACAAACCCTTTCGCAAACCAAAGAATACCCGCGTTCACCCTCTCTGGATCCATAAAATAGGCTGGATGATCATAATGACCAATTATTTTCTCCGTTGTGGCAATCCCGCAAGTTGGCCATACCTCATAATCGGTATAATGACCAACTGGTATAGACACCTCTTCGAAGGTGCTCGTTGCTTTTCTTTCCGGAGAAAGCTTAATTTGCATAAATTCCGTATTCACGAAGCAAAACTTGTATGTTCCTCCGTTCACCCGCTTCATCTGGCTCCCGACAATTCCCGCTTGCTGGAGCTTGTTAACGTGGCTGCTAACTATCGCATTGCTGAGATAAAGTTCGGCTGCCAGCTCTTTGATGTGCATTTCTTTCACGAACAGTTTATCTATAATCTTCAAACGAACATCGCTCGCCAATGCTTCGTACACCTGCAGCGATGTAGAATTCGTACTCAAGTACATATGATTTTCTCCTCAGGATATGCAATTTAGTTAATTCTAAAACATATGATTGTAACCGCATTATCATTATGGTACATATAAAAGAAGAAATCAACATTATAAGGATTCGTTCATTGATTAATCCTTAACAAGGAGGAAACAATTATGTCTATTCAATCAACTATGCTAATTGATAAAAACTTCGCTATTTCCGCCGTCGATCCCCGTCTCTACGGATCCTTTATCGAGCACTTGGGACGCGCTGTTTATGGCGGTATTTATGAACCAGGCCACCCGACAGCTGACGAAAATGGTTTCCGGCAAGATGCCATCGAAGCCATTCGTGCTCTACAGGTTCCTATCATTCGTTATCCAGGAGGGAATTTTGTATCGGGCTACAATTGGGAGGATGGTGTTGGCCCTAAAGCGGATCGGAAGCGCCTACTAGAGCTCGCATGGTGGACCACTGAGACAAATGAAATCGGTACTAATGAATTCGCGGATTGGGCAAAGTTGGTTGGTTCTGAGGTGATGATGGCTGTTAATCTGGGAACTCGCGGCATTGATGCAGCAAGAAATCTCGTAGAATATTGCAATCACCCTTCTGGCTCCTATTGGAGTGATTTGCGTATCTCGCACGGTTATAAGGAACCACACCGTTTCAAAACCTGGTGTTTAGGCAACGAGATGGATGGGCCTTGGCAAATCGGAGCCAAAACGGCTGTTGAATATGGTCGTCTTGCTAATGAATCCGCCAAAGCGATGCGCTGGGTTGACCCTTCTATCGAGCTAGTCGCGTGCGGAAGTTCAACCAGCGGCATGAGTACCTTTGCGGACTGGGAAGCAACCGTGCTCGATCTTACTTATGATCAGGTTGATTATTTATCGCTGCACTCTTATTACAATAACAATAGAAATGATACCGCGAATTTCCTTGCCGCCTCTCTTGATCTGGATCAGTTCATTGTCAGCGTTGCATCGATTTGTGATTATGTAAAAGCCAAGAAGCGAAGCAAGAAGAAGCTCATGCTTTCGCTAGACGAATGGAATGTGTGGAATACGATCGGATCCAGCCGTGCGGATGAACGCTGGCAGATTGCCCCGCCAGAATTTGAAGATGTGTATACGCATGAAGACGCATTGGCAGTCGGCTGCTTCTTGATTACTCTATTGAAGCATGCTGATCGTGTCAAAATGGCTTGCCTAGCACAATTAATTAACGTCATCGCGCCAATTACAACTGAAACAGGCGGGCCGCTTTGTCTTCAAACGACTTATTATCCGTTCCTTCATGCTTCTGTTTATGGTCGAGGCACCGTGCTTCAGTCCGTCATCTCTTCACCAAAATATGATGCGAAGGATTTTACAGATGTTCCTTACCTCGAATCTATTAGCGTTTACGACGAAGAACAAGGTCATATTACAATCTTTGCAGTCAATCGCCATCTCGAAGAAAGTATGGAACTCGACATCGACATTCGCAGCTTTGATGAGGTCAGCTTGATCGAGCATATTGTTCTCCAAAACAATGATCTTAAAGCCGTTAATACAAAAGCTAACCCCAATAATGTTGTACCACATAAAGATGGCAAATCTACAATAGACAATGGGCGCGTCAAAGGTATTCTTGCGCAAGCATCTTGGAATGTCATCCGTTTGCAAACTAAAAAAGGCTAAAAAAAATGATGCGCTAAGTTACGGAGAGAAGAGCTCCAATGCTAGAATTTAGCGCACCATTTCATCTTAAATATTTCAAGCAGGCTGTCTTATTCAAACGCTGAATAAGCTTATTAAAACCAATATGATATTTAGGTTTTGATTAACCACTAAAGCCGAATTATTGATTTTAGCAGCAATAACCGTATTCTTTCGGATTTTTATATAGTAGAATGTCCCGCTTCAACATTTAAAAAAGCTTACGCTCCAAATCTAAATAAAAAAACGCAACCTCAATCAGGTTGCGTGAAAGTCTTCTTAGTTATTCGTATATTTTAGTTCTTGTCATTTTCATTACGAATTTCATATAACCCTTGAATCAGCAAATCTCCAGGATCTCGGTTCAGCTGCTGATGTAATAACAATAGATGCAAAGAAACAGCACATACGTTATTTCCTTCTTTGATCGTTGGGAATCCGACTTCAAAGACAGGACCTTGTTCTTCTTTCCAGGCTAGAACCGCGTGTACCTGTTCAGGAGCGAACTCCTCGCTTACCGCTTTTATACATTGTGGAACGAGTATCTTGTCGATGATCGCTTTAGCCTCGTCTTCATTTGTCGCCCTTTGCGGGAGGGGTTTACCACCCTCGGTCTCCATAAGATCAACGAAGAAAGACGCCATCCACATGGCTGGATCATCGTTCGACTGGAATCTAGCAACTAACTCGTTCAGAAAGAAACCACAGGAATACACACTGCCAGACTCATCCTTTACATGAAATACAAAAACCGGACCATAAGCTTCAACATTGATTACTTGTGCTTCTACGTCGTCATAATACATTTTTAAAGCTACGAGGCCATTATGGCGCACAGCCTTTATAAGCTCCGCCCAATCTTCCTCAGTCATGGTAGTTTGTTTGCTGTCAACTTCCTCATTTATTGTCTCATTTTTCATTATCCACAGTCCCCTCTGCCTCATTCATACCGATCATCCAGTTGCACCTCGAATATCGCAAGATCGCAAGGCAACCTTTCTATCATTCTAGTATGAGTTCCTCATTTGATTACATTCATTATAGGCATGTGTCCAACGTTCTAGCAATCATGTTAATATAATAAAGTTGAAAATATTTGAATAGTTAGAATAGATCAAATACTGCGTATCGATAAGCGGTACACCTTTTTTAAACAAATGATTTAACGAATAAGCTCAGTGAATTTTGCTTAAAGGAATGTTCCTATAAGATCAACTCCGCAAGACGACGAATTCCCTGCTGAATCGATGCTTCATCTACTTTTGCAAACCCCAACACCCATCCCTTTCGTTTACTGTTCAAACAATAGGGTCCAAGAGGGTACACACGTATTCCATTTTGAAGGGCTAGCTTTGTCACGGTTTCTTCGTCGTATGCCTCTTCAGCTTCAAGTAACATATGTAATCCTGTTTCCACTCCACTAAGTGTGAATCGCTCCCCTAAACCACTAGCCATAATAGCCTTTGTCATGACTTCATGTCTTCGTCGATACACATTTCTGACTCTTCTCATATGACGCATAAAATGCCCATTCTTCATGAAATGGGTCAGTGTTAGCTGATCCATAATCGGTAAATGACGGTATGTCAGCTCCTGTACCTTTGCTAACTGAGTAATTGCCTCGACAGATCCAACGATAGCCGAAATACGAATGCCTGGAGCAATCATTTTAGAAAAACTCATGAGGTATAACGTATTATTAGGTGCCTGGCTAATCAGCGTTGGAAGCGGCTCCCCACGATATCGAAATTCACTATCATAATCATCCTCAATGATCCAAGATTGTTCTTCAACAGCCTTATGCAGCAATTGTTGCCTGCGCGGCTCTGACATAACAACCCCAACTGCGCACTGGTGCGAAGGAGTCACAAAGGTCAGTTTGGATTGCGGGTGAATATGCTCGACCACAAGACCATACTCGTCAACGGGAACCGGCACCACATTCATACGGCGATATTTCATCGCCATCCAAGAAGCTGGAAAACCGGGATCTTCTACAGAAACCGTATCACCCTCAGATAAAAGCGATTGTGCTATTAAATCAATGCTGTGCTGAGCTCCAGAGGTTAACAAAATCTGATTCGTTTGGATATGGATACCTCGTTCTAGCGATAAATAACGCTGAATTTGCTCCCGTAATGGTGTAAAACCGTAGGGATTACCATATGCCCAGCTTGATAGATCCATAGAAGTGGAAGCATGAAGAAACGATTGTCGCCAGTTCTTTTGAAATTGGTCATCCAAATAGGGTTCATGAGGACTAAAATCTATATCCACTTCTCGATGTTCTTTGCCTCTGAACCAGTCTTGTAATTGATCTACCGCCGCGTTCAACGTTGGAAGTGAGGGTGGGATGGGGCCATGTGTCGTTATTTCCTTCACTGAACCAGTGACTTGGTTCCATTTACTAACTCGCGTTCCTCCTCGGCGAGATGTAACCGTATAACCTCGACTTAGCAACTCCTCATAAACGATCTGTATCGTTGAGCGAGATACACCTATCTGTTGTGCGAGTTCACGGGAAGGAATCAGCAATTCTCCCGGGGACCAAATTCCACTTTTAATATTGTGAATCGCTTGATCAAGCAATTGCATCCAGATCGGTCTGCTATCTTTTCGATTTACTTTCAACATTGTGCACACCTCCAAATAGAAGCTCTAACATGTGATTGACTGCCAACACGTATCGCCCCGACGTGCGATAGGAACTATGCGAGGTGCAGAATATCAGAATATCACGTTAATTATGGATTGCTTATAATTATATTCTTTGGATGTGTAAGCACACTCCATTCATTGCTATACTACCGTAATAACACTGGTATTTGCAATCATGTCGTTACAGCATCCCTTATAAGTTTCGATTTTAAAAAAATTGAAATAGGATGAATATTTTATAAGCAAAAGGGGCGATTTTGAAATGGAATCTGTTCGTTACAAGATCAGGGAATGTCAGGATCAAAAGAAAATCGAAAATTTCCTTCACAAAGCAAGAATTGGGTATCTTGGCTTAGTTGATGGCAACCTGCCCTATGTTGTACCGCTTAATTACGTATGGATTGAGGGGAAGCTCTATTTTCACGGGGCTGGAGATGGAAGACGCAATCAGGTCATGAGTGAAAATCCAGAGGTATGTTTTACGGTATGTGAGGAATACGGAACCATTACAGATCCGGTACCCGCCAAAACAGATACGGCTTATATGAGCGTAATGATATTTGGACAAGCGGAGCCGATCACAGATTTGGATGAAGCCACATATGTACTTCAAGAAATGATTAATAAATATGTACCTGGCTACTATAAACGGTCTTTGCCCAAGCAGCATGTGGAAAAGTATAGGTCGGCTGTGTTCGGTGGGCCGGTTCAAGTTTGCCGGGTAATTCCGCATCATTTGACGGCAAAAGAAAGTCCTATAGATGCAGAAAAAATGTACAGAACGGACATGAATTCAAAATACGGCGAAAATGCTCCAATAGGATGATAACGTGGCTATATTTGATCGATTTCTTTTCGCCTTTTTTTCGATAATTAAAATATCTTCAAACTCGAAAATCATTGGAATTGCTCATAGGTACATTCACTTTTCAAAAAATTCTCAAACGTTTATCGAATGCAGCTTTCATTCTTTATGAGAATGGGTGCTGCATTACGGGATATACGAGTGTATTTTTTTCAACCTAATTTACCTATTAATCGAGAAGAAATATTAACTTAATTTATGAGAGTACTAGCAAAGGAAGAAAAAACATCAGCTACATCTTTTGCGGATGAAGGTTCGATAAGTAACTGGGTAAAGGAATCTGTTGATAAAGCTTAGCTGCAGAATATATTAATGGTACTCTTTTGCTAGTATCGGAACTAAAGGGCTGTTAACTAGAGCAGTATGAGCTGTCATTATTAAATATCGTGAAATACTCCCCCTCCATGCAATAAACATCTGATCAAGGATTAAATGTTATGGAAGCGGCTTTTATTTTATGTTGCGGCAATAAGAATGGGGATCACATTATGTATTAATAGGAAGGCTAGTACAATGACACATGAATTGCGTAGAATTTTGAGTAATGATCACACGAAAACCAATCATAATACGCAATACCTAATCTATCGGACATAGAAGCCGTTATTTATTGAAACCAACTCATTTTTTCCATCTTCACGGACTTAGGTTCCGTTATTTGCTCAAAAAGACTCTAAAATCATTCGATTATTGGGTAATAACGGATCTCCTGTCCGCTTAAACACTCAAAGTGACAAAAACAGAGAAATAGCGGAACGTATGTCCTCAATTCAATAATAATGGTTATAATCATTCACGATAGAAGCCTAGCCTAAAATAATTACCATAACAAAAAAATTACTCTTCAGGTCAGATGATTGATCCCATTTTCATACCATCCTCTTTTATACATAAAAAAAGAGGCACTCTATGAACAGAATGCCTCCAAGATATTTACTTAGAACCTATTAAAATTCCAATCTTACCATCCTCAATCTCAACCGTATACTTCCTAACCCTAACCTTCTCATTAAACAATGCTTTACCTGTCTTCAAATCGAATTCCCAACCATGCCATGGGCATCGAATAATTTGACCAGCCTTCCCGTACTCATAACTGTACACCTCTGAGGGAAGCGTCGTTCCAGATACAAGACCCGCACACATCGGCGCCCCTTGATGTGGACAATAATTATGAATGGCATGATATTCACCGTTCACATGATAGATGCCTATCTCACGACCTTCTACCTGTACTAGGGAAAACCCACCCTCTGGAATATCCTCTTCCTTCAACACATAGTGCACTGCCATAATGATCCTCCCTTACACCCCATTCGAAAATTACGTCAATTTATAGAGCTGTAATGCATTGTCACGAAAGATTTTGCGCCTAGCCTCTGGAGAGAGCTTGCGTAAAATATGAGCTGGGGAATCAAAATCCCAATGCGGATAGTCACTTGAATAAAGAAGCATATTCTCAGCATCAATCATATTGAATAGATCAATAAGATGCTGAGGATTATCGGGCTCCTCAATCGGCTGTGTGGTTAAATAACAATGATCCCGAATATATTGACTAGGCGGCTTCGTTAGCCAAGGAACAGTAGAGCGTAACGCCTTGTAGTTTTTGTCTAATCTCCACATCAGACCCGGAAGCCACGCAACGCCTCCCTCTACCATAACGACCTTCAAATTTGGAAACTTAACGAATACTCCCTCACATACAAGGCTGACTAAATGTGCCATGAACGTTTGGGACAAGCATGTATGCCATTCAATATAGCGTGATGGATAGCCTGCAGATGTAGGGGCTGTTGAGCCCCCTCCACCCTCTGCACCCGGATGAACGGCTATTGGAAGACCATTGCGTTCTGCCGCTTCATAGATCGGATGATAATACCGCTGTCCTAGTGGAGCCCTAGCTGCGCTGGAGATCATCACCTCTACAATATCGGGATGTCCGCCAACTCTATCTATTTCGCGTGCGGCAAGCAATGGGTCCTGCGTAGCGACAACCATTGCACCTTTGAACGCCTTATGCTTACCAAGCCATTCCGCAATTAAGAAATCATTATAGGCAGAACAGATCACGGCAGCGTAATCAGGATCATGTGTTGTAGAGATGTTATAGACTACTCCTGTCAGAATCGCATAATCAAGATCATACCCATCGATTAGCTGCTTAATCATAAAATCAGGATTAGAGCCAGCCCTTCCCCCGCCTGGGGGAATAGAGTCCTTCTTCATGACACCGATCGGTGAATAGTAGCCTGAACCCGCATAACCAATGCCAGATGCAGCAACCCTTGATCGCCAAGGCTCCTTCAAATACGGGAGCAGCGCTGCATCCTCCTGTTCGTTATGAACATCGGCATCGATAATTTTGTATCCCTCCATTGCCTGCATCCTCCATCTCCCAAGCAAAGTTACTTGCTGTACGTGCGTGTATATGCCTCGTTATACATAGTGAGCAGTTCTTCTGAGCCCAGCTTCTTCGCTTGATCAACAAACTGTTTGTACGTCTCATCGTTAATAGGTGTTTTACCTGTTACAAACTCTGTAATCTTCTGTTCCAAAAATTTATTCACGTTGTTAAGCTTCGATTTTTCAAGCTCAAGTTCTTCCTCTGTTTTAACAATTTGCTTCGGAGAAGGAATAATATATTGCTCGTAGCTCGCATTAATCGCTAAGCTCTTCTCACTCAATCCACGCTCCCACACTTCACGAGATTTTGCATTATTGAGCGTGATCAAGTCATACCATACTCCCCAGTCCTTACGAAGCGTAGCAAATGGCGATGTCCCAAAGTCACGGTTATAAACCGCTTTGCCATCCTCCATCGTATATGTCTTGCCTTCAATGCCTAGGCTGAGATAATTAGAGCCTTCGTCTCCGATCAGATAATCAAGAAATTGAACAGCACGATCTTTATCTTTTACCTTTGCAGAAATTGCACGGCCGACCGTGCCTACAATAGGACGTGAATATTGATAGTTTTTAATGCCTTCTGCTGCAAATAATGGTATCGCATCCAGGTCATATTCAGCTGTACCCGCATTACGAGCTTTAGCAACCAAGGACTCTAAATCTGCTTTCCAGAAATACGTAACCGTTGATTTACCCGTCAAAATTCTCTCTTCCCACTGTGCCTGCGTCAATAAAGAGTACTCTGGATCAAGCAGCTTCTCCGAATACAATTTATTCAAGAACACCAGCATCTCCTGATAGCCTGGTTGATTCGGTGCGAATGCATATTTATCTGTTAACGGATCGATATTATAAAACCCATGAATACCCGTAAATATTCTGCCAAAGGTTGTGTACAGACCTGTATCTCCCACTATACCGTTCGAAATGAGTGGATAGGAGTCCGGATATTGAGCCTTCAATGTTTTCAAGAAATCATAGAAGCCATCAACCGTTGTTGGCGCCTTGATACCATGCTTATCCAGAATATCCTTACGTGCATACCAGATGAAGTTAAAGCCTTTGCCCGCAGCATCGCCCTCTAGAACTGGCACGGTATACAAGCCGCCGTCAGATCCTGTTGCTAATGCCTTCGCTTCAGGATAATTGTCATAGAATGCTTTCAAATTAGGCGCCTTATCTAAATAATCTTTTAAATTCAAAAATACTTTATCTGGCCCATGCTCCCGACCATCTTGTGTATTGATTTGAATAAAATCAGTAGCTGTGTTTGTCGCGATCATAATTTGTCTTTTCTCGTCCAAACCATCCTGACTTACAACTTGAAATTTAACCTTTACCCCCGTCTTAGCCTCAATCTCTTTAAAGATTTCCCAATCATCCAGCACCTTCCCTTCTACTCGATCGTATACCAGCCATGAGAAGGTAATCGGGCTGTCTGGACCTAAGGTTGTACTTTTGCCGCTAGAACAGCCTGCTATCATCATTACACCGAGCAATACGATAACGATCAGCCTTTTAATGTGAGCTTGCTTCATACCATAACCTCCTTTTATATGCTAAAGCAGCCTTACTATATAGAGATAGACTTCTTATGAAGCCTATAGCTATCCCTTAATACCGCCCACCATCGTACCCTGTACAAAATATTTTTGAATGAACGGATAGACACATAAAATAGGTAAAGTTGCAATAATAATCATGGCGTATTTCAACGTTTCTAAATAAGTCATATCCCCTTCTCCTTGCACATTCGCTCCTGCAATTAAAATATTGCGCAGCATAATTTGAAGTGGATACATATCACGCTCTTGTAAATAGATTAGAGCATTGAAGAAAGCATTCCATTGGTTAACTGCTGTGAACAGCCCTATAGTCGCCATAACAGGTAAGGATAACGGCAGAACAATTCGAATGAGTATTTGTATCGTTCCACAACCATCTATTGCAGCTGCATCCTCTAGCTCCTCAGGCAATCCCTCGAAAAACGTTCGCATAATAAACAAATACCATGTGCTAATAAGAGAAGGAAGCACGATCGCCCAGATGGAGTTAAGCAGCCCAAGCTTCTGCACAATGATAAAGGTTGGGATCATCCCGCCATTAAAGAGAAGCGTAAAGGCGGCCAGCATCAAAATAATTCTTCTACCTGGCAGCCACCGTTTGGCTAATGGATAAGCCATGGCAGAGGTTACAATGAGTGTAAGAACCGTATGGACTACAGCATATCGAATGGTGTTCCAGTAACTCATCCATAAATCAGGATTGTAAATTAATTTCTCATATGCAATAAAGGTAATATCCTTCGGCCAAAGTAACACTGCCCCGCTCGCTACCAAAGCATTATTACTAATGGAGGCTGAGAATACGTACAGAATGGGATAGATCATGACTACAATAAGAACCAACATAAATAAAATATTACAGACATCAAACAGCTTCGAGCCCCAGCTCTCCTGCTTATTCATAGCGCTCCTCCTTTACCACAAGCTAGTTTCTGAATGCTTACGTACAATGCGATTAGCCAGAACGACTAGAATAAAGCCAATGACAGATTGGAAAAGACCAACCGCTGTCGCGAAGCTGAAATCAGCATCGAGAATACCACGTCTATAGACAAAGGTATTAATGACATCCGATGTTTCATAGTTCATCGTATTGTAGATGAGCAATATTTTCTCAAAGCTCGCTTCCATGAAGTGTCCTAGGGTTAGTACAAACAAAATAATCATAATCGGCACCATACCAATAAAGGTAATATGCCGCATCTGCTGTAATCTGCTTGCACCATCCATCTTAGCTGCCTCATAGAGCATCGGATCGATGCCAGAAATAGCTGCCAAATATAGAATCGTACCCCAGCCTACCTTCTGCCACATTTCAGAGCCGACATATACCGTTCGGAACCACTCTGGTATGCCTAGAAACATAATGGGCTCCATACCGAGTATTTGTACGAGAAAATGATTCACTACCCCTGTCGTCGGAGAGAGGAAAGTGACAAGAATACCAGCAATAACGACCGTTGAAAGGAAATGGGGCAAGTAACTAATGTTTTGTACAAAGCGTTTAAACCATTTCCCCTTTAATTCATGGAATAAAATAGCCAATAGGATTGGCGCTGGAAAGTGAAAGACAAGGTCATAAATATTCAGCATCATCGTATTGCGAATTAGCTTCCAGGCGTCGGGAGTAACATAGAAAAACTCAATAAAATGCTTGAGTCCCACGAACTTGCTGCCTAAAATCCCTCGACCGATTGAATAGTCCTGAAAGGCGATGATAATGCCGTACATCGGAGCATATTTGAATATTAAGTAGTACAAAATACCAGGCAGCATCAGTAGGTATAACGCTTTATGCTTCTTCAATACATGACTAATTCGTAGCAGTCTCGCCATTCCTCCACCTCCAAATGAAAACCCTTACAATTATTGAGTTGTCTTCACTATACGAAGTGTCCTTAGGAGCGTAAAGCACCTATTTTTTCTAAGAGTCGCTTTCCTTACATCCCCCTGTTTTACTAGTTTTTTCCCGTACATATTGTAAAAAAAGAGACTTCAGAAAATAATGAAGTCCCTTTGCTCCCTACTGGTGAATCGTACGATACTTTGCAGGAGTAATACCCTCGTAGCGGTGGAAAGCCCGAATCAAGGAATTCCTTCCCCAATAACCTACCTGCTCTGCAATCTCATCAATCTTCATATCCGTTTCAAGTAAAAAATGCTTTGCCTTCGTGAGCCGACACTTCGCAATATAATCAACATACTTCTCCCCGATCTCTTCTTTGAATATACGGCTGAAATGCCCGCTAGACATGTTCATCTTGCCTGCAAAATATTCGATCGACAATTCCTCGTTATAATGCTCCTGAATATAATGAACAATCTCTACGAATTGCTGACTGCGATTACTCGTCTCGGTCACACGGAAGAGGAAACTATGAATGTGCTGGAAGCATAGCTTCAATTCTTCCCAGGTCATACAAAAACTAATCTGCTCGAATAGGCCGGCATAATAAGGAACATTAGGATCGTGATGCTCCGACTCTACAGCTCGAATCCACGTATTCAACACATCCGTACATAAATACTTCATCTGCAAAGCTGTCAGCTCTCTTCGCTTGCCTTCTTCCAACAGATCGAGCATGAATGCAAGCAGCTTGTCATACTCTCTGGTTTTGTATTGGTTCAAAATCCGTTGTACCTCTTGAATCGATAAAAAGGAGTCCACCTGCTGCTCACAGGAATTGAGATTTTTGCATATTTCCACTGTGGAATCTAATTTACGTTCCTTTAGAACGTTTAACGCATGATCATAGGATAAGGAAAGTTGCTCTATGCTTTCCACAGCTATACCTATCCCAATTGTTGCTTTAAAGTAATTCCCATAAAGCAGTAATAACTCTTTCATTCTTACTGCAAGCTGCTCCGTATTCTGATTCATCGACGTATCCTGCTGGAGAACACAAACCAACATATCCGGCTTCGTCTGGCATAACCATGCCACAATAGGATCCAGCTTATAGAGGCTTTCCTTCAGCTCTGTCAGAATAAATATTCGTTTGGACTCTGATAGAAGCTGGTATTCCGATGGATTATAATGTAGTGCAATACTTACCACCGTTCTAGCCATGTTGCAACTATAGCTGAATGCAATTTCCTTTGCATAATACTCGATGGATAGCGCGTCTCGATACTGTCCTTGCAATATTTTCGCAACGAATTGCTCCTGTATAATTGGCAGCATCCCATTTACACGGTGAAACAGCTCTTTATTCTCCGTCATAATACGCTGAGAGTATCGCTTAATCACATCAAACTCATTACCTGCATCCAGAGGCTGATCATGGTATGGATGATGCGACTCCAGTCCATCCTTAATTTCTCTAATCGGTAAATACAGACGCCTGCTTAAATAGTAGGAAACAATTCCTCCCACCAATAGAAAAAAGATAGAGAAAATCAAACTAATGCCACGCGTCCAGTAGATCGGCTTCATTACCGTACCTAGATCAGTCATACTAATATAATGCCAAGAATTATCGAAACTAGATTGATCCAATAGCAGCCCCGTCTCTTTAGATATTGTAAACTGTGAGGTCAGTCCAACCTTAGCAATTCGATCCTGCAGCAGCTCTTGATCCTCCATCGACAGACCCATATGAGCGATTAACCTTCCATACTCATCTACAATAGCCGTACCTTTAACCCAATCCTCCGAAATATAAATTTGCTCGTTGAGCTTATCAGCTTTAATGTCGACGAGCAGATAGACCTCTGGCGTTAACGTGTTAAAGGGATAGCTAATCATCGCCGTAAGAGAGGTGGAATTCTCCATGAAATTCATCATTTTCTTACCCGTTAGGGTCGTATCAATGTCTTTACTCCAGCTGGGCCCTAGCGCATTCTTAGAGCTAAAGTAATACGATTTATTCGTGAACGTATCAGCATCTATAACCAAGTCTTCATTTACAAAATAAAAATAGGCTTTCCCCACCAGCTTATTGGATTCTAGTTGCTGCAACTGTTCTCGAAGGGAATGAAGCAACTCGATACGTTGCATATGATCAGAAGACAAATCAACAGGCATTCGAAGTACGCTCCGTATATTGGAAGCGCTTAACATATTGATCATATTGTTCTTTAATGATTGTAGTTCTGTATCTGTTCGCTCAGCGAAGCGATTCATAATAACATTATTAAAGCGCTCAGCATCTTCTTCAATAATCCGAACGACTAGAACATAGGCGAGCACACTAGCCACAATAACCGGAATGAGAATAAGCAGGAAATAGTTAGCGAACAACTGCCAAAAGAGAGCCTGCCGAATGAGTGGCGACGATTGGGATACCTCTCGCTTAGGAGCAAGAGCTTGGATAAGAGTAGATCGTTTCATTACATCCCCCCTGCTGTTCTTATGGACTGCCTATTGTTAATCCTATTTATCTCTCTCCTCAAAAAGCAGTCATTACGTAATTTTACATAATAATACCACAGAAGTTTGTAGTTTTATGTCATATAACTATAATTTTTTTGAAATAAAAATTCAAAAAATAGGGTAATCAGCAGCTTCTCTGGAATGAAGTTTGTACAACATATAGAGCCAGGTGGTTAACCTATGGAACTGACTCCAAAATATGAGTCCGAAATAAAGACCTTTAAGCTGAAAATACGGCTATTGGAAAACAATTTTACAACTTGGAGGCGTTTTTACGTGGGAACAAGAGTGAGTTACCATGTTGAGTTGAAGATGAGTGCCATTAAATTGAGATTAGCAGGTGTACCTGTAAGAGAGATCATAGATCAGCTACTTATTCGTAATTAAACGAAGATTATGTTTGGATGAAATGGTATCTACATGGTGAGACACATCGATTGGAAGAACTGTAGGTGAACAACATACCTTTACGTTCACAAGCAATGAACAACTGACCTGCAACCATAATCTTCGATTGTCACAAAAAAAATCCAAAACGTCGGGTAACAAAAACCAAAGTGAAAAACTTAGTGGACATAGAATCCGTTATTTCCTATATTCAAGCGGATTAATGACACTAACGGACACAGAATGCGTTATTTAGTCAGATTAAGCGAACCTAACTCAAAATTATAGGGTATAACGGATCTCATGTCCGAAAAGGCGCACAATCTGATACAAATGCAAAAATAGCGACTCTACTGTCCGTAACCGATTAACTAAAGCGTATTAAATCAGTGACGAGGTAGGAGGCATGGTTGTTTGCTCCAACGCTGTCACTTCATGTGTATAAGCTATCCCTGTCACCAAGCACCGTCAGCACAATAAAAAACCACATCCGAATGAACTGCACCCTTGGGGTGACTTCACTAGAAAGTGGTTTGAATTACTATTTTGGTTGAGCCTAGGGGGATTGATCTCACTAAACTCACCTATCCATCTAGGGATGTATGAAGCTTTGATCTAATGGCTGACGAAGCATACTCGACTAGGACTTTTAGCGGTAGATCCAGACGCCGTGCTGCTCCATGCGATGCATTTCATTGAATTCTAATCATTCATTCCGTCCGCGCGGACTGAATTCCTTGTAAGATTCCCCATCAGCCTACCTTTTTACAGCCTGTCATTACGGATATTAACACTTCACTGCTAGCGATGCACTCTCCCGCCTTGATTAGTTTCACTGCCCATAACAAACTGGACAATAACTAATTTAATCGGTGAACTATTTCATACTTATTTCCGCAAGGATCTTCAAAATAGACGGCATAATAGGTTGGACTAATCGGGAATAACCGGGGTCCGTCGTTTATGGTGCCACCAATTTCCTTGACCAACTTCGCAATATGTTCGACTTCAGCCCGATCATTCGCCCAGAATCCAATCAAATTGTGATTTGGCTTATGCTCCTGCTCTTCCGTAATCGCAAAATAAGCTGCACTAGGCAGTTCTCCTTCGGCGGCAAACACCCTCCAATTTGCGCTGTGAAAGGTGCGGGTAAATCCCAACTCAGGCAGAAGCTTTTCATAAAAAGGCAGCACGCTATCTAATTGGTTCACTCGAAGATCGATATGACTGAACTTATTCATATGTATTCATCTCCTTTTCATCTTTTACGGAATAACTTGTTTTATACCTGATTGCCATAAGAACATCTTCCCAATGAAGCTTCATTTGTTCGCGCGTATTCGGATGGTCCAGATTCTCTTGATGGAAACTGATTGTTGTTCTGTCAGGCTTATCAGATAGCAACCGGATTTGCAGCGTGGATGGTTTCTGCCATTCGTTCTTTCTCCACTTTAAGCGGAGTTGTCGGAACGGCTTTACGACCCTAAATTCACCCGAAATACCTTCTAGAGTTGTAAAGGTCTCCCCCTCATTAAAATATAAGCATGATATATTACCGAGCCATAATTTTAGCCCTTCGGAAGAGATTAGAAACCCCCAAGCCTCTTCTGGTGAAATCGGAATCGTTCTCCGAACCCCAAGTTGTTAGCCCGCTGATGCCGTCTGACCAATAATCTTGCCTGATTCGGAATACTGCTTATTGTTCATTGCAATACCTCCCAAGAATGTTTGTTAGCACTCACTAACTTAATCATGAAAAAATCAGGGGGTCAGAGCCCTAACAAACAATTCGATGCTCGACTCCATAAAATTTTGCACGGTCACCTTAGTAATTGATGACGCACCAAATAGCTGTGATATGAAAGCCCCATAATTCATCCACATAAAGGTAATCGCCTGCGTCTCCGCATCAGTTGAAATCAGTTTGTTTTTGCGCTCCATGTCTATGAAATAATTCGTCAATAGCTCCAATAGTTTCCGCGGATGCTTCTGCGCCCTCTCACGAATCTCAACCAGTTCGTTATCACTCAAGACAATGAGGAATAATTTACGATTTCGATCCATTATCTCATGATACATTTGGCTTATCGTGAGCAGGTCCGCTCTCAAATCCCAAATTACTTTCTCTTGAAAAATCTTAGTCATTTCAATCGAATAATGATAATGATCGACTGCTTTGTCGAGCAGGTTTTGCTTGCTTCCAAAATTGCGGAACAGGGTCATCTCGCTGACTCCTGCCGCTGCAGCTATCTCCTTGGTTGATACACCTTTGTAGCCTTTCTCAGCCATTAAATCGATTGCTGCCAGCATCAGCTTGCTTTTATTATCCGAGGTCATCTTATACTCCATATCATCATCTTTTTGAATAGAATCCAAAGTTTATAGTTAGTACCAACAAACATTTTCTTCAATTAGAATAACTTTAATTGTAATTAATGTCAACAATATGTATCGAAATTGGTTAGTAACCAATGAGCTAGCGATGCTAGTAGGATAGAGCTATAAATACATCGGTATGTGAATCGAACTCAAACAAGAACAACGCTTTGCCGACTATTCTTCTTCCATATATTAAGATATATAATCTATTCCTTACTCCAATGATAGTCAAGGAGCTTATTGGAATGGGCTTTTAAGAAAATTATGGACTGCTTGATTATTAAGTTTTGGATGTACCAACTCAGTCCAATGACTGATATACTTACGAAAATAATTAAGTTGACCCCCATCATAAAACAGCGATAGAGTATCCGATCGAGTAAGAAAAAATGCACAAACAATGAAAATCAGTTTATTCATGTTAAAACAAAAACCATTATAAGAAGGTTTCAAAAAAACTGAAACAATTGTAGTTGAGAATCAGAAAGGAGGCAGAGCGAACATGGATCAATTAGTTGAAAAAAATCTTAGATCCGTAAGGCATCAGATGGAATTAGCTTGCCAGAACTCAGGACGCAAGAAAGAAGACGTAAAACTGTTGTTAGCGACAAAAACGGTGCAGCTTGAAAAATTGCAAATTGCCATACAAGCGGGTGAGGTATTATTCGGCGAAAATAAAGCTCAAGAACTTCGCGAAAAATTCCCACTTATGCAACAGTACAACCAAGTAGAGTGGCATTTTATCGGACATCTGCAAACCAACAAAGTGAAGGACGTTGTAAAATATGTCACGCTCATTCATTCTGTGGACCGTTTGAGGTTGGGAAAAGCCTTGCATCAGCAGCTCCTCAAGGAAAACAAGACTATGAATATTTTGGTGCAAGTCAATACATCATTCGAAGATAGTAAATTCGGTATTTCGCCGGAGGCTGCACTAGAGTTGGTTGAACAATTGTCTCAGTTTGAAACGTTAAATGTTAAAGGCTTGATGACTATTGGAAAACTGAATGCTACAAACAATGAGACTCGGCATTGCTTCCAATTATTAAAAAAAATTCAAGTTCATATCAAGGAGAGGAAGTTTCCACGGGTAACAATGGATATTCTCTCGATGGGCATGTCAGGGGATTTCAAGGTTGCCATCGAAGAAGGGGCAACCATCATAAGAGTAGGCACAAGCGTATTTGGTCATCGGTATTTACCGGATGAGTACTTCTGGGACGAAAACGCGCATCAGAACGATTAGGAGAATGCATATGAATAAAACATCATCTTCGCTGCACAGTCGTGATTTGATATCTCCCATTATTGCTGCTTTAATATCTGTCATTGTCAACTATGGCGGAACGTTTATTCTCGTATTTCAAGCAGCAAAAGCAGCGGGTTTGAGTCATGAAATGACTGCTTCTTGGATATTGTCGATTTCAGTTGGTGTGGGGATAACTGGAATTTGGCTAAGCTATCGATACCGTGAACCCATTATTACGGCTTGGTCAACACCAGGTGTAGCTTTTCTCGTTTCAGCATTAGCGGTAACCCCCTATGCTGATGTTATTGGAGCCTACATCTTCTCTGCTTTAGGATTTATTATTTTAGGGATGTCGGGAATGATCGAGCGTTTCGTACGGCTTATTCCTTCAGGCATTGCATCTGGTTTGCTGGCAGGTATTTTATTGCAGTTTGGTATTTCAGCCTTCGGTGGTGCGCAATTCGACCCCTTGCTTGTCATTGTCCTGTTTGTTGCTTATGTAATATTAAGAAGGTTTACTTCCCGCTATGCTATCGTTGGTATTTTAGTAATCGGACTTATTTACTTGATTAGTGTACAGAATGTAGATTTCAGCAATATCAAATTGGCAATCGCTTCACCGGTATTTGTCGTTCCTGCGTTTTCTTTACATACTTTATTGAGCGTCGCATTGCCTTTATTTATTATCACTTTGACGGGGCAATATATGCCTGGAATGCTAGTATTGCGAAATGATGGATTTAAAACGAGCGCGAATTCGATATTGACAGTAACGGGTTTGGGCTCACTCCTTGCAGCGCCATTCGGCTCGCATGCTTTTAATGTAGCAGCCATTACTGCGGCGATTTGTACAGGTAAAGACGCGCACGAGGATTCAAATAAACGATACATTGCTGGAATAGCCTGTGGTATTTTATACATTGTTGTCGGCATATTTGGTGTGACGCTAGCTGCTCTGTTTCTGATTCTTCCAGCCACCTTCATCGCGACGTTAGCGGGATTGGCATTACTTGGAACCATTGGCGGCAGCCTTGCCAACGCTTTAACTGATCCCAAGGGACGTGAGACAGCACTGATTACTTTTTTAGCAACGGCTGCAAATGTTACATTACTTGGTGTTGGTGGTGCATTCTGGGGTCTTGTTGCAGGTTTGGCCGCGCATATTTTGATGCATGGACAATTTCGCCAAAAAAAATGCAGTAAAAGTGGAATACAACAAGCTGAACGGAATTAGTTTGAGGCATGATATTGTATACAAGTACAGATCGAATCAAATGAGAGACGGAGATGCCCGAAATTAAGATGTCGTGCTCCAAACTAACGCTTCGTGTGCGCGGTCTGCGCCCTTCGGGGCTTCCATCATAATAAACAATATAAACCACGTCCTCTGGACGTGGTTTATATTGTTTATTTAGTGGCGCCTAAGGGGATCGTCCCCTCACCTCATCATTTCCAGCGATGCGCTCTCCCGACATTGGGTGCTTCACTGCCATAAAATTAATGGTTAGCCTTGGGTCCGTTCAGGAAGCAATCTTTTGAGTAAATATGGATTTAATAAAAGTTATTGACATTAGAACTGCCACGATGATATATTGTGCATGCACAATATACACAATTTAAAAGGAGGTTAGCTATATGCTGGCATTAGATATCAAAAATTTAAATAAAAAATATGAGCATTTTCATTTAAGAAACGTATCTTTTCAACTGGAAAAGGGTTATATTATGGGGTTTATCGGAGCCAATGGTGCGGGAAAAACAACCACCATCAAATCCATTTTGAATTTGACACGTATGGATAGCGGCGAGATTCATATTTTAGGCAAGAACATGGCCGAGCATGAAGTTGAATTGAAACAAGAGATTGGCTTTGCATTTGGAGACATCAACTTTTATACGCGCAGCAAAATCAAAACGTTAACGAATGTGATCAAAAGGTTCTATTCGAATTGGGATGATGAAACCTATCACAAGTATTTGAAAAAATTCAACTTGATTGAAGACAAAAAAATAGCTGAATTATCAACCGGCATGAAAGTAAAATACAGCTTAGCCCTTGCCTTATCACACGGCGCAAAGCTGCTTATTCTAGATGAACCAACAAGCGGACTTGATCCGGTTGCCAGAGACAATCTGCTGGATATTTTTCAGGAGCTGGTGCAAGATGGCGAGATCAGCATCCTATTTTCAACTCATATCACATCCGATTTGGAAAAATGTGCAGATTATATTACCTATATCCATAACGGACAAATTATCAACAGTGCGGAAAAGGAAGAATTTATCGATACGTATCGCTTGTTGAATGGTAAGAAAGAGGAATTGGATATGGTCAAAAACCAACTAATCGCCTACAAGACAAATTCTTTTGGCTTTACAGGCTTGATCCATACAAATGACTTTGATCCATCATCAGATATAAAATCATCCGTACCGAATCTTGAGGAGATTATGATCTACTGCTCAAAAAAGGAGGATATGTATGTATAACTTATTAATGAAAGAATTAAAGTTAGGCGTAAGTCCTTTCTTTTATATCATGCCTTTTTTGACAGGCGCCTTAATGCTAATTCCCGGATGGTTATATTTCCTTGTCATCCTTTACTTTTGTTTTATTACGATACCGAATATGTTTGCAGGATATAAAACGCAGAACGATTTAATATTTTCAAGTATGATGCCTGTAACAAAAAAAGACATTGTAAAAGCAAGGGTGTCCGTTATTGTAATCCTAGAGCTCATGCATATTGTTGTTGCCATGATCTATGGCGTGATAACGCTGCGTTTGTATCCGAATCTGAAGTACTTTTTCTTCGCACCCTCCTTTGGTTTCTGGGGACTCTGTTTTATCATGCTGGCGATTTTCAACATTATTCTTATCACCATGTATTACAAGACGGCGTATAAATACGGCGCGGCAGCGTTTGTTGCCAATGCAGCTGCTATGCTGTTTGCCGGGGGCGCAGAATGGCTCGGCATACAAAATACATTCGTGTTTGATCTTCTCAAAGGAACTGGTGCTGACAATTTGGCCATTCAACTATCCATCCTGATCACGGGCATCGTGATATTTGCGATTTTTACGATAATCGCTTATTATATTGCCAACAAACGGTTTGAGAAAGTGGAAATATAATGAATATAGCTATTTCGAACACATCTGATAAACCCATTTATCAGCAGCTTTTTGAACAAATCAGCGTACAAATTCTTAAGGGCGAACTAGAAAATGGGTATAGTTTACCACCCATACGATTAGCTGCTGCGGAGCTTCGTGTTAGTATCATTACCGTCAAAAAAGCGTGGGAAGAACTCGAACGACATGGTTTGATTTATACCGTAACCGGCAAAGGATGTTTTGTCGCTGATCTCTCACCCGATGAGATGCTTCAAAAACGCAATGAAATGATCCTGAAGCAAATGGTTATTGATACTTCCTATTACAAATCCTTTGGCCTCACAATAGATGAAGTTTATGAGCTTTTGAAGGAAGTTTATTGAACATGTAGATTTGAACAGAAAACCACGTCCATAGGACGTGGTTGATTTTTTTATTGGTGGATCCTAGATGAATTCTACTCGCATAAGCTTGTCTATCCCTCATCCTCCAATCTCCTTAATCATTTTAGATTGTATAAATAAATTAAATTTGATAAAATAACTGACGAACGTTCGTTAATGTTGAGGTGATTCTATTGAAAAGTAAAGAGATTAAAGACGCCGCTTTAAAATTTTTCACAATTCATGGTTATGAGGGAGCTTCTCTATCTCAAATTGCCGAGAATGTCGGTATGAAAAAACAGTCTCTCTATGCTCATTTCAAAGGGAAAGATGATCTATTTCTACAAGTTTTACAAGATGCCAAAGAGGCAGAAATCTCATCAAAACTAAAATATTTGAGTAAAGTGGATACCCGAAATCCCAAAGCAGATTTATTTGGATATCTGCAATTGGTCATTGATTTGTTTCAGAAGAGCGAGCAGTTGAAGTTTTGGCTGCGTATGTCTTTTTTCCCGCCACTTCATCTTGAAACAGCGATTAATGAGGAAGTAATCGATACGGAAAATAAGATTCAAAGCGTACTCGAAAGCAAATTTCAGGATTGGATCGATGCCAAAGCCATTTTGGAAGATGAAGCCTCCATTCCTACCCTTGCCTTCTTAGGTGTAGTTGATTCGATCATGTTAGAACTCGCATATGGAAATAATGAAAAACGTTTAAATGACAAATTAAATGCCTCATGGACTGTATTTTGGAGAGGTATTTCACAGCTTTGATTCTACAGAGAGAGGTATTGCTTCATGAAGAAACCATTGAAAGAACAAAAAACAGTTTTACTCATTCTATTAAGTAATATATTCATTGTTTTTCTAGGAGTCGGACTTATCATCCCTGTTACGCCATCCTTTATGAATATTATGCATTTATCAGGCCAAACGATGGGTTATCTTATTGCGGCCTTTGCGTTCGCACAATTACTCATGTCCCCCCTTGCAGGACGATGGATTGACACTTATGGCAGAAAGAAAATGATCATAATCGGCTTATTCCTCTTCAGTGTATCAGAGGTGATCTTTGGCTTAGGTACACATGTATCCGTTCTTTATTTATCTAGGATTCTAGGAGGCATTAGCGGTGCATTTATTATGCCAGCCGTAACTGCCTTTGTTGCAGATATTACCTCTGTAGAGGAAAGGCCAAAAGCGATGGGCTATATTTCTGCCGCCATTAGTATCGGTTTTATTATTGGTCCAGGTATCGGAGGTTATATTGCTGAGCTGGGTGTGCGTGCCCCATTCTACTTTGCTGCAGGCTTCGCACTAATAACATGTATTTCATCCCTATTTATTTTAAAAGAGCCGCTAAGCAAACAACAGCTTTTGGAAATCGCTCAACTCAAAAAAGGTACCAGCTTTGTAACTGATCTTAAACGATCGCTTCATCCACAATACATTATTGCCTTTATTATTGTGTTCGTACTAGCCTTTGGTTTATCAGCATATGAAACAGTATTTAGTCTGTTTTCAGATCATAAATTTGGTTTCAATCCAAAAGATATTGCAACCATTATTACAATTAGCGCAATCTTCGGGGTTGTAGTTCAGGTCTTTATGTTTGGAAAAATGGTAGATACGCTTGGTGAAAAGAAACTCATCCAGATATGCTTAATTGCTGGCGTATTTTTTGCGGTAGTATCCACCATGATCTCCAACTATTTAGCTATTTTGCTAGTAACTTGCTTCATCTTTCTCGCATTTGACTTGCTGCGGCCAGCATTAACGACCTATTTATCAAAGACTGCCGAAAAAGAACAAGGATTTATCGCTGGGATGAACTCAACCTATACAAGCTTGGGCAATATCGTCGGGCCCGCGTTAGGCGGCATATTATTTGATGTAAACATCAACTATCCGTATCTCTTTGCCGCCGTCATTATGCTTATTGGTCTTGTCATTACAATGATGTGGAAAGAAAAACAATCAGCTGGCAGCTTGGTAAAATAATATGAGCAACGATCTCAATTCTGGAGAACTTGTTCCTGCCGGTTATCTTCTTCTTAAGATCGATAATTATACTTCGCTATGTAGGCCGTAAAACATGCTCCTACATTAGATGTATTAACTTTAATGACCACTCACTTCATTACGTCCGCGCGGACTGAACCCCTGACCTCATCGCTGCCAGTGATGCGCTCTACCACGGATGGTCATTTACACAACCATAAAATAGAGTGAGAATAAAGAAATTATAGTATTTTTATTCATTGTCAGTGTAACAATGCTTAATCTGTCTACCACTGCCGCAAGGACAAGAAAATTCCTGCCTATTGATTCTTGCCATTTTTTACGAACCGTTCGACTCGTTCTAAAAATAGCTTCTCACCAAAAACTTTAAGTGCTTAAATTTCATTATTTGCCTTCACCATTCGGGACTCACACCCTATAGATATCGCCCTTGCTGAGTATAAAATAAAAAGGTCGTCATTTGTCACATAATGATGACCTTCCTGCTTCATAAAGCCAAATTGAAAGTATATTAGGAAAGCTTCATAATGGATAGTGAAGCGCCCTGACCTTGAATTACCAAGTTCACAGTTTCTGAAGCTCCATATAATTGAAGCGAAATTTTGCTTCCTGCAGTGATATACTCTATTACAGTAGCTGAATAATTTGATCGAGCATGACCTGGAGGAATGATAGAAGAGAATAGTGAAAAATCATTTATTAGTAGACTTGTTCCAATGCTCTTTGCCTCCGTCAAATTAACATGATAGGTAATGTAATAAAAGCCAGATTGTTTAACTGATATTCCGTCAGATAAATGAGAAAAAGAAGTTACATCTAATGAAGCGCTCGGCCAAGTTATTCTCGTTCCTTGTGAAGTAACAGGAACGGCTGTATTTTGCGTGACAGCATTTGCCCAAGGAATGGAGTTACTTCCTGACTCGCCTTGTGGGCCTTGAGGTCCTGCTGGACCTGTTGCGCCTGTTGCACCTGTATCTCCTTTAGGACCTGCTGTTCCCGCTGCTCCCGTATCGCCTTTAGCTCCTGCTGGTCCTTGCGGTCCTGCTGGTCCTATTGCTCCCGTATCGCCTTTCGTTCCTGTTATTCCTTGCGGTCCTGCTGGTCCTGTTGCTCCCGTATCACCTTTCGTTCCTTTTTCTCCTTGCGGTCCTGCTGGTCCTGTTGCTCCCGTATCACCTTTCGCTCCTTTTTCTCCTTGCGGTCCTGCTGGTCCTATTGCTCCCGTATCACCTTTCGTTCCTTTTTCTCCTTGCGGTCCTGCTGGTCCTGTTGCTCCAGTATCACCTTTCGCTCCTGTGTTCCCTGTTTCACCTCGCTCGCCCTGATTACCCTTTTCACCTGTTGGCTTTTCACTAGCTGACTGAGTGTTAACATTGACTTGTCCCTTAACACCATCCCAAGCTATTTCCAGTCCAAGAGAAGTGGCAAGCGCTCGAATCGGCAAGTATATACTGCCCTGGTACGATAGAGGAGAAATTTTATTACCGTTTGTATCTAACAACTGAATCTGCTTGCCATCTACAAAAATAGTAGCATTGGATACTTTTACTGAAATTGTAGACCCTGTGTTCAATCCAATATCATTATTAGGGGCGGGAGTAACTGAGCTAGAGCTAGTCGTAATGTAAACCACTTGCTCTGCTTGACTCCAGTCTACTTTTAAGCCGAGTAGTTGAGAAGTCGCACGAAGTGGCAAATATAATGAATTATTAATAGATATTGAAAGGATATCCTGTTCCGCCTCTTTACCATCTACATAAATTGGTGTATTTGTTACCTTCCCTTGCGTATTTTCTGTCGCTGCTGCAACGGGTAATGCAAACATACTAGAAGCAATCATAATAAAAACAAGCAAAGCGCTCATTTGCTTCTTAATCTTATAATACCCACCTATGAATTCATTTTTCATTTTCTTTTCAATTATCAAAACAATCTTACTCCCTCGATATACATATTATTTTAAATAGAAGAAAACGATCATCGCTAGCGTTTCTTCAAATATATTTATAGCATATCTTTCTGAAGTAATATGTAACTCAGATTACAAAACAAATGAAAGAGCAAACAATATAAGTTTAATTAAAGTACTAGAGAACTATGTTAGGGAGATCATAGCCTGCTTGTCGAGTAAGAAAGGAAAACAACTGGGAGAGATAGGGATTTGCTTCATTTTATAAAAAATCGCTCAGTCTGAAATATTGCGAATGTGCGGATACGTTGATATAGAGCGCAGCGATGCGCTCTCCCACCTAGGGGTATTACACACCCAAAAACAAGCAACTATAATTGATAATTATTATTATTTTCGTCGTTATAGGAAGTGAATGGTACGAGACGTTCGTTGACATAATAGGACTACACGTGTAGTATATGAGTTGTAGGCCTACAATTGTGATCCTTTTACATGTAACGGGAGGTTTCGAGTATGACAAAATTACCACAAATCACAGATGCAGAATGGGAAGTTATGAAAATCCTCTGGGCGAGGAAGGAATGTCCATCCAGCGAAATTGTTAAACAACTAACGGAAACAATGGACTGGAGTCCAAAGACGATTCGTACGCTGCTTAACCGCCTTGTGCAGAAAGAAGCGGTTGGAATCAACAAAGACGAATCGCGACGAGCCCAAATGTTTTATCCATTGGTTTCAGAAAATGAGTATTTGCAAAGTGAAACCAAAACTTTTCTGCAAAAGTTGTACGGTGGAGCCATTAAACCGATGCTTGCGAACTTCCTTCAGGAGAAAAAACTGACGGAACAGGAAATCAATGAACTAAAACAATTATTCGATGATAACAAAAACGATGCGAACAATTCGAAGACAGACCTATAGCCATGACATATGTGCTGATGTTTATGCAGGTTTTTTTCGACTGGGTGATTCGGGCTTCGCTGATGGCAAGTGTGCTGGTTGTTCTCATTGTCATGATCAAATGGATGCTCAGAAACAAGTTGCAGCCGAAGTGGCATTATCTCCTATGGTTGCCTATTGTCATCCGACTCGTATTACCTTGGGCACCAGAGAGCTCATACAGCGTGTACAATCTATTTCCAATTAAGCAGCAGTTGTCTAATGAATCCCTTTTAAAATCGTTCGATGATATTTCCAATTATTATGAACGAAGAAATCAGTTGAAGAATAACGTGGATTCTCCGAGCGAATGGACACTCAAGGTTTCATCCGACGTCACGGTTCATTCCGCTGCGAACGTTCCTGAGGAACAAGTCCATGCAAAGCAATCGTTTGTGGATCTATTATCCAAAATAACGCTGCGAGACATCCTATTGTTTGGTTGGTTGCTAGGGGTCATAGTCTTGAGTCTTGTAACCCTTATAGCCAATATCAACGTATATAGACGAATTAAAAAACAGCCCACTGTAACCAATCCGGCGATATTACAAGTATTCGAGCAATGCAAGCGCCAAATGTCGGTCAAACAACCGATTCTTCTGACCGTAACAGATGCAGTGCCGAGTCCTGCGGTTTATGGGTTTATGAAACCAAGGATTTTATTATCCAGTTCGTTGATTCGTTCGATGGATGCCCATCAATTCCGTTATATTTTCAATCATGAACTGGCACATATCAAGCGCAGGGACGTTGCGATGAATTGGCTCATGCATGTTCTGATTATTTTACATTGGTTTAATCCGTTAATGTGGGTTGTCTACGTACGAATGCGAGCAGATCAAGAGGTAGCCTGTGATGCATTAGCCTTGTCCTACATCCATGCTGAACACAAAGCAGCGTATGGCCAGACGATCATTAATTTATTGGAGCATTATGCAGGAGCCCGGAGATATCCAGGTTTGGTCGGATTATCGGGTAATTACAAGCATCTCAAAAGGAGAATTCTCATGATTAAACATTTTAAGAAAAATTCTATGCGCTTATCTGTATTAGGATTGGCAACGCTATTAACTGTCTGCTCATTCTCATTAGTAAATGCGCAAGGGGCACCAACCCAATTAAAAGAAACAGTGGAAGTGGTAAAGCTATCGAAGCCTGGAGGCGGCCAAATCCAAAGCCTGACAGTCAATACTGCAGAAGAAGCTACTACGGTATTGCAGAAGTATTTTAACCTGACTGGATTTTCACTTATAAAAGATGAGAGAGAAGTAGCCACTGCATCTTATGTAACCACAGACGACAGTAAACGTGTATGGGTTGGTCCTAATAATAAAATAATCGGTATTAACGATATGAAGGCATTTAAAGAATCAACAAAGAGCAATGAAATAGAAAAAGAACAATGGATTTCAATAGACCAAAGTAAAGAGAAAGCGATTCAATTGGCTCAACCATTCCTGGGCGTTAGTGTCCAAGAAGTACAAATCACAACAATAGAGCATAGCTACACCAATGACTCGCTTATTGGATTTGTAATTATTGCTACTTCCGAAGGCAAACTTACTAGCGATGGCCGGTTTCTTGTAACTTTGGACCGATCCACTGGAGCTATCATTCATATTAACCCTTTTCTGTGAATGAGCTGAACGACTGGCGGCTATCAACTGCTACCGCAGGGCCGTAGGGCAACAAATGGGTAAACGGAGAACGATAGTTAAAAAACCAGTGCAACAGTCTGAACATCAGGATGTGGCACTGGTTTTTTTCATAAGTTGATATAAAATAGTAAACCACGTCCTAAGGACGTGGTTGATTAGTTGTGATTTATGTTTAAATTGTTTGTTTTCGATCGAAAGTATTCAACAACGACTTCACGGAACTCCAGAGCAGCCTGCGATATGTACCGACCCTTGTGCCATAATAAAGCTATCTCCCTTACCAATTCGTGATTCTCTACTTGGAGATATTTGATATGCTCCCGTAAAAGCCTTGCCGTGCTTGGCATAAAGGCTATGCCAATTTCTGCTTCAACCAGAGCGCTTAGCCTTGCAGGTTCATCTCCCTCAAACACATATTTTGGTACAAATCCAGCAGATTGACAAATAGAATCCACTAGATCACGAGTACCGTAGCCTCTCTTTACACCGACAAACCATTCGTCCCTTAGTTCTAGTAAGGATACGCTGCTTCGGTCTGCCAGACGGTGCCTTTTTGGAACAGCTACTAGGATTGGGTCAACGAATACAATTTGACATTCAATATCATCCCCTTGTACCGGCGGTGAGGATAAGCAATAATCGACTTCTCCTCTATGAAGAAGCGTATCCATTTCATTCATGGTTAGCATCTGCACATGAAATTGAATATCGGGCCGTTTTTTCCGAAACTCTCGAAGGAGATTTGGTAAAGTGCTTGCGGTGGTCACTCCCAATTCGAGTGTGCCATTTTCCTGACTGGACAAATCGCTAATCTCTTGCTTCCCCTGTTCCAATTCGAACAAAGCCCTTTCCGCGCGATGAAGAAATCTGCTACCGAACTCATTCAATCGTAGCTTCCTCCCTTTTCGATCAAACAGAGGGACCCCCAGATCGTCTTCCAAGCGTTGAATCGTTTTACTTAGTGACGACTGAGTAACATGCAGACTTCGTGCAGCTTCTGTCACATGCTCCAAACGAGCTACCGCGAGAAAATATTGCAGTTGAAGAAGTTCCATTGCGCAACCTCCATTCATTCCTTTGAGTCAATGAAATCATACCATGAAATGCGTTGGAATAAATAAACGATTTCAAGTACGATGGCATTAATACACTTTGGGGGGACCAAAAATGAATGTTCGCAGCAAGTGGTTGATGATTTCCGTTGGCCTTGGGATACTCTTGAACCCATTAAATTCTTCAATGGTATCTGTTGCTATTCCAAGGCTGCAACATGTATTCCAACTTGACTTTACAGGTGTTTCCTGGATTGTTTTTTCTTTCTACATTGCAAGTAGCATCGCTCAACCAATCATGGGAAAGGCCAGCGATTTATTCGGACGTAGAAAGATATTTCTTACCGGGCTTGTTGTTGCCTTTATTGCATCATTATTAGCTCCACTATCACCAAACTTCGGGTGTCTCATCATGTTCCGCATTTTGCAAGCAATCGGAACTAGCATGATGGTTGCGGTTGGAATGGCCATTGTGCGAATTCATATTACGGAAAAACAAGCAACTGCGCTTTCTGTTTTGTCCATATTCCTATCCGGCGCGGCAGCAATTGGCCCCTTTATTGGAGGGGTCATCATTCACTGGTGGGGCTGGTCTGCTATCTTTTTCGTCAATATCCCATTCGTCGTGGTGAGCTTTCTATTATCTTGGAGGAATATTCCTAAGGACGAACCGTCAACATCCGTAACATTGGGTATGTCCTTTCGCAAATGGTTTGATTTGATTGATGTGTCAGGGATATTGTTCTTCTCAATAGGATTGATTGCCATGCTCCTTGGATTACTCTCAGTAAAATCATCTGGGCATATCTCATTAAGTAATGTTATTGCCATGCTGTTAGGTCTCATTTCGCTATTTACATTCGTACGACATGAGTTAAAAGCAACGTCACCCTTCATTCCTTTGCGCACATTCGCCAAATATCCTGCGATGACTTGGGTTAATGTCGAATTCATGCTCGTTAACGTACTTTTTTACTCACTCTTTTTCGGGCTTCCGTCTTACTTGCAAATGGTACGTCATGTCAGCGAGTTCCAAACAGGAATTCTCATGTTAAGCTTAGGCTTATTCTCGCTCGTTACTTCTCCTATAGCAGGACGATGGATTGATAAATCAGGACCAAGACCGGCATTGCTGGTGTCTGCAATCCTGATGGTGTTAGGGTCGGCGTGGCTAGTAACATTAAATCAAACTTCACCGGTTATCAGCGTGTGCTTCGCTTTGGCTGCATTCGGTATTAGCAACGGGTTGTACAGTGTAGGAATGCAAGCGGCCTTGTTCCAAAGTTCTCCTAAAGAAACAATCGGTGTAGCATCCGGACTATTTAATACATCAAGATACCTTGGTACTATTCTCTCTTCCTTGTTAATCGGTATCGTAATGGGGGATAAGTTCAACTTCGAGGGATTTCAAGTACTTGGGATTATCCTCACGGTAATTGCATTGTTCTTGGTTTTCATGAGTCGGCGACGCCGGGAGTCAGGGCAATTGCAAGAATCGTAGGTTTACCAAGTTCATATTAGAAGGAGTACCGATGTCGATAGAAATCATTTCCATAGTTACTTATCAGCCTTTTCCGGGTAAAGGCAACTTGAATGGCTATGTATTTGAGCGATACTGTCTCTTCTCATTTATGAATTACGAACCATCAATATTAGACTCTCCACATGTATAGAGGGTTGTACACAATCAACAACAAAAAAAATCGGTAATTTTGCCGTTTCGATGGTCAAGTATGGTGGACCTTAGTGAGTGCGAAACGCTGGATCTTCGCTGCCAGCGATGCTCTCTCCCTCAATTGGATATTTAACTTACACTGAGATAATTGAAAAAAGTTATATTTACTTATGTGCGCTTCATCGACCACGATTACATAGCTACATGATAAGTGGTTGCAAAAAAATCTTAATAACGAAAATTGGTCATAGTGAGTCCTAGTAGCTTCTTATAATAGTCAGACGAACAATCTGGCGGACAGAGGATCCGTTATTAATGGAAATCAGCCGTATATCTTGATCCATATGGACTGAGGTTCCGTTATTCCCCCATAAAAGCCCAGAAATAACTCGATTATTAGGTTATAACGGATTTCCTGTCCGCATAAATAATCAAATTAACAAAATCAGACAAATAGCGGAACCTCAGTCCTCATACAAAAAAATAGTGTGTGTCTAATGATCAAAATAGGCAATTGTGCTTTGCGAGGTTTCAACCGGAGATTCATACCTAGCGAAACTACCTGGCAAAAAATCACCACGGCAGGTACCTTGTCGGCTTTTACCATATTAAAAATAGAAAACTACGTCCTTAGGACGTGGTTGAATTGTTTTATTGGTGGAGCCTAGGGGGATACAGCTCGTCTATCTTACCATTATGGGATGTCCGAATCCTGATCATATGCTGACGAAGCTTATTCAACGGGGACTTTTAGCGGTAGATTCAGACGCCGTGCTCCTCCACTAGATGCATTTCCTTCGAAGCTTATTCACACATTAAGTCCGCGCGGACTGAACCCCGGGGTTCGCCCCCTTGTTGGGCTCCACCAAACAATAAAAAAAACCACTTCGGATGAAGTGGTTTGAATTTATTGTTTGGTGGAGCCTAGGGGGATCGAACCCCTGACCTCATCGCTGCCAGCGATGCGCTCTCCCGTATGGGGATATTACACTACCCCAATTTATCTAGCATTCGACGGGTGGGGCGTTCAATTCATTCACGATATACACGCATCAACTCATTAAGGTTCCACCGATTCGGCTACCTTCATCGCCTCGTCGCCCGAAATCGGACCGGACACGCCATACTGAATGCCGTCAACCACCCAGAACAGCTCCGTGAACTCGGCTTGCTCGAAAATTAAGCCGTCCGCTCCGCCCACTTTGGTCTGTGTGAACAGGTCCGTCGGGAACGCCGCCGGCATGCGGCTCGCGCTGAACGTCACCGTCTTATCACCCGAGCCGTATGTGAAGTTCAAATCTCTGAGCGGTTGGTCCTTCATTCCCACGCCGACGATCTCAGCCAGCTTGAAGCCTTCCGGGGCGACTTGAGGAACAAGCACACCGGAACCGAAAGCTGCTTTCGCTGCCTCCGCCGTTCCTAACGGAGTTGTAATCAATTGGGACAACTCCGAACCTGTGGCTCCTCCGTTTCCGGGCAGTACGATTTCCGACGAATTATGCGTTGGCGTCGGGACTGCGGCGGGCTCTTGCAGCATCGGCAATCCCGTGACTATGACGACTGCCGCGACCAGCGCTGCCGCTCCTGCAAGCCAGGCTTTCGGAAGAACGAATCGGCGGCGGCCTCTCTGCTCCGCGGCGGCTTGTTTCCTGATCTTCTGTTTAACGCTATCGCTCAATTCTATTCTAGAAAACAACATATCATCCGACTCCTTTTGCAATTGTTGACGTAAATTACGCTCCATGTCCGTCATCGGTTGTCTCCTCCTTGCGCATTTCCCGAGCCAACGCCTCGCGCGCCCGGTGCAGTCTGTTTCTCACGGTTCCCTCTGGCGACGACGTCGCTTTCGCAATTTCCCGTGTGTCCAAGTCCAGATAATAATATAAATACAAAGCCTCCTGATACGGCAGAGGCAGACGCAGCATATGCCGCAAAATCTCGCTTTTCTGCAATCTTTTAAGCGCTTCTTCTTCCACGTTGAATATCCGTCCCCGCTCCATCAGGCTGGGATCGGTCGGCTGTTCCGTAAACATCCGCACGCCCATCTTGTCCCTGCAAACGTTGATAGCGATCGTCGTCAACCAGGTTTTAACCGCGCTATCTCCACGAAACGAGTTCCAGTTGCGATAAGCGCGAAGAAATACCTCCTGACTGATATCCTCGGCAAAATGCCGATCGCCGGTATAAAAATAAGCGGTGCGCATGATCGTCGAGCCAAAGCTTTCCATCAGCTGCTCTAGAGCTTGAGTGGGATCTTTCGGGAAATTTTCCTTGTTATTCGAGCCGGCCGGCATCACTGAATCATCACCTCCACCTATTAGACGGCCTGAGCGCATTTTTCGCTGCACTGCGCTTTAAATCTGACAGTCCAATAAGGATTTCACCAATTTGAGCTTAATTCCCCATACTCCTTCTTGCTTGAATTTCAAACGATAAAAGCCACATGTACAGTATGCCTGTTGACGCGGCTTTTCGACTTCATCTATGGTTTAAAATATCCCCAATATCCGTTTATACTAACACTATTTTCTCTAGATGACCTCATCGCTGCCAGCGATGCGCTCTCCCACCGTTGTTGGTTTCACTACCAAAGACACCCGCAAAAGCATGGAACATGACCGTCTTGCTTGCTCTCCATTTCAACTACGAACACTTTCAAGATATAAGGCATGCCCTTGAGCAAGTGACGCCGCGCATGCTAGCATCTCGCTTGGGTGAGTTGCATGACTTGGGTGCAGTGAATAAACTGCTAATCGAACAACCGCGACCTTCATTTTTATATCGGCTGCACTGCCATGTAGATAAGCCAATCAATCAGTTGGCTGCCAACTTGCAATCCATTCTATGAACCTGTGGCAATCGTTATCTAACGTAAAAAACCTATCAATAGATATCCATGTCGTGCTCCACCGCTGCGCTAACTAACCCCTGGTGGAGCCTAGCAGCTACGACTTCATAGCTTGCCGCCGAGCGGATTGTCGCGGATTTCGTCGGGACGACGTTATCCAGCTATACGCCGCATGGCCCTCGGTCCGAAGGCCCCGACCTGGAGCTCGTCCGGTGGATGAGCGAAGCGCTGCGCGTTACCGTTCGTCGCGGAAGGGCGCATCGGGATGCCCGAGGAAGCGGCGTCGGCCATGCGCGCTGGGGCGTCTTACGTGGGGGTCGGAGGCGCCCATCACGCGCCCGCAGTTCATCGCGAAAGCGCGGGACGGCTTACCGGCTTCATCCGTCCATTCAGGAAGTTTTATTCTGTATCGTCGAAAAAGCACATCCCGGGCGCGTTGCCGCGCTAATCGGAATGTGCTTAAATCAATTGTTCCCGCGTCTACTCCTGCTGCTGCCCCTCGATTAATTGAAGAACGCGATACAAGAACGTCGCCGCTTCCGCTCTGCTGGTCGTACTCTTCGGCTTCATATAGCCGTTGGAGCCCGTAACCAGCCCATGCTCGAACATCGTTGCCACGCTGTCCGTAGCATATGGCGCAATCTGGCTCGCATCACGGAAGCCCTCAAGTGTTGAACCGGATGCGGACGGCTTGATTGCCCCTGTCGTTTGCAGCGCTCGGGTCAGCATAACCATAGCGTCCTGGCGGCTGATTGAGTCACGAGGAGCAAAGTTAACTTCGTTCACTCCCGAAACGATTCCCAATTGCTTGGCGATGGACACCGCATCGTAGTAATAATCATTCGGCTTCACATCGGCGAACGTCGAGGTAATCTCGGCGCGCAGGTCAAGCATGTTCACCAGCATCAGGATAAAATCAGCTCGCGTTACTTGATTTGCGGGGCTGAAAGTGCCATTTTCGATCGAGGTGCCTTTGACGATGCCCCTTTTGGCCAGCTTCTCGATCGCCTCGCGCGCCCATTCATGCTTGCCAAGGTCAGTGAATGCAGCCGGTTTCTTGCCGCCGACAGTATAGACGCCGACTTGGTCGATGGAGAATCGCAGTACGCCCTTGTCTTTGTCATAAGACGCGCCATCAATTGCCGTCGCGCTGTTGCCCGTCAGCTCAAAAGCTTGCAGATCAGCTGCTTGCTCTTCCGCTTGAAGCGAATATGGTATCGCAATGGAAATCGGTGCCTTCGCATTGTTCCAAAACAGAGCTTCACCGTCCAGTTGCAATGCAATTTCCACGATTGGCCTGTTGCCGATCCGGCCAGCCGCTTCGTTGCCGCGATACTCGCCTGCATGGTCGCTTACGATAACGAGCAGCTTTCCGGCATTTTCCTTGACTCCAGCCAGCATGTCGCCAGTCAGAGCAAGCTGGGCATACGGCGTGGAGATATGCAGAATCAGATTAGACTGGTTCGTCAGATTAGCTGCCGGAAGCTCCAAAGCATAGCTGCCAGCCGCGTTCGACGGCTTCAATTCAAGACGAATATGCTTGTTGCCGTTGCTGTCGGCTGTTGCCTTGAGAATCGCGGCATTCAGATCCGCTGCTCCGACCGAAGCCGCAGCCTGATTGCCTTTCAATGTCGGGACAAGCACGGCTTTGACTGAACCGTCCGCTTGCAACGTATACGGATCTTGCGCCGGACCGCCTCCAATGCTGCCTCCATTGCCTCCGCCAGTGGAAGGCGGCTTGCGATATTCGAAGGCGGCCTGCTCTGGAGTCGTCATGTCATCCGTTTCAAGCTCGACTGTATACAGTCCCTGCTCTTCTCCGGTCAACGTAAAGGCGATGCGGAAGCTTCCGTCATCCTCAGTGCCCGTCTGACCGGTATATTGAATGTTGCCTTTTGGGTCAAGCACTTTGACATACAAAGGTTCTTTCTTGCCGTTCATGACCAACCCGTCGATCGTGACTTTCTTCGTGGAGGCGTCCACTGCGGCTTGTATGCCGTCCAATGTCTTCAGCTCTTGCTGCTGGGCAAGATCGTACACACCGAATTCATAGAAAGAATAACCGTAGAATGTTGCCCGATTCAGTCCCTCAAACTTGATGTATCTTGCCGTCGGACGCTTTAGCCACGCCATTGTTGCCGACATTCAAGGGCTCCCACGTCTGCTTATCATCCGAGACGCTCAGACGGTATTGGTCCGCGCGCGCATATTCCCAATCGATGCGGATCGTATTGAAGGTTTGCTTGCTGTCCAGATCGATCTGGAACCAAGCGGTATCGCGCACTTCGCTCGCCCAGCGCGTGCCCGGTGCGCCATCCAGCGCTTTCGAAGGCTCCAGACCTGCGGCTTCCGTCGAGGATGCCTCTGCTTCTTTGTCTTGCGCGATGCTGCCGATCTCGTAATACACGCCTTCCTTCAGCGCCGTATAAGCGCCTTCCGTTACAAATTCAAGGCCTTTAGCCCCTTCCAGCTTCGCATTGAATGCCAGCAAATAGCCTATGGCTTGCTCAGGATCGCTCTCTTGTGTACGCTCCGTCATGATCAGGGCGTTGCGCATAGCGCGGATCGTATCGGCATTGCTAAGCTGCTTGTTGTCCGCGTATTTATCAACAAGAACCAATAGACCTTTAGCGCCCAAACGTGCTTCTATTACGAATTTAACCGTCTTGGATTTGGCGGCCGCCACCGTCAGCTCCAGCACATGCTTGCCCGGCTTGCCCGTAAGATCTACAACAGTTCCTTCCGTATAAGGCTTGCCGTCATACTTGGCCGTTACTTTAACGATCCCGCTGCCGTCATCTCCCGGAATAGTCCAAGTGAAAGCAGCCTCTGTCGTATCAGGCACAATCGTATGCTCCGAGATCGGCTCCCCGTTCATGAGCGCTACAACATCAGGCGGAGCGGCGTCTTGCTTCTGATAAGTGCCTTTCACGAATTGATATAGCCAATCGTAGAGGACGCGAGTAGCAGGGTCCGCGCTTTTCGCCGCGTTGTAAACGGCATCTAATGGCTGACGAAGCCAACTCGACGAGGACTTTAGCGGTAGATTCAGACGCCGTGCTCCTCCGCATTCGCTCCGTCCGCGCGGACTGAACCCCGGGGTTCGCCCCCTATGGGCTCCACCAAACACAAAAAAACACGCCTAAATCGGCGTGTTGACGTTTGTGTTTGGTGGAGCCTAGGGGGATCGAACCCCTGACCTCATCGCTGCCAGCGATGCGCTCTCCCAGCTGAGCTAAGGCCCCAGATATTGCTTAATGTCACTGAATAGCGACAAAATTGATATTAGCATAGCGCCATAAAAACTGTCAATCTTTATCTACATGAGGAGGGCTAAGCGGCTCTTTGGACAACAAGCTGCTAAGCTCCTTCATAAACATATCGATATCTTTAAACTGGCGATATACGGACGCGAAACGAACATACGCGACCTCATCAACCGGATATAGCTCATTCATGACGATACCGCCAATATCACTGCTGTCTACTTCAGCGAGAGCCGTTGTGCGGAGCTCCTTCTCAACCTCGGATACGATGACCTCAAGACGCTCTACAGGTACAGGACGCTTCTCACAGGCTCGAATAAGCCCGCGTAATATTTTATCACGGCTGAATTCCTCACGACTGCCGTCCTTCTTAATGACAATGAGAGGCGTTTCTTCAATCATTTCGAATGTCGTGAAGCGGCGGCTGCATTTCTCGCACTCACGGCGGCGACGAATTGATTTGTTTTCGTTTGCTGGCCTGGAATCTAATACTTTCGTTCCGGCATAGTCACAATATGGACATTTCATGTTGCATATCGCCTCCTTTCAAGTAGGTGAACCTTCGTTTTGAGCATATTCTCAAAAAAAATAAATTTCCATGTAATTCCTGTAATGAACTTTTGATTTTTGCGCATAATACATTTACCAACCGCAAGGAGGTGAACATACATGAGCGCATCCCGTAGCAGTAACCAACTAGTAGTACCACAAGCGACAGCTGCCCTTGACCAATTGAAATATGAAGTGGCTCAAGAGCTAGGTATCGCAATTCCACAAGACGGATACTATGGCAACATGGCAACTAAAGACGCAGGCTCCATCGGGGGATATATCACCCGTCGCCTCGTACAAATTGCTGAGCAATCCCTTGCTGGTCAAAAATAGTGATTCATTTACAGTTGTATGAATAACAGAAGTCTTGGCTGGGCTCGTCTATGAAAAGACGAGCCTCCAAGGCTTAATTGTATGCTCCGTCATAAAAGCGAGTTCGTTATAAGCCAGGATACAAATCCTTGTACTTATTATAATAATAAATGACCCGCTGTACATAGTGCCTCGTCTCACCGAATGGAATTTGCTTTACTGTTTCCATTCTACCATCCCAAACACCTGAATCCAGCCATTTCCTAACATTACCAGGTCCAGCGTTGTAAGCTGCGATCGCAGCAATTTGGTTCTGATCAAATTGTTGATGCAAAGATTTCAAATACCATGACCCCACTTCAATGCTTACATCAGCGCGATTGCGCAGCATGTCCTCCGTTACTTCTTGAAAGCCTGCTTTCTGCACAACCCACTTTGCTGTTTCAGGCATGATTTGCATGAGCCCCAATGCGCCCTTCTTTGAATCCTTGCCTGTCTGGTAATTGGTTTCACTACGGATAATGGCAGCGACTAGATGAGGCTCGATACCGTAATTAGATGCACTCGCTGAAATGTCCTGCTTATAATAGACAGGATACATCCATGTTGCAAGCCAATCCGATTTGAGAAACAAAATAGCGATAAGACCTAACAACAGAACAAGAAATACTCTCTTCTTTAGCAATATCCTCATGGCAGCTGCTGGCTTTTCCAAAACTGATCGATCTGCCGCTCCGTATCCGCGACTGTACCGCTATTATCAATAACCCAATCCGCTAATCCTTTTTTACGTTCAATATCCATTTGAAGCTTTACTCGTCGAGCAGCCTCTTCCTCGGACATTTCATTACGCTTCATTAATCGTGCAATTTGCACTTCGGCAGGTACATAAACAACCATAATTCCTTCATAAAGATGCTGCTGCTCCGTTTCATAGAGCAGAGGCACATCCGCAACGATTAGACGTTCAGGATATTGCTTAGCATACGTATGTATTTGTTCCTGCATTCGTGTACGAATAGCAGGATGGGTGATCGCTTCAAGCTGCTTAAGCTTTTCTTTATCACGAAACACGATCTCGCCTAGCGATTTACGATTTAGCGATCCGTCAGCTTCAAGGACAGCTTGTCCAAACGCAGAGGCAATTGCCTCCAGTGCTGGTGCTCCGGGAAGGACGACCTCCCTTGCGACTTGATCGGCATCGACCAGCAGCGCACCGCGTTGTACGAGTATATGGGCAATTGTGCTTTTACCGCTGGCAATACCGCCGGTTAATCCGATTATCATCCATTTCACCTCAAATTATAACAGCTTCATGATTCCCATCACGATTAATAATATGCCTGGCAGCAAAGATAATGTCTGCATGCCCTTCCAAGCTGAGAAACGAAATCCAAAACGGATGCCTCCAACGAGAAAAATGGCGCTAGATGCTGTAATGGTCAATGCTGTAAGCAAAGCTGGCAAGCCAATCATCGCTGCTCCCAAACCCGCTCCAAATGCGTCGATAGATAATGCAACACCCAGCATAAGCGCCTCTGATGCAGATATCGTCCCCGATTTATCTACATCGGCCGCTTGCGGCGTCCGCAAAATTTGAACAACTAAACCTAGACGCTTCAGTTCAACCATAACGACCAAAGCTGCATTTGACAAATCATTCATTCCTGCTTTGCCTTCTGAAGCAGCTGCTGTTTCTACGGTCCCCTTCGTCATTCCAGCGGTTTCTATCGTCTCTTCACTGCCGTTTTGCTTTCCACGCTTTAACTGGAGCAAAGCCCAGCATCCGATTAGAATCAAAATGCAAGCGCCAATGAGCTTCGATACAAACTCTGATAAGAAGTTAGTTAGCCAACCGCCTACCTGCATAGACATAAAAATAATAAGACCGGAGCAGCAAGCAATAATGAACACCGACAGGAATGGAATGCGAATTCTCCGCAGACCATACGTAACTCCTACGCCGAAGCCGTCTAAGCTAACGGCAAATGCAAGCACTAGCAATGATGCAACATGCGCGAACAATCGTAAAGTCCCTCCCCGCACTGCTTTTGCCCGCTTACAAGCTTTCTGTAAGTAGACATTCGCCTATTGTTCGTAACAGAACCAATATATGCAGGGAGGATGCCTTTGTGATTGTTTGTATTTGTCGATTCGAAAATGCTACTTGACTTTTATCATGCTGGATAAGCCTAAAGGCTGGCACTTGCTGCAAATATGCGTGCCTCTTCCTCCGACTGTAAATTTTTCAATCGGTCTATTGCAAGATGGACACGGCTCATCTTTCTTGCCGTATACAAGCAGTTGATGCTGGAACATGCCCATTTCACCTTGCCCGTTAACGTAAGATTTAATGGAAGATCCACCTGCATCAACAGCATGTGATAATGTAGAGCGAATCGCTTCATAAAGCCTTTTCCATTCGGCTGGCTTTAACGTATCCGGCGTTCTCTCGGGATGAATGCGCGCTTGAAATAATGCCTCATCCACATAAATATTTCCCAGTCCTACAATATGCTCCTGATTTAGCAGAAGCGGCTTAATCTTAGTGGATCGCTTCTCAAGCTTGCTTCTCAGTGCTGTAAGCGTGAAGGACTCATCCAATGGCTCAATGCCAAGCTTGTTAAGCGGTGGCATCGCTAGTTCCTCTCCGCGCTTGAACAAATGCATCGTGCCGAACTGACGGACATCCTTATACCGAAGATCGGTACCATCATCAAAATGAAAGATCACATGGGTATGCTTCTCAACAGGCTCATCAGAAGGAAATACGCCGTAACGTCCTTCCATTCTCAGATGGGATACGAGCACAAGCCCGTCCAACATAATTCTCAAAAACTTGCCTCTACGCTCAACCGTCTCAATGCTATGACCTACAAGTGCATCCGAGAACTGTTCCGGTTCAGGGGGAAGCTGTATTATACGCGGGAGATTAACGGTTACAGATTGGATTCGTTTTCCCGCTACGAGTTCTATTAACGTTCTTCTTACGGTTTCTACCTCTGGCAATTCAGGCATTCTCTTCACCTCAACAACTATTATACCTGAAACTGCCCGTCAGCGGGTTACTTTGCCTCATACCAATTGTCACCGTAACTCACATCCGCCTTAAGCGGAACATCCAGCTCCAGCGCTTTGGCCATAACTTCCGGCACAAGCGTCTTCATCAGCTCAAGCTCATCGGCCGGCACCTCGAACACGAGCTCATCATGTACTTGCAGCAGCATGCGGCTCTTCAGCTTGCGCTCGCGCAGCGTCTCATCCATTTGAACCATTGCCAGCTTGATAATGTCAGCAGCCGTGCCCTGAATAGGTGTGTTCATTGCTATTCGCTCTGCGAAAGAACGAATATTGAAATTAGATGCATTGATATCATTCAAATAACGTCTGCGATCAAGCAGAGTAGCCACATAACCGTCGCGCTGTGCCTGAAGGACGATGTCTGTCATGTATTGACGAACGCCCTTGAACACTTCCTTGTAATTCTCAATAAATTTACCCGCTTCCGTAGGGGAAATGCCAAGGTTTCTCGAAAGGCCAAAGCTGCTAATGCCATAAACGATACCGAAGTTTACAGCTTTCGCGGAACGACGCATATTGGAATCCACTTGCTCAGCTGTTACGCCGAACACATCCATAGCTGTCTTCGTATGGATATCCATATCTTCAATAAACGCTTCCTTCATCTTCTCATCATCAGCAATATGCGCAAGTACTCGAAGCTCAATTTGAGAGTAATCGGCAGCAAGAATGAACCAGCCAGACTCAGACGGCACAAATGCCTTTCTTATTTTGCGGCCTTCTTCCAGCCTGATCGGAATGTTCTGAAGGTTAGGGAACTGGCTGCTGAGTCGTCCGGTAGCCGCAATCGTCTGGCGATAGTACGTGTGCACTTTCCCAGTCTCCTTGCGAACCTCCTTCAACAAGCCCTCCACATACGTTGACTGCAGCTTTGCTAACTGACGGTAGTTCAATATTAAAGGGATAATCTCATGATAGGGTGCGAGCTCTTCCAGCACCTCAGCATCGGTGGAATAGCCGGTTTTTGTCTTCTTCTTAGCAGGCAGTCCCAATTTTTCGAAGAGGACTTCGCCTAGCTGCTTTGGTGATCCGATATTAAACTCTAAGCCTGCATGCTTATAAATATCGCTAATAAGAATCGAAATTTGACGTTCTAGATCACGCCCCAGCGCTTCCAGTTCTCCCGTCTCCACCTTGATTCCCAGAAACTCCATTCCTGCAAGAATACGTGACAATGGCTGCTCAATCTCAAAATAAAGCTTACTCATTCCCGATTCCTTCAGCTCTTCGGTCAATAATGGCACTAACCGGCGGATCGATTCCGCTTTGAGCGCTAAATGACGATAGAGCATTGCCGCATCCGGCAATTTGAATCGGGCACCCTTGCCGTATACAGCTTCATCCGAAGGCACAGTTGGCAAATGCTGCTTTTCATTGATTCCGCTTAGCGTCTGGCTCGCCTCAGTAGGATCAAGCAAATAGGCGGCTAGCTGTACGTCAAATGCTGCTCCTTGAAAGTCAATTCCACTCCACTTGAATGCCAGCTCTATTTTGTGAAGATCAAAACCATACTTCGGCTTATCCTCCTGCTCCAGCCACTCACGCAGCTTGATTGCAAAGGGCTGTTCAAGAACTTTATATGGCATCGCGAATACGGCATCTGCCGTTGCAATGGCAAGTCCAATTAGTTTTGCTTGATGCGGATTCTCGCCTATCGCTTCGACATACAAGCCGTTTTTATCTGTGCTGCCTAGAATATTAATCAACTGCTCTAATAAGTCGGCATCCTTGTCCGACTCGATGACATGAATGTTAAGCTCAGCTGCAGCCGCTTTTGCCTCCTCTTCCATATCCCCAGCCTTAGCGCCTAGATCCAGCCGCTCGATGAGCGATTTGAATTCAAGCTTCCGGAATGCCTCCGCCAGCTTAGCATCCTCATAGCCATTGTACCGAATCTCATCCGTGCTCTTCTCGAATGGCACTTCACGGAAAATCGTCGCCAGCTTCTTGCTCATTATGGCGTCTTCCTTATGCGTTTCGAGATTTTCCTTTAGCTTGCCCTTGAGCTGATCCAAGCTCTCCAGCACGTTCTCAACTGAGCCATGCTCATGCAGCAGCTTAAGCGCTGTTTTCTCCCCTACCCCAGGGACACCTGGAATATTATCAGATACATCACCCATTAAGCCCTTTAAATCGATAATCTGCATCGGTTTTAGACCATACTTTTCCTGAATCGCTTCTGGTGAGTATAGATCAACCTCCGTAATACCCTTACGCGTAACCGCAATTGTCACTTTGTCAGACGCCAGCTGGAGCATGTCCTTATCGCCTGTAACGACGATCGTCTCTACACCATTCTCATCTGCTGCCTTCGTAAGTGTTCCAATGATATCATCTGCTTCATAGCCAGACAGTTCGAACTGCGCAATGCTGAAAGCATTCAACAGCTCCTTCAATACTGGAAATTGCTCAGAGAGCTCAGACGGTGTTTTTGCACGGCCGCCCTTATACTCACTATAGCCTTCATGTCGAAACGTTATTTTACCTGCATCAAATGCAACTAGAACATGAGTGGGTTTTTCCTCATCAAGCAATTTAAGAAGCATTGTCGTAAAACCATATATCGCGTTCGTATGCTGACCTGCCGAATTTGTTAGCGGCGGCATCGCGAAGAAAGCACGATAAGCTATACTATTTCCATCAATTAGCATCCATTTTTCCATAAGGGATCAACACCTTCTTTATGTAGCTTACAATGCCCTCATTATACCACAAAATGGGCCTTCCCCCAGCATCGTCTGCCAAAGGAAAGCCCATACCTTTTTATTATTGCAAATTCTAAAAAAAGAAACCGTTAACGCATCAATTATCCGTTCATGCTGCTTCTTTATACATTCAAATCTGGTCTGCTGCCCGTTACGAGATAAACTACACTCTCACCGATATTAGTCGCGTGATCGCCAAATCTCTCCAAGTAACGGCCTACAAAGCTAAGTAATGAGGACTGTGTAATGTTGCGAGGATTTTCCATCATAATCGAATATAGCTCACGTGTAATTTGTCCGTACAAGGCATCTACCTGATCGTCGTCCTTTGACATTTTGTAAGCCAAGTCTACGTTCTCTTGAATAAATGATTGAATGGACTCATACGTCATCTGTTGAACAATCTCCGCCATACGCGGCAAATCGATCAAAGGCTTAATAAGCGCCTGGCCTTCCAAGCGCAGTACAACATTGGCAATGTCTACGGACAGATCACCCATCCGCTCCAAATCGCTTGCAATTTTGAAAGCAGACAAAATGCGGCGCAAATCTTTAGCGACAGGCTGCTGCGTTGCAATTAGCTTCGAACCGATTTCCGTAACCTTTTCTTCCATTTGATTAAGGGAAGGGTCTTTTGTAATCACTTGCTTCGCTTTATTCACATCTATTGATTTCAGTGCTTCCATAGAATCGACAAGCGCATTCTCTACAAACGTTCCCATCTCAATAATCAGGTTATGAAGATGTTCCAAGCCTTGGTCAAACTCTTTACGCGTTGTCATCACAACAGCATTCCTCCTAAAGATTAAGTAAGCTTTACCTTGCTTCTGCTTAGCCGAACCGGCCGCTAATATAGTCTTCCGTGCGTTGGTCAGTTGGATTAGAGAAGAGCTTCTCCGTATCCGAGTACTCAATAACTTCGCCATTCAGGAAAAATACGGTTTGGTTGGATACGCGTGCTGCTTGATGCATGTTGTGAGTGACCATAACAATCGTATACTTATCCTTCAGCTCTTGCGCAAGCTCTTCAATTTTGAGCGTAGAGATAGGGTCAAGCGCAGATGTAGCCTCATCCATGAGCAAAATATTCGGGTTAACCGCCAGAGCACGCGCAATACATAGACGCTGCTGCTGACCGCCGGATAGCCCGAACGCCGACCGCTTCAGGTGATCCTTTACTTCATCCCACAAAACAGCTGATTTCAAACTGTTCTCAACGATTTCATCCAGCTCTTTTTTACTTGTAATCCCGTGAAGACGCGGGCCATAAGCTACATTATCATAGATCGACTTAGGAAAAGGATTGGGCTGCTGGAACACCATACCCACTTTTTTGCGAAGCGTCTCAACATCTACTTCATTGGAATAGATTTCAGTACCGCCGATGGCAATTTCACCTTCAATGCGAGTGCCCGGAATCATATCATTCATACGGTTCAACGTACGGAGCAGCGTCGATTTTCCGCAACCGGATGGGCCGATGAAAGCAGTGATCGCTTTCTCCGGTATCGTTAAGGATACATCCTTCAAAGCGTGAAATGCTCCGTAAAATAAGTTCAGTTTATTAATCTTGATTAGTGCTTCCATATGATTCTCCTCCTAATGAAATTCACAGTTTACCTGCTTCTGAAGCAAGTTTTTTTCTTTTTCTCAGCAAGCTCCAATGAGGACAAAGTAACCATCATTTTTGTTAACCGTTTTTCTGATACTTATTGCGAAGCAGAATGGCCGAGAAATTCATTAGAAGCAGCAATGCCAGTAGAACGATAATTCCGCTCGCCGCAAGCTCCTTGAACTCTAGCTGAGGTTTTGACAACCAGTTGTATACTTGAATCGGTATGACGGTGAAGGAATCCATCAATCCATTTGGCAAGAATGCCACATAGGTTAATGCCCCGATCATAACGAGTGGAGCCGTCTCTCCGATTGCACGTGACATAGCGAGAATGACGCCAGTCAATACGCCTGGAAGCGCTGATGGCATTACCGAACGGTAGACCGTCTGCCATTTGGTTGCACCAAGAGCAAAGGAAGCATCTCGACGTGATTTAGGAACTGCGCGAATCGCCTCCTGCGCCGATACGATAATGATCGGAAGTACAAGGAGTGTCATCGTTAATGCACCTGCTATGAGACTGCGATCAAGCGACAATAATCTTACAAACAATGCTAAGCCCAAAATTCCGTATACGATAGACGGAACGCCCGCCAGCGTACTGATATTAAGCTGAATAATGCGTGTCAGAGGACCTTTTTTTGCATATTCCTCTAAGTAAATGGCTGCTCCAACTCCGAAAATAAAGGAGATCGGCGCCATAATAAGCAGCATGTAAATCGTACCGACTAGAGCTGACTTCATACCAGAGCCATCTGCTTTACGAGATGGGAAATTGGTGAATAGATCCGGCTGCAGGCGGCTGATTCCATCGATTAATATATCAATAATGAGTGCGCAAAGAGCAAGAACACCTACGGAAGTCGCTATTACGAAAACAATATGCAGAAGCCAGTCTGTCTTCCGTCTGTTTGCAATCTGTTTTCTGTTGGCATCTTGAAATATGTTCATATTAGTACTCCTCTCTGAATTTTCTTGCAATGTATTGGGCAAGAATATTGAGCAAGAAAGTAAGAATGAACAGTGTCATGCCAACCGCGAAAATAGATCCATATTCTACTGTTCCATGCGGTGTATCACCTAGACTTACTTGAACGATATAAGAAGTCATCGTTTGGATGCTCTCTAGCGGGTTTGCTGTTAGATTTGGCGTTGAGCCCGCAGCAACTGTTACGATCATCGTCTCTCCTATTGCACGAGAGAAGGCAAGTACAGCAGAAGCTACGATACCCGAGAATGCTGCAGGTACGACGATTTTCAATGCGACCTCGAAACGTGTAGCGCCAAGCGCATAAGCACCGTCACGCAAGCTGCGCGGTACAGCCGACATGGCATCCTCACTCAATGAGCTAACCATTGGAATGATCATAATACCAACAACGATACCAGCACTAAGTGCGTTAAACACGCCTGCACTATGGAAAATGCTTTGAATTAATGGTGTAACTAGACTAAGCGCGAAATACCCGTACACGATAGTTGGCACGCCAGCCAGTACTTCTAGAATCGGTTTAATAATTTTGCGAACACGCTTTGGTGCATACTCTGACAAGTAAATGGCGCTTGCCAGTCCAAGCGGAATTGCAACTAAGCAGGCAATAAACGTAATCAATAGCGTACCAGACAGGAGTGGAAGAACGCCGAAGCTTTTTGGCGGAATCAGCGGTGACCACTTGGTCCCGAAAAGAAAATCAAGGATCGGAATTTTCCGAAAGAACTGAATCGTTTCTGTAAGAAGGGTAATAACGATCCCTAATGTGGTGATGACGGATACCGATGCACATAGAAACAGCAGTACCGGCATAATCTTGTTCATGATGCTGACTCTCTTATTTTTGAAATCATATATTTCCTTGCTCGCGATTTGTGATTGAGCATTCTTGACAGTCCCTTGCAGACCTTGACTCGGCATTGCGGCGTCCTCCCTCTTGCCTTTACAATTTCTTTACACTTGTGTCGTGAAAAATGTGATGCCCAACTAGACACCACATTCGCCACATTCTAAGTTGCTATTTCGACCTTATTTATTATGAGATTTTAGCAGCCTCAGTTGCATATTGCTCATCTGGAAGTGATACATAACCAACTTCTCCTGCAAATTTACCAATGTTGTTGATGTAGTATTTCACGAATTCTTTTACTTCTGGACGCTCAAGCTCTTTTTTGTTTACATAGATGAAGAGCGGGCGTGACAATGGTGCATAAGAACCGTCTTTGATTGTGTCATAAGTAGGTGTGATAGCACCTTTGCCTGCTTCAATCGGAACAACTTTCAATTTATCTTGGTTCTCTTCATAGTAAGCAAAGCCGAAGTAGCCAATACCGTATTTGCTGCCTGCTACACCTTGTACAAGGGAGTTATCATCTTCACTAAAGCTAATTGCTTTATCATTGCGAATGCCGGCTTTTTCTAGAATTGCTTCATTAAAGTAGTCATAAGTTCCGGAATCAGCGCCTGGTGAGAACATAACGATTGGCTCAGCAGGGAAAGTATCACGAACATCTTTCCAAGTTGCTACTGTGCTGCCTGTTACGAAGATTTTGTTCAACTCTTCAACCGTTAGGAAGTCAATGAAATCATTGTCTTTGCTTACAACTACGGACAAACCGTCAAATGCGATTGAAAGATCTGTGTACTCGATGCCGTTGTCTTTACAAAGTGTTGCTTCTTCATCCTTAATGTGACGGGAAGCATCTGCTATTGCAATTTCACCTGCGCAAAATTGTTTGAAGCCGCCGCCTGTGCCAGACACGCCTACCGGAACTCGAACATCTTTATGCTCTTTGTTGAACTCTTCTGCTGCTGCTTCTGTTAAAGGAAACACTGTGCTTGAACCATCAATTTTAATTTCGCCGGACAATTTCACTTCATTCTCAGGTGCGTTCGTCGCCGTGTTAGTCGAGCCTGCATTTCCTGACTTCGAATTTCCACTATTATTCCCACATGCCGCCGCGAATACGAGCAGCACCACCATTGACAACATCAAAATTCCTTTTAAACCTTTTTTCTTTAACAACTCTACCACTCCTTCTGTTATATCTATCTGGGTTGTTCCCCGTGCCTCTTATACTACTAGCCGTTTGTAAATCGGGTATTCTGTTTTTGTTAACGCATTGTTAAAAATACGATTGCTGCAATATTTTCATTTCGTCAGCAACATGGATGGATTGTTGATGTGCCTTCTCAGCTAAAGACTCAATCCCTTTTGCACTGTTTCGATTGTCCGCTGCTGCTCGGAACAGTCTATTAAAAGCTTCTACTGCTTCGTTTATATGTGTTTTGCTGAGTGTCGTCTCTGATCGTCCCGCATGAGCCAGCGCGGCGGTCTGTGAGATGGCAACGACAACCGTCTCTGTTAGACGGGTAATCTCGTTTGCAAATTGCTTCGTCTGACTAGCTAGCTTCATAACCTCGCCTGCAACTACTGTAAAGCCCCTGCCATGCTCACCCGCGCGCGCTGCTTCTATAGAAGCATTCAGAGATAAGAGATTGCTCTTCTCTGCCAGCTCCTTAATTAATAGAGATACTTGGCTGATAGAGTCCGCTTCCTCTTGCAGCTGATTCATTCGCAGTTCTTGCTGCTGCGAGTTTAATGCAATCGACTCGAATGCCTTTGTTACCTTATCTAGCTCGTTTTTACCCGATAGCGTCAAATCGACCATCTCTACAGAAAGGGATTCGCCTAGAGCTGTCGATTGCCTTACACTGCTTACGGCCTGCTCGATTTCATTGACGCGCTGCTCTGCTGAACGAATGGTACTCATCTGGGCATCAATAGCCTCTTGCTGCAGCAGTCTGGATAGCTTGAGCATATCGGAAACAGTCAAAATACCAGCTAGTCTATTATTCGATGTAACAATAACGCAATCATAAAGCACGCTATCATGACGGCTTAAAGCGCGGTCTATGAGCAGCTGTGGCGCATAGTCATAATCCACAAACAAGGGACTTGCATCCATCAGCTTCGTGATTGGCTTGTCATCATACAAATCAGCACTATAACGATGTCCCAGCCTTAAAAAAAATCGATTCCGCATCATTAAACCAATCGGAGCCCCTTGCTCGTCAATGACAATGGCACATTCTGAATCTGGATTTTGCTTAAAAATAGAAATGGTCTCACGGCATGTAAGCTCAGCTTTAATCGTTGGTGCCTGTCGTAAAAAATGCTGCAGACGAACCGTTTGTTTGTTTTCATTTACCGCAAGGTTTTGTTTTTCCATAACAGCTACGGACATTAGCCTCAACCTTCCTTCTTTTTCCTTATGGGTTTACTATAGGTCGGAAGCATCAATTGGATTAAGCAGAAATGTAATCGGAATGTAAACTTCGACATTATTTTTTTATGAATGAAAGAAATAGAATGATAATGCGTGACTAAAGAATGAGTTCAGAAGCCTTAATCAACACAAAAAAAGCTGCGTGAAACGTACAAACACTAGTACGTTTCACACAGCTTCTCACTAATTCCCTATTATTATTTCGACTCACGCTTCAAAATATGACAGCTATAAGGCTCCATAGCAATAGTTGCACCAGCAGCATCGCCAGTCAATAAATCACTATAATTGCGCTCATCTAGCGGTACGGAAACCTCTTTGTCGCTAAAATTCGAAACAAAAACATAATCGTTAACGCCATCCGTCCGCATTTGTGCGGTTACGCTGGCAGGCAGCTCCGAATTCAGCACTCGTTGAATACCCTCTTGCTTGATGATTGCTTCAAGCATCTCAGTGGTGAAAGCATCCTCATTGCGTGATGCAATATAGTAGGCTTTACCTTTACCTAGTTTATTAACGGTTAGTGCTGGACGACCCGCATAGAAATCCTCGCCATAATGGGCTAATGCTTCAGCACCTTCAAGATGGATCAGATCACATAGCTCACGAGCTTTATATTCGCCGCTTAGCTGCAGACTGTTGCCATCCCTCATAACGACCTTATTGAAGTCATGATCATGTAGAGAATCAATCTCTTCAGACCAGATGCCAAGCGTTTTACGAAGCGGTCCCGGGAAACCGTTCAAGAAGCAAAGATCATTCTCATCTACGATTCCAGTCCAGTAGGTTGCGATGAACGTTCCGCCATTTTCTACAAAGCGTTCAATGCGTTCGCCCACACCTGGACGTACCATATATAGCATCGGTGCAATCAGCAGCTTGTAGGAAGAGAAATCACATTCCGAGTCGAGAATATCAACAGGAACGCCCATATCCCATAGCGGGCGATAATGACTCAATAATGTTTTTTCATAATGAAGACCGCTGTTGCGAGGACCTTGTGAATCCTTTACTGCCCAACGGTTTTCCCAATCATTAATGAGAGCTACCTCAGGCTTCACCGTCGTACCTACAACTTCAGTCAGTTTCCCAAGTGTCTCACCAAGCTCAGCTACATCGCGGAATACGCGCGTATGCTCATGTCCAACGTGATCCACTACTGCGCCATGAAGCTTCTCGCTGGAGCCGCGGCTTTTGCGCCATTGGAAATACTGGACGGTGTCTGCACCATGTGCTACCGCCTGCAAGGAAGACAACATATGCATGCCTGGACGTTTTACTTTGCTAATCGGCTGCCAGTTGGTCATGCTTGGCGTGCTCTCCATCAGCATGAACGGCTTGCCGCCCTTGAGCGAACGGAAGACATCATGGTTAAAAGCAAACCATGCGGCTTGTCCGCTCTCATCTCCAAATTGATCATGCCAAGTCGGGTAGGCATCCCATGAAATCATATCGAGCAAATCTGTGAATTTCCAATAGTTCAAAGGCTCAAAATCAAGCATAAAGTTTGTTGTAATTGGCAGCTCGCTGTTAGCAGCGCGAAGCGGTTCGATCTCATGACGGCAGAAATCAACCGTTTGATCCGTAACGAATCTTCTCCAATCTACATTTTGACCATGAACAGCCTTCTCGCCTCTTTCCGTTGGCGATTCGATTTGCTTCCAATCCGTATACGTATGACTCCAAAATGTTGTCCACCATGCATCGTTAAGCGCATCAACGGTTTCATATTTATTTTTCAACCAGCCTCGGAAAGCATCCTCACAATAGTTGCAATGACATTCGCCGCCATACTCATTGGAGATATGCCAGCCGATTACTGCCGGATGATTAGCATAACGCTCAGCCAACTTGGAATTCATAATGCTGACTTTCTCACGGTATACAGGAGAAGAGAAGCAATGATTGTGGCGCCCTCCGTGCAAATTCCGAATGCCATTTGGCCCAACGCGAAGCACCTCTGGATACTTCTGAGACATCCATACTGGACGAGCGCCGCTCGGTGTAGCCAGCATGGCGTATATGCCATTTGCAGCAAAACGATCAAGCACCGTATCCAGCCATTCAAATGTAAATACGCCTTCCTCGGGCTCAATTGCCATCCAAGCAAATATGCCAACTGACATGACATTGCAATGAGCCAGCTTCATCAGACGTATGTCTTCCTCGAGCACCTCCGGATACTTTTGCCATTGATCAGGATTATAATCTGCACCATGCAGCATTTGCGGTATTTTTCCACTTATAGGGGGAAACTTCAAAGTCATTATCTTAACCTCCAGGTTGGTATTGAAATTCGGATCATTAGCCTATACTATAATGATATTCATATTATATATCTTAATTTATTTAAACAATATAATAGTATTTTCGCATTACTTTCAAAATATGAAACTGGAGGATATGAAAATAGACACAATCGTTTTTCCCACTTTAACGGATTCAGATTTAAGTCTTCCTATATATTTGACCAGCAACGGGCATTGGGATAATCAAGAACCCATTGATCGTCAAGAGGGGTATCCTTATTTTCAATGGCTGCAAGTCGTATCAGGTGCCGGTGAGCTTCATCTCGGAGATCAAAAGATGATCGTGCGTGCAGGTCAAGGCTTCTGTCTATTTCCAAATGATCCGCATAAATACTACCCGATCCAAGAGCCTTGGGACCTCCATTGGCTCAGCTTTCGCGGGGATCTATCCAGCACCCTTCTAAGACGAGCTGGCATTGTGCAATCAGGTGTATATTCCACAGCTGATCATGATATGATTGTTACTCATATGAAGAATATTTACGCTATGACGCAATCCGGCCGCGCTTTTCTCGGTCTTGAATGCTCAAAGCTCATCTATATGTTCCTGCTTGATCTGATGAAGGTTATTCTCGTCAGCTCTCACTCCGTTGAACAAAACCATTTGAAGCTTCATCCCGTCTTTCAATATATAGAAACAAATTATAACAAGCTGATTACGATTAAAGATTTAGCTGATTGCCTGGATGTGACGCCGCAATACCTCTGTTTATTATTCAAGAAGGCTCTGAAAATCAGACCGATGGAATACGTGAACCGTGAGCGCATTAATCGAAGCAAGGAGCTTATGTTCCACGAGAGTGATATCAAAATGCATGAGATCGCCCATCGCGTCGGCTTCGATTCTCCTAGCTACTTCAGCTCTGTATTTAAGCGAATCGAGGGGCTTAGTCCCGAGCAATTCAAAAAAATACACGGGATGCGCTAGCCCAAGAAGATTTTTTAATACCCAAACACCTAGGAGGCATCAGAATCATGGCTCATAAACAACAACTATTTGCTGAAATTGATCAGCATGCAGAAAGCTTCCGATCCATATCTCGCGCTGTGGGAAACCGCCCTGAGCTTGGTCACGAGGAGTTTTTTGCTTCTGAGCTTCTCTGCGGGGAGCTGGCTCGTTACGGCTTCAAAGTAGAACGCGGAATATTAGGGATTGAAACCTCATTCATTGCCGAATATGATTCCGGTCAGTCTGGCCCTACTGCAGGCTTCCTTTGTGAATATGACGCGCTGCCAGAAATCGGTCATGCTTGCGGTCACCATCTCATTTGTGCCATGAGTGTCGCAGCAGCAGTGGGTCTGAAAGCGGCACTTCAAAGCAGCGGTCTCGGCGGAAAAATTCGTATATACGGAACGCCAGCTGAAGAAACGCGCGGTGCTAAAGTTCCAATGGCTGCTGCCGGTTTATTTGATGATTGTGATTTTGCACTCATGGCTCATCCCTATTACACCTTTGAACGCTCCGGTGAGTCCCTTGCTATGGATGCGCTTCAATTTGAATACACTGGTGTTGCCGCACATGCAGCGGCAAGTCCTTATGCAGGGGTAAATGCGCTCGATGCTGTGATTCAGCTGTTCAACAGCATTAATGCGCTTCGCCAGCAGTCACGCAGCGATGCCCGTATTCACGGTATTATTGACAATGGCGGCCAAGCGCCGAACATTATACCTGACTATGCATCCGCGAAATTCTATGTGCGTTCAGCTTCTAGAAGCTACACGAACGAGCTGACCCAGAAGGTGCTCCGCTGTGCTGAAGGGGCTGCCCTAGCCACTGGCTGCGAGTTGAAAGTTAATCATTATGAATTTTCTTATGATGAGCTTCTGACCAATGAATCCTTATCAGAGCAATTCAATGCCAATCTCATTGAAGCAGGCATCCACCCCGATCAAATTATGAGCGGAAAGGATCATGGCTCCCTTGACCTTGGCAATGTCTCGATCCGTTGCCCGGCTATTCATCCTTATGTAAAAGTGGTCCAAGAGCAACTACTGCTTCATACCGAAGCCTTTCGTGATGCAGCGATGACCGATTACGCGCTAGATAGTATGCTGTTTAGTGCAAAAATGCTGGCAGCCACCGCTTATGACGTAATGGAGGACCCCGCCCTGCTGGCTCGTATTCGTGAAGAGTTTGCTCGGCAAACGAAATATTCAAGTACTCAGCATTAAGGGTAGTCTGCATTACTTACGATAGGAGGATACGGTTATGACAGACACCGACCACTCACTAATCAGCAGTCAAGCTATAACGAAAACCTGCCTATTAGCAGGCAAAATCATCTTGCAAAATGGCGGCGAAACGTACCGCGTTGAGGATACGATGTCGCGAATCGCTGCAGCCTACGGCATTGAACACTCGCATAGCTTTGTAACACCGACCGGTATTATTTTCGCGATTGATGGGGCATCTGAAATGACGAGATTGATTCGTATTTCAGAGCGATCAACAAATTTAAATAAGGTCTCATTAGTAAATGACATATCCAGACGAATCAGCAGCGGTCAGCTCCCCGTAGAAGAGGCATACCATCTGCTTCAAGAAGCGGATTCTACATCCTTTACCTATCCTGCTTGGCTGATCGTTTTAGCAGCGGCTGCAGCAAGCGGCTGTTTCCTGATTATGTTTCAAGGCAGCTGGCGCGACTTTATACCAGTAGCTTTTACAGGAGGAGTCGGCTACTGGTTTCTCGTTACGGTTCATCGCATTGTTCCTATTCGATTTTTCGCCGAGTTTATTACTGCTTTGCTCATAGGGACTATTGCAGTACTCCTTGTCCATAATGAGCTCGGTTATGATCTGGATAAAATGATAATCGGATCGGTGATGCCGCTCGTCCCGGGCTTGCATATTACAGCAGCCGTTCGAGATTTAATGGCCGGTCATTTGGTATCGGGGCTCTCTAAGGGGGCAGAAGCTTTTCTGACAGCTTTTGCTATTGGGGCAGGAATAGCGACGGTGCTTTCTTTACTAACATGATGATTCGGAGGTTCCTGTAGATGATGATTGAACAGCTTATTACCAGCTTTATCGCTTCCGCAGCCTTCGGCCTCATCTTCAATGCTCCGAAGCGCTCTCTCGTTCACTGCGGCACCGTCGGAATGATTGGCTGGCTGGTTTATGTAAGCGGCACGCAGCTATCATTAGATGCCATACCCGCGACACTCATTGCCGCTTTTGTCGTGACCGTTATCAGCCAACTATTCTCCAAAAGATATAAAACGCCGATCATTGTGTTTAGCGTCGCAGGTATAATACCTCTCGTTCCAGGCGGACTCGCATACGATGCCATGAGACGTGTCGTAGAGAATCAATATGATCTAGCTGTGCAGTTGGCAGTCGAAGCCTTTATGATTTCTGGTTCCATCGCTATCGGACTTGTTTTCTCAGAGGTTATTAATCAAATCATTCGTAAAACCTATCGTTAACTCTCTATGACATATCTTGAACGAAGCACATCCACCATAGACTGGATTTGCTGAGGCGTGGGCATATTCAGTCTCGCCTCCGCTGCTCGAAGACCTTCTTCCGATTGACGCGACAGCAGCAATCTCTTAACAGCTCCCGCAAAATATTTTCCAGCCTCTGGTCCCAGTCCTGTCAGCTCCTCCAAGCTTGCAGTGCTCTCGTCCGTAACGATTGGATAATCTTCATCGCCTTCACCAATTGCCGCTCTCTCATAAAAGGACTGAACCAGTCTAGCTCGCTCCGCTCCTGAGCCTTCAGCTACTATAAATGCTTGCACGATATATGCATGTGTTTGTCTCCGCTGCGCGATACCGCAAAATTTGAACCCATCAATACTGAGGTCAAATTCACCCGGACAATACGCGCCGCTAATTTCGCCCTTCTCCACATGACAGCCCGTTTCCTTCAGTGCAAGACTAATCAATCCATACATTCGCTCAAAATCATCATGAAAATGAAAGCTGAGCGCGTCCGGCTTCGGCATGATAAGCGATATATTAATGACTCCTAGATCGAGAGGCACAGCCGCTCCTCCTGAGTTTCGAACAACAGTCGACATTCCTTTGGATTCCAGCCATTGCTGCGCCGCTCCCGCTCCTTGCAACCGACTATCACGCAATCCCATTACAAACCCTTGCGGATGCCGCCATATATGACAAATAGACGGACCGCCAATGCCCGTCCCTCTACAGAGAAGCTCGTCCAAAGCAAATGGATAAAGTACATCCTCCTGCGAGAAATCATTCATCCGATCCAATATGAGCATATTATCCAATTGCAAATCCTTCAGCTCATTCCACTCCATATTCAATCCTCCGCTCTCTTCCTCTTCCTTTCTTATTTTAACGATAAATGAACGTACATGCATCTTCTTTCCATTATTGAAACAAAATATAGCGTTTCTCCTTATTGCTAATGAGGTAGGCTTTCTCTACAATAAAGGTATTGCCTTTAGAGCAAGGGGGAAGCAGGATTTTGGAAGCTATAAATGAAAAGGTCGCATATGATAACCCACTGCTGTCGCTGCGAGTTTTTCAACCAATGCGCAATGATTCTGGGTTTACAAATTGGCATTACCACAAACAAATAGAGCTGTTGTTAATTCTCGATGGCCATCTAGATGTTTACGTTGACGAGAGCAGCTTTCATTTAACCGCTGGCGACGTTGTATTAATTGGCGCATCGGAATTGCATCGTGATCGCAGTTCAAAATTCCTTGATTATATCGTGCTTCAATTCGATTTAGATCAATTTTTTGATCAAAGCACCATTCCCTATATGCGTCACTTCTCAGAAACTCAAATGCCGCTGAGCAAAGCGAACTATATATTTCAAGAAAATATTACGGTGAAACAGCATGCCGCCTCTTGTATCCGGCAAATATTAAATGAGGTCACTCTCAAAGAAACAGGCTATGAGCTGGCGGTTAGTATTCTAGTCAAACAAATTATGCTGCTCCTGCTTCGCAACGATCATCGAAAAGTATTAATTGAGCAAGAAAATTTCGATCGGATGCGATTAAAGCCTGTGCTTGATTATGTTGAGGATCATTTGACGGATCGTATTCAAGTGGAAGAGGTTTGCAAAATCGCTAATATGAGCTACTACTATTTCGTCAAATATTTCAAAAAAACGATTGGGCTCTCTTTTACGGAGTATGTCAATTATCGCAAAGTGAAGTGGGCAGAGCGGATATTGCTAACGAAGGATCTTAGTATTTCGGAGGTTGGCGATCGAATCGGGATGCCGAACATGGCTCATTTTTATAAAATGTTCAAAAAATACAATGATTGCTCACCTAAACAGTTTCAACGCAAAATGCTCGTTTGGAATCGCCAATAACGAACATAACCTATAAATTAAATGAAAAAAGCTCGTCCACCCTAGCCTTTGGGGGTTACGAGCTTTTTTGGCATGACCAGCTTATAGCCAACACCGCGAATGGATTCGATTTGAACCGATTGCTGCCCAAGCTCAAGCTTCTTCCGCAAGGAGCTAACATGAACATCGACCGTACGCTGACCTCCTATATAATCAAAGCCCCATACGACGTTCATCAAATCATCACGTGTAATAACCATGCCTGGACGCTGAACTAAATAGAGCAATACTTCAAATTCCTTTGGACGCAGCGGTATCGTGTCATTATTCAGCACGACCTCATATTTCTCAGGGTAAATCGACAAGTCACCTGCAGTAATAACCTTCTCTGTTGATTCGATCGGCTTACTGTCGTCAATCTGAGTACGACGCAGCACTGCTGATACACGCGCAAGCAGCTCAGCAACGCCAAACGGCTTCGTAATATAGTCATCAGCGCCATGCTTAAGTCCTTGCACAACCTCTTCCTCGGCATTGCGGGCTGTTAAAATAATAACCGGCGTTTTCACACCATTTTGGCGAAGTCGGTTTAATATTTCAAAGCCATTCATGCCTGGCAGCATGATGTCGAGAATAATCAAATCAAAGTTGCGCTCCAACGCAGCTTGCAAACCTTCTCTGCCATGATCGATTACAGTCGTATCATAACCCTCTTGGGTCATATTATACGATAATAATCGTGATAATGTCGGTTCGTCTTCAATTACGAGCACTTTATGTGACATATGATCTCCTGCCTGGGCAAATAGCGGCGCCGAAGCACCGCATCTGCATATTTGAACAATTACACCTATTTTATCATGGTTTCATGAAGAATAGGTAAATCTTTTTTTCTATTGCAGCACAGGAAGCTCAATGATAAAGGTCGAGCCTTCCCCAACCGTGCTCGTTACCGAGATCGTCCCTTTATGCAGCTCAACTAGATGCTTAACGATGGATAAGCCGAGCCCTGTACCGCCTGAACTGCGTGATCTAGCTTTATCCACACGATAGAAACGTTCAAAGATTCGCGGTAAATCCTTCTTCGGAATACCAATTCCTGAATCGCTGATGGTAATGCGGATATGATCTTCACCTTTGCTTTCAACCGTTACCGACACCTTACCGCCATCCGGTGTATAATTGATGCCGTTTGAGAGTAAATTCATAATAATTTGCCGTAAACGATCCTCATCGGCCTCTGCATATAAGCCTGGTTCAATACTCATGCTCAGCTCAATATGCTTGCGAGCGGCTTCTGATTCAACTAATTTAACCGACTTTGATATAAAAGTATCCACTTCTATTGGAGAAAAAATAAGCGGCACGCGGCGTGACTCTATTTTGGAAAGCTCCAAGATGTCCCCAATTAAACGGTTAAGCCTTTCACTCTCATCAAATATGATTTGCAGGAATGATCTCGTTGTTTCTTCATCCTTAACCGCACCGCCCAGCAGCGTCTCTGCAAAGCCCTTAACTGCGGTAATTGGCGTCTTCAGCTCATGGGATACGTTAGCAACAAATTCGCTCCGCATTCTCTCCAGCCTTCTTATGGCTGAAACGTCCTGTAGAACAAGCAATACACCAGAAAATACATTTCCTTCACGATAAATAGGCACCAAGTTAAGCTCAAGCAATCTCTCTTCTGGGAAATAGAACGTAATCTCCTCGCGTAGATGCTGCTTGCTTTTCAACCCTTCTTGAATCATTTGCGACAGCTCATACTGCTGCTTTGCTTCCGCATAATGACGACCAACCAGATCTTTCGTTGAAATGCCCAATACTTCTTCCGCGCGTCTGTTCATTAGAACTATTTTTCCGCTGCTATCAATCATGACGATTCCATTAATCATATTATCCAGTACGCTTTCAAGCTGATTTTCATTTTGCTGAATGCGCGTCATTTGAACCTGCAAGCTATCTGCCATCGCATTGATTGCATTGCCTAGTTCGCCAATCTCATCATTTTTTTGTATGTTGACTCGCGCCTTATAGTCCATATTTTTGATGCGCTTCGCGACCTTCGTAATTTGCTCCAAAGGACGTGTTAAGCCCAGTGCAATACGATAGCTGATAATTGCAGCAACAAGGAATAGAATCAACAAACCGATAATAAGCATCATCGATAATTGACGAATGCTCGCATCTACCTCCTGCAAGCTCATGGCAAGCCTTAATACATAAGGAGCTTGATTTGGGATCACATCTACAGGAATCGCCACATAAATCATATTATGTCTAACCGTTTCACTGGATCGAATCGCTTTTCCTGTGCCGGATTTAAGTGCTTCCTTTACCTCTATCCGATTAAGATGGTTGCCCATCTCTTGAGCAGACACATCGGAATCGCCAAGCACAACCCCATCATTGCGTATGAAGGTAACCCGAGCGCCTGTATATCCTTTGTATTCATTGGCTTCCTTCTGATAATGGACATAGAGCGAAGATATATCACCTGACTTCCAATCCATTTTTGCAGAAATAATTCTCATCTCTCGTACCATATTGTCTTCGAGCGCTTTTATATGATTATCTTTGAATGTTTTGGCCATGAATATTCCTGCAGCGATAACCGACAATGCGATCATCCCGATCATAATCAAGGTCAGCCTGGTGCGAAAGCTGTTCATCCCGCAATTCCTCCTCGTTTCAACAAGCGTTAACAGCTGCGCTCTGTCTTCGTTCCTAATAGATTTATGGTACACGCGGCGATGCTGTTTCGCCAGCTTTGTTTTTGTTAAGTTTTTGTAAAAAATAATGATGAACCGTTGCAAGAGGCTGCTGAACAAGTATCGACAAAACGACCGGAACGGCTGCTAATGGGCTGAAGTAGCCGAGCGCCAGTACAATCCCTAGCGAAATATTGCGCATGCCTGTTGCATACGACACCGTTATTTGCTGTTCTTTGCGCAATCGTGATGTACCGATATAGCCAAAAGCATAGCATAGACCAACCAAAACGATGACAAGCGGCACTAGCAGCACCATATCCTCCTTTAATTGATCCAAGTGAGGCGCAATAGCTGAAGCGTTTAAGGAAACAACCGCTACAAAGCAAAGTTTAGATATCGGAGCAGCATATGGCTTTACTCGCTCTTGGATGCGTCCGCGGCTCATCTCATGCAGCACAACACCAATAACGGTAGGCAGTACGATAATGACAAGCAGATCTGCAATGATTGGCCAAGCTTCCATCTCAACCTCGGAATTAAAAAATAAATGAATGCCAGCTGGCACAACAAGTGGACTCAACGCAGAATCAAGCACGACCATCGCGAGCATAAGCGGTATGCTCCCGCCCGACATACCGACCCATAACACGGTTGATACACCCAGTGGAATAATTGTAAACAGTACGAGTCCCACCACATAAGGAGAATCCGCTCCAAATACGAGTGTTCCAAGACCAAAGGCAACCAATGGTGACAGTACATGGGCGATCACGAAGGTTAGCAGCATTATGCCCGGTTTGCGCATGACCTCCTTTAGCTGCGATAAGCCGCAACCAATTGCCATCGTCAACGTTACATAAGCAAATAAATAAGGAACAGAGCTGATATAAGGCTGCAGCTGCTCAGCAAAAACAAATCCAAGCACCAAAGAGCTTGGAATTATAATAAACATCCATTTTTCGAAGTATGAATTAAAGGCCAAGCCTAATTGACGCATTCCGTTCCCCTCTTTTACTTGCTCTAGGCGATTTTGTACATAAGTTTTATAATAGCATAGACAGCCTGATGATGAACGGAAACAATTTCCATAAAGTGAGCTAAGGAGTCGATAATATGAAGAACGGTAAGTTTACAAATACGATTATTCGCATGCAATATGTGCCCAGATGGAGTGAATATGCTCCACGGTTCGAGGATAATGCATCTTCTCACAGCTTCAGATGCGCCGCTTTATCTATTATGATCGGCATTATCGAGGAGAAAATATATCATCAGCCGCTAGACAAATTAAAGCTGCTGGCTAGATGTCTTTGGGGTGATTTGAATAACACCGGAACAGGCTCCATTAAGCATGTCACCAAAAAAGAATCGCTCGTCATGAATCATATTAGAGACTTTGAAACTGAACTAAGCAAGGAAATTGTATCCTTTCTCTCAAAATCGCTGCAGCCTCAGGCATATGACTTTATCGTAAACGCACAGGATGATACACATATCGGACGTTTAGTTGATGCAATAGATACACTTGATGCGTATCTGTATTGCCATCGTGAATCATTGTACGACACCAACCCTTTCTTTCACGCCAAGCATAAGGAGCTCAAGCAAGCTCTCCTACAGTCGGAGCTTGACTCTATCCGCTGGCTTGTGAATGAATATGATAAACAAGAGGGCTTGTATGACTTCGTACAATACATCGTAAACTTGGATACCGTAAAAAGATGGAACGGCAGCTATAACCTCGTTCCAGATAACGATGCGACGCATTCTTTCCGAGTCGCTTCGCTCGCTTTATTTAATGGATTGCTGGAAATGGAACGCTTCGGCAATAAGAGTATTGATCTCTATACGTTGCTTGCGAAGGCAACGCTTCATGACTTGCCAGAGGCGCTGTCCGGTGACGTCGTTTCGAACTTTAAACATAATAATGCAGGCATCAAGGATGCCTTCCAGCAATATGAGCGGGAAACAGCTCAATATATGATTAGCAAGCTTCCTGTTCTTTTTCATGAGGATATGATCACATTCATTGCCCATAGCAAATCCGATGATTATATCGGTGAAATGGTCGATATCGCAGATAAGCTTGATGCATTAATAAAGGCAAGCCTAGAGATGCGCAATAATCCTCATTATGCGGAAACCTATTACAAGCAGCTTGTAAAGATTCAGCACAGCTATGAGAACCCCTGCGTCATTTTCTTTCTAGCTTATATTTTGCATGATCTAACCTACTCTAATTTAATTGGTTGATGTAGTTGAGATAGAAGTAGGTATGGAAGCAGGAACGTATATGATATCCGCTATCATCCATGCAATAAAATAAGACCGCGAGCTAAGCTCACGGTCTTCCAATTGAATAGAAGCCCCCCGTTTTTTCAAAACGTGGGGCTTCTATTCAATCTGAGAGCTAGAAACTAGCTCTATTCTGGTCAAACTAACCATATTGAGTCAATTAGAGCTAGATATTAGCTCTATTTACTTTGCTTTCGCTGAAACCAAGCTCTTAGCTGTCTCAATCGATTGAATAGAGCTAAAAATTAGCTCTATTCTGGTCAAACTAACCATATGGAGTCAATTAGAGCTAGATATTAGCTCTATTTACTATGCTTTCGCTGAAACTGGGCTATTAGTTGCCTCAATCGAGAGAATAGAGCTAAAAACTAGCTCTATTCTGATCAAACTAACCATATGGAGTCAATTAGAGCTAGAAATTAGCTCTATTTGCTTTGCTTTCGCTGAAACCGGGCTCCAAGCTAGGTTGTCGTGGCTTTCACGACAGTCTGAAGACCGCGAGCTAAGCTCGCGGTCTTCTCTTTATTTTAGGAATAATATGGAAAAGTCCATCAAACGGTAGTCTAATGAAAATCTTTTTTACTAGTTAATGACCGCATTCCAACCAAACGGATATGCAGGTGAAATCTCCAGCGGCAGCTTGCCTTTCGGCTGCAGGTCTCCGAGCAAGGTTCTCGCAGCGGCAGCAAGCGCTAACGGTCTGCACTCATATACGGCAATATACGTTTTGACCTCTGGATAAAGCATTAGATCAAGCGGATTCCGGACGGATACAGCAATCGTGCGTTCCGGGGCAAGCCTTACAACCTCGCGTGCAATATCACGCTCCAGCACATGCTTGGAAGCATCATAGGTAACAACGACGATTTGAGCGAAGCTCTCCAAGTCTGCCAAAGGATTCGCTTCATTCATCTGACGCTCTACTACATTCGCACCAAATTGACTAAGGAAATAGCCTAATGATCCGTCTCCCGAAAGCATTTCATCGGCAACGGATACAGGTACGATATCCGGCCAAAGCACCAGCGTTCTTTCGCTGCGGCTCAATGGGAGCAAACCGCCTTCGTTTTTCACTAGCGTTACCGAAGCCTCGCTCCATTTTCTCGCAACTGCACTATTCTGTTCCGTACCGATTGCCGATTCAACCTTATCCCAAGGCTGTAAAGGCTCATCAAGCTGAAGTTTCTCTTTTAGTGTCATTACGCGATCAAGCGCTTCATTGATACGAGCTTCTGCAAGCTCACCGTTCTCAACAGCTAATGCAACTGCTTCTAAAGCAGCCCATTGCTTCTCAAACGTATGACTGATAAGAACCATATCAGCACCTGCTTGAAGCGCCAAAATAGAACCCCGCTCTGGACCATAGTTTTTGTCGATCGCATCCATCTCTAGACAATCGGTTACAACGATTCCTTCGTAACCAAGCTCATTGCGCAGCAAGCCCGTAATAACCGGCTCCGACAAAGTCGATGGTACGCCTGAAGGATCAAGCGCCGGCAAGCAAACATGCGCGGTCATTATGCAGTCCGTACCTGCCTCGATTGCTGCACGGAATGGCTTGAGCTCAATGGCATCCAGTCTCTCACGACCATGAAGCAGAATTGGCAATGCATGATGCGAATCTACCGCCGTATCACCATGTCCTGGGAAATGCTTAACGGTTGCTGCAACACGTGCAGATTGGTAACCAACAACTGCCGCAGCGCCCAGCTCAGCTACTACATCGGACCGATCACTGTATGAGCGAACATTAATGACAGGGTTATCAGGATTATTATTAACATCAATACACGGCGCATAGTTCATCGTAATGCCCAGTTGGCGCAATTCTTCTCCGCAAATACGAGCCGTTTCTCTTGCACCCTCTGCAAGACCAGCAGCACCAAGCGCCATATTGCCCGGCATCAGCGTAACGCCGTCGACTAATCTCGCGACCATTCCGCCCTCTTGATCAATAGCAACAAAGAGAGGAGGCTGTCCTGCTTTTTTCGCAATGTCCTGAAGCTCGCAGCTTAGCTTATGTACCTGCTTCGCATCGACCACATTACGTGTAAAATAGATCGTTCCGCCAATACCATTCGCTTCAATTAACTGTTTCATTTGATTCGTTGGCTCAGAGCCATGAAATCCGAATACGAATAATTGTCCAATCTTCTTCTTTAAGCTCCAGTTTTGCCATTCACCGTGTAGTGTCAATTTTTTCCCATCCCTTCAAAATTCTAAGCCTCAGTAGACTCAGTCAGATCCTCATCATTTTGTACATTCTCTTGCCATTTACTTCGAAAGTCGGTTGGATTCTCACCCGTATATTTCATAAATACTTTTGTGAAATATCGCCGTTCCGCATAGCCGACTTCCTTTGCTATTTGAGCAACGCTCTTTGGTGTTTCTGCAAGCAACGTCTTAGCACGTTCCATTCGTTGCCGCGTTACGTATTCAATGAACGTTTCTCCAAACGTTTGCTTAAACAAAAGACTAAAATAAGAATTGCTGAGACCAACATGAGTTGCCGTCTCCTCCACACTAAGATCACGATACAGATTGCGATCCAGAAATGCCCTAGCTTCAGTCATCGATCGCTCGGACTGTTTTTTCTTATCCATCGATCTCTCGGATACCGCGTTCGTTACCTGATGAATGACGGACAGTAAATCTTTGATTCCAAAGCGGCGGTCCAATCTGCGCCATAGACTATCCTCTTGCTCACGAGTGAAAACCGCCATTTCTTTCATTTCCCGCATGAGATGCAGAACAAAGAAATGCAATAATGGTTTGACTCGATTAAGCGATGGCTCATTCATTTGCTGTAATAGTTCTGTAATGCTTTGGAGCTCATTATCTACGCCAGCAATATCACCGCGTTTTACTGCTCCGATAAGCTTTTCAGCTGTATCCCAGAACGTTTGATCCGCTTGCGATGATTTTTGCCCTTGCGATGGATAAATAGCGATAACATCATGAACCGGCGTTAGCTGCATCCCTTGCTGGACGATCTTATAAGCATTAGACAAATCAGCAACAGCTGCAAACTCATGGTAGATACCAGCAAAAAGGGAGAGCTTTACATGGCTTTTGATAGCCTTCAGCAGCATATCCGCCCATTCACTGACAAGCGATAGCTCGAAGGCGGCCGTCTTCTCCATCTCGATGAGCACGCACCACTCACCGTCACGAATTTGAATGACGGCATGATGCAGCTCTTTTTGCTGCAGCTTCTCTCGAAGCACATTACATACGGCAAAGTTCCATAGCTTCCGCTCCTTATCCGACCAATCACGCCAGTCCTTTGATGTCTCCGAGCTCACATCAAGATCGAGTACAATTAATATGAACTGTTGCTGCTTTAGCTGCTGTTCGTCTCCTGTAAGAAGCCAATTGTCCGCTGTAACGTCGGTGTAGTCCATAATAATGTCATATAAGATTTTCTCGCTTGCCAGATCAATCATTCGGTCTAGCTTTTGCTTCTCCTCTTGCAGCTGTTTCTGCTTGTTGCGTTGACTAGTCATAATTCTAGCAATTACGCCCGTCAGCTCATCATAAGGAATTGGTTTCAGTATATAATCATTAACTCCGAATTGTATAGCTGTTCGCGTATAAGCAAAATCCTGATATCCGGTGAGCATAATAATTTCACATGGCATCTCTTTTTCACGAATATGACGAACGAGCTCCAATCCGTCCATCACTGGCATTCGAATGTCACAGAGCAATAAATCATAGCTTTCCAGCTCCATAAGCTCCAATGCCTCAACGCCATTTTTGGCTGTGCCGCCGACGGTCAATCCGAGCATTTCCCAGGGAATAACCTTCTCTAGATTTCTTGTAATATGTGACTCATCATCAACTAGAAGCACTCTACCCGTCATAGACCTTCACCTCTGCTCTTCGGAATTACACAGCGAATAATTGTGCCACTGCCCTCCTGACTGCAAATCCACATGCCATATGCCTGACCATAATGAATTCGCAAACGATCCGCTACATTTCGCAATCCTAAGCCCCTTCTTTCCCCCATCTCAGCAACGTCCGGTTTCTTGCTCGAAGGATTGGAGCCGGCAGATAGTTCATTTAATACTTTTGAGCTCATGCCTAAGCCATTATCACAAACCATAATGACGATTTGATGCAGCTCAACCGTAACATTAATTGAAATGACACCCTGCCCATCCTCATAGCCGTCAAAGCCATGCTGTATGCTGTTCTCTATGAGAGGCTGAAGCGTTAGCTTTAATATCGTATAATCAAGCGCCTCATCTGGAACATTGAGCTCATAGGAGAATAGCTCTTCAAACCTGTATTTTTGAATTTCTAAATAACTGCGAACATGTTCAATTTCTTGCTGTATTCTTATTTCTTCCGAGTGATGCATCGTCGTTCGCAGCAAATTACTTAATCGGCGCACCATAAGCATAATTTTCGCACCTTCATTTTGTGCAGCCAATGCATTAATGGATTCTAGCGTATTAAATAAAAAATGCGGCTTTATCTGTGCCTGCATCAGCATCATTTCAGCATGCTGCTTGCGTGCTTGCTCTTGGCGCACCTCGCTTAACAAATTGCCTATCCGCTCAACCATACTATTGAAGCTATTGGCGAGCAGTACCGTTTCATCTTTACCTTGAGCGGTTACCCTAATGTCGAGCAGCCCTTGCTCAACTAGTCTCATTTTTCGCACAACTTTAATAATGGATTTAGCTACTCTGTTCACAAAAAACACGTTGAACAACACAGCGGACAGCAATCCAAGAATGGTAATCATACCAATCCACTGTACGAACCGGACATTTTCATTCGTCAGAGAATCCCATGGTTTTACCGAAATAAGAGTCCATTCATTGCGATCCAGTTGATAAGAGGAGACTAGACTGTCTACATTATCAAACTTCACTCTAGAACTCATATAATTGCTCGTTAGTTGAGGCATGGATTCCGTCTGTTCATTAATGTTGTGGCCATCAAATTCACTTTGGCTGTCCAGCATAATAAGGCCCGCTTTATTGACGATGAGGTATCTTGTCTCAACAACATCAGCTTGCGGATTTTGAAAGGCTTTGAGCATGCTGGAAATCTCTTCTGTTTTGTACTGCGTAATCATAACGCCGAGATCATTAAACGTCTCGATATCCTTCACGACGCGCATTTGAGTAAATAATGGAGGATCAACACCCGTAAGCTCGCGCTGCTCATATGGTCCGATCCAAAGCGGTCGTCCGCCTAGCTTTTTGACTTCTTTATAAAGGTCATTTCGCTCCAATAATTCATACGATATAGGCTTGAATGTAATGGGATCATTGCGGAACGAGCGGAACATCGTCCCATCCTTCGCATACAGCACAACAAAGCTGACAGCTGGATGCTGGAATAATATCCGTTTCATTTCTTTCTCTGCTTGACTGATCGCGATAAGAGAGCTTGCATCATTTGACTTCACGCTGCTGTATTTGAGCGTATCCTGAACCTCTGAGCTCGTTAGATTACCGTCGGAGAGTTGATCCAGTTCACGAAAAAAATAACGAATGTTGCCTCCAACCGCCCGCAGGGAAATCTCGGTTTGCTCACTATATTTTTTCTCTAGCAGTCTCTCAGAATTAAGAAAAGAGAAGATGCCTAGACCAATCATCGGGATGATGATAAGCAATATGAAAGCAAGCATCAATTTTGGTCTTAAGTTCATCTAAGTGGGCTCCTTCTTCTTTTAGCCTTGCACGCTTCCTACTGAGATCCTGTGAATAGTGGCCAGCAGGTAGTGTTTGGAGAGAATCCGATATACTATTTGGAAGAGTTTGCTCTCTCCTGAGAAGCCTGGATTTTTTCAGCAACCTCTTTTGGCGTACTTACTTTTCCGATAAGTTCTTGTATGCCAATGTTAATATCAGATCCTACTGCTGGTTGAAGGATGGCGTCATAAGCTCTCCATGAGCTTGAAGCGTTAGTCGTGACTGTTAAAACTTCAGCAATCAACGGATCTACATCAGATAAGTCAGTAATCTTCATGGAAGGCAGCAATTTATCTTCAGTAAGTGTACGCTTTTGAACCTCTTCCGTATAAAAATTTGAAATGAATTTCTTAACTAGAAATATTTGATCTTCCGATAGGTTTGCTGAGAAGCCAAAACCATTGGAATAAGAAGCATTGATCGAAGTTTGATCACCAGCACCGCCATTAATGGACGGGAAAGCAAAAAATCCTATCTGACCTTTCAGAGCACCGGCGTCTTCACTAGAGAATAGGTTGGAGTCCCACGATCCTGTAAAAACCATAGCGGCTTTGCCGGAAACTAATAGTGCGCCTTGGTCACCGGCCTCAATGCCAAGAGAACCCTTTGTAAAATAATCCTTATTCACAAGCTCAGCATAGGAAGTAAAGCCTTTCACAAAGTTATCATCGGTCCATTTCGCCTCACCTGTTAATAATTGATCGATCGCCTCAATGCCAACGTTGCGCTCCATAACGGTATTCCACAACATGCCGGCGACCCAACCGTCCTTGGCTGCCAGACCGAATGGCGTGATGCCCGCCTCTTTAATTTTTGCACATACATCAAGCAGTTGATTCCATGTTGTAGGAATTTCCAACCCTAAATCAGCAAAAATCTTTTTATTATAAAAGATCGCTTCGCTATAGCCGCCGATTGGAAGGCCATAAACCCTGTCATCTATCGTGAATTCATCCAAGCTTAAGAACTTATCCCTAAATCCAAGCTCATCAATGATATCTGTCAAGTCCAGCATGCGATTTGCTTTTACATACAGTTTAAGATCAGCTCCACCAAATACTTCGAATATATCGGGAGGATTGCCGGCTGCCATTTCAGCCTTCAGCTTCTGATCGCGGTTAACAATTTCATCAATTCCTTCTAACTTAAAGGTAAGCCCTTCGTTCTCTTTCTGTGTTTTTTCAACAACATCTTCAATAATTTTCAAACGAGTTCTGCTCGTTTCTTTGATTTGCGTGTGTCGGAGTGACAAGGTAATATCCTCAGCCTCTTGAGGCTTATTTGAATGATTGTTCGTATCTTTTCCTACGTTTCCATTCGTGCCGCATGCCGTTGCAACGAGCATGATCGATACTAATGAGGTGGCAATTAGTGTAAAGCGCTTTTTCATTAGGGACCTCCTCGTTAATAATTTTGCGTGTTTGCCTTGCACCTTTATTATAGTCGGTTATGTACCCTAAAAAGGAGGTCGAAATACGAATAAGTTAGGGAGACAATTCTCTTTTTTCTGGAAAAATATACTCTTATAGCCCGCCGGATTACTTTGCCCGGCAGGCTATAAGCTTAAATGAATATTAACTGCGCATATCTTTCACGATGTTATGAACAACTTCATAAAAACGTCGCCATTCCTCGTTAGCATTGTTTAGCTTAGCATTTGGTACGATCTGCGCTTCATCAGGCTGCAAGCTTTTTTGCAATGCATGTTTCTCCATCTCTTCAAGCTGCAGCTTTTCCTGTTTAGCACGCAAACTGCCATCTGTCATTTCAATCATCCCTTCAACCAGCTTTTCCGTAAAGCGAAGAGCTCCCTCAGATCATCTGTAGACATTTCAGTTATCCATTGCTCTGATTGACCAACAACTTGATCGTTCAGTGATTGCTTCCGATCAATCATCTCATCGATCTTCTCTTCAAGAGTACCAAGTGTAATAAATTTATGCACCTGTACTTTCTTTGTCTGTCCAATTCGGAATGCTCGGTCTGTAGCTTGGTTCTCAACCGCCGGATTCCACCAGCGGTCAAAGTGAAAGACATGGTTAGCTGCCGTCAGGTTAAGACCTGTTCCGCCAGCTTTTAGCGATAATACAAATGCGCAGCATGGCACCTCTGCATTTTGGAAATTTTCAATCATCTCATCACGCTTTGCTTTAGGAACACCGCCATGCAAATAAGGTACAGGCAGACCCAATCTCTCTTCCAGCAGCTTTTGCAGTTGATGCCCCATATCAATATACTGGGTGAAAATGAGGCAGCGTTCGCCTTCCGCAGCTATTTCTTCACACATTTCTAATAAGCGAGCCACTTTATTGGAACGTTCAAAATCCCATAAGTCTGGTTTCTCTTCACTCGCTAACAGAGATGGATGATCGCATAATTGCTTCAGCTTTGTTAATGCTGCAAGAATCAGTCCTCTACGCTGCATCGGACCCAGCTTGTCGAGATTTTCGAGCAGATCTGCAACTAAATTTTCGTACATGGCTCCCTGCTCGGCCGTTAAAGTCATATATGTTTTGGATTCATGCTTATCAGGCAAAGAAAGCTGAATGGACGGATCCTTCTTAATTCGCCGCAGCATAAACGGTTTAACCCATCGCTGAAGACCCGCTATCAGTTTCTCATCACGTGTTCGCTCGATCGGGGTTACGATATCTTTGCGGAACTCGTTCATATTGCCTAAATATCCTGGATTAATGAAATCATAGATGGACCACAGCTCCGTCAAACGGTTCTCCATCGGTGTTCCTGTCAAAGCAATACGATGCTGGGCCGGCAACCGACGGATAGCTATAGACTGTTTTGTGTATACGTTTTTTATATTTTGCGCCTCATCCAGACAGAGTGCATCCCACTCAATGGCGCTTAAATCCTCTTCATCCAGCTGCGCAATAGAGTATGAGGTAATAACCAAATCTGCGCCTTGAACAGCCTCTTGCAGAGTTTCTCCCTTATCTCGCTTATTGCCATAATGCAGCATAATACGAAGTGAAGGTGCGAATTTCTCCAGCTCCTTCTCCCAGTTCCCGATAACAGAAGTCGGACATATAAGAAGGGAAGGACCTCTCTCATCAATCATTCTTTCCTTAACATATACAAGGTAAGCCATAAATTGAATAGTTTTGCCCAGTCCCATATCATCTGCCAATACGCCGCCTAGTCCAAATCTTCTTAGAAATAGGAGCCATGATACGCCTTCATGCTGATAGGGGCGTAGGTCGCCAAGGAATTGTTCAGGCACTTCGACGAGTGGAATTTGCGAAGTTTGCTGAAGCTGTTCCAGCCAACTTGTTAGATGCTCGTTCAGCTCCACCTCAGCCTGCAAATCTGATTCCAAATCACTGTCTTCTTCAATCGGTGTGCCTCCGCGCAGATGCATTTCGAGCACATCTCGGAAGGACAAGCCTTTACGTTTCCCCATGCGTTTCAGCCACTGCTTAATTTGCGTAACGTCTTGCGGATCTAGATGAACCCATTCGCCGCCTATATTGAAAAGTCGCCGATTCTGTTCTGCAAGATGAAGAAATTCAGCCTCAGACAGGTCCACATCACCAAGCGCAAGCTTCCAATCAAATTGTACGATTTGATCCAAACCGAACATCGGCTGAGCAGCAGAGCCCACTGATGATTTCATCTTCGCCTTCAAACGCAGCTTGCGTGTTCGAACAGCCTCCCACCAGCTAGGAAGCAGCACTGGACATCCCGCCTCCAGCAATCGGACGCTTGTTTTCTCAAGGAATTGCCATGCCTCATTATCTGAAAGCTGGTCTCGCAATGTTCCTTCTCTGAATGAGTCTTCCCACTCAGGCAGTGTAGCCGTCCATTTCGCTTGCTCCTTCGCCAGTTTTTCATCAAGGAAAGGATACCATTCTGTTGGAATGGATCGCTGATCATCAATGGCAGACTCCCAAATATTTTGCCATTCATTATGTTGTATTGGAAGCCATGGTCCGCCTTCGCGATCCTGCAATGCTGGACGCAAAATCCAACCATGTGATTCATTTGGCTCAACTAGCTGAAGCGCAACTCGAAACGGAAATGTATCCTTACTCAAACCAATCGCGATCATCCAATCCTCTTCGTCTGCGGATTTTCTTTGCAAAACCGCTTCTCCAGAAGCTGTTCCAACATCGCGCCAAGCCTGTGCAGCTTCATCATTTTGTTCGATCATTTCATCAACTGCACAGCTAAGCCAGTTTTGAATTCCTTTGTCACCATTTCGTAGAGCTTCTGCTGCTGTTTTCTTCCAAGTTTCAATCTTCTCCGACTCTTCCTCTGGAATTGCCATTTTCCAGCTGCGTCGTTCCTCACTCCAATGCTCCCAATCAGGAATAAACCAGCCATTTAATAAAGCGGTTCTTATTTGCTCTGCCATTTCCATCAAGGTGCCTAAGCGATCGGTCCATTCAAGCTGAAGCAAACGTACTTGCATCGGAGAAGTTAAATAATCAATAGCAAGCAAAGGCGGTACTTTAAGAAGCTTGCGTTCACCCACGCTCTGCTCTTCTATTTCAGCGCCGTACCAAGATGCTTTATGCCACGCAAACAAGAGTGAGCGCAGCCGTCCGTCTGCCGCATCCTTACGATCGACCGCGCTTAACAGAATGGAAGAACCTTCTTCATCCTCATTCCAAAATCCGTCTATGACTATTTTGCGCGTGCCCCTGTATGTTTTCATGTTACAATTTTCCCTTTCCACAGTTCTTCCTGAAAGGCTCTTAGACGTTGATATTTACGAACAAGCCCTGCTATATAGAAGTCCCATCTTGCAACATCCTTGTCAGCCTTATATAATTTCTCCAGCTTCTTAAGCTGCTTAACCGCCATCCGGTAACCTTGTCGATTTCGCGTTTGAATCCATGCATCAACCGATTGATGATAGATTGGCAGCAAAACATGCGGCGCCTGCTTGGCGATCTCACGCAGTGCATTCGCTCCTGCATCCTCCGGCTTAGAGCCAATAAGCAATTGAAGATCTGCCCACTCCTCATAGCGCTTCTGATTCAACCAATGATCAGATAATTCTGAATAGGAATGAGGCAGTAATTGCGTCATATATTCTGTCCAAATCGGCAAATCCGGGCGATCCTGATCCGCTCTGCGGCATAAGGTAACGAAAGGACCCACCGTACGATTGTTTTTCACTTTATTAACACGTTCGAATAAGAAACTCATCCATTGCTCAACAAGCTCCCATTTCTGCTGTTCAATCCGTTCTGCTGCACATGGATACATGATCTTCTGTGATCGTTCAAAGCTCGATTGTGCAAAGTGCTCGATCGCTAGCTTATCTTGCTGATCAAAAAAATACATGATCCCAATCGCGCTGTGCAGAAAATCTTTATTTACATCCCCAGCTTCATCATGATGGACAAGATCCAGCATTGAGCTGAGCTCACGCTCAAACCATTTGCGATTTGCCGAGAATTTCTCACAAAGCACTAAATAGATATTTCCCCAATCAAACAGCTGCTGTTCAAGAGTCGATGCACGTTTTTTTACATGCGCAATTAAAAAATCCGCCCATATCTCCTCATCGGCTTCCATCTCTTCCGGCACTAGCTCTGACACTAATGTGAACAAATGATCTACCCATGGCTCAGCCATGCGAAGGAAGGACATTTCATGATAATATCTGCTGAAGGAATCAACAGTCGTAATAGCGTGCTCCGCTTGTTCTAATACAAAGATAATCGCTGTAGACCAGTGCAGCCGCTGCTTCCGTTTATCCCAATCCTTGGACAAGCCCTTGAGAGAAGATAATACGGGCTGAAGAGAATGAAGAGAATGACGACATTTACGCCATATGTCGCCATGCGCAGCCTCCATCCATTCCATCCATTCCTCAGCTGTTCCGCTTCCTCCTGGATCAGTCGGTGCAGCTACTGGTACGGGCTGCTCTATCTTATTTTTAAGCAAGCTGCTCGCTGCTGAAAGTCCGAGTAGTTTAAAATAGGAGCGTTCAGCCAGTCCATGGCCACCCTCCTGCTGACTGCAATATTGAAAATAAACGGCAGCCATATGCTTGCAAAATCCACTATAGGGACAGGTGCATGAGCTGTATCGTAAATGTCCAGCATCAAGGATTACGGCATAGAGGTCCGATCCTTGAACGACACCATAAAGATTATCATGACTTCCGGCATTCGCACTATTTACAAGGCCTTCTTCATAGTATTTCCAGCCGCGCTTAACAATTGTAGTCTCGACATGATTATTCAACTGCTGTTCGAGTGCAGCATGCAGTTTTTCTTCGAGGCGCATTTCAGACATTCACCCGCTTCCTTTCCGTTCACTTGCATTCTTTCTATTATATCAATGACAAACGGTGGAAGCCATCCTTTGAAAGCAAAAGCTCCATTCATTCTAAAACAAATACAAATTCTAAAGTGAGTGATACACCATCTATTTATCAAAAAAACCGCCCGTATCGACCAATATTTTTTGGTCAACAGGGCGCTTCGTTTTTTTATAGCGGTATTTTGACGAGAAAGGTTAATTGCCCGGCTGGTTCTGCCGTTACAAATACGTCTCCTTTATACTGCTTTGCAATTGTTTTGACAATGGAAAGTCCAAGACCTTGATGTTCCCTCTGCTTGGTGGAATAGCCAGCGTCGAATAGCGGCTTTACTATAACCCCATCAGCTTCCTCGCATGTGTTGGTTACTGTAAATTCAAGATAGTCCGCCGACTGCTTTCCAACGAGTGTTATGTGCCGCTTATCCTCAGCATATTTAAGAACCTCATCAAAGGCATTATCAATCAAATTACCAAGCATCCGATTGACATCCAGCGTCTTAACGCCCATGTCCTTCATGTCCAAACCTGTAAATGCACAACTGAATTTTATTTTATAGCTTTCCGCTTGTGAAATCTTGGATCGTACTAGCGCCGCAATGGCCGGGTTGCCAATATTAATAATATCGTTCATTATTCGAATGTCGCCCGTCAATTCTTTCGTGTACGCGACAAGCTCCTTCGATTTCTCAAGCTCCGCAAGTGAATGTATCGTCTGAACATGGTTTAAGAAATCATGTCGCTGTGCTCGAATCGAATGAAAGAGCTGATTGATTTCATCCACGTATGTTTCTTGCGTTACGCGAACTACTTTGTCACGAGATTGTTTGTAAAAGCGCATAGCTACGAATGCAATCACTAAGCTTAGTCCAGAAATAGCGATAATGATAATGCCTAAATTCAAAAATTGCGAGTTCAATTTATCTTGAATAACATGATAATCTGAAGTTAATGTCAGGACATAGCTATTCATTGGAATGCCGTCTTTATCCGTAATATCTATTCCATTCTCGACTGCAAACACAGGAATATACATTTTAAATATATCTTTTCCGTCTATATTTTCCTTCAAGGTCACCGTTTCTTTCGTTGAATAGGCTCTTCTTACAAGCTCGGTATCCTTCTCAGACTTTATTTCATTGGAGCCATAAAATATCGCTTCTTGCACTTTATGTCCTTGTACCTCGCCAGCTTCATTAATCGTATCTTTGCCATCAGGAAATGTTTCTGGATTAATAAAGGCGATTTCTAATAAGGAATCACTGCTCTGAAGCGAATTTTCAATCATGCGATGTACGCCTGTTACCTTCTCATATTTCTCTTGTCTCTCGTAATTAACGTAGGGATCGATTATATAATTAGTCGCCCCGTCGTAGTAATAGCCCCATTTGTTTATTATCGAAAGATCTGTAGAGGAAAATTCGTACGGTCCGCTCCAGAAATTCGGAAGCCTTTGTCCTAGCCATTGAACGGAAACATTTCTTTCTGCAAATAGCTGATCAAACACCTCATACCATGGCTTCCAGGTTTTTGTACTCTTATCCAGCTGCCCTTTATTCGACGATTTGTATAAAAGAATGTCATCGGGCAGTTTTTTGAGAAGGGTAATGTGACTGACATCGAGCTTATCGCGAAGCTCCATCAATTGCTCATTGGACACTTTCTCAACATCCGGATCAAGCGCATATTGTATCGCTATTGAAGCTGCACGCAGCTCTCTTCCAATTTGCTCCTGAAATAGCTCTGAGCCTTGTCTGGATTGTTCCAATGACATTTCAAGTCTCTCAGCATGCTTAACTAGTTCTTCATTGAACGAATCTTCCAATGTTTTTTTCGTAAGAAAATAATAAAATGTATTATTTAATAATACTAATACGACGATAACACTGATCGCCATAAGCCAAATATTGCGTTGCATCTTGTGCATCTTGCCCTTCTCTCTAATATAGCCTTTATTATGTAATTTTATATGGTATAGGACAATACTCCTTTTACGAGGAGACACTATTTCGCAGCGACTAACCAATCATTTTTTTCATATACAACCGCAGCGCCCATTTGCGCTCCTGTCGTTTCTTATAGCGAGGAAGCATACGATAAATTTGCAAGCCTTCTTCAGCCGCCCTCTTGGCTTCTCCCATTTGCCCCATCTCTTTATAGATAGAAGCCATCCGGTCATAAGCCTCGCATGATGAGGATTGAATGTCTTGGAATGCGCGAATATAAGCGAGCGCTTGCTCTGTATGATTTTTCGAATAGTAAGCGGCAAGCCGTAAATACGGAGAGCCGTATTTTACACGAGGATTGAGTTTCAATGCATGAATGATGCCCGCTGTTCCACGTTCTTCCTCTCCTGAATACAAGCAGCTGGTCCCAAAATCATCCCAATACTCTGCTGAATCCTCTAACGTCCGCTGCAGCGGCTCTAACCATTGTAATGCCTCGCTGTATTTTTTTCTTTCTATTAATAGACGTGCCAGTTCATGCTTCATAGATACATCATTTGGCGATAAATTAATTTGCTGTTTTAATTTTCTTATTCTCGATAATCTCTTTATCGGTTTGAACAGACTCGGAGTTATTCCTACAAACCGGCGATCCAACACATAAAATAAAATCAAAAGAACGATGATTGCGATAAACGGATTGCCAAACAACCATGCTAATAAGAAAAAAAGGCTAATTTTTAACATACTATCCTCCTAAGATCAGCTAATCCAAATCATCATTATCCATCCCAAACCTAGTTCTATCATACCATATCCTTAACCAATATTAAGCAGATTCAACTAATAAACAGTATTTTAATGGGGAATAATACCTTGGGAAATGAATGATACTACGTAAATCAATGGAAATTAATTTATATTGGAGGCTTCACGGAATATGACATCAAATGAAAATTCAAAGGGAGAAAAAAAGAATTCATCAAGTCAAACACTGACAGATCGGCAAGGCCACCCTATTTCCGATAATCAAAACATCCGTACTGTTGGAAATCGAGGGCCCTCAACACTGGAGAACTATCATTTTATTGAGAAAATAACTCATTTTGACCGAGAGCGTGTGCCAGAGAGAGTCGTACACGGTCGAGGTGCCGGCGCTCATGGCATTTTCGAGGCCTATGGCAAAATTGGAGACGAGCCTATTTCCAAATACACACGCGCTAAGCTATTTCAACAAGCAGGCAAGCAAACGCCGGTATTTGTTCGATTCTCCAGCGTTATTCATGGCGGTCATTCGCCCGAAACACTGCGTGATCCGAGAGGCTTTGCTACAAAGTTTTATACGGAAGACGGAAATTGGGACTTAGTAGGCAATAACCTGAAAGTATTTTTTATACGTGATGCGATTAAATTTCCTGATATGGTGCATGCTTTCAAGCCTGATCCCGTTACCAATGTGCAAAGCATGGAGCGCTTCTTCGACTTTGTCTCGTTGTCGCCTGAAGCGACTCATATGATTACCTTCCTGTTCTCACCATGGGGAATTCCTGCGAATTATCGTGAAATGCAAGGGTCCGGCGTTAATACATATAAATGGGTAAATGCTGAGGGATCTGCTGTACTCGTCAAATATCATTGGGTGCCGCTGCAAGGTATTCGCAACTTAACGCAGCATGAAGCTGAACAGATTCAAGGGAAAAATTTCAATCATGCCACACAGGATTTATATGAAGCCATTGAGCGTGGAGAATTTCCAGAGTGGGAGCTTCAAGTACAATGGATGACCGATGACGAGCATCCAGAGCTAGATTACGATCCGCTTGATGATACAAAGCTTTGGGATACCGAGCAATTCCCGATGCTTCCAGTAGGTAAAATGACTTTGAATCGAAATCCTGTAAACTACTTTGCAGAAGTTGAACAAGCAGCTTTCGGCACAGGCGTGCTGGTTGACGGTCTGGATTTCTCTGATGATAAAATGCTTCAGGGGCGTACCTTCTCCTATTCGGATACGCAGCGTTATCGCGTGGGCACCAATTACTTGCAATTGCCAATTAATGCACCTAAAAAAGAGGTTGCTACAAATCAACGTGACGGCCAAATGGCCTTTTATATTGATATCGCTGAGGGTGAGAATCCACACGTCAATTATGAGCCATCCTCATTGGGAGGTTTGAAGGAAGCTGAAGTGCCTGGTGCGCCGCATGAGCCAACCTATTCGGCTAAGCTTGTTAGACAACCAATCGATCGGCAAAATAATTTTAAACAAGCTGGCGAAACCTATCGTAGTTTTGAGCAGTGGGAGCGTGACGAGCTGATCGAAAATCTGGTCGATGCGCTAAGCAGCTGCACGAAAGTCATCCAAGACTTAATGGTGCATAACTGCACGGAGGCTGACTCAGACTATGGCAAACGATTAGCAGATGGACTGAAGCAGGCCGGAATGCGCGAGACGGATAAACATGTTGGCACGCACCCAGCTAATGAAGGGATGGAGCTGTCCGCTGAGCTTGGTCACTCCACGGACGGATATTAATCAAAAAGAAGAGCCTGACGATATCCTTCTAATCGTCAGGCTCTCTTCTTTCCTGTTTATTCACTTGTTTGCTTGCGATATTCACTCGGAGAAATACCGTAATATTTCTTAAAGGTAGTCGTAAACGTCGATGAATTCATATAGCCCGTTTTCCCTCCGATATCGGCAACGCTTAAATCTGTATCTCTTAGTAGTATTTTGGCATGGGACAGCCTGACCTTGTTCAAATATTCAACGTAATTAACGCCAAATACTTTTTTGAAGTAATTCGAGAAATATTTCGGACTCGTATCCAGCACTTCTGCCATATGGTCGAGATAAAGATTTTTCATATAATGCAATTCAATGTACTGTGATATGAATACTGGATTCATTTTACTCTTCGGTTCATGCTCACGTTTGCTAACCACATGCAGGATAGCCTCAATAACTAAATCCCTAATGTCTCTATAGGAATAGGAAGCATCCACTTTTCGTGTAAAATCCATTTCGAATTGATGCAGGGTCCTTCTCTCTGCTGCAGACACATCAATATGTGTTAAGGCATGGAATACGATCGTTTTCGCAATATGTCCAAACTGATAGTGATGAATATTACGATCTACATTCTCATCCAGAATTTCATGTACAATGCGTATCCCTTCATCACTATTTCCGCTTAATAAACAGTTCGTCAGCTTTTCTATTTTGTCAAAAGGCAAATAAATATCAGATACGAAGCTGATCGATTCTGTGTCCACAACGTTCCTCGTAGATTGAACAGGCCGATAGACTCTTCCATTATTAATCTCCTGATAGGCCAAGCGGCAATTGCTAATCTTAGAAACGTACTTTTTGCTGACACATCCCCAAAGTGAAAATGTTTTTAACTCTTCTTTTGCCGCATTTATTAGAAATAACTCCAAGGAATCAATAATTTCCTTCCGATCAATGGATCCATCGATTCCGATCAGCGCAAGGAATTGCAGTTGTCCCGCATGAAAGACTGCAGCCTGATCAATTCCTTGCTTTAGCAGACCAGTGCTAATTAGCTCTGTTATCTCTTCAATGCGCAGCGAAGAGGTTTGCTCGTTATCCTCCAGTTTCTTCAAATGAACAGCGGCCATCATAAATTGGCGACTCTGAAAGAAATAAGGATAATATTTCTGTATTTGAATTTCAAACTCCCGCGAATGTGAATGCTCATCCAGCGTCTGCAGGAATACCCCTCTTTGAATTTCCGTATCCACAAATTCAATTTGATTTTTTAATGATTCATTTTCCGCTTGGACTTTTTTGATTCCGCTGTATATTTTTCGGAAATCATTCCCTTTAATGCTTCCTCCGCCTAACAGCTTCAGTATGTCTTTGACCGGTCGATACAAATATATGCTTAGCAGGACAGACAAAATGACCGCACATATAATGGCACTAAACATGATCATCCGACTAGCATTTGTGACAGAGTCAATATTTTGAAATTGGTAAGGGACTTTATCAATATAAATAAAGCCGTTATAGTCAGATTTATAAAAGTTGTATTCAAAATCCCCTCTTTTGAGAGAAGCCTCACGAGAATTGCTGAAATAAACATCGTTAAGTACACCCATTAAATCCAGATCCGTATCTGTGCTAAGAAGAACATTTCGATTCTCATCCAATAGAATCATAGAGGAGCCCGGTATCATTGCCTTTCTATTAACGTGCTTTAGCAATTTATCTACATCTATTAGGACAATTACGTTCTTATCGGACAGTCGAACCTTGCTTCCGCCTACGATCGCTATTAACTTCCTCTTTGTAATCGAACCTTCGGAGGAGACGTAAAAATCCCCCGACGGGAATACGGAGAAGGAGCGCTTCGTTTTCACATAGGTTCTCCAGTATTCGGCGTTATAGGTTTCGTGCTTATACTTTTTTGTAAAAAGGAGCCCAAAATCACTTGTTCCATTGGACGTAATGGATAAGTTACTGCCCTCGTAAAATACAATGGCATCCTCGATAAAATCAACAGGAGAGACGAGTGAGGCGAGGTTATCCTGCATCTGATAGACCTCAGCCATATCGATAGCCCCGTCCTCTGAGAATTTCAAATCGCTCTGTGGCAGAACATGAATATTGAATATCAAATCATTAACCGTTCTAAAGCTCATATCAAATGACTGAATGATATTTTTCATAACCAGCTGATTGTTTTCGGTGACCTTGTCGTAAATGCCAGAAATGGAGTTTTTATAGACAACATAGTTGGATACAATCATGATAATGATGACTAACAGCAGTGCAAAGAAAATTTGAAGCAAGCCTCTGTTTGCAATCCATCTATTCATTGGTGTCACCTCTCATGGTATACCAATTATAGTCACTGTAAGCCTTATCTTTCAATGCGCTGGCAGAAATAAAATCAAATAGGCCTTACCCTTTTTCAGAGCCCAGCATAACGCCTTTTGCAAAATATTTTTGCGCAAAAGGATAGATCATCAGAACTGGAATCATAGACAAGACGATCGTTGCATTTTTCATCGCTTGAGGTGCCAGTGCTGAATTGTCAACAAGACTCACATTGTTACCCCCATCGCTAAATATCAGCATATCCCTAAGCACGACTTGAAGCGGATACATGGATGCTTCATTCAAATAAATCATCGGAATAAAGAAGCTGTTCCAATGCCCCATAAAATAGAAGAGCCCTATTGAAGCAAGTGCTGGTTTAGATAATGGAATAACGATATTGAATAGAATTCTATATTCCGATGCACCATCTACTACAGCCGCTTCGCGCAATGAGCTCGACATGCTCTCATAGAAGCTTTTTAGGATAAGCAATTCAAACGTCCAAATCGCATTAGGCAGCACAAGCGCCCACACGGAATCAATCAATCCTAGCTTTTGAACGATCAGATAGTTTGGAATAATGCCTGGATTCAAAAACATCGTAACAATAATAGCCAGCATCCAAAATTTACGTCCAACTAAGCTTTTGCGTGCCAATGGGTATGCTGCAATTGCTGTCATCAACAAATTGATGGAAGTGCCAAGCGCCGTATAATATAGAGTGTTTAAATAGGCTCTTGGTATCCGATTATCTGTAAGAACATGCTTGTATGCATCCAGATTAAAGCCTCTCGGAAATAGAAATACTTTCCCTTGTACGACAAACGATGTGTCACTAAGCGAAATGGCAAGGATATAAAGAACAGGATATACCGTAGCGATAGCTAGACAGCTCAATATAATCGTATTGATAATTTGGAAGAGGGAGATATTCCGTAAGCTAAAGTCCTTTTTTACCATAAGCCGCCGCCTCCCAGTCTTTTGCTTGTATAGTTGGCTGATAGCAGAAGAATCATCGCAACAACAGCTTCAAACAACCCAACTGATGCGGCGTAGCTGTAATTGCTCTCCAGCAATCCTTTTCGATACACATACGTAGAAAATACATCAGCAACCTCGTAAGTAAGCGGATTGTAGAGAAGCAAAACCTTCTCGAATCCGATTCGCAGGACAGAGCCGGTCTTAAGGATAAACATAATAATAATCGTCGGCAAAACACTTGGAATAGTGATATACCACATCATATGAATCCGCTTAGCACCGTCAACCTTAGCCGCTTCATAAAGGGACGGACTGATTCCTGCAATGGCTGCCATATAAATAATCGCCTCATAGCCAATATTTGACCAAATATCAGAAGCCACATAAATGGTACGGAACCACTCAGGGGCAACTAGAAAATATATTTTCTCAAAACCTAGTGCAGCCAGAAGTTGATTGAATAATCCTTGATTAGGAGATAGAAAATCGATAATCATACTGCTTATGATGACGACCGACAGGAAAGCTGGAAGATAGCTAAGCGTCTGAACCGTCTTCTTGAACCAGCGTACTCTCACTTCATTCAGTAATACGGCTAAAATAATAGGAAAAGGAAAACCAAAAACCAAGTTGTATACACCCAGCAATAGTGTGTTTTTAAATAGCAGCCAAAAATCCGAGCTCGTAAAAAATTTTTCAAAATGCTTGAAGCCTACCCATGGACTATCAAGAATGCCCGTAAATACGCTGTAATCCTTAAATGCAATAATCATGCCGTAAAGCGGACCATATCGAAATAATCCGTAAAATAAAAGACAAGGAATCAGCAGAATCAGCAATTGTCTGTCTCGTTTTATATGTCGCAACACAGAGACAACTCTTGTTTTGAAAGATTTACTAGTCGTCTGTTGGATAATCTCAGTGCCAGCATTCTCCACGATAATTCCTCCTAAAAGATTAGCAGTACCCGGAATCAGCTGACTCCGGGCCCGCATACCGCTTATCTCATATCAAAACTGATTAATGCGCCTCATCATATCTTTTTTGTGCTGCATTATAAATTTCAATTAGTTTCACTGCGCCCATTTTTTCCGCTGTTTTCTTCCAAGCTTCCCACTCTTTATCTCCATAAGACTTATCAAAGATATATTTAGCATTGAATTCATTTGCTGATTTCAACAGGGAAGTATGAATTTCCGAGATTTGAGCATTTTCTTCATCTGAGAAATTCAGGATTGGGTCCGGCGCCTCAAAGGTATTGGCTTCCAAACGTTTCGTTTGCGCTTCTTGTTCCTTCTCAGTGAAATTATAATAAACGCTGCGTTTGTCAGCATTGACATACAAGCCTTGCAGCCATAAACCGTAACGGTCCTCCAGCACTTTGATATCAACGAGCGGCACGTCTGTCAGCTCTGGATAAACGGCTTTACCGTCACCGTCGATTGTAAACGTCTCGCCTTCAATACCCATTGTTACGAGCGTAGCGCCTGAAGGGCTGGATAAGTAATCCAGAAGCTTAAGTGAAGCTTCTTTATTTTCATTGTTTGTAACTGCGATACTAAAGCTGTTATCTACTTTAGGAAGAGTTACGCCATTTCCTGTCGGTCCTACCGGATTACCATAACGCAGATTGTAATCTGGGTTTTGGTCTTTAACCTGGTTGTGGAATAGATCCAATCGACCGATCCAGTCAAAGGTAACGAAGGATTTGTCTGTTGTCATTTTTGCAGTCCAGGATTCACTTGTATCCGTTAAGAACTCTGGATCAAGGAGTCCTTCATTGTAAAGCTTTTTCATGAAATCCAACATATCTTTATGCTTCGTTGAAGTTGTTGCAAAGTCCCAAACCTTAGCATTCTCATCATAGAAAGCAGGGTAGCTTGCACCGCCAATGCCCCAGCCGTATGACCAATCTCTAAAGATAAACTCTTTTGTTTTTGAAGCTACCGGATAAGTTGTTGGGTACGCTTCTTTTAATTTGACCAGTGCTTGATAGAACTCATCTTGATTAGTCCATTCTTTGATGCCTAGCTTATCAAAAATATCTTTTCTGAATAAAAATCCATGGTTTACATCACGGTTAATATTAGCCAAAGGCCATGTATAAAGATTGCCGCTTGCGTCACCAAAAGATTTTATAACCCAGTCATTTTCTTCCATAAATAATCTTTTGAAGTTTGGCAGCATATCCGCATATTCATTAATAGCGACTACAGCCTTTTGCTGTCCAATTTTCTTTAATTCAGGAGGTGTTAGTCCGTGGAATATATCTGGCAGCTTGCCAGATGCCACGGTTACTTTAAGTTTGTCCATATAAGTAGCAGTTGTGTATGCTTTGAAATCAATTTTAATGCCGGTACGCTTTTCAATCTCTTTTGTAAACATTTTGTCATTCAGGTTCGTACTATCACTAACAACCATCCATGTAATCGTTGTTGGTTTGTCTACTAGCGGAAGCGTTAGCCCGCCAGTGTCCCCATATTGATGATTGTCTGCGGGGATGTCAGTCGACTTTGTTGTTTCTTTAGGTGCGTTGGTTGGGCTTTCCGATGTCTTACCTCCATTGTTGCCGCTGCATGCAGCTAGAATTGCAATGAACATGGATAAAACCAGAACTACACTTACTAATTTTCTCGACATCTTTCTTCCTCCCTTTTGTTTTCAAGCTACCGAATAGGGGGCCAGCAGCATTCGATTTGTTCGATTGATGCAAGGCCTCATTCATTCCCTCGACCAAGAGATTTACTCGCTCCCCTCGGTCACCCTTATCATAAAAGCGTTTTCATAGACACGTAAATCGCCTGATTTTCCGAAGCTTATATTTTCTTCTGCCATTAGAGGTAAACAGTCCAAAAACCCCGTCATATCAAGGCTTTTTGCCATATGGAAAATGCTAAAGTGATAGAAATATATAATAAATCGAAGGAATTTCAGCAGGAATCGGGAGGTGAAATTCCATCCCTATGTCTACAATTTTTCAGAAGTGCTATTTGAATATAATTTTACGATCTGTTTCTGGAGACTCATAAATAGCGCATGATATTATTAGCATGCCTGCGCCATCCTCCACCGAGCTTAAAGCCCCAAATTTAACAATGATCCGCGGCCTGAGCGCTCGACATCAGCATACGAGTTTCCAATTCTACCTATCTCTATTTAAACGTTGAAGTGCAATTTCGGCAAGCAAAGAAGCGCCCAATGGAATACATTCCTCATTTAGCTTATATTGAGGATGGTGCAAGCCATAGGCTTCCTCTGCGTGCTCGGCAGGACCCGAGCCCAGCCAAAAGAAGCACCCTGGAATTTGACGAACATAAACAGAAAAGTCCTCACCAGCGAGTGTTGGTGCAGCTACTACTCTGTTGTTTGAACCGATCGTTAAATCGATTACGTGCTCCACATGCTGAACGCATGGGTCATGATTGACCAGTACTGGTGTTTGATGAATATAGTTCATTTTTACTTGGCAACGATAGCTCGCAGCAACTTCTTCGACAACCCTTTTAATACGGACCCGTATTATTTCCTGAACTCTTGGATCAAATGTCCTGACTGTACCTGTTAGCTCCGCACGCTGAGGGACAACATTATTGGCATCTCCGGCATGGATGCTTCCTATCGTAATGACCACAGGATCGAATGGTGAAATCTCTCTGCTGACAATGGTTTGCAGAGCCATGACCATTGCGGACGCGCAAACGACAGGGTCTACGCTTTGCTCCGGAATGGCTCCATGCCCGCCTCTTCCTTCAATCATAATTTCTATACGGTCAACCGAACCCATCAACGAACCATACCTTGTCGCCGTCATTCCTGCCGCTAAGGTTGGCAGATTATGCAGACCATAAATTTCATCAACACCTTCAAGTGCGCCGTCTTGAATCATCGCTTTCGCACCTGCATTTATTTCTTCTGCAGCTTGGAACAGAAATCGTATCGTCCCTCCAAGCTTATGGGCTTGAAGTAATCGAGCTGCTCCAAGCAGAATAGCCGTATGCGCATCATGCCCGCATGCATGCATCATGCCTGGCCTTGTTGATGAAAAATCCAATTCCGTTTCTTCTTGAATCGGCAATGCATCCATATCTGCGCGCAATGCGATAACCGGCCCTTCTGGATCACCTCGAAGATCAGCGACTACGCCATGCCCGCCTACCCCTGTTCTGCAAATAAACCCCCAAGCTGTCAGCTGCGCCGCTACTTTAGCGGCAGTCTCTGACTCTTGAAGGCTAAGCTCCGGATAGAGATGCAGATCACGACGGAATGCAATTAATTCCTCTGCTATATGTTGACCGGATTCTATTATATTCATGTTTGCGATGACTCCCCTTTCTCCTTGCGCTTGCTCCCTTTCCCATAGAGCTCTCCCATTATTCGTCGACCTGTCGGAGTCTGTGCAAGTCCGCCTTGAGCGGTTTCCCTATGCTTAGACGGCATTGCTGAGCCAACTTCAAGCATGACACCAATCACTTCATCTGACGGTATGACACTTCTAACACCAGCGAGCGCCATGTCCGCCGCAGCAAGTGCTGTAACAGCACCAAATCCGTTACGTACAATGCAAGGAATTTCTACTAGTCCGCCAACCGGGTCGCATATTAAGCCTAATGAGTTTTTAAGCGCAAGTCCTACTGCATGAACAGCCTGCTCCGGCGTGCCTCCCCTTAATTCCGTCAGAGCGCCGGCAGCCATGCCGATTGCCGAGCCCACTTCTGCTTGACAGCCTCCTTCCGCTCCTGAAATAAAGGAATTATTCGCAATAATATAGCCAATTGCACCAGCACTGAACAAACCCATGACAAGATGTTCGTCTTCCCAGTGAAATCTCTCCTGAGAGCTGACAAAAACACCTGGAATGATCCCGCAGGAGCCAGCAGTAGGCGTGGCGACAATACGTCCCATTGAAGCATTTACTTCTGAAACAGAAAGGGCGTACGCAAGCGCTCGACTGGCTTCATTGCCCGCGGAGGTCTCATGGTTTTCCATATAATTTTGCATACGAACAGCATCTCCGCCCGTTAATCCGCTGCGTGAAGCGACTGGCTCATCTATTCCCCTTCGAACAGCTTCTTTCATGATATTGTAATAGTCCGCCATTTGTTGGAACGTTTGCTCTTCGCTAATGCCAGTTTCCTTCGCTTGTTCGGACAGCATCAACTGCCCCATCGTCACCCCATCCGCATTGCAGCATTCTACCAGCTGTTGCAACGTTGTGAATCTCATTCCGACACCTCTTCTTCATCCGTAAGATTGGCCTGACATATGCGATGAATATCGTGCAAACTGTTAATGCGTTCAATTAAATCTTGCGAAACGATCTCATCCGATTCAACGACAGTTAAGGCATCTCCGCTTCTGCCCTTACGATCTACATCCATGCAGCCGATATTGACACCGCCGCTGCTTAAAATGGCCGTCAGATCGGCAACAAAGCCTGGTCGATCATCATGAAACACAAGCAAGGTCGGATAGTTCATGGTAAACTTCACATCGAAATCATTAATGGCAGAAATTTCAATGTTTCCCCCTCCGATAGAAGCTCCAATAATGCAATCTGCTTCCCGCCCTTTGCTTGAGAGCTTCAGCATGACGGTGTTCGGGTGTGCGGAAGGCTTTGAGCCTCTCTGGATCGAAAGGCTCATTCCTGATGATTCGGCAAAGGTCAGCGCATCTCTGATTCGGATATCGTCCGTTCCGTAGTCAAGCAGACCAGCCACAATCGCGAGATCGGTGCCGTGTCCGCTATATGTTTCTGCGAAGGAGCCGTAAAAAACGATATCAACATGCTCCGGCTGCTCGCCGAAAATCCGGCGCGCAGCTCGGCCTATACGTGCCGCTCCTGCCGTATGAGAACTGGATGGACCAATCATGCTAGGTCCAATAATGGAGAATACATCTTTAAAACGCATATCGATCCCTCCATTCATCCGTTTCTCTGGGTTCTATTCGTCCTTCAGCCAATCTTGCAAATGCTTGCTCACAAAATCATCATCATGAAGATGCGGATAATCCCGATAGATGCGATCTATTTCTTCTGATTGACCAGGTGACAACGATTCATGCGGATTTAAACACCAAGTGCCCTTCATCAGACCTTGTCTGCGAAGCACCTCATGTATGCCTGGAATACAACCGGCAAACCCATGTGCCGGATCAAAAAAGGCCGCATTAGCATCCGTAACTTCAATATTGCGAGTCAGCCATTTTTGGGAAATATCTTCGTTGTTACGACAGCGTTTAATTTCATCGAGCAGCTCCACTGCTTTTTGCGTCCAAACCGCCCAGTGTCCAAGCAATCCGCCAACCATCCGCTTCTCTACCACTGATCCGTTTACCGCAAATCGGTAAGTCGTTAACAAATCGTTTACGATGTTATCATCATTGCCGGTATAGAGGGCAATTTCATCACGTCTGCTGGAATAGCATACGGCACGAACAACGTCGATTGTCTGATAGCGGTTAAACGGTGCCATCTTAATCGCAACCACATTAGGAATTTCAGCGAATTCACGCCAAAAATCAAAGCTGAATACTTTTCCTCCTACAGATGGCTGTAAATAGAACCCAATAACCGGAATCTTCTCTGCAATTTTCACAGTACGCTCCAATATTTCTTTTTCCGTCCAATCGGAGAGCCCCCCCATGCTGAGCAGACCAGCGTCATAACCGTGACTCAGAGCAATTTCTACTTCAGCCAAAGCCTGTTCGGTTGGACCGCAAATGCCTGCTACTTTAATAAACGGACGATCTAGATTCGCTTTCTCGATTTCCTCTGCTGCCATACGCAGCAGCGGCTCATAGAGATCAATTCCTTTATCGCGAATTTCGAATTGTGTGGAGTGTACGCCAATTGCGATACCGCCAGCCCCGGAAGCAGCATAATATCTCGTTAACGCTCGTTGTTGGCGCTCATCAAGCTGACGATCCTCATCTAGTGCTAATGGATGTGCTGGAATAACTAGACCTTCATGAAGCGCCTTTGCAAGCTCAGCGGAGAGCAGGGGTTTACGTGTCTCACTCAATTAAAACTTCCCCTTTCTCTCTTGAAAATGTGTTGGTTTATTCCAGGTAGGTCCATCTGCTTGCACCCATTCCACCATCCAATCGATCATTTGAAGCAGTGAAACACTTGGATAACCGAACAATTGATGAGATTTAGAAGCATTATTGAGAAGTGCCGTTTCCGACTCTGTACCCGTGAAAATAGCTTCTTTGCCCATTCTCTTTGCTAGTTCATTTGCAGCGAAGCGTATGGACATTGTCTCTGGTCCTGTCACATTCACAATGGACGGCGGATTGGAGGTTTGCGTTAAGCAGCGCAAAGCCATTTCATTGGCATCCCCTTGCCAAATAATATTCGCATGCCCCATAGATAGGTTTATCGGACGCTCTTCAGAGATCGATTTCGCAAGCTCAAGAAGAATGCCATACCGCATATCGATCGCGTAGTTAAGACGATATATAGTCATGGGTGTACCATTTTGATGAGAGAAATATTCAAATACTCGCTCACGGCCAAGGCAAGATTGCGCATACTCACCAAGCGGCTCAGGTGCTACATCTTCATTAACACCGCCGCTGCCAACCGGAGAGAAAGGATATACATTTCCAGATGAGAACACGACAATACGTGAATTTTTGTATTTCTCAGCCACTCTGCCTGGCAGATAGGCGTTCATTGCCCACGTAAAATGTTCCCTGCCCGTTGTACCGAATTTATTTCCTGCCATGTAGATCACATTACGTGCATCCGGCAATTGATTAAGCGCTTCATCATCCAGCAAATCACAGGATATCGTTTCTACTCCAGCTTCCTCAAGCTCACGTCTTGCTTCTTCATTGGAAAAACGAGATACGCCAATGACACGTTTGTTTAAGCCGCCCTCGCGGATGGCATTGATAGCAAGTCTAGCAAGACTCGGTCCCATTTTACCGCCGATCCCAAGCACCAAGATATCTCCGTCAACCTTACTTAGATCCTCGATCAGCTTCTTCGACGGCTCCGCCAACTTCGCTTCTAATTCCGCAACTGTTTTCATTCTGATTATCCCCTCCCGGTTACTATTTCATATCCATCATAACTAGAACGGCTATATAAAGACAAATCTTTAAATCGTCTTTATATAGGTGGAAATAGAGGCCACGCGATGAGACCTCTGTTAATTTCTTTTCAGGTATACGGTTGGGGGTTAAAGCTGCATTTTTAGTTGCTATGCATCTATTTCCGTGAAGACAGCTAAATTCACGATACAGTCTTATACGTTTTAGTTTCATGTTTTGAAACTAACTCACTAATAGCGTGACCTCTCCTATGTTTCGAGCATACTGTTGTGTGTTTTAGTTTCATGTTTTGAAACTCCCCACTAACAAATGCCCTGTACCCTATTCTGAACACACTGTTGTGTGTTTTAGTTTCTTCTTTTTAAACTACATCACTTAAAATTGTAATCTCTTCTCGGTTCCGAACACACTGTTGTGTGTTTTAGTTTCATGTTTTGAAACTAACTCACTATATGCGCGAACTTAATCATGCCTAGTTTCAGAAACTGAAACTAACAAAGAACTATCTATCTTCATGGGCTCAATAAGCCGATTTAGTTTCAAATTTTGAATATAAATGAGCAAATTGTCATTAAGAAGAATGGTTAGTTTCAAATTTCAATACTAATTAACCACTATAACGTTTGAAACCGTCCGATTACGTAGTAAGAGTTAGGGATAGGGATAGGGTTAGGGTTAGTTAAGGTCAGTTAGAGTTAGTTAAGGTCAGTTAGGGTTAGTTAAGGTCAGTTAGAGTTAGTTAAGGTCAGTTAGAGTTAGTTAAGGTCAGTTAGAGTTAGCTAAAGTCAGTTAGAGTTAGTTAAGGTCAGTTAGAGTCAGTTAGAGTCAGTTAGAGTCAGTTAGAGTCAGTTAGAGTCAGTTAGAGTCAGTTAGAGTCAGTTAGAGTCAGTTAGAGTCAGTTAAGGTCAGTTAGAGTCAGTTAGAGTCAGTTAGAGTCAGTTAGAGTCAGTTAGAGTCAGTTAGAGTCAGTTAGAGTCAGTTAGAGTCAGTTAGAGTCAGTTAGAGTCAGTTAGAGTCAGTTAGAG
>NZ_JBWDNR010000009.1:0-183842 GCF_056269295.1 Paenibacillus sp. J31P13
ACGACGAGGTTGATAGGTTCGGGGTGGAAGCACAGCAATGTGTGGAGCTGACGAATACTAATCGGTCGAGGGCTTATCCTAAAAATGGTTTGCTGTGACCCATACATCCAGTAAGCAATAGCTTTAAGGCTTCAGCAGCCTCTATCTTTCATATCCAGTTTTCAGGGCGCAACTCCCTAATGCTTTTGCATTAGTGAACCACCCACATCAGTGGGTTTTGTTCTGTCAGTGAGAAATTTTCAATTTAACGACGCGGGGTGGAGCAGCCCGGTAGCTCGTCGGGCTCATAACCCGAAGGCCGCAGGTTCAAATCCTGCCCCCGCAACCAAGGTTTCACTTTCGGATTTATCCGAGCTTACATATATGGAGCTGTGGTGTAGTGGCCCAACATGCCTGCCTGTCACGCAGGAGACCGCGGGTTCGAATCCCGTCAGCTCCGCCATTTTTCTTAAAAAAAGTGATTCTGATTTACGTTGGGGTTTAGCCAAGCGGTAAGGCAACGGACTTTGACTCCGTCATCTCAGGTTCGAATCCTGAATCCCCAGCCATATATTTGCGGAAGTGGCTCAGCGGTAGAGCATCGCCTTGCCAAGGCGAGGGTCGCGGGTTCGATTCCCGTCTTCCGCTCCATCTTTTACATTCCAAACACCTTGCATTGCGAGGTGTTTTTTTGTTATGAATAAAGGTATAACATGAACATGAATGGAATGGGTGAGTGAAACGATGCGGAGATTAGTGTTTTTTGTAGGCGGTGCTGGCGCAGGCAAGACAACGTTAGCGAAGTCTGTAGCCAAGCGGAGAGGCATAACCTTGCTTGATATGGATACACTGCTGCGTCCGGCTGCAGTTGCCCTCATGACGCAAGCTGGCCTTGATCCGAGTGATAGAGACTCTAAAGCGTACAAGACGCTCTGTCGTGATCTTGGCTATCGTATTACGATGGATGCGGCGCTGGAGAACGTTGCTCTTGGAAATGATGTATTAGTGATTGGTCCTTTTACAAAAGAAATAGAGACCCAGAATTGGATCGAGCAGGAGCTCTCATCCATCGGGGCCTCATTAGAAGATGTGGTCGTAAAGGTTGTCTTCGTCTCGCTTACGGACGAGCAGCATTACTATAACCGTATAGTGGAGCGCAGATCAGAGATCGACCAGTGGAAGCTGGATAACTGGGATCAATTTCGCCTGTCCCTAAAGAAGAAAACGTTAAGCTGGAGCCTGCCTTCGTCCTCTGTCTTATATTTTGATAATTCCAAGGCATTAGATGAGCATTCGTTACAAATGCTGGAGCATTTTATATTTAATGATCTCATTTAACTCGGGTTGAAGCATGTTATTTCGCTATCATTTCTTGTAATTTATTATATAAAGCTCTAGTTACAACTGGATCTTTGTCATTATAAATGACATAGTTATCTTTCAATTTTATAAACAAGTATGGCGGCGAATTTTTGAAAATATACAGCTTGGTTGCTCCAAGCTTCTCCATGGAGAAGCTGCCTCTAGCATATTTGGAGGTTGCGATGCCATTTGATCTAAAGCCTGAAGGAATGGTGTCCTCCAACTTGACCTCCTGTATATCCTCGACTGAGAATCTATAATCATATTGCGGATAATCAATCGTTATGGCTCCTGATTCTTCTATTAGTAAGGAGGGAGACGTATTATCGGATTGTATGGTCAAGAAGCCCGTTAAGATGACCAATAGAAGTACGATTATGATACTGCCGTTTTGCATCGATCTTCCAGCTGGGGTTGCCATATTAAAAGTTGTGCCAATCCCTCTACGCTTTGCAACCTTGATAGATGTATCGTTGGGATTATGATACGTGAAACCGTCAATCCACCAAGCATCATCATCGGAGACGATAGCTTTTCCGTCGGTATCTGCAAGACTCTCCTCTAGTGCGCGAACTTTATTATGTACAAAAAATATACTTCCAAGCGGAACGAGCGATACCATAATGATACCGATGATCCAATAGGTAAAGCTGGAGGAGTTGCCTTGTGTTAGGATACTGTAGGCCACGATTGCGTTTAAGCTTTCGAATATAGCCATGCCTATCCATAAAATAGACCAGTAACGCTTGCTCCTTCCATTTAGAGCTGCATTGATATCATCGTTTTTACTATATGTCTTTGGCTTCATTTTGGCGAAAACAGAGTAAATGATATAGAGAATAACGGTCATGGCTAGTGATGCGTAACCCGTCATTTTCATTAATAGATTATCATTTTGGAAAGAAAGAATAATAGGCACAAGAGAGATAAGGGCTGGAATCAGAAACCAGTAAGGAGCTATTATTTTTGAATCCTTCAACTTAGCTACTTTACTAGTGATATCAATTAATCTTTTTTCTCCTACAAACCATTTCTTCTCTCTCTTTAATGCTGCTGCTTTATGATGAAATTTCAAGAAAGGCAGCTTGGAAGTATAGATAATTGCAACAACCCAAATGAACGTATAAATGAAAGATAATGAAAAATAATCTGCAAGCAGAAAGTATGGAATAAGAGTAAACAAAATGAGCACACCGTATACGGTATAGGCTTTTTTGTATTCGGCTTGCAGCTGTTTAATCGCGTTATCGTTCTGGGCTTGTTCAGGCAGTGACACTCCAAAAATGATGTTATTTTTGAGTTTGCCTTGACCGAAAAAAACGGCAAGAATACAAATATAAATGATGAATGTTATTAAAAGTAAAATCATGGACAACTACATCCTCCTAGTCTGATCAGTCATACTTATTGACGGCAGCGGCAGATATCTTGGCACTAGTTGCCTATATTAATACAAGTATAGGGGCTTGTCAAAGGATAGGCTAGAAGATTTCTGGCAGTATGCTTGAAGCACGTCTATAATGAATACGAGAGCTTAGAACATAAGGTAACGATAATAGAAAGAAAAATAAGTAGGAAATATACGAATGTAAGGAGCAACTAGCATGATACGATTTGGCATTATCGGCACGAACTGGATTACGGAGTCTTTTATTGAGGCGGCGCTAACGGTTGAAGACTTTTCATTGACCGCCGTATATTCTCGTTCAGAGGAAACGGCGAGAACCTTTGCGGCGAAGCATGGAATTGCGAACATTTTCACGGATATTGAGAAGATGGCAGAAAGCGGAGAGATCGACGCGGTATATATTGCGAGTCCAAACTCCTTTCATGCAGGACATGCGATCGCTTGTATGAACAAAGGCATTCATGTGCTTTGTGAAAAACCAATTGCTTCCAATGCTCGCGAGCTAAGAGGAATGATTGAAGCTTCCAAGAAGAACGGTGTTTTATTAATGGAGGCATTAAAATCTACGCTGCTGCCGAACTTCAAAGCTATTCAAGAGAATATAGATAAGCTAGGAATGATTCGTCGCTATTTTGGAACCTATTGTCAGTATTCATCCAGATATGATGCTTACAAGGCAGGCACAGTGCTCAATGCATTCAATCCGGTCTTCTCGAACGGAGCTTTGATGGATCTCGGTATCTATTGTATTTATCCGCTTGTTGCACTGTTCGGCAAGCCTGAGATCGTTAAAGCGACAGGTGTTATGCTGGAGTCTGGTGTGGATGGGGAAGGCAGCCTATTGCTGAAATACCCGAATATGGATGCTGTCATTATGTATTCGAAAATCACACACTCCTCACTGCCGTCTGAAATTCAAGGTGAGCTTGGAAGCATCGTCATTGATAAAATTAGTGATTCCAACAAAATTGAGATTCAATATCGAAACGGAAGCTCAGAGGATATTTCTCAGCCTAACGTGAGCAATACGATGTACTATGAAGTAAAAGAGTTTATTGAGCTTATTAAGGCAGGAAAAACAGAGTCTACCGTAAATTCCTTTGAAAACTCGTTATTAACGATGGAAATTATGGACGAGGCAAGAAAACAAATGGGACTTGTCTATCCGGCTGATGCAGTGGAGTAAATAGAAAGCTTGTAGGGAGCAGCATGGAGCTGCTCCTTTTTTTGTTGCTATTGGCACTAGTAACCATGACTAATAGCCTATTTTTGGAAAAAACGATTGACAACGTCATTTGATAATGTCAAAATAACAATATCAAATGACGGATACCAATCATAAGGATGTGATAAGAAGCATGGTGGAGGATGAATCCAACTATAGTGCCAGCCATTACCGTTCACCCGATGGAGCACCCGCAGATATCGTTATTTTTACCATAGTGTCGACGGAGAAGCAGTCATCTAAGAAGGCTCTGCCAACTAGAGAATTACAGGTTCTGCTAGTCCAGCGCAATGTATGGCCCTTCAATGGACAGTGGGCGCTCCCGGGCGGATTTACAAAGGAAACGGAAACGGTATACGAGTGCGCGATACGTGAGCTGGAGGAAGAGACAGCCGTAAAGGATGTTCATATCGAATATTTCAATGTGTACAGTGCACCTGAACGAGATCCACGGGGATGGATCATCTCGCATGCTTTCTTAGCGCTTGTAAATGAAAAAATGCTGGATAAGCGGGCTGCTGATGTAGATGCATCTGATGTTGGATTGTTTGCAGTCGAGGATGCGCTGAATATGGATCTTGCTTTTGATCATCGGCAAATTCTAACTGATGCGCTGGAAGGCATTCGCAAGAAAATGCTGACCACGAAGATTGCTAAGGAATTTCTTCCTGAAGCATTTACTCTTAGTGAGCTCTATCAGGTTATTCGAACGGTTGTGCCAGGATTTGAGGAACCGAACTTTATTCGTAAGCTAACGTCAACCAAAAGTCGCAGCTCCATTATCGAGGAAGCTAAGGATGAGTTTGGAAAGCCTATGCAATCCAATCAATACTCTCAGCGGGCGGCGCAATTGTACAAATTCACGAATGAGGAACCCCAATTGTCCATATATAGCTGAACATACAAGAGGAGTGTGATGAGATGCTGAAGTTGAATGGCATGGAGCTTGGTCTAAAGACGTTTCCGAACGGGGAAACGCTGGTGAATGGGGATGAAATTTTAACGCATATGACGGATTTCAACACCATCGCTTGGAAATATGAGAATGACGGCGACCTCATTAAGCTGATGTTCGTGAAAAGTTATTTGGATGAGCGAAGAGTCAAATGCTCGCTGACGATTTACTATATGCCTTATAGTCGGATGGATCGAGTGGAGGGCAGGTCGGCTTTTACATTGAAATATACGGCAGCATTTATTAACAGCATGAATTTCGAATCGGTCATTGTCATTGAGCCGCATTCCGATGTATCGCTTGCCTTAATTGACCGAAGCATTGGGAAGTATCCGACCATTCAGCTGCTTGATCAGGTTGTAGAGGAAATAGGATTTCAGCCGGAGAAGGACTTTCTATTTTTCCCCGATGCTGGCGCGCAGAAGCGTTACAGTAAGGTGGATGGTTATAAACAGCTAGTCGGGTTTAAGGTTCGTGACTTTCAGACGGGTGAAATTAAGAGTCTTGATGTAGTGGGGCATGTAGACGGCGGAGCTTTTAAAGCCATTATTGTAGATGATCTCTGCTCTTATGGCGGGACGTTCATGCGAAGTGCTGAGAAGCTGAAGGAGCTTGGCGCATCTCATATTTATTTGCTGGTTGGCCATTGTGAGAAGTCGATTCATAAAGGAAACATATTAGACTCAGATCTCATCGACAAAGTGTTTACGACTGATACGATATTGGATGAAGCAGGTCATGAGAAAATTCACGTATTCGAAATGGGAGGTCTTTAAGATGACACAAGCATTCGTTTATCCAGCTACGCTGTTATGTGATTTTTATAAAGTAAGCCACAAAAATCAATACCCAAAAGGCACGGAACTTGTCTACTCGACTTGGACAGCACGTACGAGCAGACTTCAAGAAATGAATGAGGTTGTTGCCTTTGGATTTCAATCCTTCATTAAACAATATGTGATTCAATACTTTAATGAGCATTTCTTCGCAAGAGCGAAGGCGGACGTTGCAGCGGAATACAAACGGGTCATTCAACACGCACTTGGTGCAGCAGAACCGGATGCATCGCATATTGAGGAGCTTCATGACCTCGGATATCTGCCTATAAAAATAAAAGCGGTTAAGGAAGGTACGCTTGTACCTATTAAGGTACCGATGCTGACGATTGAAAATACTAAGCCGGAGTTTTTCTGGTTAACCAACTATTTGGAGACGTTGATGTCGTGCCAGCTATGGATGCCGGCGACGAGCGCTACGCTTGCTTTTGAATATCGTAAGATTCTCGAGGCTTATGCGCTTCAGACAAACGGAGACACAGCAGGTGTACCGTTCCAAGGACATGATTTCTCGATGAGAGGAATGGGCGCATTGGAAGCGGCTTTGGGCAGCAGCGCGGGACATCTCCTTTCGTTTACCGGAACAGACACAATTCCTGCAATTTTATATTTGGAGAACTACTATAATGCCAATATTGAGAAAGAGCTTGTAGGAACCTCGATACCGGCAACTGAGCATAGTGTCATGTGCGCGCATGGTCGGGATGAGATGAGCTCGTACCGCTATTTAATTAAGGAGGTATACCCTAGCGGCTTCGTCTCGATTGTATCGGATACATGGGATCTATGGAGCGTGCTAGATGTCGTAATTCGCGGTTTAAAAGACGATATTATGAGCAGAGACGGCAAGGTTGTGATTCGCCCTGACAGTGGTGACCCAGTCTTGATCATTTGCGGTGATCCTGATGGGGAAAGCGAGTTTGAGCGCAAAGGTGTCATCGAAATATTATGGGATATTTTCGGCGGAACGATTACGGAGAAGGGCTATAAACAACTCGACTCGCACATCGGCGCTATTTATGGCGATGCCATTACGATCTCGCGCTGCAGTGAAATTTGCGAGCGCCTCGCAGCGAAAGGCTTCGCTTCGACGAATATGGTCTATGGTATTGGATCGTTTACGTATCAATATAATACACGTGACACATTCGGATTTGCTCTTAAATCGACATTCACCATCGTGAACGGGGAAGAACGGAAAATTTATAAAGATCCGAAAACAGATAGCGGTGTGAAAAAATCGCAGACCGGTCTTGTGCTCGTAACTGAAGAAGATGGCAAACTTACCTTTACTGATAATCTAAGCGTTGCAGAATATGAAGCGAGAAAAGCGGAAGATATGCTTGAGGTTGTTTTCGAAGATGGTAAGCTCATACGCGATCTTACGCTAGCAGAAGTTCGCTCGAACTTATTGGCTCATTTATGACAATAAACAGAGACCATAAAAATGATGGAAAATAAATTATTGCGAGTCACATTACTGATTGTCATGGCTTCTTTACTATTAATCTTCATATACAATGAACGAAGCCCTGCGAGTACTTCTATATCAAAATCAACAGAGACAACGGTCTCGGACGAGAATGTTGAACAATTGACAATTAGTGAAGAGAACGGTGAAAGCTTCAGTCTATTTGTCAAAGATATACCCTTATATCAGGATTATCTCGATACACAAGAGAATCGTAAGAATGAGATAGACCGAACGCAGTTTACAATATTAGATGCTGCACAAGGAATAAAGTACGTATTATTACAATACAGCTGTGGAAATAAGCTCTGCGATACTCTACTGGTAAAGGTAAGCGACTCCAATGTTGAAAGCCTTGCTTTGGTAAATGGAATCTTTCAGGATTATAAGATTTCGGCTGATAACGGGAAAGCATTATTGAGATATGGCTATCATGAAGGCTACGATGTTATTCGGCATATTCTTATAGCCATTGATTTAGTGCAGTTAAAGATTATGCCGCATCCATCTACTGATCAAGCTAATGCATATATGGATACGGATAGCCCAACTTGGCCTATTCTTGATTACAATTGGTTAGATAATAAACGTTTTATTATAAAGTCAGCAGATCTACAATCTTCAGATTTCGAAGCGATTAAAGAATGGTATGCCTCAGCTACCCAAAATACGAAAAATATTGAAATTTTACTACAAGATCATTAATCCTATATCCCATACCAAAAAGCCCTCCTCATCTGCCTAGCGCAGATGAGGAGGGCTTTTTTATATGCTCAGTGGCATTTCACTAGAACATTAAGATTCAGTTGAATCGTTATTATTTGGTTTGCCGGCCGCATCCAAAGATTTTGCAATCGGTTTGGATCCGGAAGCTAGAAGTGTATCCTTGGCAGGCGCAGCTTCATTCATCGCGTAGATTTGTTTAAGGGTATCAAAATCCTTGGAAGATGTCGTGTTCGCAATGATCTCCCGATTTTGGACGAAGCTGCGTGTTTTTTGAACAAGATGGCTTAGTAAATCATCGGCTTTATGCATGCTTATAATATAGCGCGGGCCGGAGAGATTACCGGAGCCTGAGCCGGCAAGCGTGCTAGTTACAAGTCTCGTGACGAGCAGCCAAGGGCTGAATGATGAACGTACAATCGTATTCTCGCTGCGAGTGGAATCCGTAATAGCCATGCCAACGGAAACCTTTGATTCGGTATACGTGCCTTCACCCTGAAATTGAATGAGATAGCTTGTAAAATGCATCTCTGCCCAATACATATGAGCCAATAGAAGCGCGGAGAAGCCGCATAAGCCTAATACAATGGGATAAAAGAGTTCATTGAATAGATCTTGGAAATGAACGCCGCTATCTATATTTTGATTTAGTAGGAATAGAAATAGAGCCCCGCAAATAACGAGGAGATGTCCGCCAACCGAAATCCATAGTCTTAATTGCTGCAGCAATGGCGGATAGGCGATTTCTTCGAAAATCGGCTGTGTTTCTTGTATCGTATCGCCGTTAAAGCTCCCCTTATCCATACTCCCCTCCATTTGGAGTGTAGGCATTAATTCTCTATATACGCGGTTAGGGAACTCCTTGTACCGCAATGATGCCAGCTCCATATCCAATGATCGGAAGAAATCTTGAGGATGAACATTTTCTTGCCAATGCTCCCGAAACTCAGAAACCTCTGTAAGCGGATCATACAATTCAGAACGTGTTTTTGAGATGAAAATAGTGACTAGAGTAAGAATGGTGATAAATACAAATATAAAGGCTAACGGCAGTGCCGGTTGTAAGCCGATGACTGGAATCTCAATATTTTGTCTTACAAGCAGCTCTCCAACAGTAGGAATGACTAAGGAAATGAGCGGAACTAAAAACAGGAAGAAACGATTTCCAATAATAAGCTGATTATTATTCACTTTCTTCAAGGTAGGTGCATTAAAGAGCCAAAGTGCAATGACAAAGACGAGCAAGCTGACTCCCAGCCACGTGCCAACCGGACTTGAAGTTAGTGATGTGAGACCTAGCATGCCCGAGAGAAGAGATAAAAGATAAGCGCCTAAAGCAAGATAGGCATAGCTGGTGTTATGGATGACGATATGCAAAAAATTCCGCATAGAGTAGGGCAGAAAGAGCATTTTAGGAAAAATACTGAAGATCATTCGATCCAGCAGCGTATTCGGTTCAACGAATGTGATGTTCTTACGTCCTGCCAGCATCTGGTCCAAGTGTTGATCATGATAAGCGGCATGCGGCTCGAAAACATGCTTTTCACTGCGTGCTTGATTATTGCTTAAGCTGGTTGGAATACCTCTGCCAATGTAGAAGCGGAAGAGCTTCAATAAACCTTTTGTCATAAAAGTAGTGCCGACACCGAGTAAAAGCAGACTTTGAATGAGTTGAAACCAGCCGGCTATGGCTGCATCGTCACCTAATTCTTTTCGCATAATCATAATAGAAAGGACACCGATGAGTGCGATAAGAATACCGCTAATTAAATAAAGTAATCCCTCACGTTTAAATGGATTTTTAATGTCTGGCGAATTGGAACCAAACTGAAATGACATGATGTAACCCCGCCTTCTTCTTAGCTATATCCCATTATTATGGAATACCGATTGGAATAGCGCAATGAAAATATGGATAGGGCTAAAGTACCGAGACGAGAAAAATGTTCTCTTTTTTTGCTCATAGAGGTTTTGTCGCATCGGCAGGTGGGTAATAGGAAATAGTAGTTATTGAACAAGGAGGGGATTCGCGTTGTCACTAACACCAGAACAGCGGATTCAATTACATGGCTTCAATAACCTGACGAAGTCGTTAAGTTTCAATATGTATGACGTATGTTATACAAGAACGAAGGAAGAACGAGAAGCCTATATCGCCTATATCGATGAGCAATATAACTCGGATAGGCTAACGAAAATTTTAAGCACAGTATCAGGCATTATAGGCGCTCACGTCTTAAATATCGCAAAGCAGGATTACAATCCGCAGGGTGCGAGCGTTACGCTTCTCGTATCGGAGGGACCGGTATTGGAAGCAAAGACGGAGACATTCGATGAGTCGCCAGGCCCACTGCCCGATACCGTTGTGATGCATTTGGATAAAAGCCATATAACGGTGCATACCTATCCAGAATATCACCCGAATGAAGGAATCAGCACATTTCGTGCGGACATTGACGTGTCTACGTGCGGTGAAATCTCCCCGCTTAAGGCACTCAATTATTTAATTCATTCCTTTGACACTGATATTATGACGCTGGATTATCGGGTGCGTGGGTTCACGCGTGATATTAAAGGACATAAGCTGTTCATCGACCATGATATTAATTCAATCCAAAACTACATACCGAAGGATATATGCCAGCAGTATGACATGATTGACGTTAATATTTATCAGGAAAATGTATTTCACACCAAATGCAAGCTGAAGCAATTTGATTTGAACAATTATTTGTTTGGCTATACGAAGGACGAATTGTCGGCTAAGGAACAAGAGGAAATTACGAAAAGGCTGAAAACTGAGATGGATGAAATCTTTTATGGGAAAAATATAAGGAGCTGATCTTACATGTCTAACTCTACAACGAAGAAGAAAATAAACCCTCCGCAGCATCAAAAGGTGCAACCAGGTATTGAATCCGAAATGAAGCCCTTGCCGATCTATGAGTCCGACTCTTATAAAGCAGCGGGCAAGCTGAAAGGGAAAACGGCAATCATTACAGGTGGAGACAGCGGGATCGGCAGGGCGGTAGCAGTTGCTTATGCCAAGGAAGGCGCAGATGTTGCTATCGTTTATTTGAACGAGCATGAGGATGCGAATGAAACGAAAGCGATCATTGAGAAGGCTGGTGTGAAGTGCTTGTTGATTGCCGGCGATGTTGGTGATGAAGCTTTCTGTAAAAGCGTTATCGATCAAACGATTGAAAAATTCGGCAAGCTCGATATTTTGGTTAATAATGCAGCTGAGCAGCATGTTCAGCAAAAGCTTGAGGATATTACCTCAGACCAACTAACGACGACTTTCCGCACCAATGTATTCAGTATGTTCTATTTGACGATTGTCGCTCTGCCGCACTTAAAGAAATCCAGCTCGATTATCAATACAGCCTCCATTACCGCTTATCAGGGTAATCCACAGTTAATTGATTACTCCGCGACCAAAGGAGCGATAGTCTCGTTTACTCGCGCACTAGCGAATAATGTTGTTGAACAGGGCATTCGCGTGAATGGCGTTGCGCCTGGACCCATTTGGACGCCGCTAATTCCCGCCTCTTTTGGGGAAGATGACGTCGCGACATTCGGATCAGATACGCCTATGAAGCGTCCAGGTCAGCCGCATGAGCTTGCTGCGGCTTATGTGTATCTGGCATGCGATGACTCCAGCTATATGTCAGGTCAAATTCTTCATATTAATGGTGGACAAGTCGTTAATGGTTAACCATTTAAGTAAATAGGATCAGATAACTGCCAGCATTACCCTAAGTCTGAACTTTTTTATAAGGTTCAAGCTTGGGGCAAGCTGGTTTTTTCTTTATTCCATTTAAAAGGAAGACGCCAAGAGCCTTTCACTATGAAATGAGGTTTAACTATGTACATAATACGTATCGATTGCATGCAATCACTCAAGGATATCCAATTTTATAATAGAAGGAGTGTAGCGTTTCGGTTGCTAGAGCAAAGAAAGAATATTTGGTTCATTAAAAGTGAATTAGGGTAAATTCAATACCATGCGGTAGCAACCATTGGAATCTAAGAGACATAACTTAAGGGGTGTGCTTTAAAAATGAATACGAATCCTAAACGAAAAAGAATAAAGGTGTACATAGCGTTGTTAACAGCGGGACTTCTCCTATTAAGCGTTATTCCATGGTCTAGTTCAGATGGCGAGAGCCGAGCAGCTGCAGGATATGATGCAAGTGATAAATCATGGAGAGTGGATCTGGCAGAATCTGAATCGAATGATGAGCTTGAAAATAGAACAAATAATACCAGCATCCGCGCCTACCAATATAGTCCAGCTTCACTGCCTGCATTGCAAATGTTCCCAGGAGGTTCGGATTTTCAAACGTTGATGGGATCGGGACCGAATGTATTTGGAGAGAATGAACTCCTTACTTTTGAAACAATGAGTGTTGGAGAGAAGGCCTTTCGGTCAGAAGATTACGAAGCGATAAGGGAAGCGGACGGTAATTACTTGCAAGATCATACATCCGAGCCCTTTACCTATCAACGATTTCAAATTGAGCTTGATGAGCGTACTCGGGATACAGATGTCGTCCAGGTGCAATGGAAGGGGAAATCAGTTGAAGGTCGCAAGGTGTCCTTATACGCATGGAGCCCATCACTAAAAAAGTGGTATGAGCTGCAATCAGAGATAGCGGGAAATGCCCCTTTATCATTAAAGGGGGAAGCTGTAGCTGGAGATTTTCGAGACGGGAATCGTATACAGGTTATTGTACATGAGCAGGTAGAGGAAGAGAATGAACCTGAATCATTTTCCTTTGTATGGATGTCGGATACACAATATTATTCGAGAAACTACGAACGTTATTATCGGGATATTGTTCATTGGATTAAGGATAATCAAGAAGAAAAGCAAATTAAATATGTCATTCACACAGGGGACATCATTGATGACCACAGTCAAGCTAAGCAATGGGTTGAAGCAGATACCAATATGAAAGTTCTTGATGATGCTGATATTCCATATGGTGTATTAGCCGGCAATCATGATGTTAATCACGATGCTGTATCCTACAAGCAATATGGGAAATGGTTTGGAGACGAACGGTTTAAAGCTAAACCGACGTTTGGCGACTCTTACAAAAACAATAGAGGTCATTATGATTTGGTTTCTGCAGGGGGACAGGATTTCATTATTGTATATATGGGATGGGGACTTGGCAAAGCGGAGCTTGAGTGGATGGATAAAGTAGTCAAACAATATCCAGACCACATGGGGATACTGGCTTTTCATGAATATTTGCTCGATACAGGCGAGAGAGCGCCGATCGGGGAGAAGGTGTATCAATCGGTAGTATTGCCTAACAAAAATGTCGTCGCAACACTATCCGGGCATTACCATGGCGCAATGCTCAAGGCCGATGCCATTGATGATGATGGTGACGGAACGCCGGATCGCAACGTTTATCAAATGCTAGCCGATTATCAAAATGCTGAGGACGGCGGACTAGGTTATATTAGGCTTTTGAAATTCGATGCTTTGAATAAAAAGCTGCACATCCAAACCTATTCGCCTACATTGGATAAATTCAATTATTATGATCGTGAACAGTTCCCTGAAAAAGATGAATTTTCCTTGGACATGGAGTTTGGATCTATTAATAAACGAATAGCTACGGATTTCTTTGACGTTCGAATAAATAAGTAGAGCTCGCTCATTTGACTATGGTCTTCATAATTCGATACAATGCTTGCTATAGCAAGGATGTACCGTACATATTTTCTACCTGGAAGGGAGAGCTTTTAAAAATGAGTGAATTTGAAAATCATTTACAAAAATATGCCGAGCTGATCGTCAAAGTCGGTGTAAACGTACAGCAAGGACAAGAGGTATTCGTAACAGGCTCCGTCGATAATGCAAAGCTTGTAAGACTCGTAGCAAGCAAGGCGTATGATGCTGGTGCAAGCAATGTGCATGTAGATTGGACGGATGATTCCTTGTCACGTTTGAAGTATGAAAAAGCGGCTGATGAGGTGTTTACTAACTTCCCTGAATGGGAGACGGGTAAGCGCAATTCATTTGTTGAGCGCGGTGCAGCATTTATTTCCATCGTGTCATCAAGCCCTGATTTGCTCAAAGGAATTGATTCAGCACGGATCTCGAGCTTCCAGAAAGCTTCTGGTCAAGGGCTGAAGGAGTTCCGCAGAGCCATTCAAGCGGATAAAGTAAGCTGGACTGTCGTTGCGGCAGCTAGTCCGCAATGGGCTCAAAAAGTGTTCCCAGAAGCCGATGAAACTGAAGCAGTCAAATTGCTTTGGAAAGCGATCTTTGATTCCGTAAGATTGCACACAGCGGACCCAGTCAAAGCATGGGAAGAGCATAATGCAACACTGCATACCAAAGGCGAGAAGCTGAATGAGTTTCATTTTCAAAAATTGCATTACACGGCTCCGGGAACTGACCTTACAATTGAATTGTCTGATAAGCATGTATGGGTCGCAGCCGGCAGCACAAATATAAACAATGTTCCTTTTATGGCGAATATGCCAACAGAGGAAGTGTTCACGGTGCCTCTAAAAACAGGTACGAATGGCTACGTTTCAAGCACGAAGCCGCTTAGCTACGGAGGCAATGTAATTGATAACTTCAAAATCACCTTCGAGAATGGTCGGATTGTGAAGGTAGAAGCGGGCGAGGGAGAAGAAATTCTGAAGCAGCTCGTTGAGATGGACGAAGGCTCACATTATTTGGGCGAGGTTGCACTTGTTCCTCATGAGTCGCCAATTTCTCAATCTAACATTTTGTTCTATAACACGCTGTTTGATGAGAATGCATCCAACCATCTTGCAATCGGCAGCGGCTATGCCTTTAACATCGAGGGCGGTAAGACGATGTCTCCTGAGGAGCTAGAGGAGAATGGTGTCAATGCCAGCATTACGCATAATGATTTCATGATCGGCTCTGCCGAAATGGACATAGACGGTATTTTGAAGGATGGTACAGTCGTTCCTGTATTCCGTAAGGGAAATTGGGCGTTTTAATTAAAGGATAATTAAAGGATCTAGAAAACCCAGAGAAGCAATTGCTTCTTTGGGTTTTTATTTTTCTTATATAAGGAAATAAATACATATTAAAGGCGAATGCCCAAACAGCTATATGACATTTGTCATATAGCCGTATTGACGTTTATGACTACTTTGTCCTGACATTTCCCTTTACAATAAAGTTAGAATAGTGCGAAAGACGTCCAGGACACACTCCAAGCGTCAAATTGAGGAGGAATTATGAGATGACAGAGCCGAAATTAGCTCACCTGAAGAAAGAAGTAGCCCCTTTTGAGAAAACGGATTTGAATTCGAGTATCAGACAGCTTGTTAACACCTTAGTGCCGCTCGTAATACTTTGGTATGCCTCTTACTTAAGTCTTTCGATTTCCTATTGGCTGACCATCCCTCTCGCGCTGCTTACTTCTGGTTTTGTTATTCGGACGTTCATCATTTTTCATGATTGCTGTCACGGATCTTTTTTCAAAAGCAAAAGAGCAAATGACATTTTTGGAACCATTACGGGTGTCATTACGCTTGTCCCATATAGACAATGGAAAAATTCGCATTCGATTCATCATGCAACAAGCAGCAACCTCGACAAACGAGGGACTGGCGATCTATGGATTCTAACTGTAGAAGAATATGCTGCAGCACCAATGATGCGTCGTATTGCTTACCGTATGTACCGTCACCCGATTGTTATGTTTGGACTTGGCCCAATCGGTGTTTTCCTGCTTCAATATCGCTTTAATGTAAAAGGCGCTAGAAGAAAAGAGCGGATGAATACGTATTTGACTAATGTACTAATCGTTGGTCTGTATGCATTGCTGATCTGGGCAATTGGCTGGCAAGCATTTGTACTTGTTCAAGGTCCAGTCTTCTTCATCTCTGGTCTGCTAGGTATCTGGTTATTCTATGTTCAACATCAATTTGAAGATTCTTACTTTGAAAATGAAGACGAGTGGAGCTACGTGAAGGCTGCTGTAGATGGAAGCTCGTATTATAAATTACCTAAGGTTCTGCAATGGATTACAGGAAACATCGGTTTCCACCATGTTCATCATTTGAGCCCGAAGGTGCCTAACTACAATTTGGAGAAGGCGCATAATGCAACGCCGCCGCTTCACAAAGCTACGACAATCAATATTAGTGAGAGCTTGGAGTCGCTTCAATTCCGTTTATGGGATGAATCAAACAAAAAATTTGTCAGCTTCAAAGGCATTAAGCAGCGTCTGAAAAAAGTGGATCCTGTGGCAGTTGAGAAGTTGAAATCGACATCGCCAAGCTTAAAGTTTAAATAATTGAAGCCTATCTTGGGCAGAAATAGGTTTACTGCTAAACAAATATGCTAAAATAAATTATGTCTTCTTCAGGAATCAAATGAGCTATCAGGAAAAAGGGTGGACGACTTTGAATAAGTGGTATCAGATTTTTCACAAAAACACAGGTCTAAACCCTTATGTTTGGGTCGTCTTCTGTATCCTGCCTTTCTATTTTATCTTTCGGTCTTCCTCGCCCTATGAGGTTGTATCCGGCATTATAATGATCATCCTTTTCTTCGTATGCTACAGGCTTTCATTTGTATCAAAAGGATGGCTCGTCTATTTCTGGACTAGTGTGCAAATCGTCATATCCATTGCGATGACCTTATTGTTTAGCTATGTCTATTTTTCTATTTTTCTTGCTTTCTTTATTGGGAATATTCAGAATCGCGCTGGTTTCTTTACCCTATATACCATTCATATTGTGAGCACATTTGTTACCGTCAATTATGGCTTTGCTACTCAGAATAAATTGTTTTTTACGCAATTTCCGTTCATTTTAATCAGTCTGATTATGGTTATTCTGATTCCCTTCAACACCTTTAACCGAAATAGGCAGGGACAATTGGAAGGACAGCTGGAGGATGCGAATAAACGAATTTCTGAGCTTGTGAAAATGGAGGAGCGGCAGCGTATTGCCCGTGACCTGCATGATACACTGGGACAGAAGCTTTCCTTGATCGGTTTAAAGAGTGATTTAGCGGGGAAATTAATGATTAAGAACCCGGCACAAGCACAAGCTGAAATGAATGATGTTCGGCAAACGGCAAGAATGGCATTAAAGGAAGTAAGGGAAATGGTTACACAGATGCGGGGCGCGAGACTAGAGGATGAGCTCTTCCGCGTGAAGCAGATTTTGAAAGCCGCTGAGATTGATTGCAGGCTTATCGGAGATATGAAGCTCGGCGTTACAGATTTGTTGACTGAGAATGTAATGAGCATGTGCTTGAAGGAAGCCGTGACCAACGTGGTCAAGCATAGCAGCGCCTCAACTTGCATGATCATGATAGAATCAGCACGAACGGAGCTTGTTCTCAAAGTGGAAGATGATGGAGTCGGTATTGCAGAACAGGATAGAAACTATAGAGGTCATGGTCTTCAAGGGATGAAGGAACGACTCGAATTTGTAAATGGAACACTCGAGATTGTTTCGGGTCAAGGAACCACGCTTATTATAAGAGTACCTAAGGTACTAAAACAAGTCTAATACGGAGTATGAAAGGAGTGAGGGAATTTGATCTCAATCGTTATTGCTGAAGATCAGCGCATGCTGTTAGGCGCCCTCGCCTCTCTGCTCGATTTGGAAGAGGACATGAAGGTCGTGGGAAGAGCCAGCAACGGTGAGGACGCGATTAAGCTGGTACATGAGCTAAAACCAGATATCTGTATTATGGATATTGAAATGCCGGCTAAGACAGGATTGGATGCAGCAGAAGAGTTAAAGGGCCAAGGCTGCAAGGTCATGATTCTAACCACATTTGCTCGATCGGGATACTTTGAGCGAGCGCTTAAAGCAGGGGTAAGCGGGTATTTGCTAAAGGACAGTCCGAGTGAAGAGCTGGCTGACACCATTCGCAGCGTGATGGCGGGAAAACGAATTTTCGCCTCTGAGCTGGTTGATGAAGCCTACGGCAAAGAAAATCCCTTAACAGAGCGAGAGAAGGCAGTCCTTGAACTGGTTGCCGACGGAAAAAATACGAAAGAAATTGCGAGCGAGTTATTTCTGACAACGGGAACTGTTCGGAATTATATTTCCGTCATTTTGGATAAACTGGATGTCAGTAACCGTATTGAAGCGATTACACGGTTTAAAGAAAAAGGCTGGTTCAAATAAAACGCTTATGGGAACAGAATCTTGTTCTTTGTAGCGTTTTTTTCATTTTAACATTTAAAGCCGTTTACACTCTGTTTCTATGAGTTAGAATTGGTGGTAAAGGACAGAGTAGTAAGGAAGGGAGTTTATGAGATGAGCTATTCGAACTTAACGCTGCACACTGATAAATATCAAATTAATATGATGTACGCACATTGGATTCAAGGCACCTTAAATGATAAGGCTGTGTTTGAAACTTATTTCCGTAAGCTGCCATTTGGGAACGGATTTGCTGTATTTGCAGGACTGGAAAGAATCATGCAGTACATACAATCCATTCATTTTGGAGACGAAGAAATTGCTTATTTACGTACACAGGAAGAAAATTATCGGGAAGATTTTTTAGAGGAACTGCGAAATTTCCGATTTACAGGCAATATATATTCGGTTGAGGAAGGAACGCTAGTTTTTGCAAATGAGCCTCTGATCTGTGTGGAAGCAAGAATCTTTGAAGCGCAGCTTATAGAGACGGCTATTCTCAACATGATGAATTACCAAACACTAATTGCTACCAAAGCATCTCGCTTGAAGCTGATTGCCCCAAATGATGTGCTTCTTGAGTTTGGCTCTAGACGAGCACAGGAAGCGGATGCTGCAATATGGGGAGCAAGAGCCGCCTATATTGCAGGTTTCCATGCGACCTCAAATATGAGAGCAGGTATGCTATTTGGCATTCCGGCAAAAGGGACACATGCTCATTCCTGGGTGCAGGGACATGATACGGAAGAAGAAGCATTCCGGGCTTATGCGGAAGCACTGCCTGATCACGTGACCTTGCTGGTCGATACATATAATACGTTAAAAACGGGTGTACCGAATGCAATCAAAATAGCTATAATGCTCCAGAAGCAAGGTAAGAAGCTGAATGCTATTCGGCTTGACAGCGGTGACCTAGCTTATCTATCCCAAACGGCCCGTAAAATGCTGGACGAGGCAGGCTTTCCCGATGTGAAGATTGTTGCCTCAAATGACTTGGATGAAGATCTGATTGCGAACCTGAAATCCCAAGGAGCCGCTATTGATATTTGGGGAGTCGGTACGAAGCTGATTACCGCAGCGAATCAGCCTTCATTAGGCGGAGTGTACAAGCTGGTTGCAAGAGAGAAAGACGGTGTCTATGAGCCGGTTATCAAAATTTCAGCGAATCCAGAGAAGGTATCCAGTCCCGGCTTCAAAAACGTCTATCGCATTATTAATAAAGATACAGGAAAAGCAGAGGCGGATTATATAACGCTAAGAGACGAAGTACATGTTGAGGAATGGAAGCCGATTAAGCTTTTTGATCCCATTCATCCTTATATGAACAAGTATATTGAGCGATATGACGCAATCTCTTTGTTGAAGCCCATTATGATCCAAGGCGAGCTTGTATATGAGCTGCCTACTTTGGAGCATATTCGTGATTATCATGCGAAGCAAATTGAACAATTTTGGCCCCAGACTTTGCGTCGTTTAAATGCAGAGCCTTATCGGGTTAACTTAAGTGAAGCTGCTTGGACACTCAAAATGGACCTCATCAAGCAGCATCAAATATAGCTTAAAGTATGGATGCAGAACCTAACAAAATTAGGTTTTGATTTATGGAAGTAATACCCTTATGATAATTCTGTTATTGGCATCGCCTTTTCAAACAAGATAATGATGAGACGGGTGAATGAAGTGGCAGAATATTTGAGTAACGGGTTGAAATCAGCCAAAGAAGCAGGAACAGAACTTTTTGATCTTCGTGAGCATGCGAGGTACATAGGCAGACTAGATTGGACGGACCCAAAGGGACCGATCCTGTCTTGGGCAGGCAGTTCAATAGCAATTCGGTTTCAGGCGAGCGCTATAGATCTGAATATGATCGTTAGTGAGCGAGCAGATTCTTGGATGGATATAAGTTTGGACGGTGGAGCTCCTTGTAAGTATCATGTCGGTGAAGCAGATGGGTTACTTTCGATCGCGAAAGGTTTGGACAGCACCGAAGCGCATACGATCGAAATTTATAAGCGAACGGAAGCCATGTTTGGTACGATTCAATTTTTAGGTGTATCGCTTCCTGAGGGTGGAATATTTTTGACTCCCCCTCCTCATTTAATGCGAAAAATCGAGATTATTGGTGATTCAATAAGCGCAGGCTCAGGCAATGAGGGAAAGAACGGCGATCCGAACATTGCAGAGCATGAAAATAATAGCTTCGCTTATGGAACAATGGCTGCGCGCGCTTTAGATGCCGAGCATCATACGATTGCAGTATCCGGAATCGGTCTGACCGTTAATTATGGCGATGAACGTGTGAATACGATGAAGGATCAGTATGAGCTATTAAATCCACTGTATTCGGAGTCAAGATGGGATTTTGAGAATTGGATTCCGGATGTCGTGGTCATTAACCTCGGTACAAATGATAACAATTATTCGATTGATCGGGAATATTTCATTGGAACTTATACATCATTTGTATCTCGTATTCGAAATCGGTATGGTTCAGCTTCTATTTTTATGACATTAGGACCTTTCCAAACCTCTCCTGTGAAGGAACATATATGGGATGCATTCCATCATATTCGCAATGTCGGAGATGAGAATGTGCATTTCTTTCTATTCGATGAAGCGAACGCGGAGCGGGATGGAATGGGAGAAACAGGTCACCCCACGGTTATCACGCATGCTCTTATGGCGGAACAATTAGTGAAGGAAATTAAACAAAAACGGAGCTGGTAGCCGGCTTGTAAGGCAAAGGACATTCCCCTTCGTATGAGGAAAATGTCCTTTGTGTTATTCGTATTAGTTGTTTTGCAGAAAATCCATAAATAATTGCAGACGCGGTGCGATAGATCCCGGTACAAGCTCATGTCCAAAGTACCGATAGACAGCAATATCCTTCTCACAGGTTAAGTGATTATATGCGGCAAATACGGTTGATGGCGGCGTAATGTCGTCAATAAGTCCAATCGTCAACCACGAATAGCAGCGAATACGCGGTGCCAAATTCATAATGTCAAAATAGCTCAGTGTTTTCTTTGCTTTAGTCTCAAGCTCAGGGCTGCCAGAATGACGGCGGAAGTAGTCATTGAGCTCGCTGTATGGTCCGCGCGGGGTGGTATCAATCGCCCGTTCGAAATGTGACAAGTAGGGATGGTCTGCAACTGCGAGCTTAGGTATGTCCGACAAGGCTGCAGCTGCTAGCGTGAGCGCTCCGCCTTGGCTGCCGCCAGTTACAGCTATGCGGCTCTTATCCACCTCTGGCATAGCAGCTAGTACAGCGATGGCACGTACAGCATCCATATAGACAGCGCGGTAATAATACTCATCCTTATTTTGAATGCCCTTGGCCATCCATCCGGCAACATGACCGTTTGTTGAGACAACATTATCCTCACTCTCGCCATGCTGGCCGCGGCAGAACATTTTCAGAACCGCATAACCCTTCAAGGCTTGGTTCACCGTATCATGAATATCTCCGTCCATACACCAGTTATAGCCGTGATAGGCGACGATACCAGGCAGCGGCTCTGCTTGATCTGGCAATGCTAGAATTGCTTCAATTCTCGCATGATTAAAGCCTTTATAGAAAATACGATATACCTTTATACCCTTCACGGGATAGCTGAGTTCTGTTCTCTCATATTCCAGAGGGACGGCAGCTAATTCAGCTAGCGTTCTCGTCCAAAACTCGTCGAAATCAGCTTGCTTGGTGGATTCAGGTTTGTATACACGAAGCTGTTCAAGAGGCAAATCATAAGGCTGTGCCATGTCGTTACCATCCCTTTTATTTAGTATGAAGTAATAGAAGAAGTAAAAGCTAGCATGATGATATCAATTGTAAGGTGAAAGCGCAACCGTAACTGTAAGTGTAACGGTAATAGCTTGCGCTAGTGTACCGAATATATATAGCTAGAAACTAGCTCTATTCTGGTTAAACTAACCAAAACCCAGCCAATAGAGCTAGAAACTAGCTCTATTCTGCTCCACAAGCCGCATATCGGCCGAAGAAGCGCCGATACCGATCAAATAGAGCTAGAAACTAGCTCTATTCTGGTCAAACCAGCCAAAATCGAGCGAATAGAGCTAAAAACTAGCTCTATTCTGGTCAAACCAACCAAAATCGAGCTAATAGAGCTAGAAACTAGCTCTAATTTGCTCCGCGAACCGCATATCAGCCGAAGAAACACCGATACCGATCAAATAGAGCTAGAAACTAGCTCTATTCTGGTTAAACTAACCAAAACCCAGCCAACAGTGCTAGAAATTAGCTCTAATTTGCTCCAAGAGCCGCATATCAGCCGAAGAAACGCCGATACCGACCGAATAGAGCTAGAAACTAGCTCTATTCTAGTCAAACCAACCAAAACCCAGCCAATAGAGCTAGAAACTAGCTCTAATTTGCTCCGCAAGCTGATATCCAATGCAGTTATGCAAATGTCCGCCAACTCAACGTTGAAGGAATGCATTCAAACATAAATTTACAAGAAATATGCTAATTTCATATTAGGATAGAGGTGGTTTTGGCGGACAAGTGATAACTGCGTATTCTGCTACCACCTGAGGCTTGCTCAATCCATTGCATTTGCCTCAGTTTGTTTAAGTATTTCAGTGCTGTGTAATGGCTTACCCCAAGCAGCTTTTCTACCTCTTTCGGAGTGAAGGTAACCTTGTGTCCACGCCGCTTCGCCCATCGGATGATTTCACGTTCCATTATGGAGAATTGAATCTCTAGCAAATCATTCATTCCGATACCATATAGTTTGCCAAGCAGTTGTTGAATAAATTGTTGGCATTGCCGTGGCCGCTCACGAACGTCATCATACGAGAAGCGTACAATTTTCCATTCATCTAGCACGAGTTGATTTTGTCTAAAACGATCATCTCCAAAAACTCTTCGTGATGCATTTCTTTGATGCCCGCCATAGCCGTCAATTTCTATCGAGATTCGATAGGGAGTGCGAATGTATGCGAAATCTAGAAACCGACTGCCATCACGATAATCATTCACTTCATATTCAGGATGCAGATATTCAAAGTTGCCCACAACAGGCCACCATATATTACTCGCAAATAGTCGTTCACCATGATCATCACGATCCGTTAAGCGGCGTCTTCGTTCACTGTGAAGGTCTCGCATTTCTGTATGCTGCAGTATCCATGCACGGTACTTGCTCTCCAACATTTCCCTATTAGTCGTATTCCCTAAATAACTTGAAGCTTCTAAATCCCTTGCTGCATCACGAACAATGTTACTTTGAATTAGCCCATTAACCATCAGCTGTATCCCGCCCCCATCATTATAAAAATAAAAAACACCGCTCCTCCACGAACGAGAGTTCGAGGAAAGAGCGGTGTGCTTCACCTAAAATTATTGTAGTCGAACAACATGTAAAAAGTCACTAGCCTATTTATGATTCAGTCGAACAACATGTAAAAAGTCACTAGCCTATTTATGATTCAGTCGAACAACATGCAAAAAGTCACTAGCCTATTTATGATTCAGTCGAACAACATGCAAAAAGTCACTAGCCTATTTATGATTCAGTCGAACAACATGCAAAAAGTCGCTAGCCTATTTATGATTCAGTCGAACAACATGCACGAAGTCACAAGCCTATTCATGATGCAATTGAACAGCATGCACAATTTCTCTGCCGGATATTGAATTAACCTAAATCATCTCAACAAACTTCTCTAACCAGACAGCCCCTCCAAATAATGGACAGCTTCTTCTAGTGTGTGAACTGGTACGATTGTAATGTCATAGCCTTTTTTTCGAGCCTCGTCTAAAATATCCTTTTCATTATCGTCGCTTTCCAACTCATCCGATGGGCAAAAAAAGATATCTACGCCCGCATGAGCAGCGGCAATGATTTTGTCGCGAATGCCTCCAATTTGTCCAACTTTCCCGCTAGGATCTATGGTTCCCGTTCCGGCAATAAGCTTGCCATGCGTCAGCTCACCATCGGTCAACTGATCAATAATTTCTAATGAGAACATAAGCCCTGCTGATGGTCCGCCTATATTAGATGTTGTAAAATCGATCAGAACAGGAGGGTCAATTGTATATTGATCCTCGGTTACGATCCCGATTCGAGGCACGGCTGCAGCATTCGTGGACGAAGTCTGAAGCTCTACCTCTAAAGATATCCGTTTGTCTCCGCGCAGGACGACGAGTTTCAGTGTATCGCCTGCTTTCTTTCCACCTTTGAGAACGGCACTCATCTCATTAAGACGAGTTACAGCTTTGCCATCCGCTTCAATAATGACATCACCAGGGTAAAGCACACCTGCTGCCTTGGAATCAGCGAAAATCGTTTGAACGAATAAGCCTGTATAAGTCATCGGAATAGGTTTGCCAATCTGTTCAAGCGAAGCGACAATGGCATTGTTTTGCGAGCTTTTCATCATATGGGCCAGCAAGCTTGTATATTCGGCATCAGTTAAAGTACCACGTACCTTTTTAGCCTCTCGAATTTCAGTGTCCTTGCGAATCCAGCCGTACAATAAAGTAAGTGCATTATTTGCTTTTAATGAGAATACTGTCGTGAGATTAAAACTGCCTTTCTCTGAGAGTTGTCCATCTTCTACTTTTACATAACTCGCAAGGTTTTCAATCGACCCCGGCTCATAAATGTAGTAGGGCAGAGGAATCATTGTTGCAGAAGCAAATATAAGGAGCATTCCGAGCAGCAAAATCATTCTTTTGTTATTGCGTCTATAATTGGTTCTATCCATCTTAAGAGTCCTCTTTCTCATTGAATAAATGTAATCTCTATTTATATTAACAGAAGATCAATAATAATGAGTTGGAAAATGGAAGGGAATTGAAGCCGATGTGTCGAAGTCTATTTTAAAATCCGACCATTTTGAAAGGACTTCATTGAACTGAAGGGGTTAACCAAATGAGAAAGCAATCGCTGCGTCAAAGCTATAATGAGCATGCTGAAGAAAGAGATAAAAGCGGCATTGAGCCGTGGAAGGAAGCGGAGCGTTCCGCATTTCTAAACCTTTTGAATCAAGAAGACAAGCTCACGTTGCTCGAGATAGGAGCGGGACCCGGAAGAGACAGTTTGTTTTTTGCACAAAATGGACTTGAGGTCGTAGCGACTGATCTCTCTGATGAAATGATTTTACTTTGTCTAGATAAGGGACTTGATGCTCGGAATTTAGATTTTTATAATCTGGAGCTTCCAGATGAGTCCTTCGACTGTGTTTACGCGCTCAACTGTTTGCTGCATGTACCGAAATCAGACATCGACAATGTGTTGACAGAAATCGAGAGGGTTCTCATGCCGGATGGCTTGTTTTTTTATGGCGTCTACGGAGGTCAGGATACGGAAGGAATATGGGAGCAGGATTTTTATGAGCCCAAACGTTTTTTTGCTATGTATAACGATGCGGATCTGGAGCAAATTGTTCAGAGGCATTTTGATATTATTGATTTTCACACGATCCAGCTGGGTCACAATAAGCCGCACTTTCAGTCACTTACGCTCCGAAAGAGGAACTTCAAAGTGTAAATTCGTATTATGAAAATTATAGGTTTATAAAGCTACTACTAATTTATGGATTAATCGTATAAAATCAGCATAAACCATGTTACAAAGAATCGGGGAGCAGCCAGATGAATAAACCGCGAATAGGAATGGTTGGACTAGGCGGGATTGCTCAAAAAGCATATCTTCCGATATTGTCCAAGGCAACAGAGTGGACGTTTGAGGGAGCTTACTCGCCAAATGCTGAGAAGAGCCAGGCGATTTGCGAGCAGTATCGCTTGAAAGATTTCAGCAGCTTATCCGATCTCGCACAGCAGTGTGACGCGTTGTTTGTACACAGCTCAACGGAATCGCATTATGAGGTTGTGTCCAATCTTCTGCGGATGGGGAAAGATGTATATGTAGACAAACCGTTGGCATCAACATTAGAGCAAGCGGAGCAGCTTGCTGAGCTGAGCGCTAAGCTAGGAAGGAAGCTAATGGTAGGCTTTAATCGTCGATTCGCCCCTTTGTATGCAAAGGTAAAGGAACAGTTGGATACGGCTGCTTGGATTACAATAGAGAAGCATCGAGCCCATGCCATTGGTCCACATGGAGCAGAATATACGATGCTGGATGACTACTTGCATTTGTTGGATACCGCTAGATGGCTGGGAAACAGCAGCATTACAATGAAACAGGGCAGTATTCGGGTCAACGAACAAAATCAGCTGCTTCACGCACAGCATCATTATGTTACGGAAAAGGGGCTTGCCATCTCTACGGCCATGCATCGTCATGCGGGAACAAACCTTGAGCAGCTTGAGATCGTTAAGGACGGCGCAATTATTCGGATCAAAAACATGAATTTAATAGAGGTAGAGCAAGGGGAGGAAATAAAAACCACACACGCTCCTTCTTGGCAGAGTATATTGAAGCAACGAGGATTTGAAGATGCCGTGCAGTATTTTATAAAATGCATAATAGATCATATAGAACCGACCATTAATGGTGAGGAAGCTATGAAGTCACAACAAATGTTAATGAACATGTTAAATGAATAGAAAGACATTAAGTTGTCTCAAAAGGCTAAAGTCCTAGAGACAGCTTTTTTATGTAGGAGATTCTTTGTAATTTATTTCTGCAAATAGGCAAATCTTAGCAGGAAGTTTATCGAAGATTGTCGAATTATATCCGTACAATAGATTTGCATCAGAATTTTTGAGGTGTCCAATGAAAGCTATACATAGATTTGCGGTTGTCCTCGTGCTATCGCTATTACTCATATTCCCCATACTAGTCAGTCCTGTTTATGCTATTTCTGACGTGCCTAACTCCACAATTACAAAATGGGAAATGAAGTGGGAGAACGGTAATCATTTAAACAGATCGGAGAATCCATCTCTCATTCAAACTGAAGCGGGATGGATGCCTATTTCTGCCTATGAACCGATGCCTATTCCACCAGTTGATGTGAGTTCTGCTTGGATGAGAGTGCAATTGCCCGATTTCGAGTTTGCTAGTCCTGCATTGCTTATACATAAGCTTTATTCAAAGAATGTCACCATTTATATTGATGATAAAATCGTTTATGAATCAAATAGAAAATATCCATACAATAAAAATGAAATCTTACTAACGTTAAATACGAGCGATGCAAATAAAATACTCATGATAAAATTAAATTCTGATATTGCTCAAATCGGTTTGCAAGAGCAAATGATAGTGGGAGAATATCAGATTCTAAACAAATGGTTTATGAAGCGAGACATTTTAGACTTTGTATTAGGAACTTCACTTATATTTATATCGGTGGCTATGCTGATTTGTATGATTTTTTTAAATCGGACCTACTTAGAGGGCTGGTCATCGCTAGCCGTTGTTATATTATCAGTTGGTGTTATGATCCTAACCTACTCGCCATACCTGCATAAAATGTATTCGGAGTTAGGCGTCTTTACATATTATTTATTTGATATAGCATCCACAATTATAATGCCGGCTATCTTTATCTTTTTCGAAAAAACATTCGGATCTGGACCCTATAAGCTGGTTACTAGATTTAGAAAATTTCAAGTCATCTTCGCAACAATTAGTATAATATGGCTCTTTATATCATTTGCATCACCTGGGATTAAGGACATATATGATATTGTTATTACTATTGGTTTCGGACTATCAGTTGTTTTTGGGAACATTTTGTTAATTATCTCCCTTATATTCTTCAGCAAGATTGGGAAGAAAGAAGCAATGATATTATTTATTGGATTTGGTATCTTTGCAGGGATTGGCATTGTTGAGATCACTTTATTTTTTGTAAGAGAAGTAAGCTATGATTTGTATTACTGGAAGTGGGGAATGCTTTGTTTTTTAGCATCTCTTGTTATATTGTTGATCCGCAGAATACTGGAAAACTACGAGCAAGTAGTCAGATATTCCAAAAGGCTGGAAGTGTTCAACACAGAGCTCCAACGTTCAGAGAAAATGGAAATTATCAGTCAACTGGCAGCCTCTGTAGCCCATGAGGTGAGAAATCCATTGCAGGTAACACGAGGATTTCTTCAACTGCTTGGAGAGAAGACAACAAATGATAAGGATAAAAGCTATATGCTGCTTGCAATTGATGAGCTTGATCGTGCATCTGCAATCATTACTGATTTCCTGACATTTGCGAAACCTCAGATTGAACAAACAACTATGCTTAATATCGCAGAGGAGCTTCATCAAATAGAAGGCATACTTATTCCGTTAGCTACCATGCAAGGTGGAATAATTAAAGTAGATTTAGACAAAGATTTATTCGTAAGAGGGAATTCATCTAAGTTTAAACAAGCCTTAATTAATATCATAAAAAACAGTATAGAAGCGCTTGGAAGTGAAGGATTGATACATATTCAAGCCTACGAACAAAAAGATTCTAAAGAAATTGTTGTTCGAATTATAGATAACGGTGAAGGAATGCATGAATCCGATCTAAAGAGATTGGGTGAGCCTTATTACTCCAAAAAAACAAAAGGTACTGGTCTAGGCTTGATGGTTACTTTTCGAATAATTGAAGTGATGCAAGGCAAGATTACGTTTAAAAGTGAAAGAGGAATAGGTACGGAGGTCAATATTGTTTTCCCGGTAGGTGAAAAAGCGTCGATAACTCTTTAATTAGAGTTATCGACGCTTTTATTTTTTGCTCAGCTCTCTGAGCTCCTATTAAAAACTGGATGAAGGGATCAAAGACTAAATTATAGCCACATTGGTGCTTTAACGCTAGCATCTGGTTTTATTTCAGATGGATTTTGTGGAATAACCAAATGAAACTTGTTAGACGTCTCTTCTACAACATTCAATTCAATTGAATCAGGTACTTCAATGCCAAAGGCTTCTTGAATAGCTGCTTTTGGATCAGCAAGAAGCTTCGCTTTAAAAGCGTCATCTTCCCATGCTTTTTGGATAATTTGATCTCTTAGTGTTTGTTGATTAGACAATATAATCACCCTTCCCAATATGTATAAGTTTACCACATATAGCTTATCATGTTTGTTCGACATAATCTATGTTAATTCATAAGAATTCGACAAAAATAATGAAATAAATGGTGTTAAAGTAACAGGTTATTGAACCAGTCGTCAGTTGACATGAAAAAAGGTGTTCTATGCTAATAGGGCATAGGACACCTTTAATAGATACTCATTATGAAATAGTACCTAAATGAGGTAATATTTCTTTTAATCGTTTATCATGTATGATGATATAGTTTCGTGAAAATTATACAAAAAAAACCATTAATTTTAGATCTCATTCATGACCTGAGTAGACAAAAAGGAATGAAATCCCCCGTTCATCTGTAAGTTTAAATTCGTCTGTAACTTCTCAGCAGTCCGGTTCAAATGATTTAGAATATAGGCATGGAAATCTATTAGTTCGCTCACTTCAATCTTGGAGGCGATTAATTTGTCATGATTTTCGCTTGCGATTTGGACATAGTCGTACATGCAGCCTCTAATATAAATTGCATTCTCGATATCTTTTTCTGTAAGTGGCTTTGCATCAGATGGTCTGCCCGCAGCGATCATAGCGATTAAGCCGTTATAGCTTTCCTCGCTCCAATCCTCTCGCCAATCTGCCCAATCGTCTGCCATTTGAAGTGTAGTCAGAGCGATATCGACCGCGTTTTCCATTGCTGGAATCATCTGCTCACGTCTCGATAGCAGCAGTGCTCCGGTGCTGGAGATTTTCACAGGACTTGCCTTACCAGCTGTGCGTAAAGGTTTGTTGACGAAATAATTAAGCCGATTCTCATTCACAACACTATCTGCCCAAGTTGCCGTATATCCGTCATAATAGCTCCAAAACACCGAATCGGAAGAAAATAACGCACGAAACACCTTGAACATTTCCAGCAGCAGAAGGTTTCCCAGCGCAAGTCGTTCTTTCCAATTAGAAGAAGGCTGTTTGCTGTCCATAACCTCATCCTGAATAAAAAAATAGAGCATGCCATATACATTAGCTAAGGCAAGCTGTTCGCATTGTGAGTCGTTGATGCCAGCCCAATCTTTGATCCAAAAAGGGAGCAGCGTGCATATATAATCTTTTCCACTGTCATGCTTAACGGGATTGAATTTATCTGCAAAAGCAAGTCCAATCATGTCCAATGGCTGGGGAAAGGCAGCTATCTGTTGTTCTGCAATAGTGAAAACGGAACTGAGATTTGTTTTATATTTGTTATACCAATCCATAGAAGAATCCTCCGCAACAAAAGAATTGAATCAACCGTCTATACTAAATAGAGACCTTCTGCATATATATAGTAAATGATTGTTGTAAATCTTTTCCTACTATAACATGTCACTAGTAAGTAAAAGGTAACATTTTTGGAGATAGCAGAAAATAGATTAAGAATTTGTTGAGTAAAAATAGAAAATCCAGTAAAATGAAGAAAGGTTATGAAATAATGAGCGGCAGCTTAACGGTTCTCTATCACATTTTACTAGCCAAAAAACTGGACTAAGGTCGAGGTGCCACTTATTACCTGAGCAGGTTTAGAAATATGTTCTCCTGCATTAAAGTTATTACTTAGATGAAAGTTCTTTAATGTGGAGGTAGTAGGGATGAGTAAAGAAGTTGAAATTTATGTGCTTCTAACAAGTACGGGTACTTTATTTTCAAAAACAATCCAATGGTATACCAAAGATATGTTAAACCATGCTTCTATAGCATTTGACAGTGAATTGAATGAAGTATATAGCTTTGGAAGAAAAAATCCGAGCAATCCTTTTTTTGCAGGGTTTGTGAAGGAAGACGTGCGCGGAGAGTTTTTCGAGCATTCAACCTGTTCGATTTATAGATGTACAATAAGTATGAGTGCGTATACGAGCATTCGAAAGCAAATTCATTATATGGAGCAAAATCGCGATCAATATAAATACAATTTGCTCGGCATGCTGGGCGTTATGCTCAATATTGAGATGAAACGAGAGTACGCGTATTTCTGCTCACAGTTCGTAGCGTCTGTGTTCGAACAAAATGGTGTATGCCTAGTAGATAAGCCATCGATTTTTGTAACGCCTGGCGATTTGCAGAAAACAACAGTTCTTGAACTTGTTTATCACGGCAAGCTGCAGTCCTATACAGGATGCAATGAAGAGCTGCAGGCAACAGGAGCATTTCGAACAGCCTAATGAAGATCTCTCATGTGGAGATCTTTTTTTGTGATCCTTTAAGTGGTATATTTTGCACATAAAACATCCATTGACAATGATTATCATTTGCTACTATACTTCATTTTAGGATAAAAAGATCCAATTTATGGAGCAGGGGAGTCTTAAATAATGAAGTTTAAATTAGTAGCTTTTTTAACGGCGTGCATGATCGTATTTACAGGGTGCGGCACGAACGCGGCGGATAAGAATGAGCCTGCAACTGCGACGGCAAATGTGGAGAAGGATACGGCTGCAACGGATGAGACATGGACTCCAATTTTGGAGAGCTATCGTCAATTTACCATTGAACAAGCGGACACCTTTATTATTGAAACAGAGAAATTTGTAACGGCTGTTAAAGGCGGCGATGTAGAGACAGCGAAGAAGCTGTATGCGCCGACACGAATGTATTTTGAAAGAATCGAACCGATTGCAGATGCTCTCGGTGATCTTGATCCCAATATAGATGCACGTGAAAATGATGTTGAAGACAAGGACTGGCGCGGATTCCACCGCATCGAGCAAGCGCTTTGGGAGAAAAACTCAACTGAAGGCATGAATGATTATGCTGATCGTCTATTAGAGGATGTAAAGCTGCTTCGTGCGTTGATGGAAACAGTTGAGGTCGAGCCTAGCTTGCTTGTAACGGGAGCGGTAGAACTGTTGAATGAAGTATCCTCTTCTAAGGTTGTTGGAGAGGAAGAGCGATACTCGCACACCGATTTATATGACTTTGTTGCTAATGTGGAAGGTGCAGACAAAATCTACGAGCTGCTAAAAGAAAAATTGAATGAAAAAGATGCCGCGCTTAACGAGCAAATCGGCAAAGGCTTTGCTGATTTGGAGCAAGCGCTGGCTGCTTATAAATCCGGTGATGGTTATGTATCCTATCTTGATTTGAAAGAGGAAGATACGAAGAAGCTAAGCCAGCTTATCGATGCGCTAGCAGAGCCTCTTTCGCAAATGGGAACAATTTTGGAGGCGTAATGTTATGAATCAACCTAAAGATTCGGAACCTTCTCAAGGTGAAGATAAAGAAACGGGAATGTTAAAGAAATCAATCAGCCGCAGAGATTTATTGCGGCTGGCTGGCGTTGGAGGAGCAGGGCTTCTATTTGGTGGAGCCGGCGTTGGCGGGTTGCTATCAGTAGGGGAAAGCAAGGCAGCAAAGACTGCTTCAGCTGAAACAAAGGCATCGAAAGCAGCAGATGCGAGCAATATCGTAAGTTTTTTCGGGCCTCATCAGGCTGGTATTGTCACACCGCCGCAGGATTTCATTGTCTTCGCGGCTTTTGATATTACTGCGACTTCGCTTGATCAGGTTCGCAGTCTGTTCCAAGCTTGGACTTCGGCCTCGGCTTCATTAGCAAATGGAGAGATGATTGGAAGCACGAATAGTAATGTCAACATGCCGCCTTCGGATACAGGCGAGGCAGCTGGGCTTTCTCCATCTCGCACCACGATTACTTTCGGAGTAGGCGGGTCGTTCTTTGATGCCAGATTCGGCTTAGCTGGTAAACGTCCTGCTGCCCTGGTGGATTTGCCGGCATTCGGCGGTGATGAGCTTCGAACGGAATGGTCTGGCGGTGATATTGGTGTTCAAGTAAATGCGAATGATCTGCAAATCGCCTTTCATGCGATACGTAATTTGGCTCGGATTGCTAGAGGTAAGGCAGTGCTGCGCTGGACGCAGGAAGGATTTCAGCGATCAAGCGGCGCCGATCCTTCGGGAGCGACTCCTCGCAATCTAATGGGCTTTAAAGATGGAACAGGCAACCCAAATGTATCTGATGAAGCGGAAATGAAGAAGGTTGTCTGGGCTGCTGCTTCAGATGGTGCTGGGTGGATGGATAAAGGAAGCTATATGGTCGTTAGACGAATTCGGATTCGAGTAGAAGTATGGGACCGCTCTACCCTTGGCGATCAAGAAGCGACATTCGGCCGCCATCGCGAAAGCGGGGCGCCAATTGGCGCTGCGCGTGAATTCGATGCACTGGATATGGAGGGCAAGGATGCCAATGGCAAGCCTCTTATTCCGATGCGTTCTCATGTTCGATTGGCGCATGGCGACGGTACGGTGAAAATATTACGGCGCTCCTTCTCTTATTCAAGCGGTATGGATAATAAGACGGGTCAGCTTGATGCAGGGCTGCTGTTTATTTGCTTCAATCGGGATTCTCGGAAGCAATTTATACCTATGCAGCAGAGAATGGGACAAAGCGATTTGTTGAATGAGTATATTGTTCATACAGGCAGCGCTTTATTCGCTTGCTTCCCGGGTGTTCAAGAAGGCGGCTATATAGGTGAAACGCTTTTTTAATCGAATAAGCTTGTTATGATGAAAGGAGCGAACGATGATGTTCGCAAAATATGACAGCGGAATGAAACGGAAAATGATTCGTTTTTGTTCCGTTTTTTTTCTATTATTAATGATGGTTAGTCATAGTACTGGGTTTGCACTGGCAGAAGAGCAGGGAGCATCTGATCTTGATAAACTCCTCCCTTTGATTGGCGGTGCTCTTGTTGAAGCCGGCCAAGGCAAATGGGAGGCTGCTGTTTCTCATGTAGAGGATGCTGCTGCTAGATGGGAGTCTCTCTCTCCAGAAGCGAGCACGCAGTCTGCCAATGTCAATTCCGCTCTAGCAGCAGCGCGTAAAGCGCTAGCCGCATCGGAGAGTGATCCTGCAGCTGCGAAAACCTCACTTTCGACACTCGCAAAGGCGCTTAATCAATACGTAAAGAGCGTGGACGAGGAAACACCGCAGCTGTCTGGACAAGAGGCGGCTAGCAGTCTTTTGCCGCTGGCGGAGGACTTATTAGTACAGATAAAAGCAGGAAACTGGGAAAATGCAAATGTTGATTATCGGAAGATGAATAGTAATTGGCCTCCAATCGAAGCAGCTGTTAGAGCTGATAATTTCAGCGTATACGGCAGCATGGAAACGAAAATGAGTATGATTCGTATTTCGGTACAAGCGGATCCTCCTCGTGCAGAACAGGCTGAGAAGGAAGCACAGGGGCTTATTCAATTAATCCATGATTACAAAGATGGGAAAATTGCCTCCGTTGCCAAGGAATCTGGATTGACCGTAGCAGACTCCACAGCTATTTTGGAACAAGCGCTGTCGGATACGCAAGGCGGGCATTATACGGAAGCTGCAGCACAAATAGAGGCTTTCATTGTCCAATGGCCTGCGATTGAAGGAGAGGTTGCGCTGCGCTCTGCTGCAGTTTATAGCAATATTGAAATTAGAATGGCGGAGGTTGCAGGTTATTTATTGTCTCAACCGCCAGCTGTTGATAAAGCAGAGAAGCTCATTGTGGAGATGCTAACGCAGTTAGAGCCGATGAAAGCGGAGACTCGTTATACGGCTTGGGATGCAGGTATGATTTTGCTGCGAGAAGGGCTGGAAGCGATATTGGTATTAGCTGCCCTACTGGCATACTTGAAGCGAACAGGCAATGGAGACAAGCGAAAATGGGTATGGTCTGGCGTCTGGGCAGGCTTGCTAATGAGCGGGGTTATGGCCTTTGTATTGACCTATGCGATCGCTCAAGTAGCGGCAGGCAGCGCACGTGAATCGATTGAGGGCATTGCGGGACTCTTGTCCGTTGTGCTTATGATTACGGTTGGCAACTGGCTGCACAGCAAGTCCAACATGAAGAACTGGAATAACTATATTGATGGACAAATGGGCAAGGCGTTGGCAAGGGGAAGTCTTTGGTCCTTGTTCGCAGTATCCTGTCTTGCCATATTCCGTGAGGGTGCAGAGACGACTATCTTTTATATAGGGATGGCGCCCTCTATTGAACCTTTGCAGCTTGCACTTGGGTTTGGTGTAACGTTTATTCTATTGATCGCACTGGGATTTGCTATTATTAAGTTTAGTACGAAGCTGCCGATAAGACCGTTCTTTATCGTTGCATCTGTACTGATCTACTATTTAGTGGTACGCTTTCTCGGAGAAAGCATACACTCCCTGCAGGTTTCTGGATGGATACCCTCGCACACTGCGTCAGGCTTGCCAACCATAAGCGCGCTTGGCGTCTATCCAACTTGGGAAACATCACTGCCTCAGCTTCTCGTGCTTGCTTATATTATTGGCAAAGTGATTCGAACACAGCTTAAGCGGGGGTCTGCGACTGCAGCTCATGCGATAAATACAAAATAGTTCAGCTTAGATGGAGATGTGCCCGATGTACATTTATACGTATGCAAGTCATGAAAACGAAGCAGCTTTATGCGGGCTAGAGCTCCTTTCTTTGTTTGGGCAGAAGGTTCAAGGCGGCATTTTTATGAGCAGTTATGGAATTTCGGCTGATCGGAGCCCATTCGTGAAACGCCGCATTGAGGTTATGCTGGAGGGGAACAGCTTAGAGGAATTAACAGCTCTGCTTCCGAGCATCACGCTTGAAGGGAAAACGTTTAAGGTGCTCTTCACACCAGGAACAGAATCCTTTTCGTTCGAAGAGCAGCGAGGTCTGGAGCGAATCGCTGGGGCGTCTATACGCGGCAAAGCGGAAATGCGGAAACCGGAATGTCTATTTGGGCTAACGGTGGTTAACGGGCGATGGTATTTTGGGTTTTGTCAGGAAAATAGCGCACAGTGGCTAAAGCATGCGGAAAAGCCGCAAAATTATTCTACAGCGCTGCCCGCCAGGGCGGCTCGAGCAATCGTCAATATCGCTGCTCAGCAATCGGCTGAGCATATACGCATGATTGATCCATGCTGCGGGATGGGAACCGTCCTCGTTGAAGCGTTATCTATGGGGATCGATATAAAGGGGGTCGATCTCAATCCGCTTGCCGTACGAGGGGCACGGGTGAATTTGAATCATTTTGGCTACCCTAATGAAGTAAAGCTTGGAGATATGCGTTTGCTGGAGGAACATTATGATGCCGCGATTGTCGATATGCCTTATAATTTATGCTCAGTGCTGCCGGATGACGAGCAGCTCGTTATGCTGGAGAGTGTAAGAAGAATGGCGGATCGAGCAGTCATTATTACGACGAAAATGGTGGAGAAACAGCTGGAAATTGCTAATTGGCGAGTAAAGGATTGCATAACACTGAGTAAAGCCTCTTTTACCAGATATATAAGTGTAGTAGAATAAGAACTATGTAGTGCATGAAGCGAGGTGAACCTATGTCTACAATTGAAGAAAACGGATCTGTAGAGCAGCCGAAACAGCTGTCTCAAGCAGAGAAAGCAAAGCAAATGCTGGCCCAGAAGAATAAAACGAAATCTGGCGGAGCTCCAGGCCAAACGCACCTATCCACAGGGACGCAGGCGATGAAGAGCCAGAATACGAAAAAAGTTAACAATCAGCGTAAAAAAATGGGTGTATAGCTGCTGGAGCGAAAGTCTTTTCGCACAGCGATAGTAAGGAAGAAGAACGCCGGCTGGCAGCAGCTCGGCGTTCTTTTTTTGTTAATGATGATATTTATTCGAATAACCATTATTCGGAAAGCCGATGCTGGGAATGAAGCCTTGCTTCCTAAATACGATGTGTGCATGTTTTCAAGGAGAGTGAAGGGAATGGATCATTCCGGCAGCGGCAATATTTCGTTACGTAAGAAATGTATAATGACAACCCTCATCACGTTGGGGGCAGCATTTTTAATGATACTAAGAATAGAGAATGGGACGTTATCAAGAGTCGTTACAAGCAGTATAACGCAGGCAAAAATGCTGCAATACAATCTTCCAATAGCGGAGAAGGAGGATTGGACACTGCAATATACCCCGAAGGAGCGGTCATACAAGCTAGCTAAATTGGAGCCGGAGAACGGTGTCTATCTCGGTGCCTATGTGCTGCAGGATGATACGATCAGCTTCAGCATGAAAGCTTTTAATGAATGGACAGGCCGCCATCATGCCAGCTATTTTAAATATGTTGGCTACGGTCAGCCCTTTCCCGCCAAATGGGTCCAGCAGGTAAAGTCTGTAGGCGCCTTCCCGCATATTGCATGGGAGCCAAACGAGGGCTTGGAGCAGGTGAAGGATGACGCGTATATTCGAACCTTCGCGGAGCAAGCAAAAGCAGCCAACATACCGATTTTTTTACGGTTTGCTTCGGAGATGAACGGTACATGGACCAACTATAGCGGGTATTCCAATTGGTATAAGAAAACGTGGAAAATGGTTCATGACATTTTCGAGGAGGAGGCTCCTAATGTCGCGATGGTATGGACGGTGCTGGCTATGCCCGTTGATACGATTGAGCGATTTTATCCGGGTGATGAGTATGTGGATTGGGTAGGCGTGAATGTGTACAATGTGAAGTATCATAATGGAAAAAAAGGTCAGAAGGCAGATTATGAGGACCCGCTTGATCTGCTTAATTATGTCTATAACCGTTTTAGCGGAGTCAAACCTATTCAGCTTTCGGAATTTGGGGTGACACATTTTAACACGACGGATGGCCAAAAGGATAATGATTTTGCCAGTGCGCGTATTACTCGGTTATACACACATTTAGAATCGGATTATCCCCGGATAAAAGCTGTTTTTTATTTTGATGTAAATAATGTGACAGCCGCTAACCTATCGCGTAGAGTGAATGACTATTCCATTACAAGCGAGCCGGAGCTGCTGGATGCCTATCAATTAGCGACCAGCTCATCTCATTTTTTGGAGAGGCTCACTCAAGCTGAAGACGATGAGAATTTGGGTGTAGAGCAGCGTTTTACGTACACGGGAGCGGTCTTTAGGGAAAACGGTATTTTGTATGTGGACGAGCTGTTTTTCACTCGCATATTGAAGCTGGAGGTCAAGGAGACACGTCTTGATACAGGAATGCGTGCCGCTCAAATCTTACGGAATGATGGTACAGTTATGAACGATATGGCACCTGTTGAGGTTTTACAACGTAAAATATGGACAGGTACCAAAACAAGAATGGACCAGCGCATTTATCGAAATATGCGAGCGTTGCCGTTGGAACAAACGATTGCTGCCATTGGCTATAAGATGAATTTACGAGGAAATAACATTTATATACAAGAATGATTTTTGGGGCAGACCCACATAATGAATATAGATCTACCGTATTTAATGATTGGAGGGTCTTGTTTTGAATACGATTAAATCATCACGTATGAGCATTTATTTGCTTGCAGGTGTAGCAACATCCAACACGTTATTCAATGAATGCAAAATAAAGCTTGAGAAGCTGTTCCAATATGACGGAGAAACGCCATCCATTCATGTGTTGCTTCCATACGGCGACGCCAGTCGCAGTTTAGTCAGACAGGTGCTTGAGGTGAGAAGCGATCTGTCGAATCGAATCACCGCAGGCCGCATAGGCGGACAGCTTGCTATGAACCAAATAAAAGAGACGCTGACATCCGAAAGAGCGCTTCTCATTGGACACAGCGGAGGCGGGGCTGCAGCGTATCAAGCGGCAAAAATGCTGCATGAGAAGGATGAGCTGAAGGATTTTCGCATCGTGCAAATCGGTTCACCGCGAACACCTATTGATCCGGGGCTTCAGGAGCGGGTTAGCTATTTTCACTCCATTGACAGCTTTGGAAAGCTCAATGATCCCATAAGCCGCATTGGCAGCTGGGGAGGCTGGAGCAGATCAGGCTATCTCATGCCCCGCTGGAATCGATTGAAGTATGCGCCAGGATACGTCGAAGGCATACCGACACTAGGCGGTCATGCGGATTACTTCCGCCATACACAGCCCTATATGGATGATGAGGCTGTCTGTAACCTAGACAAAACCATTAACAGGATGTGTGAATGGTTGAAAGGTTGGGTCTGATCCTATACACTAAAGGAAAGGTAAGAGACCAATTATACTAAATAATGGGGCTTCTTACGGTGCAGGAGGGGAATGACCTATGGCCAATACCCATACGTATTCGAAGAAGGAAGAAATCGCAAATGCTGTCACTCATGGCATAGGTGTTGGATTAAGTATCGCAGCGCTGGTCGTACTGATTGTATTCGCGGCGACGAAAGGAACGGCATTCCATGTCGTTAGCTTCACGATATACGGTACAGCTATGCTTTTGCTTTACGCTGCTTCTACGCTTGTACACAGTTTTCCTGAAGGCAAAGCAAAGCGAGTGTTTGAATCATTAGATCATTCATTCATTTATGTATTTATTGCAGGAACGTATACGCCAATTCTATTCCATATTGTACAAGGGAAACTGGGCTGGGTGCTTTTTGGTATCGTCTGGGGAGCTGCAATATTTGGCGTCATATTCAAATCGTTTTTTGCATCCAAGTATTTGTTCACTTCAACCATTATCTATATTGCTATGGGCTGGATCATTGTGTTTGCTTGGAAACCGTTAACGACTCATTTGGCTCCAGGAGGCGTACAGCTGCTAATAACTGGCGGATTGCTATACACGTTCGGGACGGTCTTCTATATGTGGCGCGGTTTCCCGTATCATCATGCAGTGTGGCATTTGTTCGTACTTGCTGGTTCCATCGTGCATTTTTTCGCCATATTGCTTTATGTGCTGCCGGCCTAATCATCCCGCCATGCATAAATAGTGAAGAGAATCTCAATCCCCGTGACGGTAAGCTCATGGCGTGTGAGAATTTCCTCACTATTTTTTTGTATATATAACGGCTACATAATGACGACAGGCGGGCAAAAGCCTGGTGGATTCGCGCATATGGACATGGCGAAAGCGGGCTCTTGATTCGCAAGGTCGGCGAAGTAGCTGGATAAAATATGGTTGCCGGAGACAGAGCCCATGCGGAATGAGCGCTTAACCTCGCCTTTTACGTGCATATAATAGTAGGTTTGTTTCGTTTTCGGGGATTGGTAGACAAGTGTCGGTAGATGTGGAACGATATCGAATTCATTCTGAAAGCGCCAATGGGTTGCGACCGTTGTATTATAGTTGCTGACGAATTTTGGATCACCGACTCTAGGCGCGCCAAAAGTATAAACAAGAGGCTCAGTAAATGGTGAATTACTAGCAAGATCCATTGCAGCGAGTGTGGCAAGCGCTCCGCCGAGACTGTGACCGGTTATAAATAAAGGTCTATCTAACGGCAGCTCCTTAACAATGTTGAAAATTTGAGATTGCATAGACATATAAATGTCTGTAAAGCCCTTGTGAGTAAGCCCGACATTTTTGACAGGACGATAAGTTGTCTGCTGCGCAATGAAATCAGCCACCCAGTCTACAGCAGAGCCGCTGCCGCGAAAAGCAAGGACAGAGGCGCGATCGGATGTCAGGACAAAGCCAAAGCGCTCTTCGCTATTATCGACTCCCTTAGCTGTAAATTCGCCTGCGAGTCTATAGGTGCTCGGTACAAGAAACAGGCCATCCTTGTTATTGAATTGCATGTACGTTTGTCCGCAAACCGCAGCCAAAAACAGGGCGGTTCGAAGATCCAGCTCTTGCGGTTCTTGTCGTGAATTTCGCTTGCTTTTTCCCATGACATCCCTCCGCTCATACGACCCCGGTCCTATTGATGTAGTATTGTATGTTGAGGTGGGCGAATAGGTACCAGCGGATAAAAATAGACTTACCTAGAGTGGGGCAAGTATAATTAAGAGAGTATGCTGAGAGTGAGAGGAGAATGGTTGATGACGCTTCAGATAGGCATTGTTGGTACAGGCTGGTTTGGTATGATGCATGCAGAAAAGCTCTCTAAAATCGAAGGGGTGAAGGTAGCAGCCTTTTGTGCTACAAACAAGCAAAAAGCAGAGCGAGCAGCACAACAATTTCACGGTGCAGAGGGCTATAGCTCTATTGATAATATGCTTGATGCACATAAGCTCGATGCCGTTTATGTATGCGTTCCTCCCTTTGCGCATGGAGGAATTGAGAGCGCTTTAACGGAAAGAGGCATTCCTTTTTTGGTGGAGAAGCCACTTGGAGTAGATGAGGAAATACCGTCTGCTATTTTGGAGGGAATTCAGGATAAGGGGCTTATTACATCAGTCGGATACCATTTCCGTTATATGGACAGTACGGATCGTGCAAGAGAAATTCTTCGCGAGCGTGAAATTGGAATGGCGCTTGGCTATTGGATGGGCTCCATGCCTGGCGTAGGCTGGTGGAGAAAAATAGAAGGATCTGGCGGGCAATTCGTCGAGCAAACAACACATATCGTTGATTTGCTTCGTTATACGCTTGGAGAAGTAAGCGAAGTATATGCTGCCTATGGGCAGCGCATTATGGGGAAAGTTGAGGAGGGTGTATCCGTTCCGGATGTAGGTTCTGTTACACTTAAGCTTACATCAGGTGCTGTTGCCACAATCAGCAATACCTGTGCTATTCCCGCAGGAGACCGCTCAGGGCTCCATATTTACACAAATAAAGGCGTTCTGGAGCTTGGACATGACCGCTTGCTGGATATACAGGCGGGACGTAAAACGGAATATGCAAATAGGACTAATCCATATGAGTTGGAAAACGAGGCTTTTCTGCATGCGATTAAAACAGGTGACACCTCGAGAATCCGTTCTAGCTATGCGGACGCATGGCAGACGCATAGAGTGACGATTGCCGCTAACGAGTCGGCTCTCTCAGGCTTGCCGGTTAAGCTTTAAGCAAAACCTATGTGAAAAAAGTAAAAAGTCCGCTTACAGAGATCCAGGGTCTCTGCAAGCGGACTATTGTTAATCCATTATCCTTTTGAATGGTTACGTTTTCGACGTGAGAGCCCATCGACCTCGACTGTTTCTTGATGGGAAGATTGTAATGCATGAGGGAGGGGTTTGGACTTCTTTTTGCTGGAGCGGCTTCCTCTTGAAGTTGAATTATCCGCAACAACCTCTTTCGAGTTCCGCGCATTCAACAAATCGCCGGTCCAACCTTTCTTCCACAGCCAAATATATATTAAGACCGTAATGACCACAATAATAGTCATCATTCCAGTAAATCCCCATTCATATTTCTCCCATGGCAACTTATCGAAATTAGATCCCCAGATAGCCCCAGCTACAGTGGAAGGTAGGAACATGACAGTGAATATCGTTAATGTCTTCATAATATCATTGCCTCTGAAACTGGCGATTGCTTCATCCATGGACAAAAGTGTATCAATTTCATGGGTGTAATGCTGAAGCAGCATATCAATGCGTTCCAGCTTATGGGTAAAGCGTTTGAAGCCATTCATTTCAGTTAACTCTTCCATAAAAGCTTCCTTGGCTGCACCATGAAGCTCACGCACAGGAATAAAGAGATGACTCCAATGCAGCAGCTCGTAGCGACGCTCAAAAATATCATTGAGCAGTCCTGTTCGATTTTTTCTACGCATGGAGGTTTCTAGGTCTCCCAAACGACTTTCAAAGCCATCTAATCCAGTATGGAAGGGTCTCAGAAGAATACTGATCATAACAAAAAAAGCTTCTTGAGCTGTATCGCAATTATTGAGTTTGACTGTATGCTCCTCGGATTGAAGACGCATAGCAGAACGCAAATCATCCTGCATGGTAATGATTTTGTTCTGCGATAGCCAGAAATGAAGAGGCTGAACATCCGTTTGATCTTCCGATATTTGAATCATCAATGTGCCGCAGAGTATTTGGTCATGAGGAGGAAATCCTCTAATGGCTATATGATTAGTCCTTCTGCCAGAACATTCGTCGATCCAAGTAGCGCTCTCAGGAAATAGACGCTTCTGTTCTTCCTTAAGTTCTTGTGAGGTTTCTATTTCTTTCTTGGATGCTGCTTTGCTCGCTCGCTGTTCTTCATGCGGGGCAGTCGTTTGTTTCACGCTGTCTTTCCTACTCGGCAAAGGCTCTTGCCTAACAGATTGCCCCCTAGCTTGCTGCAGAACATGCCATTCCCACCCTGCGGGATAGCGAAGCATTCGATGAACCATCGCTTTGCCTCCTGCTTGTCCGATTTTCCAATATATATTCCTCCATCATACCCCGAACTTCCTTGTTGAGCAACCTGTGCTTTGCAATAGAGAACCGTTTCATACTTTCATACTATATTCAAACAAAAACCGACTTATTCCGTCAAAATAGGGCATACCAAGCTTAGCATGTGCGCTTGCTGTGGGAAATAGATTAGAACCGCTGCTTATGTAATCATTAATTGCACATGTAATGCATTGCAGGAGGGGAATAACATGGCAAGAAAGATTGGTATTTTTGAAACGGAACAAGGGGCGATAAACGCTATCAAGCAGCTCGAGGAAGCGGGATTTGTACCAGGTGAGCTACGAGTGCTGGCGAAGGATTCCGAGCATTCCAGACGAATAGAATCCGAAAGCGATGTGCATGCTGATGAGCTGCGTGAATTAGAGGATGTCTCGGATCATCCTGATGGATTTCAAAGCATTGGTATGATTGGTGCAGCCGGATATAACGGGCTTGGTGTAACGGCTGCTATTCCTGGCTATGCCAATTCACCATATATGGGTGGAGCCTTTCCACTGTTCGGCTCTGTATTTTTCGGTGATAATGGTCACGAAAATACATTGCAAAGGCTGGGACTCGACCATGAAGAAAGTCAAATTTGCAGCTCAGCTTTGCAAAGCGGAGCGTTGGTCGTAATTGTAGAAACCGATGAGAGCAAGTCACTAATGGATATAGAGGGCGGCCCTGATTTATCGAGACTTGGTACAGCTGAGTCCGTATTTCGTGAATGCAATGCCTCGAAGATTGTATCAGGCTCCTGATCCTAAATGGTATAAAAAGCGGTCAATAAAGCGCTTGTTCATGCTCTCCGTACTACTATGAAATGTTATGAAGCAGTACGGAGATTTTTTGTAGCGACTTAACTAAATGAGTGATGGGCTACACATTAGCCAGTGATTTGCGATCCAGCTTAACGATATCAGCCAGTGGATGCTCCTTGCCTATAATGAGATCGCGAAGGATATTGGCTGCGAGCATGCTGTAGACCGTACCGTTACCTCCATAGCCTAAGCAATAATAGACATTTTTCCAAGCTGGATCTTTGCCTATAAAGGGCAGTCCATCACAGGATTCACCAAAGGTAGCGCTCCATTCAAATTGTATCGGTGCCGTCAGCTCTGGGAAAAGAGCTTGAAGCGAATCCAAAAGCTTCTTGCCTCTGCTATGCCGCCCTTGCTCGCTGTGCAGCGGCTGTTCTTCATCCTCGTCCAGCCCGCCAGCTACGACACGTCCATCTACAGTAGTCCGTAAATACAAATAAGGACGGGCTGTTTCCCAGACCATGGTTCCTTCATACCAGCTTTGAATATTTGGCTGTACCTCCGTAACGATTGCATAGGAACGGTTGATATCCGCTTTAATCAGCTTCCCTCGAAGCTCCTCAGGCTCATAGCCGATCGCATAGACGACATGCTCGGCCTCTATTTCAAAACCATCCTTTGTTCGCAAGAGATGATACCCATTAGGCAGCGTTATATGTTCAACAACATCCGTTTCCTCATGGATCTGCAGACCTTTCCGAACAGCGGCATCGGCAAGGCCCGACACGAATTGGAAGGGATTAATCTCTGCATCACCATGCGTGATGATAGCTCCTGCTTTGCGGAAAGGAAAATGCTCCTCTATCTCATTTGGCGACAAAAATTCAGCAGAGAGACCGCATGCTTTCATGGCTTCATATTCCTTCTGTAACTTAGGCAGGTCCGATTCATCGGTAGCATAATAAAGACTGTTTCGTTTAATAAATCCGACATCAACAGGAAGCTCAGCTGCAAGAGCGCCAAGCATATCAATTGCATCTGCACATGATTTATAGAAGAATTGTGCATCCTGCTCCCCGATTTGATCTATGAGATCGCAGAGCATGATATCGTTTGAAAATTGGAGTAATCCGGTATTGGCGGAGGTGCTGCCGCCGGCAACCTGACCGCGCTCCAGTATGACGGTTGAAAGACCGCTTTTAACAAAAATCATACTGCAAATCGTACCGGACATGCCTCCTCCAATAATGGCTACCTGTGTTTTTTTATTTTGCTTTAAGGGCTCATAGTTTTTCGTGTTGCTTAACGTACTCGGCCAAAATAGGCTGCCCGTATGCAGCTCTTTCATAATTATCACTCCCTAGCTTAGTATTACCCCAAATTTTAAAAATGAAGCTAGGGAAGTCATAAAATGAATGCTAATTTACTTGCGTGTATGATGAGGATGTTACTTTGGAGGAATTACTCGCCTAAGCTTCTCATTGCATCGCGATATGCACTTGGAGATTGTCCATGCAGCCGTCGAAATTGCTTAGAGAAATAGAGGGCATCTTGTAAACCGACTGAGGCGGAAATCTGTTCAATCGTAAGCTCCGGACGATCGCGAAGCATTTGGCGGGCTTTATCAATGCGCAGCTTTAAGAGAAAGGTGACAGGGGATAGACCGGTTCGCTGCTTGAACAGCCGAGACAAATAGGCACGGTTATAGCCGAGTGATTCCGCCATTTGTTCGATCGAAACAGGATGAGCGTATTGCGTTGATAAATAATGAACCACTTGTTGAAGCAAATGATCGCTCTCGGAATGACCCGTTCGATCAGAGCTTTCGTCAGCTGCATCAAGCAAAGCTTTGTATTGAGCCAGCAACAAATGCAAATAACCTACAGCCTTCATATCTGCTGCTGCACCCCCATGGCGGAAGGTCTCATAGATTTGCCGGAACAACGCGCTGGCGCGACGTTTATCCGCAGTGAAGACGACCTGCTGCTCTCTTGTAAATCCTGCCGCAGCAACAAGCTCAGAAGAGAGTGAACCACTGAAGGCTACCCAGCGATAGCGCCAGGGCTCAGCGGGATCTGATTCATAGCTGATCAACTGCTCCGGTTCGATGAGGAAAGTGTGTCCCGCGGATAGAGCATGTGTTTTCCCGTCACAGCTGAACGTGCCCTTTCCTGCAAGGACGATGTGCATTAAATAGAAATCGTATACCTTTGGTCCGAGTCGGTGGAGAGGCTTCGTCTGACTCTCTCCTGCAAACCATACTTTCAAATAGCCCTCATCGCCTTGCGTGATGACGGGATTAGAAGCTACCGTATACATATCCTGCTGCAATTTACTTTACACCTGCTTCATATTAGAATGATAGGGTTATCGTTTGTAATGTTTTAACTATAATACCATGTCCATCTACAAAGCGAAAAGTCACATTAATCCATACAAAAAGCACTTATCGCCATTTTGTTTTGAACCTTGTTACTCTATACTGAAGTTGTACTTAGAAACCACTAAATATGAAAAAAAGGAAAGTGATAGCAAATGGCAAACATCCAAGAGCTGACACAGCAATTTATAAATCAATACGGCGGAGAAGCTGGCGACATCGCTGTTTTCCATGCTCCAGGCCGCGTTAATCTCATCGGTGAGCATACCGACTATAACGGTGGATATGTTTTCCCAGCTGCATTAACATTTGGAACAACTTTGCTGATTCGCAAACGTTCTGACAAACAACTTGGTCTTGCAACGACAAATTTCCCTGCATCTAAGCAATTTTCATTGGAAACCATCGTTTATGATGAGGCTGACGACTGGATGAACTATCCGAAGGGCATTGTGAATGAATTGCAGCAAAGCGGCATCATATTCAAAAATGGCTATGACCTGCTCTACCATGGTGAAATTCCGAATGGTGCCGGCTTATCTTCTTCTGCTTCTATTGAGGTTGTAACGGCTTACGCGCTGCAAACGCTCGAGGGACTCGAAGCAGATACAGTGAAAATCGCATTGCTTGCACAAAAATCCGAAAATGAGTTCAATGGCGTTAAATGCGGCATCATGGATCAATTCGCTGTTGCAAACGGCAAAAAAGATCATGCTATTCTATTAATGTGCGACACGCTCCAGTATGAGCTGGTACCATTTGATTCCGGAAGCTATAAGCTTGTTATTGGCAACACGAACAAGCGCCGCGGCCTTGTAGACTCTGCTTACAATGAGCGTCGCAGCCAATGTGAGCAAGCGGTAAAGGAACTGCAGGCGGCATTTCCAGAGCTTACACTGCTCGGTCAACTTACGCTGGAGCAATTCAACTCAGCTAAGCATTTGATCAAAGACGAAATCGTTCAAAAACGCGCACAGCATGTTGTTGAGGAAATTGATCGCGTACTGCAATCCATCAAAGCGCTTCAAGGAAATGATTTGGTGCAATTCGGTCAGCTTATGAATGGGTCGCATGATTCGCTTCGTGATCTATATGAAGTAACAGGCGCTGAGCTTGATGCTATGGTTGCAGCGGCACGTCAAATTGATGGTGTGCTTGGTTCGCGTATGACAGGTGCCGGCTTTGGCGGCTGCACAGTATCCCTTGTGCATGAAGATAGCGTAGAGACCTTCCAAACGGAGGTAGGTCGTAAATACAAGGACGAAACGGGCTTAACGGCAGACTTCTATGTATGCACCATCGGTAATGGCGTAGAACGTCTCGTATAGGAGCTGCATTCGCAACATCATTTTTGAAAATGGAGAGGGGAAATTAATTATGGCAGTACTCGTAACAGGAGGAGCAGGCTATATTGGCTCACATGCTGTAGCAGCGTTGAATGAGCGCGGCGAGGAGGTTGTAATCATTGACAACCTTCAGCAAGGACACAGGGAAGCGGTGCTCGGAGGCAAGCTTTATGAAGGCGACCTTCGTGATGCGGATTTCATGGATACCGTATTCCAAGAAAATGAAATTGACTCAGTTATTCATTTCGCTGCGAATTCACTCGTTGGCGAGAGCATGAAAGAACCAGGGAAATATTATCACAACAATGTATTTGGTACATTGTGCTTGCTTGAGAAAATGAACCAGTACGGCGTTCGCAAAATTGTATTCTCATCAACAGCTGCAACGTATGGTGAGCCTGAAAATGTGCCTATCGATGAGTATGATCGTACATTGCCAACGAATGCTTACGGCGAAACGAAGCTGGCCATGGAAAAAATGATGAAATGGTTTGATGTAGCTCACAGTATCAAATATGTTGCTCTGCGTTATTTCAATGCTGCAGGTGCGCATGAGAGCGGTAAAATCGGTGAGGACCATAATCCGGAAACGCATCTCATCCCGATTGTGCTGCAAGCTGCGCTAGGACAACGTCCACATATCTCCGTATTCGGAGAGGACTATAATACACCGGACGGCACATGCATTCGCGATTACATCCACGTAAGCGATTTAGCTGATGCGCATATTCTCGCAGTTGACCGCCTTCGCGGCGGCGCGGATAGCGCTGTTTACAACCTTGGTAACGGAACAGGATTCTCTGTAAAAGAAGTTATTGATATCGCTCGCAGCGTAACAGGAAGAGAAATTCCTGCTGTTATGGAAGCCCGTCGTTCTGGCGACCCTGCCATACTGGTTGCTTCCTCTGACCGTGCTCGTCAAGAGCTGGGATGGAATCCGAAGCGCAGCAAGCTTGAGGATATAATCAAAAGCGCTTGGGGCTGGCAAGAAGCCAATCCAAATGGCTATAACGGCTAAAGAGCAATCTGTTTAAGTGGAAGGAGCTTCATCTCATGGCAATTGAACAACAAACATCATCAGCAAACGATGCTTTGCTTCTTATAGAAAGACTGCTGCAATTTGCGAAACAGCGAGAAATGCTGGGGGAGCTTGATCTTATAGCGTCTCGCAATTCACTTCTAGATTTATTCCAGCTTGCTGAGCCGTACGAGGGATTAGTGCCTGTGGAGGCGTTAGATAGTGCAGTAGAGCTGCTTGAGCCATTGCTTGATTATGGCTTTGTAATCGGACTTATTCCGGATAATATCACAACGTACCGCGATTTGCTTGATGCTCGAATCATGGGTTTGCTTCTGCCGCGTCCATCGGAAGCAGCAGCCGCTTTTGAGAGAAAAGCGAATCAAGAGGGCATTATGGAAGCGACAAACGCCTTCTATAAACTAAGCGTAGATTCCAATTATATTCGGATGGACCGCATTAGAAAAAATAAATATTGGCTTCAAGAAACGGAATACGGCGATCTTGAAATTACCATTAATTTATCCAAGCCCGAGAAGGATCCAAAAGAAATAGCGCTGCTCAAAACGCTCCCGCAGTCTAAGTATCCGAAAAGTCTGCTGAGCATAGCAAACGTTGGTTATGCCGGTCGGGCAGATCATCCAGCTAGGCAAAATCTTCGTGTTGTGCCGCTCACTTTGCAAGGAGAACAATGGTTTTTTCAATACTCTCCTTACGTTTATTACAATGAGCACAGCATAGTATTCAAGGGCGCAGATGATCCTATGGTCATCACGCATACATCCTTTGCAAGACTGTTAGATTTCGTTGAAGCATTCCCGCATTATTTTATTGGTTCTAATGCTGATTTGCCTATTGTCGGCGGATCGATTTTGACCCATGATCACTACCAGGCGGGACGTCATGTCTTTCCAATGGAAAAGGCGCCAGAAGAGACGTCATTTATTGATCCTGAGCTACCAAATGTTCGCTTCAGCATTATAAAGTGGCCAATGTCCGTTGTACGGGTTAACGGCAGCTCCAAAGCTGCTGTGCACAGCGCAGCGTGCCGACTGCTTGATGAGTGGCGTGTTTATAATGACGCGTCCTCTGATATATTAGCTTATACGGAGCAAGCTGATGGTTCGCTTACATCGCATAATACAATTACGCCGATTGCAAGATTGAAGGATAACGGTGAATATGAATTCGATTTGGTGCTGCGCAACAATCGCACGAGCGAAGAGCATCCGGACGGTATATACCATCCGCATCAGCATTTGCATCATATTAAGAAAGAGAACATTGGACTAATTGAGGTCATGGGTCTGGCTGTATTGCCGGGACGTCTCAAGGAGGAGCTGGAGCAAATTGCTGCTTACTTGACTGGTGCTTCAATTGGTGCAGAAGAGCTTCTTAGTGAAGACCATCCCCTTCATAAGCATGCTTCATGGGTATCAGCTCTAATCGAGCGATATGGAACTGCCCTCTCAGATGAGCAAGCAAGGATTACAGTTGAGTCTGAGGCGGGTGGAAAGTTTCTTGAGGTGCTAAAAGATGCGGGCGTGTATAAACGTACAGCAGACGGAGCAGCAGCATTTGAGCGGTTCTTAGCATCAATCGGGCTTCAGAAGAGTGAATAAAGCAGAAACCTCCAAGTGCGCTCGCATAAAGCGTATTAACGGAGGTTCTTTTTTTATGTTTTTTTCGTAAAAGTAATCACAATCATTACGAATGAAATATATTTATTTGTAAACCGCCGAAATTTATGGTATTTTTTTATAGAATAAATAAAGACGAAGATTTATTAATTTATATGGTTTTAAACTATTATCGGAGGGGTCAAAATGTCCGAAAAAATGCTGCCGCTAGATGACTTTCTACAGCTAAGCACAGATGAGCAAGTAGAGAAGCTAAAGCGTTGGAAGATGGATTACACGCTGAAAGATATTAGGGAGGCTTGGAATTTCAAGCATTCCGCGCAATACTACATGCTGCTGAAAAAGCTGCGGATCTATGAAAGAGTCGTGAACAAGTCAGACAAGTTTTATCCTGTACAAGAGCATGCATTAACACCAGCTAATTCAGGCGGAGAGCGCGGCTGGAGAGGGCAGGGCGGATATAGCGACCGTAAGCCTCCGGCAGATAGCTTTGATTATCAGTTGAATACAACGCTTAGCGGACCCGAGCTTGCAGATAAGCTTGAGAGAATCGCACATTTTCTTAAAGGCGAACTTAAGAACGTAACGATTAAACTTTCGATCGAAGCTGCCGAGGTTCAAGAAGAGGAACAAGAATAGCGTATTTACACAAAAAAACCGAGTTCGGCTAAAATGCCCGAACTCGGTTTTTCATTCCATATCATGCTATTATCAACGAAAACTCTAGATATATTTGTAAAAAGTTAATTTATCGAATTTCGAAAATAAATGTCTGATTATGGAATAAAATGTTGAATATAACGTTTTGTTAAGTATTGCGTAATTTACCCAGCTCGGATACGAGAGCTTCAACCTCGCTAATGCTGAATTTATCTTTAGCCGCAACAACTTCATAGAGCTCGCGTATATCCTCGTATTGATTGATATCGAAATGAGAAGCCTGCATGGCAGCAGCTGAAGCCATTTTTAGTTTGGTCTTGATTACATCAATCATAAACTCTACATTTTCTTTTGTTTGTAATTGTAAATTCGTCATGGGATGCCTCCTAAAATTATTGCGATCCGAACTGGCATCGTAAGTTTCGTCTTATTCATAAGCCTTTACTTTGATGCAATTGTATCATGTTTCATTCCGAGATGACCACAAATTGAACAGGTACTTAAAATTGGATACAATTGAAAGAAGCGATAATCGCAAATAGATAACGCAAGGATCGGCAGGTGCGGGAAACGGAACAGCTAGTGGAAATGGGAATGAAGCAATTTCTAGAATCGATCGCCGCAGCGCATCAAGATCGCGGGCAAATTGTATTTATGTGTATAGGAACAGATCGCTCTACCGGTGATTCTTTCGGTCCTCTTGTGGGTACTATGCTGCAAGAGCGGGGCTGGAGAGATGTTATTGGGACACTAGAGAAGCCTTGTGATGCTCACGCGGTTGAACATGAAATAAGGAATGTTAGAGATCATGCAATTGTTATTGCTATTGATGCTTGCTTAGGCAAGCCGAAATCGGTGGGGCAATTTCTTGTGACGGATGGTCCATTGCAGCCTGGAAAAGCGATTGGCCGCAGGCTGCCGGCTGTTGGACATTATAGTATTGCGGGCGTAGTCAATGCAAATGGACCTAAAGCATATTGGATGCTGCAAACCACGTCGCTTTACCATGTCATGGGAATGGCAAAAGAGCTTGTGGACGCCATAGACGAGGCATGGAATAAGAGTGTGAATGTAACGATTATCGAGAATTAATTCCAACAAATTTGAATGATGAAGAGGAGAGTGCAGATGATGACAGGAGGAGCAGCAATGAATAAAAGCTCGATCGCACAGCGGAAGATGTTTTTGGATAACGGTGTTGAGCTCGCTTATTATGATTCCCATCCCGTGGATGGCGGCGCTGAGGATGGCATTACTGAGGTCGTGGTGTTGCTTCATGGCTACTGCGGCAGCTCGGCTTATTGGGATCATATTGCAGAAGATCTGGAACAATCGGTACGGGTCATTGCACCTGATTTGCGCGGACATGGTCGAAGCAGTGCTCCGATCTATGAAGCTTATACGATGGAAATGTATGCAGAAGATATTGCTGGCATGCTAATAAAGCTGCAAATTCACAATGCGGTTCTGCTAGGGCACTCCTTGGGCGGATACATTGCTTTAGCATTCGCAGAGAAATTTTCCAAGAAGCTGTCCGGTTTTGGGCTTATTCATTCAACAGCTCTTGAAGATAGCGAAACAGCGAAACAAAACAGAGATAAAGCGGTTGAAACCCTTCAGCAAACTGGTGTTCAAGCTTTCGTAGACGGCCTAGTGCCAAAGCTGTTTGCAGCAGCTAGTCTCCAATCTATGCCGAAAACCGTTGAGGAAGTAAAAGGAATCGGTTATGCGACGTCACTGCAAGGAGCTATGGCAACAGCAAGAGGAATGAAGGTTAGAATGGATCGCAAGCATGTTATTGAACAATCAGATCTCCCTGTGCTGCTAGTATCAGGAGCGAATGATGGCGTGATTCCATCGGACAGCACGTTTGCCGCAAGTAATGGATCAACGGAGAAGGTTGTACTGGAAACCGCTGGACATCTGGGAATGATGGAACAGCCAAAGGAACTGACCGCAGCTATTTTGAAATTTGTGAAATCCAAGCAGTAACAGCTAGGGGGGAATCATTTGTTTCAACGTGATTATTTCATGAGAATGATAGAGCAAATGACCGAAGCGGTTGGACAAATTATGAATTTGCGGCGTGAGCGCAAGCAAGAAGAGGCGCTGCTCGTCATTGATGATTTGCTGGATAAGCGCTTTCGATTAAGCAGTAAATTGATTCGCTCCTTATCCGATGAGGATTTAATGAAGGTCATGACGACGAATGGCATTCTTGAGACCGATCAAATGAGTGCGATAGCCGTATTGATCAGGCATGAAGCAGAGCTGAATGATGAGCTTGGCCGAGAGGATGAGAGCTTCTCCTCTTATGTAAAGTCGCTGCATTTATTTTTACGCTTGTCACTGGCAGGTGCAGAGCCTATTATGGTAAAACCGCGTGACCAAATTCAGGAGCTGTTGGTTCTGCTTCAACCTTATGAGCTGCCTGTATCGACCAAACGACTCCTTATGGAGTGGTATGAAGACGAAGCACGCTTTGATTTGGCTGAAAATATGATGCACGAGCTGTTGGATGACAGCCTCCTTCGCATGGAGGAAGCCGCTGACATCTATAGACGCATGCTGCTTCTAAGCGATGAGAAATTAGAATCAGGCGGTCTGCCGCGTGAAGAGGTCCTGCAAGGGCTTGAAGCTCTTACAGGACCAACAGAAAATATAAAAGCGTAAGCAACTGAAGTAGGGCTCATTCACAAAAGCATATGCTTCAGAAGCAAGCTTTGCTTCACAAAAATTTTTAGAATGAAGGTAGAGCATGATTGAACAATGGCAGCAAGATATTAGTAACTGGATGAGCAACGGAGAGCTGCAGCAAGCAACTCTGAGTCAGCTTCGACGCAAGGACGGAGAAGCATCTCCCAAAACAATCATTCGTCCTATTCAACTAAAGAATGGGCTTCACTATCAATTTGAGTATCATTACGCTAATAAGGTGACGCATGATAATATTCCGGAGGGACAGGCATCAGAGCGTATGATTGACCTGCTTCAGGAAAACTATCGTCAAGCGCTTCTGAAAACGACAGAAGCTGACGTTCAGCTTCTGTTCAACAAGAAAGGGAAGGCTGCTGTTTTAACCAAGCCCCCTACCGGCAATGCGCGAGGAGCGAACTTGCAGCATAATCGGCAAAAGCAGCGAGTGCTAGAGGAGGGCAAAGCAGCGCCATTCCTAGTTGAGCTGGGCATTATGACTAAGGACGGTCTCGTGCATGCGAAGAAGCAGGATAAATACCGCCAAATCAATCGCTTTCTAGAGATGGTTACAGATGTGCTTGCTTATCTGCCTACTGATCGAGAGCTTACGATTGTTGATTTCGGTTGTGGGAAATCCTACTTGACGTTTGCGCTCTATCATCTCCTAGCTATTGAGCAGCAAAGGAAAATTAATGTGATCGGTCTTGATCTAAAAGCTGATGTTATAGCGTTCTGCTCGGAGCTTGCAGAAAAACTTCATTACGACAAGCTCCAATTTCTTGTCGGCGATATCGCCGATTACGAAGAGCTGCAGGCGGCAGATATGGTTGTCACGCTTCACGCTTGTGATACAGCAACTGATGCTGCGCTTGCGAAGGCAGTAAATTGGGGAGCATCGGTTATTATGTCAGTCCCATGCTGTCAGCATGAGCTGTTCCGCCAGGTAAGCAATGATGTGCTTTCGCCGATCTTGTCTCAAGGTCTGTTAAAAGAACGATTCGCTGCGCTTGCAACCGATGCTGCGCGAGGAACCTTACTTGAGGTGCTGGGATATAAAGTGCAAATGCTGGAATTCGTTGATCCTGAGCATACGCCTAAAAATCTGCTTATTCGAGCTGTGCGATCTGAAAAGCAGCAACAGCCTTCTATGAAAAAGTGGGAGCAATACGAGCAATTCCGTCAATTTCTTAACATTTCACCATCATTAGAACAAATGTTATCGCAACACTTTCCTAACCAGATGAAATAATGGTAATATGTGGAGTAGTAGGCTGCAGCTGATTAAGATGGTTGCAGCCGTTTACTCTTTTGTCTCGAAATAGGCAATTGTCGATAGATTTAACATTTGTTACAATGGAAGAAGATGGCTTTTGAACGGATGGGTGAACCCTATTGGAATGGATGATCTGGCTAGATTTTTCTATGTTTCTAGTACTACTAGGTTTATTTTTTTACGTTCTGGCTTCAAGCTCTGTTACGATACTGCATCGGATTTATTTATTACTGCATTTAGTATTTATGATCTGGCCTCTTTTTCAATTTATTTCACAAACAGCCTCTTCAAACCCGTATAGGCTTTTTTATTTAACCGTTTCTTATGTAGGCTTATCCCTTCAAGGGGTAGGTTGGTTTGTGTTTATCGTTTTCTTAACTGGACAGTCTTATGTCATACGAAAGTTTCGTATATTCCTTCTATCAACGCCGGCGCTCCTTTCGGTGGCAGCAGTAGTTATTAATCCAAACGGCATGTTTATGAAAATTAATGATCAGTATGATTCCCTTAAGCAGCTTCAGCACGGACCGCTATTTTGGTTTATGATCTCACAGTTGCTAGCTTACATGGCTGTTTCCGTTGTCATTATGATGTATAAGCTGCGGGGAGAAGAGTCTGTTAGACAAAGAACCTTGGTCAAAACGGCACTAACCGGTATATTTGTGCTTTTACTATTTTCTGCTGGTGATTTGGTCACTAATGTATTATTGATTCATTTAATTTCCCGTTATATTCCGCTTATATCTGTTGGGATGGCGTTTGTAGCTGTATATCTGGTTTACGCGATCGGTCGTAACAAGGTGTTTGACATTATTCAAACGGTTCAACGCGACGTAACGAACACGATGTCAATGGGTCTTATCGTTTTAGATGAAAACGATATCATTATTGAGGTAAATAAGGCGATAAAACCTTTGATCAGGCTTCGGATCGGCGATAAGTTCAATCCTGCAATCATCGCTGCTCAATTCAAGGGAGATACGGGAAGAGAGTTTTCGGCGTTTTTCGAGGCGCTGCGCAAACGTCCTCTGGATCAGCTTGAGTTTGAGATTGGAATCGACTTAGATGGATATCGTCATTTTATTGTGCATTCCGCTCCAATTTTAAATGGTAAGAAAACATTGGTTGGCCGCCTGCTTACCTTCCAGGATGTAACGGAGCTGCGACTGCTTGTGCAGGAGACAAATATTCAGAATGAACAGCTGCAGGATCGCAATCGCGATTTGCTAATCGTTCAGGATGAGCTGTTTCAAGCTAATAAAAAGCTAGAGCATATGGCGATTACGGATGGATTAACAGGCTGCTATAACCGTCGTTATTTATTGCATCAGTTAGAACAAGAAGTAGTTGCCAATATACGCTATGGCATTCCGTTTTCTATCTTCTTATTTGATCTTGATTACTTCAAAACCATAAATGATCAATATGGTCATTTGGTTGGTGATGAGGTGCTTTGCAGCACGGTTGATGCTGTTCGCAGCAAGCTTAGGCTGACTGATGTATTGGCTCGCTATGGCGGCGAGGAGTTTACGGTGTATTTGCCGCATACGAATCGTGAGCAAGCGGATATTATTGCTGAGATGGTCATGGAATCGGTTGAACAAAATAGGATAGATACTGTTATGGGCGGGAAATCCATAGCTGTGACGATTAGTATGGGCGTTATTTCTATCGAGCATTTCGAGCCTGCTGATCTGGATGACCCCAAAGCTTTTTTAAGAGAATTACTGGCGCAAGCGGATGCGGCTCTGTATGAAGCGAAGTACAATGGGCGCAATCGGATCGTGAAACGTAAATTAGCTTAAACCTGAACGAGATCGTTCAGGTTTTTTTTACTTCTCATTACATAGTAAGTCTGTCCTAGTTCTGATAAAATAGAGGGTATCCGACTGCAAGCGTTATTACATTCAAAGGCGGGAACTAATCTAATGAGAAAAGTACAAATTGGAATGGTCAAGCCTGGTGACAAGGTGGCAAAGCCTATTTTCCAAGAAAACGGAAATGTGCTACTTGGAGAAGGGGTCGAGCTTAATGATCGTTATATTGATCGTTTAAGCATACTAGGCATCGATTTTTTGTTTATCGAGGATGGAACGACAGTGGATCTGATTCCAGAGGATACGATACGAGATGAAACACGAAAGCATGCCGTCGATACCATTTCTAAGACTATGAATTCGTTCAAGGACCAAACCATAACAAGTGGAAGAACTATTGCTCCTGATATGGGCCGAAATTTCCGAGCGGTGTTCGGAGAAATCATGCAGGATCTTTCGGCTAGACCAAATATGCTTGTCAATTTAACGAATATCCATGCGAAGGATGCCTACTTGTTTCAGCATTCTTTTAACGTTGCCGTACTTGCGGGCATTATGGGTATTGCGAAGGGCTTTAATCGAAATCAGTTAGAGGAGCTTGGCATCGGTGCTCTGCTTTTTGATATCGGTATGACGAAAATGCCACAGAAGCTGCTTTCTCATACCGGCGGCCTTTCGTTCGCTGAGCGTGATGTTATTCATACCCATGCCAAAGAAGGCTTTGATATTTTGCGGAAATATCACGACATTTCTATTGTATCGGCTCATTGTGCCTTGCAGCATCATGAACGTTTTAATGGCTCCGGCTATCCACGAGGACTCAAAGAAAACGAAATTCATATGTATGCTCAAATTGTGGGTATAGCAGATACGTTTGATGCACTCACCTCTCCAAGACCTTATCGCAAGCGCTATACGGCAAACGAAGCCATTGAGTTTTTGTTCGCTTCAGGCGGCACGTTTTTTGATTTAGAATTGATTCAGCTTTTCTGTCGACACATCTCTATCTATCCCATCTCGACCTCACTGTTGTTAAGCACGGGTCAGGTAGGGGTTGTATCGGAAAATAATGAGCTTGCGGTGCATCGACCGCGTGTGAGAATTATTATGGAAAAGGACGGATCACAGCCAAAGGAACCATACGAGCTTGAACTCAAGGATGATCTCTATATCACAATAATAAAGGAGCTTTAATGACATGACTTGGGTTCGTTGATCAAGATGACAACGAGTCCTATCCAGCATAAGCGATAGTTTAATATAGCAGATGTAGAGAAGCTCTCGTTCGTTTGGATGCCCCCGGGCGCTTATTAACAAGGAGTCTACCCTTTTAACGGTCATTTTACCGCTGAAAGGATAGACTTCTTTTTTTTGCAATAATAGTAGAGTTGCTTTATCTATGAGAGTGTTTAAGGTAAAATAATGAGAAATAGAGTGAATAGGGATGTGGTTTCATAGATGGGGACATTTCAGCACCACAAGCTGTCGAAGCTGGATGTGTTGCGAAGGGCGCTTTTTATTACGCTCGGTGCAGCACTCGTGTCAGTAGCTCTGGAAATCTTTCTAGTACCAAATCATATTATTGATGGTGGCATAGTAGGTATCTCTATTATGGCATCCTATATTTTGAAAATCCCATTGGGCATTTTTCTATTCGTATTGAATTTACCATTCTTAGTGTTAGGCTATAGGCAGATTGGCAAAACCTTTGCTATTTCAACCCTTTACGGCGTATCTGTTATGTCTATTGGAACAGCGCTGCTTCATCCGGTAATGCCGCTTACGGTTGAGCCGTTTCTCGCTGCTATATTTGGCGGGGTCATTCTCGGTGTCGGAGTAGGTATCGTTATACGTTTTGGAGGCTCGCTTGACGGAACAGAGATTGTTGCGATTCTGTTTAATAAACGAATACCATTCTCGGTTGGCGAAACGGTTATGTTTTTTAATTTCTTTATTCTCGGCAGCGCAGGCTTTGTGTTTGGCTGGGATCGAGCGATGTTTTCGCTTATTGCCTATTACATTGCTTTCAAAATGATTGATATCACCATCGAGGGCTTCGATGAGTCGAAGGCGATCTGGATCATTAGCGAGGAATCAAAGGAAATCGGGGATGCGATTATGAGCCGGCTTGGACGCGGTGTAACTTATTTGCACGGCGAAGGCGGCTTTACTGGCGGCTCGAAACGCGTTATTTTCTGCGTTATTAACAGACTTGAAGAAGCAAAGATGAAGTCGATTGTCACGGAGCTTGATCCGGTTGCGTTTCTCGCGGTCGGCAATATTCACGATGTGAAGGGCGGACGGTTTAAGAAACGGGATATTCACTAATGATGATAATATCATGTATGTGTTGGGATCGTTTTTTGCAGAGATGAGGGTGATTCGACTTTGGATGAGTTTGCAAGTATAGCGCATTGGACGAGAACAAGACAGTCGAATGAATGGCAGGCGCAGCGCGGGGTCGTCATCGGTATCGGTGATGATACCGCTGTTGTTGATCCAGCCGAGGCTGCGGATACGGTTAGCGAGCCGAAGCGGCTGCTGCTGACGGTCGACACGATGGTGGAGACCGTTCACTTTAAGGAGTCGACGATGCGGGACGCGGATGTCGGCTATAAGGCGCTTGCCGCCAACATTAGCGATATTGCCGCGATGGGAGGCGTGCCCTTGCATGCGCTCGTATCGGTCAGCGTGCCGCCCTCGTATACACCGGAGCGGATGCGGAGCGTGTATGATGGGCTGTACGAGTGCGCCGAGCGCTATGGGGTTGCTGTTGTAGGCGGCGATACGACATCGTCGCCGGAGCATTTGGTTGTCGCTGTGACGGTAACGGGAACCGTTGAAGCGGAGCATGAGCTGCGTCGTTCAGGTGCGAAGCCTGGCGATGCTGTGTTTGTGACCGGCGCGACGGGTATGGCGGCGGCAGGGCTGCACGCTTTGCTTGCGCAGGGCAGTGTGAGCGCTGGAGATCATAGCGGTGCGGCGATTGCAAGCTGCAGCGGGATTTCGCTTGCTGAAGCTGAAGCGCTTGTTCATGCGCATCAGCGTCCTAGCCCTAACGTGCGCAGCGGCCGGCTGCTATTGAAACGCGGAAGCTGCCACTCCCTGAATGATGTGAGTGACGGGCTGGCAAGCGAGGCATGGGAAATAGCCGAGGCGTCTGGCTTGCGAGTGGTGCTGAATGAAAGGCTGCTGCCAAAAAGCGGAAGTCTATCAGCGTACGCATCTGCAGTGGGTGCAGATCCGCTGGAGTGGATGCTTTATGGCGGTGAGGATTACGTGTTGCTTGGTACGATGGTTTCTGAGGATGCGGAAGCGGCACGCTTCGCTTTTCATCAGGAAGGCATCCCTTTTTTTATTATTGGAGAAACCGAAGCTGGAGCAGCCGGAGTTGATCTAGTAATCAGTGAACATGTGATGGAAGAACAAGGTTCAAGAGCATTAAGAGGCAAGAGGATCGAGCTGTTGAAACGCGGCTACAATCACTTCTCGTAAATAAGGGTGAAGAGAATGCAATCGGGAACAGGACAAGCCACTTGGCTGGCGCAAACGGAACAGGATACGATTAATTTGGCACAGAAGCTTGCTGCTTGGGCGAAGCCCGGCATGTTGCTGGCACTTGACGGTGATCTTGGAGCGGGCAAAACAAGATTTTCACAAGCTTTTGCAGCAGCCATTGGCGTGCAGGGAATAGTAAATAGTCCAACATTTACGATAATTAAGGAATACGAAGGGGAACAGCTTCCCTTTTATCATATGGATGTATACCGGCTGTCGCTCGAAGAAGCGGACGAGCTTGGTTTAGATGATTATTTTTTCGGTGAAGGCGTGACGATTGTGGAATGGGCGAGCTTGATCAAGGAGCTGCTGCCCGCTGAACGGATGGAGTTGTATATGGAGCATCTTGGCGATGAAGCAAGGCGCATTCATTTGACTGGCTTTGGAGAGCAATATGCCAAGTGGTGCGAAGCGTTGAATGAGATAGGAGAGAACAGATGAGTATAGAGCAAAAGCAACAACCTGGCGTCATACTGGCGCTGGATACTTCTACGGCTTCCATGGCGGCGGCGATTGTAAGAGGTCATGAAGTATTGGCTGAAATTCAATCATTAGCGGAAAGAAATCATTCGGTGCATGTGGTATCGCATGTTAAACAATTGCTGGAGACAAGCGGGATAAGGGATACGGATATCGAAGCGATCGCTGTCGGCAATGGTCCGGGCTCCTATACCGGTATGCGGATAGCCGTAACGGTAGCGAAGACGCTGGCATGGGTATGGGATAAGCCGCTCCTTGGTGTATCCAGCCTTGAGGCGATTGCTTATGGCGCTTGGCATCAAGAGTTGAAAATGAAAATGAGTGAAAATGATTATACAGCAGATAAAACAGGGGAACACTGGGTGCTTCCGATCATGGATGCTAGAAGAGGCCAAGTATACACATCCGGCTTCTCCATTACGAGTGATTCAGAATGGAATCAGTGGGCTGATGACGGCGTGCGTCTGATGAAGGACTGGGTTCAGAGGCTTGCAGAACGATTAGATGGGCTGCCAAAGGGAGCCGTGTGCAGTATTTCATTGGTTGGTGATTTATCTCTGCATGAAGAAGGCGCGGAGAGCTTGAAGAAAGTTGGCGAAGAGGCTGGCATAGCTGTTATATTGCAGCCGTTCGTTCAAGAGGGACGATGGATTGCTGAGCTTGGCCGAGCTAGGCTTGAAGCAGGATTGACCGAGAACCCGCATACTTTTATTCCTAATTATACGCAGTTAACAGAGGCTGAGGTCGTTTGGAAGGCCAAGCAAGCAGGCGGTGCGAAGCCATGACTATAGATGTGAATGAGATTATTTATCGTGCAATGACGCTCGCGGATATTTCAACGATTGTTGAGATCGAGCAGGAAGCATTCACCAGCCCATGGACGACCGAAGCCTTTACAAATGAGCTATTGAATAATATGTTTGCTCGTTACATGGTGATGGAATTAGATGGTGAAGTTATCGGCTACGGAGGCATGTGGGTCATCATGGATGAGGCGCATGTAACTAATATAGCTATTACGGCACAATATCGAGGATTAGGGTTGGGCAATTGTTTGCTGATGGAGCTTCAGCGGACAGCTGTATTTTTTGGCGCTGCAAAAATGACGCTGGAGGTTCGGCCTTCCAACGAGATTGCACAGCGGCTGTATCGTAAATTCGGATTCGAGCCTGCCGGCGTTAGGCCAAAGTACTATTCGGATAATAACGAAGACGCGCTTATAATGTGGGCGGAACTGGACCAAGAGCAGTTGAAGGCAGGGGAGCAATGATTGTGAATCAAATGGAGCAAGCAGCAGGGAATGAGCAGATGGACAGTATTATTCTGGCAATAGAAACAAGTTGTGATGAGACATCAGCCTCGGTCATTCGCGGCGGCAAGCATATTTTATCGAATGTGGTATCCAGTCAAATTGAAATTCATGAGCGCTATGGAGGCGTTGTCCCGGAAATTGCTTCACGGAAGCATGTGGAGTCCATTACGCTTATTATCGAACAAGCGGTAAAGGAATCCGGCCTAACGCTTAAGGATATGTCGGCTATAGCTGTGACGCAGGGGCCAGGGCTTGTCGGGGCGCTGCTCGTCGGAATTGTTGCAGCCAAAAGCTTGTCAATGGCTCTTGATATTCCACTGATTGGCACGCATCATATTGCCGGACATATTTATGCCAATGAGCTGGTTCATGACATTGTATACCCTAGTATGGCACTCGTTGTTTCAGGAGGTCATACAGAATTGGTATTGCTTGAGAGCGAGGGTAATTTCCGTGTGGTCGGCAAAACGAGAGATGATGCGGTTGGGGAAGCTTATGATAAAGTAGCGAGGGCGCTGCACTTGCCATATCCGGGCGGACCGCATATTGATAAGCTGGCTGTCAAAGCGGAGGAAAGCATTGTTCTTCCACGGGCTTGGCTGGAAGCGGGCAGTTATGATTTTAGCTTCAGCGGCTTGAAATCTGCTGTGCTTTCTGTCATAAATCAGACCCGAATGAAGGGACTCGTACTGAATGAAGCAGCCTTAGCACGCGGATTTCAAGAATCGGTGACGGAAGTGCTCGTCACGAAGGCACTGCGTGCTGTTGGTGAATTTGGAGCTAAGCAGCTGCTGCTTTGCGGAGGGGTAGCTGCAAACCGAGGCTTGCGAAAGGTATTAACGGAACGATGCGAATCAGAAAAAATTCCTTTGCTCATACCGCCGAATACACTTTGTACAGATAATGCGGCCATGATTGGCGCAGCAGCACATCTGAAGCTGAAGAGGAAACAATTCACCGATCTCGATCTGAAAGCAGATCCAGGCTTTTCACTAGAGGACTGGTCTGTGAGCAAGCATTCTGAAAATTAATTTCCATTTGTAATTGACAGAATATTTGCTAACGCATATAATAAGCAACAATACTTCAAACTTCATACTAATCAAACGCTAAGAACAGGAATAGTAAAGCTTTATCCGGGAATATCGACAGTCGGGCACAGGATGATGATCATCTAGCTGCAACTGCGAAGTAGAGAGCTGCGGGTTGGTGCAACGCAGTCGAAGGATGCTTGAAACTCACCTGGGAGCGGAACTTTGGAAGCAAGCTCAGCTATCATAAACAATGGCTGATCTTAGTGAGTACATGGTTACGATTAACCCTCGTCACAGGGTGCGTATGAGTCAACGTCCGGAGTTGACCATATTGCTTAAGGTGGGCGTCCCTGCTCGTTTACGAACGTATGGGAGTCAACAAGGGTGGTACCGCGCGGGTCTTTTATAGCCTGTCGTCTCTTGAATAAAGAGACGATAGGCTTTTCTTGTTGTCTACGAAGTGAAATGTTCAACTAGAAATACAAAAGCAATTAACATATAGAGAAAAAACGCTATGAACAGGAGCAGTAGAACAGTAAGCTGGCAAAGCGTATTCCAAATGCAATCCCTATTGCGGGATAAAGCATTTGAAGACGTACAGAGAGCTGCGGGGTGGTGCGACGCAGTCGAAGCTGAGGTTTGAATCTCGCCTGGGAGCGGAACGTTGGAAACGGGTTGATTTTATTATTTCGAATGGCAACCCCCATGTACATCGTTACGGCTAGCCGCCGTCATCAAGCTTTTAAGCGGGCTCGGACCCCGCAGCAAGCGGAATGCACCCTCTATGAGAGAGGACATCCTCGTCTTCTGCATCATGGTCCGGTCAATTAGAGTGGTACCACGGCAGCGTAAAGGCTCGTCGTCTCTTACAAGGAGATGACGAGCCTTTTTGTGTACAAATTTTATGGACTAAGGATTCATGGTTAGAAAATGATAAAAAAACCTTGGAGGTAGATGAACATGACAAACGAAATGAAAAAAATTCAAATTTTTGATACGACTTTACGGGATGGCGAGCAATCACCAGGTGCATCTCTTGATCCTGAGCGCAAAATCATTATTGCTCGGCAGCTTGGCAAGCTTGGAATAGACGTTATTGAGCCAGGCTTCCCCGTATCCAGTCCTGGGGATTTTGCAGCGGTACAGCAAATTTCTCGTGAGCTCCAGCATGTTGAAATTGCTGGTTTTGCAAGAGCGATGAAGATCGATATTGATGCTGCTGTTAAAGCGACGCAGGATGCGGCTCGCAGAAGGCTGCACCTTTTTATCTCCTCCTCAGATATTCATTTAAATCACCAGCTGCGTAAGTCTCGTGATGAGGTCATTAAAATTGCCCGCGATATGGTTGCTTACGGTAAACAGTTTGTTGACGAAATTGAGTTTTCGGCAATGGACGCCTCAAGGTCTGGTAAAGATTTTGTTATTCAGCTAGTCGAAGCCGTAATTGCTGAAGGTGCTACGATTATTAATCTGCCGGATACACTTGGCTATGCGATGCCGCAGGAAATGAGTGAACTATTCCGCACTGTGCGGAAGGAAGCAAGAGGCGGCGACACGGTTAGATATAGCGCGCATTGTCATAATGACTTAGGTCTAGCAGTCGCGAACAGTCTGGCTGCGGTTGAAGCCGGTGCCACTCAAATTGAAGTAACGGTAAATGGAATAGGGGAGCGGGCAGGCAACTGTTCGCTGGAAGAGCTGGTTATGGCAATTGAGACACGCAAGGATGTCATAAAAGCTGAAACGAATATTCAGATCAGTGAAATATATGAAACATCACGGATTGTCAGTCGGGCTATGCACTTCCCGATTGCTTATAATAAGCCAATTGTTGGCCGCAACGCCTTCCAGCATGAATCCGGCATCCATCAGGATGGTTTGCTGAAAAACCGCAATACGTATGAGATTATGGATCCTGAGGCAATGGGCATTCCTCGCAATATGATCGTACTTGGCAAGCATTCAGGTCGTCATGCCATCAAGCATCGGCTATCAGAGTTTGGCATTTCGGTTACAGATGATCAATTAAAGGATGTATACGATAAGTTCAAAGAAAAGGCAGATGCTCAAAAAATCGTGACTGACGACGAACTGATTCGTATTGCTGGCGAGATGACCGAGACTCAGCCAGATCCTTATGTGCTTGTTGATCTTCATGTTCATGCAGGAACACAACGCTCACGAACAGCAACGGTAACGATCCGTGAGAATGAATTTGGCAGAGAGCAATCCTATGTTGCGATAGGAGAGGGGCCGATTGAAGCCGTTATTCATGCCATACAGCAAGCTATTCCAGTGGCAGCCGAATTTGAAGATCTTGAACTGCATTCGTTATCGACAGGTGAGGATGCACATGGGGAAGCCGTAGTCAGTATCGTGCATCAGCAGAAACGCTTCCGTGGAACCTCAGCTCATAATGATATTGTGTTGGCAGCCGCGCAGGCATACATTGCGGCTTGCAATCAGGCTGTGATGACAACGGGAAGCAGAATTGTAGAGGCAAGTCTTAGCGCTGCTATAAATTAAAATGGTCTTGCTTCAACCGTATCTTTCTAGGGAGAGAAATATTTTAAAAACGCAAAGACCTGAATGACAGACACTTTCTTCAAAGTGTCTATCATTCAAGTCAGAGTCTCTTATTAAAAAGAGCAGCCTATTAAAGCGATTACGCTTAATTTGGCTTTAGCAAAACTTCAGTTATACGGGAATAGTGTGTGATTAGTAAATGGTTAAATTAAATTATTTAATATCTTGAATTGAAGCAAGAAATGCTTCGCGGTTTCTTCTGTCAGCTTCAAGAGCAGAGTTCATTACTTGTCTCATTGATGAGATCATCGCTTGGCTGGAAGGGGTGTCCCCATTAATACTTGCCAATGCTATAGCAATTGCTTGAAGCGCGACTGCAAGCGCACTTGACTGCTCCATAAATATGAAATTGTATGAATTGCCGCTGTCTTTAATTTCCGCCTGCGTTTTTCTTATTACAGTGCTCATCGTAATATCCCTCCATTTTTCATTATTGATAATAGCTATTGAACGGGTATGGTAGGAAGTGACTGTTGAGCCAGAGATGGCCCAACAGTCACTTTTGTTTATTTGCCCAAAGCTATTATTGAGTTAGGGAACGAAATTGATCAAGCGCTTCTTGGCGGAGTTGTTTTTTGCTTGCTAAGTTTTGTGCTAATAAAGCTGCATCGGGAGTCGTAGGAGTTTCTGGAGTAATCGGTCCTAGATAATAAGCATCTATAAAGTTGAACGAATTTCCACTTCTCTCAACCTCGCTCTTAACATTTCTCACGATTGCGGTGGATTGACTAGAATTTGAATTACGGTGTTTACGGAAAGACATGGTCGTTATCTCCTCTCAAAATTCAAAATAATTATTTTTATAGAATGATAGAATTAATGTCCAACGTCAGGTAGTTGTAGTAGGTGCCGGCGTAGTTAATCCATAATAATAAACATCTACATAGTTGAATGAATTTCCGCTTTTTTCAACTTCGCTCTTAACATCTTTCACAATTGCGACAGCTTTATTATTAGACTTTGAATTGCGATGGTGCCCACGGTGGTGTCTACGGTTGTGTCTCATGATTGTTAACCCCTCTCAAAATAAACATATTTTATTAATAGTAATTAAAGGAATGAGCCAGATGTCATCCTATTAATAGACATCCACGTAGTTGAATGAATTTCCACTTTTAATAACTGTGCTCTTAACATCTCTCACAACTGCGATTGCTTTGCTAGATTTTGAATTACGATGATGAGATTTACGATGGTTTCTACGATGGGATTTACGGCATGACATTGTCGATCTCTCCTCTCAAAATGGAATAACTGCTTTTTGAACATAATTCATAGAATCAAGTCCCGCTGACAGTAGGAGGAGAAGTACCGCCTCCACCATTGCTGTCCGATGTTAAGGGATTAGCAACGGGATTTGGCCCAGTAGTAGCGCCCTCGGTTTTTTCAACCTGATCAAAGTTGAATGAATTACCGGAATTCCGATGTTCCTTCTTTACATCTTCTACAATAGCTTTTGATCTGGACATATACTAACCTCCTTTCCGGCTTGATAGAGTATTCTATGATAGTTTGAACTAGGATGTATAAGCATATGGAGCAGGGGACATGCGGATTTTGTTTTTTTAATAGAGAAGATCCATCCTTTTATAGTAAGTAAAGATTAGTCATCGAAAATAGATTAGCAAATAGTAATGAGGATTTAGGATTGCTTCTTAAAAGTCAATTTTGATACTTATAATGAATCGTATTTCTTCCAATATTAGTGTTGTGCACAAAGTTATGCACAATAGAGGTCGATTTTGTGGATAAAATGGAAAAACCCGCGAAATAACAGTCTTTACGGAAGCTCAACATTGTGCGTAAAAAGGGGATATTATCTACGGGTTTAAATTGTGGATTCTGTGGATAATGTGCACAACTGATGGAGAGGTATGAGTTTGTACCTATATATCGACGAAATCCGCGAAAATACTACTATATCGATAGAGTGATATCGACAGAATTAACTAACAATTTATACAGAGATGTGGATATCTCTGTGGATAGTTGTTAGTTATTTTTTTTGCCTAAAATAAGCGAGTTAAGAAAAGAAATCGCCATATTGCGCTGTATTTGCGGTCACGCAAAAAAAATGCGCGAATTACAAGTAAGGTTTTCGGTGAAAAAAAGAGCCTAATACGTTATCGTAAAACTAAAGCGCATACCAACTACACAAATCTCACCTTAAAACGATTAGTTAATACGTTCGTTAAAGTGTGAATGGAGGTTAACCAGGGAATGGATAAGCAAATGGTCATTCAGGTAAGCTCGATCAGCAGGTCATATGGTGCGAAAAAAGCAGTAAATAAAGTATCCTTGCAGGTAAAAGAAGGAGAAATTTTCGGCATTATCGGGACAAACGGTGCTGGGAAAACAACGCTGCTAGAAATGCTTATGGGCATCCGTATGCCGGATAACGGCAACATCAAAATTTTAGGATTAGATGCACTTATGGAAGTAGAACGCTTGAAGGAATACATAGGTATTCATCTGCAAAGCACTTCCTTGGTCGATAAAATGACGGTTCGCGAGGCATTGGAGCTATTCCAAGCTTTTTATAATCGGAAAAATGATTTGGAATCTATTATTGAGCAGCTGGGACTTTGTCCTTACGCGGATAAGATGATAAAACGTTTGTCAGGCGGCTGGAGACAGCGTGCTGCACTCGCTATTGCTCTTGTAAATGATCCGAAAATCATTTTTTTGGACGAGCCAACTACTGGATTAGATCCGTTAACTAAAAAAGAATATTGGCTGCTATTGCGTCAATTAAGACAACAGGGGAAAACTATTGTCGTTGCTTCACATGATATGGATGAAATCCAACGAAACTGTAATCAAGTCGGTGTAATGCGTAAAGGCGAGCTTGTCATTTGTGATCAGCCTACTAAGCTAATTTCGGAATTGCCTGGCGGCGGCATGACAATGGAAGCTGTTTATATGTATTATGCAGCCGATGTTAAGGATAGCGTAAGTCTTAGAATTGGATAATTGACATCAGAAAATCTTTGAAAAAGCTTACGAATACTTCAAGGAGGGCTTAGAAGCACATGGATCATCGTGATCGCATCGAAAGTCCGTCAGTCGAGCGCAGAAAATTGTTAGAGAAACGAATGGAGATGGTCGGACAATTATTTCAAAGAATGAGCGAAGGGGAGAGTACCGACGAGAATAGCAATGATAGTAATCATGGGGATAAAAAGCGCATAAATAAAAACGACTGCAACGGCAAAATCAAAGCGTATTGGCTTGGACGACTGGTAAATATGGTTCAGCATATGTTTCCTTAAGTAAAACATTGTATAATAGAAGGATGTAAAGGCAGTGGAGGGAACATTGTGAACGATAGTATCTCACTCATAGAACAGAAGATGCGAGAACTGGTTCAGAGATGGTTTACATCTGAGCCGTTATTGCGTTTTAGCGAGCTTTTTATTACGGAGAAAATACGAGAATCATTAAAATTTGGACAAATGACTCTTATTCACTACCGTATGTTCGGTGGTACAAAAGAAGAGATATATGATGCGGCAGCCGCAGTTGAGCTGTTTATTTTGGCTTCAGATATATTAGATGACCTACAAGATCAGGATGCGCCAACGAAGGCGTGGATGAGAGTGCCGCAGGCTGCAGCGATTGGAGTTGCTTCCTCGTTATTAACACTTTCACAGCAAGCTATGCTTCATTGTACGTCAGATGCATACATACGAGTCGAGCTGGTAGAATTGATGAATCGTCAAATTTTACAGTCCGCAAACGGTCAAATGAATGACATTATGAATGAAATTATGGATGAGCAGGCTTATTTAGAAATGGTCAAGCAAAAATCCGCTTCGTTGCTTTTATTCGCATGCATGACAGGTGTAGTTCTTGCTGGTCATCCATGGAATCCCATTGTAGCTGAATACGCAATTGAAGTAGGAGTTGCCGCTCAAATACAAAATGATCTTCATGATTTATTACGTTGGGATGATAAAAGTGACTTTTTGCAGCGTAAGCATACGCTGCTTACTATATATTTATTAGAAGGCGAAGCAGAAGAGGATCGCTGGATACAGCAATACTATCAAGGGGATTTAACAATTGAAGAGGCGATATTAAATAAAGAGCGGTTCCAAGAGGCCTGTGAACGGACAGGAGCAATTTTGTATGGATCTGTCATGAGTAGAATGCACTATAATCGGTTCATCGAATTACTAGATACCATCCAGGTAGAAAGTCCTTGGAAATCGGAATTTTTGCAAATTTTAAATAAAGAAATTGCATAATAACAAACCGCGCAAAAGTCTTTTCGGTAAATACGAATTACTTTTGCGTTTGCGGTCCCTTTTATTCCTGCTATAGTATATTATGTGAGATAGGTTAGCAAATAATAGTAGAGAAGCGGAGGAGTTAAAATGTTGAAAGAAACAATTCGTCAGTTGGTAAGCAACAGTGCAGAAAAAATGTCATTGGCTATGGGTGGACAACCTCAATTAGCAGGTATTTCCGCAGCAGAACTAAAAGCCCTACAAGGCGAACTGAACAACAAGGACAAAAAGAGCAGCGGTTACGCTTACGTTTGGAGCTAATATTTAATTTGTTCGGAAGGAAGAGGACCTCATGAGAACAACATTACTTAATCGCATCATTGTAATCCTCTTCCTAGCAGTTTTTGTTTCCTTACTTTTTTATTTAACGGCAGTTACAGTAAGGATACCAACAATTGGAGCTGTTCTAGAGAATAGGCCAAACCAAAGTTACTTTGTTAAATCTATTGAGCCAGCAGGCCAAGCAGAAGTAAGAGGTATACTTGTCGGTGATCAAATATTACAAGTAAATAATGAACCGGTAACAGAATTCAAAAATGTCTTAAAATACAACTCTATCGAATATGCAGATAATGTATTGGTCTTGCATAAGAATAGTACACAACAGTTTATCTCTTTCCCTAAAGGCTGGTCGGGAGAGCATTCTGTTTGGGAACTAATGCTTCAATTATATATTCCCGGTATTTCACTCGTTATTTTTTGTGCTTTTTCCGGTTTTCTATATGTGAAAAGAAGAAATGACAAAGCAGCAATACTACTTATACTATTTTTCTTATCGATCGGGTTAAGTTATTATAGCTCAGCTGCTTCTTATCGCAGAGATCCTATGGGTATAACGACGATCTATCTCGTACTTCCGAATATTCCTTTATTGTTTATGAGCTTTATGAACCTGTATCTACAAAGATTTGAAGATCATTTCATTAGTAAAAAATTATTGCGCGCACTGTTTGGATTAATGGGCTTGGTGAGCATATTTAGTCTGGTTTATATTTGGACTGATCTATTTTCCGGAAAAGTATATAGCTACGTTGAAATGGCCTTTAGCGGAGTTGTGCTAATAGGTAATTTGATATGCGTTTCGACACTAATTCGGAAGTTCATTAAGCATAGGAAAACCAAGCTACATTCCTTGTTTACCATTACTTTAGTTTCGCATCTCGTTGCATTTACTCCGTTTGCGTTATTGAATTTACTCCCTCAAATATTTGGAGAGAAGCAGATATTGCCTGCAGCGTTTACAGCGCTCTTCTTATTCGTGCTTCCAATTGTTTATTTCTATTTATCTACCTCTAATCAACTGTTTGACATTGATTTTATATTAACTAGATTTAAATATTACACCGCTCTTGCATCAGTGCCGTCTATTATTGTTGCAACCTTAGTCGTGTTTGTAATATTAGGTGAGAACAGTCCGTCATGGTCCGCTTGGTTTGGCGTATTTTTTGTCGTCTATATCGGAATGACGTTGTTTTTATATGTGAAGGAACAAATTGATCAGCGATTTAGACCAAAACTCTTTAAAGCGATGTATAGCTATCAGGATAGTCTTGATCGTTTCTCACGAAAAATTGCTAGAGTAATGAAGCAGGGCGATCTAGAAGCTGTGCTTAAACAAGAAATATCTGAGCTTCTACCGGTTAGCCGTATTCATTTCTTAGTGGTAGAGCAATCAGAAAACTCGGTACTTCCGATGGGTGAACATCCGGAGGAGCTTATTACAGCGGAGTTTCTATTGGGAACAGTAAATTCGCTTCAGGTTGGAGAGCTTATTGATTTGCCTTATGGATTAGGGCTTGTCATTGGCCGGCAGAGAACGAGATATCATATTTTATGGATTGGACTGAAAACAAACCATACGCGTTTTAACTCTGATGAGGTGCGTTGGTTGAAGACGATGGCGAACTATGCGAGCATCGTATTTGAAAATTTGTATTTAATAGAAGGTTTGATTGAAGACCTAGAGTCAGAGGTGCGTAAAGAGCATTCCACTTCTCCTTGGGTACTGCGTCTATTATTCTGTTTGTCCGAGAACGAACGGAGAAAGCTGGCGGCAGACTTGCATGATTCTGCCCTTCAGGATCAGCTGCTTTGGTATCGGAAGCTTGAAGCAATCATGGTGGATCATCCGATTTCTAGTAAGCTTGAAAGCGAGCTTGAGGATATAAAAGAAGGATTGCTGGATGTTATTCATCAAATCCGTGAAACATGCAATGAACTTCGACCGCCGCTTTTGAAGGAAATGGGCGTTGTGGAAGCTGTTGAATCCATTATTGAGCATACGCAAATGCGTGTGAATTTTGCTGTGGACTTTCGCGCACAAACCATTAGTCGACCGCTCAATGAGGAGCAGATTACAGCTATTTACCGAATTGTACAAGAGCTGCTTCGTAATGCAGACAAGCACTCACAAGCGAAGCAGGTCATATTAGAGCTTGAACTGCGCAAAGGGACAATCTATTTCCGTTACCAGGATGATGGTGTAGGAATGGATGTTAATCAGATGAATGTTTCGTTTGAACATATGGGTTTATCAGGTATCAAAGAACGCGTGACGGGGCTTGAAGGTGACATATCCTTTTATTCACAACGCGGTGACGGCCTGGAGGTTGTTATTTTATTGCCAGAAATCATGACAACCGGCAGATCGGAGAGGGGGATATCGCGTGATTCGTATCTTATTAGTTGATGATCATCCTTCCGTTGGTGAAGGAACCAAGACTATGATTGAGCAAGACAGTGAGATGAAGGTGTCGGTCGTTTTATCTGCAGTTGAAGCATTGGATATTGTTTTAACACAGCAATTCGATCTCATTTTATGCGATTTAAATATGCCGGGTATAAGCGGATTAGAATTGACGAAGCGTCTCATTCAACAGGATCCCGAACGGAAGGTCATTATCTATTCTGGTTATGAGATAGGCTCACATTTTAACCTGCTTATTGAATCAGGCGTATCAGGCTTTATTTCCAAAACCGTATCAAGAGATCAGCTTCATAATGCCATTCGATGCGCAATGCGTGGCGATGCGGTAATACCGATCTCATTGTTGAAGCAGCTTAGAAGACATGAGGTCATGATCGGCCGTGCAGAGGTTGCGATTGAGGATGTTTCCATTAATGAAAAAGAGCAAATTATTTTGAATGAAGTTGCTACTGGAATTAGTAATAAAGAGCTGGCGGTTATGCTTCATGTTAGTCAAAGGAATGTGGAATATCAGTTGTCTCGCATTTTTGACAAGCTTAATGTTCGTTCGCGTTCAGAAGCAATCAAGGAAGCTCAGCGTTTAGGCATTATTCGAGTAGAGCAATTTTAAAGGAAGCTAATCTGCTGGAATGATAAACTAGAAAACGCAAACGGCAGGTTAAGGTTTTAATCCTTAGCCTGCCGTTTGTGTTATTTCATGCCTTTATCGCTAATATCAGCTTTTACATGAACTGCTCCCACTCTTCATATGCCGCAGCAAGAGAAGCTTTCAATGCTTCTATGGCTGCTTGTATTTCTTGAATGCGGATGTAGTCATTGAAAATGGCAGGATCAGTCAGCTGAAGCTCCAATTCAGAAACTTGCTCCTCTTGTGTTGCGATATCTTGCTCCAGCTGCTCAACCTTACGTTGTCTTGACCGCTCATCACGTTTCGCTTGCTTGCTCGCTTCGTAAGAGTTTGCTGGATTATTGTCGGAACTTGCTGTTGCTTTGGAACTCGTGGTTTGTTGCTTGGCTAATGCTTCGAGACGTTCTTCTTCAATTTCGCTTTTTTTCTCTATCATTTCGTCATAATTTCCTAGGAAATGTTGGGTTCCTGCTGGATGAAGCTCAATAATTCGTTCAGCCATTTTATTTAAGAAATAACGGTCATGAGAAATGAATAGCAGTGTTCCTTCATAATCCAACAGCGCTGATTCCAGAACTTCTTTGCTGTATAGATCCAGATGGTTGGTAGGTTCGTCCAAAATGAGCACATTAGCTTGAGCCAGCATTAGCTTAGCAAGCGATACACGGGCTTTTTCTCCGCCGCTAAGTGAAGATACTCTCTTCAAAACATCTTCGCCGCTGAATAAGAAGTTGCCTAGTACTGTTCGAATTCGCGCCTCTTCCATATGAGGATAGTTGCCCCATACTTCCTCAAGAACGGTGTTTTGTCCGTTTAGACGAGTTTGTTCTTGGTCGTAGTAGCCAAGCTTGACGTGAGTTCCGAACTGGATGGAACCTGTGGTAGGTTCATTTTGCCCCACAATAGCTTTGAGAAGCGTTGATTTCCCAATTCCGTTAGGTCCGATTAGTGCAACGGTTTCACCGCGTGTAAGCTTGAAAGAAACATTTTTGAAAATAGGCTTGTCATGACCAGAAAAAGTAACGGAAACATCATCAACAGAAAGAACGTCTTTGCCTGTCGCACGTTCGATTTCAAAAGAGAAATATGCTTTTTTCAAATCACCTAGCGGCTTATCTAAACGATCCATCTTGTCTAATTGCTTACGTCTGCTTTGTGCTCGTTTGGTCGTTGAAGCGCGAACGAGATTGCGCTGTACGAACTGCTCCAAGCGAGATATTTCATCCTGCTGCTTCTCAAAATGCTTCAAATTGATTTCATACTCAGCAGCTTTCAATTCCATATAACGGCTGTAATTGCCTGTGTAGCGCTTGGATGTATGGCGCTCGATTTCAATGATCGTTTGAGCAAGCGCATCTAGGAAATAACGGTCATGAGAGACGACAAGAATCGCGCCGGAATAACCCCTTAAATAGGATTCCAGCCATGTCAGTGTTTCAATGTCCAGATAGTTGGTAGGCTCATCAAGCATGAGCAATTCGGGAGCTTGAAGCAGGATACGCGCCAATGCCAAACGGGTTTTTTGACCACCGCTTAAGGTATCAATTATGGTATCAGGGGGGAAATCTCCGAATCCCATCCCGTGCAGAACGCTATTGATGCGCGTATTAATCTCGAAGCCGCCTTGCTCACGGAACCAGTCTGATCGTTTCGAATAGCGATCTAATGTATCTGCATATTTTTTCTCGTCCGCATGAAGAGCAGGATCAGAAATTTTGATCTCAAGCTCACGCAGCTCTTGCTCTGCTTCAAGCAAATGCGCAAATACAGCACGCATTTCAGCTTCAATTGTGCGATTGGACTGAAGCCCGCTATTTTGTGCCAGATAACCGATTTTTGTTTCCTTCGCCTTATGAATGGCACCAGAATCAGCAGACATTTCACCTGCGATAATCTTTAATAGTGTTGATTTGCCGGCACCGTTCACGCCAACGAGGCCAACTCGTTCACGTTCTTGAACCTGCAAGGAAATATTTGATAATACGACGTTCACGCCGTAGCTCTTCGTAATGTTGGAAACCTGCAGCAGCATTTTGAAACCTCCACCAAATAATTGTAAAGAACGTTGCTTACATTCTATATTAGTGTACCATAAACAAGCGCTAACATTGGCGAAAGTTACATAACAGTGGTAAACTACAGTTAATGAAATATAAAGATCGAAAGCGGAATAGGTGAACTCTTTGGCCGATCGAATGGAACGGGATAAGAAAGCTTACATAAGAAGAGAAATGACACAGAAACGAAATCTTGTAACCGCTGAGCAACGAAAAATTTGGTCAGAGGCGGCATGCGCAAAAGCGCAGCTTTTGCTGGAGAGTCGATCTGCAAGCTCATTTATGGTATATGTGCCATTTCGCAGCGAACTCGATTTATCGAAGCTTATCGAATGGGGATGGGAAACAGGGAAAACGGTAATCGTACCGCGCTGCCTTGCTGCTGATCGTTCGATGACCCTTCACTCCATGAAGAATTGGGACGAACTTTCCTCTGGTGCTTATGGTATTATGGAGCCGGATCCGGCTATTAGTCCTCCAATTGATAAAGATTATTTGATAGATACCATATTTGTTCCAGGACTTGCATTCGATCGCAGAGGCGGTCGGCTTGGCTACGGAGGCGGTTATTATGACCGATTTGCAGAGTCTCGGCAAGGGAGCTTGAAATCTTCGGATAGAACGTTATGGATAGGTACGGCTTTTGAAATGCAGCTTATTGAGCAAGTCCCGCTAGAAATTCATGACTTACCTATGGATGGAATACTAACAGAACAACACATATATAAGCTTTAAGCGATTTAGGACAGAGAGGAGGAAAAGCTATGGAACTAACTCATTTTAATGAACAAGGCCGAGCGCGAATGGTGGATATTTCAGATAAGGAAGTCACCTCACGAACCGCAATCGCTGAAACAATGGTTAAAATGAACCCAAGTACATTGGCACAAATAAAAGCAGGCAAGATTGGAAAAGGCGATGTGCTTGCAGTAGCTCAGGTTGCCGCAATTATGGCAGCCAAAAAAACAGCAGATTGGATTCCAATGTGCCATCCGCTTCCTCTGACAGGCATAAATATCGTTTTTAGCGATAATGGAACGGATGAACTTTACATAGAAGGAACTGTGAAGACGACAGGAAAGACAGGCGTTGAAATGGAGGCGCTGACCGCTGTGTCAGCTGCAGCCCTTACTGTTTATGACATGTGTAAGGCGATGCAAAAGGATATGATAATTGGTCCGACGCAGCTCGTATCCAAAACCGGAGGCAAGAGCGGGGATTATCATGTTTCGTCAAACCCATAAGAGAACGAGGATGGGAGGAATGGAAAATGCGGTGGAAAGTAGCGATATTAACAGCAAGCGATAAAGGCTCACGCGGAGAACGGGAAGATACCAGCGCGCAGGTTATTCGTGAGTTAATTGAAGAGGAAATAGGCGGGGAAATTGTTGATTACCGCATTGTTCCAGATGAGCAGGACGAAATTATGGCAGCACTTATTGAAATGACGGAATACTTCCATGCCGATCTTGTGCTTACAACAGGAGGAACGGGACTTGCTCAGCGTGACGTAACGCCGGAGGCTACGCTGAAAGTCATTGATCGCTCTGTACCAGGTATTGCGGAAGCAATGCGCATAGGAGCGCTGCAGAAGACAAGAAGAGCCATGCTCTCTAGAGGGGTAGCTGGGATTAGAGGAAGCTCACTTATTATTAACCTGCCTGGCAGTCCAAAGGGTGTACAGGAGAGCTTGATGGCCATTATAGATCAATTGCCGCATGCGCTGGGAATTTTATCCGGTCAACTGGGGGAACATAATCTATGAGCAAGGATCAGCATCGTTCAGATGAAGCAAGCGTACAGCATGGATCAACTGTGCTGAAGGAAGTAGCCGTTTATGATGCAATTGGTTTGCGATTGGCTCATGATTTGACACAAATTATTCCGGGTCAATTCAAAGGACGCTTATTCAAAAGAGGACATGTCATAACAGAAGCAGATATTTCTAGTCTTCTAGATATCGGTAAAGAGCACATCTATATTATGGAGCTTGGAGAAAGCGAGCTGCATGAGGATGATGCCGCTATTCGCATGGCCGAGGCTTTGTATGGCGACCAGATGCAGTTAACGGAGCCTCATGAGGGCAAGGTAAGCATAAAGTCAAAATTGCTTGGTTTAGCCAGTATCGATAAACAATTGGTAGATCATATAAATGATCTTGGTGAGATCGCATTGGCAACACTCAAGACCAATACAGTTGTTAAGCCCGGACAAATGATTGCAGCTACAAGAGCCATACCGCTTGTTGTGCCGAGGGTTAAGGTAGAAACGGTAGAAAGACTAGCTGCGCAATATCGGCTCGATAATAATGGTGCCGATCCATTGCATATTCGTCCTTTTCAGAAGTTTCGAGCTGGCTTGCTTACGACTGGCAGTGAAGTGTTTAACGGCAGAATTCAAGATAAATTTGGTCCTGCAGTTCAAAAGAAACTGGAGGAGCTTGGCTCAGAAGTTGCTGAACAGCGATTTGCTACGGATGATCGACAAACAATTGTCAAGGAAATACACTATTTGCTAGATCAAGGGTATGATATGATAATAGTAACTGGCGGAATGTCCGTAGATCCTGATGATCGTACTCCAGGTGCTATCAAAGCATCAGGTGCGGAAATTATTAGCTACGGCACACCTATGCTGCCAGGCTCGATGCTTCTCATGGGCTACATAAACGATGTTCCCATTATGGGCTTGCCGGGCTGTGTGATGCATGATCCATACACGTCCTTCGATGTTCTTCTGCCTCGTATTCTTGCAGGAGACAAAATCGTCCGTGAGGATATTGTTAGTATGGGATATGGCGGGTTGTACAGCTGTTAGTCGCGTATAGATCTCGAACGACAAAGGTTGATCTAGCGCTAATGATAAAGTAATCATATAGGAGGTTTATCTAATGGGTGGAATAGGTGCAACAGGTGTTATACTGCTCGTACTAGTAGCTTTGCTGCTGTTTGGACCAAATAAATTGCCGGAGCTTGGCCGTGCATTTGGTAAAACATTGCGAGAGTTCAAAGCTGGAGCAAGAGATATAATGGATGACGATGATCGTAAAGACCGGGATTCCAGTCGTGCAGAAGTGAATCGTTCTGAAAATAATGATAAAGATACTAAGCGGCTTCCGGACTAATCGGGCCCGCTTTTTTCTTGATTAAAAGGATGCAGCGTAAGGCGAAGGAGGTAAGCATGTGGGAACAGAATCAAACCCAAAAAATGAGCAGAAGTCTCGTAGAGGGCTGCTTCGCGAAGAAGGACTTATGCCTGTTTTGGAGCATCTTGGTGAGCTGAGAAAACGGCTTATCTATATTTTAATTATACTTACTTTAGGGTTAGTCGTCGGTATTATCTTTGCAGAGCCGGCTTACAATTTTTTAATGAGTCAGAAACCCGCTAATACGATTTCTTTACATACGTTTTCGCTTTGGGACGGAATAGGCATGTACATGAAGTTTGCATTTGTTATTGCCTTGACGATTTCGATGCCTGTTATTGCCTATCAACTGTGGGCATTCGTAAAACCCGCTTTGCGTAAAAATGAGCAGCGTTCCACGTTGAAATACGTGCCGTTCGCGCTTTTTATGTTTTTATTAGGTTTAGCTTTTTCGTATTTCGTCGTGTTTCCGCTTGCCTTCGGCTTTACAAGATCCGTATCGCAGCATTTGAATCTCGAAGAAACTTACGGCATTGCACAATATTTTGCTTTTATGTTTAATCTGCTGATTCCTATTTCTTTATTGTTCGAATTACCGCTGGTTATTATGTTCCTAACCGCAATCCGATTATTGAATCCGACTAGGCTTCGCAAAATGCGGCGTCTTGCTTACTTCATCATGATCGTTATTGGAGTCGTTATTACTCCGCCAGACTTCATATCTGACATTTTAGTAGCGATCCCGCTGCTTCTCTTATATGAAATTAGTGTGTTTCTTTCTGGAACGGTATACAAAAAACAGCTTGCCGCCGATGCGAAATGGGAAGCTGAATTTGATCAATCCATTGATCATGCATAAAGGAAAGAAGAGGATCTTGTTCCTCTTCTTTTTTTTCTTTTCTTTTCCTATTGACAAAATCAGGTGTGATGCGTAATATTTAAACAATCGTTTAAAACAGTTGTTTAAATAGAAAAACAGGAGTGGATAGATATGAAAAAAGCATTACAAGCCTTTATGAAGCGACCAACAACATGGGTAGGTCTTATTACTGCTATCATGTTTCAGGTGATTTTCTCGGTCATTTGGATGACTGGCTATAATGGAGTGACTGACCGTGTAGATCAGCTGCGCATTGCAGTTGTGAATGAGGACCAGCAAATGGGTCAGCAAATTTCCAAACAACTAGTTGAAAAGCTGCCTTTCGACATGACAGAGATTGCTAGTCTAGCGGATGCAAAGCAGCAGCTGGATGAGCGTGAGCTTCAAATGGTGGTCGTGATCCCATCTGATTTCTCTCAGAATGTTGCATCGGCAGAGAATACGGCTAAAATTCAATATCTCATCAATGAGTCTAACCCCGCACTTATTAAAAGCATCATGAGCGGAGCAGCTGCGAGTATTACAGCTGAGGTTAATGGGCAAGCGGTCTCAGGCGGTGTGCAAAATGTACTTGGCAGCTTGAATGTGCCAGCTGAGCAGGCAACAGCAGCAGCGCAAGGATTATCAGAGCGTGTAACATCTGATATTCAAACGACAAATGTTGTAAAGGGTATGAATAATCAAATGGTTCCTATGATGATGGTTCTAGCCTCTTTCGTCGGAGCGATGATAATGGGGATGAATTTCGAGCAATCCTCCATGATGATTAGCGGGACTGTCGGTAAATGGTACAGATTCGGTGCAAGAAGTATCATTAATATAATAGCAGCTGTAATCGTTTCTTTGGTTGGTTCTACTTTATTAGTTTCTTTCGGAGGTCAAATGGAGCAGGGCTTCCTTCATCTCTGGTTGTTCCAGTTGTTGTTCCTTCTGACATTCATATTTGTTACTCAAATGTTCCTTTACCTGTTTGGAATGGCTGGCATGTTGTTTAATATTATGTTATTGTCTGCACAACTCGTGACATCGGGTGCGATTGTGCCGCGTGAGCTTCTATCGGACTTTTACCTTAAGCTGGGAAGCTTTCTTCCTGCGACATACGCGGTGGAAGGGAATATGAATATTTTGTTCGGGGGACCTTCTGTAACCTCTGATGCATGGTCGCTCGTGGTTGTTATTGTAATCGCTTTGGCAATAAGCATGCTGGCTGTAGGGTTAAAACGCAAAACCAAACAACAAGCAGCGCCTGCAATCGCTAGTCAGAGCGCATAGTCCATTCAAACTAATAAATTGAGTTACTTTGGAGGATCGAAATGACAACAGGAGATGCGGATATCAAAATAAGAATATTGTCAGCAGCTAAAAAGCTTTTTGCCCAATATGGCTTCGAAAAAACGACTGTGCGTCAAATATGCGAGGAGGCAGGTGCGAATGTAGCACTCGTATCCTATCATTTTGGCGGAAAAGAAAATATGTTTGGCGCCTTATTCGAAAATTTTTTTCCAAATGCTCAAATTGCTCAAGTCGATACCTCGTTAGATCCGGTAAAAGGTGTTGAGCTCGTTATTCGAGAAGTAACGGTATATCGTAACAGTGAACCTGAACTCATTAAAATCATTCAGCAGGAAATCGTTATGAATACGGCCCGTATCCAAAAAATTCAATTGCATGCCATACCGATTTGGCAGCAGTTAAGGAATTGGATTGAGCAAGGACGGGAACAAGGAGTATTTCATTATCGCTCATTGGATTCGACACTAATGTCCATTATAGGCACATTGCTATTCTATCGACATGTTTCCTATTGGGATGTACTGTATGATGTCGAGTCGATAACGGTTGATCAAATGGTCGAGGATATGACGATTTTTATTTTAAATGCCTTGCAGTACAACAGTAAATAGGTAGTAAGTGACGATATACAAGAGATCATGAACAGCAGCCCGTAAGATGGTGACTTTGAAAAAAGTGACTATCCTACGGGTTTTTACGTGTCTATCCACTAATCAAGAAGTGATCGAGATTTCAATTATAAGTTGTAATCTTGACCCATCCTTATCATGCATCCCTCTTGTTCTTTCTGAATTGAGAGGGACACATATGATAAACCTTACGGAATTGACTGCTGAAATGGTTGTAATTGAGAAATCCGACTTCATTACAGACCTCCGAAGCGTTTCTGTCGGTGTGCTCCATTAATAAAGCAGCCTGTTGCACACGCATGCGGTTTACCGTATCAATAATCGAATGCCCGGTGCATTGCTTAAACAAATGGGAAAGTCTTGAAACGGATAAACCTACTGATTTGGCCAGTGGTTCGATAAGGATGGGTTCTTGTAAACGCTGAGACAGGATGTGAAGCACTTCTTCAACGCGCGGGTCGACCCTTTGTACGGTTCGCTGAAGCAGGAGGAGAAAAATTTCCCGCAGGGCATTCATACATAGCTCCTGTCCGTATTTGTTCTGTTGTCTGGAATCTGCGAGAATGCGTCTGAATGCTCGGTAAATACGTTTGCGTGTCGAGCTATTCTCTATGTTTAGCTGATATAAGCTTTCGGCCGGGAGCAGATAGGTCTCTAGTGTCTGTTGAGTGAAGTGGGCCCAGACAAAATGCCAATATTTCTCCGGCATTGTGCCATATTGATGAGGCGTGTGCGCTTTGAGAATCGTTACGTCGCCCGCACCGCACTTCTTATCATCGTCCGGTGTCTTAAAATATCCTTCGCCATCCAGTGTATAGACGATCAACCAATCACTCATACCATTAGGCCGCTTCGATATATAAGTATCAGGATTGTTGAAATGGCCGCCAAATATATTTCCCTGAACCAGACCTTTTTGATTATCCTCCATAGTATAATGTCCTCCCATAACCAACGACATCTTTGATGGTTACAGCATAGTCGGTATAAGGCTTTGAATCAAGAGGATAGCAGAATCGCATGAGTATATAGCATGATCGATAATTCATTCTTTCAGCAAATGCTCTTATACTAACAGCATGATCGCAACAACAATGAAATGGGGGCTGGCAGGCTATATGAGCTATATGCTAAGGATACTTTCCGAGGAGCAGAAGATGAGGTTTGAAATCGAAGGGTACCTGATTGTAAAAGGATTGTTCACGAAAGAAAACCTGCTTGAAATCGAAACTGCCTTTGAGGAGCTTAGTCATCAAACTATCCCAGGTTATTTTGAACCGCAGCTGGATGCATTATCCACAGATCCGCTAAAACGCTACCCGAGGGTTATGCATCCGCATCGATACAATGAAACCGCAATGAAATATATGCTGCATAAACCAGTAATGGACGTGCTTGCGGACTTGTATGAAGAGGAAGCACTCGCGGCTCAAAGCATGTTTTATTTCAAGCCTCCGGGTTCGCGGGGGCAAGCGCTTCATCAGGATAATTTCTATTTGAAAGTGGAGCCAGGCAATTGTATTGCTGCATGGACGGCTGTCGATGCAGCCGATGAAGAGAACGGCGGACTCCTCATCGTGCCGAAGTCTAATCGACACGAGATTGTCTGTCCAGAATTGGCTGATCCCAACGAGTCTTTTACTACCCATTACGTAAAACCTCCAAAGGATGAGAAACCCATCCCGGCCGTCATGGATAAAGGAGATGTCCTCTTCTTTAACGGTAATCTGATTCATGGCTCCTACCGGAACAAGACAAAGGATCGCTTCCGCAGAGCGTTCATTAGTCATTATGCAAATGAGTCAGCTACGCATATAGGTGCCCATTATCGTCCTTTATTCCGAGAGGACGGTACGATTGCGGATCTGGAGAACAATCCGAATGGAGGGCCATGCGGCATTGAATTCGAAATCTCATACCCTCATTAAACCAAGCATTAAGCCGCGAATGGAGGTTCAAATGTCATGGTGGACGATGACTGGACTGGGCGTTAACGGCAAGGTATGGAGCACGGAAGAACGGATAGAACGCATCGCGCAGGCTGGATTCGATGGGATTAATGGGTTCATTCCTGCCCCGGCGGATGCGAATGATTGGCGCTCGCTCTTAGAAGCAAACGGCCTATCTTTTAGCGTGAATGCTTATCCCAAAAGTGCTTCAGAAATGGAACGTTTTCTGGAGGGTGCAGAGAATTATGGTCATATACAATTCATAAACGCACAAGTGTTGACTCCATTTTTGATTGATGAACCGGCGGAAGAACTCATTTGCAGTATCATCGATTTATCCAAAAGTGCAGGGATTCCAGTTTTTATCGAAACCCATCGCGGCACAATTACGCAAGACTTGATCCGTACGGTTAGAATGATTGAGAAGCTAAAGGAACTGCGGCTGACGATCGACTTTTCTCATTATATATTAGCAGGGGAAATGCTTACGATATCCGACGAAGCAGAGCTATACTTGCAGAAGCTGCTTTCGAGAACCTCAAGCATCCATGCAAGGGTGTCAAACGGTGAGCAAATTCAAGTCGATATCGAGGATCAAACGTTGCAACCGATGATGGAGAATTACAAACGCTGGTGGTCGGCTGGCATGAGTAATTGGCTGCATACTGCGGACGCGAATGAGGTCTTTCCGTTTGTTTGTGAATTGGGTCCTCCGCCATATGCCATGACAAGGAAGGGGCTTGAAGGAGGGGCGAGTGAGGTGAGCGATCGTTGGTCGCAATCCTTATTGTTCGCCCGAATCGCAAGGGAGTTGTGGGGAGATTTGACAAATGTAAAGAAGTGAATGAAAGCTCCCGGTGAAGCCGGGGGCTTTTTTATAAATAATTGACACCTACAAAAGGAAGTAGGTTATAATTTACAAAACGTATTTTGGATAAAAAAGGGGGAAAACATGAAAATCGAGCTGATTATGGAAGCGCTTCAGAGCAGCAGGAAGCAGGGGATGTCACTGCTTGGAGCGGGAAGCACACTCTCGGAGCTAAAAGCGAGAATGGAATCAGATTGGAATCGATCACTTATTGCTGAGGTAAAAGCAGAAGCGGAGCGAATGTTGGTTGAGAGTGACCCAGAGCTTACCTATTCATTGTTCCGTATATATAGTGACAGCGGAGAGCGGCTGACCTATGAACATGTTTATTTTGAAAGGCGAAAAAGGCTGAACACATTTGCGATTTTGTCTATGCTTGAGCCAGACCATGCAGCGTATGTAGAAGCATTTCATAATACGATTTGGAGTCTATGCAATGAGTATACATGGTGTCTTCCTGCTCATTTCGATATGCATTCGGATAAGATGGCAATTGATTTATTCGCTGCTGAAACCGGTTTTGCGCTTAGCGAGGTGCTAGTGCTGAATGAGGAGAGCTTGCCTCCTCTGCTGCAAAAACGAATCAGGGATGAAATAGAACGACGATTATTGGTTCCATTCCTTGAAGAAGGTCCCTTCTTCTGGGAGAGATCTGATCATAATTGGGCTGCAGTATGCGCGGGTTCCATTGGAGCGACAGCCATTCATCTGATTCAAGATACGGAGCGGTTGGCTGAGGTTCTGGAACGAGTGCTCGGGGCGCTTGAATGTTATTTATCCGGCTTTGGTGATGACGGGGCATGCGCGGAAGGCTATATGTATTGGCAGTACGGGTTCGGTTTTTATGTATACTTTGCTCAGTTATTAAAGGCAGCAACAGATGGCGGGATCAACCTGTTTCGTTCTAGTAAAGTGAAGGAAATTGCTCGCTTTCAGCAGAAATGTTTTACAGACGCTAATACCGTGGTTAACTTCTCGGATTCCATGGCTGAGTGCGGCATTTTCATGGGGTTAAGCTGCTTCCTGCATGATGTGTATGAGGATGTCGTAATTCCTGATAGGAGTCTAAGAGCATCGTATACTGCGGATCATTGCGGCCGCTGGGCACCGGCAATTCGTAATCTGCTTTGGACGAAAGAGTTGAAAGCGGATTCAGCAGTGGAGGAAAGCCAATCGATGTGGCCGGCTGAGTCACATTATATGCCTGATACGCAATGGCTTCTGTCTCGTCATGTAGGAAAGAAGGGCGACAACTGGAGCTTTGCAGCAAAGGGCGGGCATAATGATGAGCCGCATAATCATAATGATGTCGGTCACTTTATTTTGCATGGTGATGGAGATACGTATCTGGCAGACTTAGGCAGCGGCGAGTACACATCGTCATATTTTGGCTCAGAGCGGTATGATTTTTGGTGTAATGGGTCACAAGGTCATTCCGTTCCTATTATCGGCGGAGAACATCAACGTAATGGGCGGATGTTCAAATGTACGGTGAATGAAACAGTGACAAGTGAGACGGATGATCTATTCACGCTTGAGATGAGCGGAGCTTACACGAATGAGCAGCTTGTGGAGCTTGAGCGTCGCTTCCATTGGAGCAAGACGGAGCTTCCATCGTTGACGATTACCGATACAATCGTCTTCTCTGATTCTGGAGGAGATATAGACAAGCGAAACGTAGTGGAGCGATTTATATGCTTACTCGAACCCGTTAAAGTCAAGGAAGGCCAGTTCCGTTTAGAAGGTAAGAAACAGCTGGATATTTTTTATGATAATCAGGAATGGGAGCCTGCTATAACGGCTAGAAGCGATGTTGACCATTATGGACGCGAGCGTTTCTGGTATACGCTAGATTTCGCATTGATTTCAGAGACTAGCGATAGAGTTAGGATCAAGAGTCGTTTTTTATTTCAATTTCAATCGTAATGAACAAATAGCTTGAAAATGAAGTGAGGAGCTGAGAGTTATGGAGCAGGAGAAAAGCTGGGTGCAAGAGGCATGGGAGCACGTGCATGAGAAGGTAACGAGAACGAGCGAACGCATAGGAGCTAGATTTCCGCATGCAAGTGTTGACGGAGCTTATGTGCTGGAAGCGCCGAATTGGTGGACAGCTGGATTTTGGCCAGGTATGCTTTGGCTGCTCTACCGTGATCCTGAATCGAGAGATGACCGCTATAAGGAAATTGCAGAGGCTTGTGAAAAGCAGCTGGACGAGGTACTCTACGGATATGATCGGCTTGATCATGATATTGGCTTTATGTGGTCGCTGACAAGCGTCGCAAGATATAAACTCCTTGGGGAAGAACAGTCACGTAGAAGGGCGCTGCTTGCGGCAAGCGTGCTTAGCGGTCGATTTAATGTGAAAGGCAATTATATACGTGCATGGAATCCATGGGGTGAAGGGCAGCGAAATGAAGGCTGGGCTATTATAGATTGTATGATGAATTTGCCGCTGCTTTACTGGGCTAGTGAAACGACAGGAGATCCTAGATTTAAGCATTTGGCGATGGAGCATGCGGATACGGTGATCGAACATTTTATACGGTCTGATGGTTCCGTCAATCATATTGTAATTTTCAATGCGGAAACCGGAGAGTTTGAGAGTGTAAATGGCGGTCAAGGATTTGCGCCGGAATCTGCGTGGTCAAGAGGAGCAGCATGGGCCATCTATGGAATGGCACTGAGCTATCGCTATACGGGAGAGAGTAGATATTTGGAGGCAGCGAAGCGGGTTGCGCATTTCTTTATCGCCAATCTGCCAGAGGACAACGTTCCACATTGGGATTTCCGACTGCCATCGGGTATTGAGCGATACCGTGATACTTCTGCAGGCGCTTGTGCGGCATGCGGCTTACTTGAAATTGCAGCTTCTGTTCCAGAAGAGGAAGCAGAGCTTTATCAGCATGCGGGAGAGAAAATACTGCAATCCATGTACGAGAATTATGGAGCTTGGGATGATCATAGTGAAGAGGGCTTGATCTTGCATGGGACAAGCCACTATCCGGAGAGAAGAAATATTGATGTGCCGCTGATCTATGGTGATTATTTCTTTGTCGAAGGTTTAGCTCGCTTAAAAGGAGATTCATCAACGTTCTGGTAGGATAAAAGAGGAAGAAGGCAGACCGCAAAATGAACTGCACCTCCATTGTTAGACAAGACTAACAATGGAGGTGCAGTTCACTAAAATGCTGGTCTGCCTTTTTTCTGCTCTTATTGTGCTTGTGCTTCTGCAATAGTATCATCTTGCAGGGACGGAAGCGGTTTTCTTCTAATTTTCACTTCTTGGAATGAGATTGTATTGGAGATAATGTAATCAGGTGTCTTCCGATGGGAATGGGATTCACGGAAGGCTTCGCTTCGTGTCCATGCTTGGAAGTCATCCTTCGAATTCCAGCGGGTTACGATGGATACCTCATCATATTCCTTTGTGTTTTGCGTTAGAAGAACCTCTAGTCCAAGGAAGCCTTCCATAGCCTCTACCTTGCCAACCTTGTCGAAACGTTCGATCAGCTTATCGCCGTCACCTTTTGTAATGTGGGATGTATTCGTTACAATAATCATCGTTGCATCCTCCTCGTAATTTTTAGGAATGGGAATAATAACCGGATAGTTTTCATCGAAGCTCACTTTCGCCTCAATTTCGTACACTTGCCTCAAAAAGCGAGAAGTAATAACAGTTTGTGGATGACCGGTTGTGACAATCTCACCATCCTTCATCGCAATCAGATGATCGCAATAGGCGGCAGCTTGCTGCAGATCATGCAGTACCATGACAATCGTGATGCCGTGCTCTTGGTTAATTTTTCGCAGTATGCCCATTACTTCGAGTTGATGGGATAGGTCTAAGTAAGTTGTGGGCTCATCTAGCAAAATAATGTCCGTGTTCTGGGCAAGAGCCATCGCAATTCTCGCTTTTTGTTGCTCACCTCCCGACAAAGTATGGAACATCCGATCATCATGTCTGCGTATGCTCATGGTCTTCATAGCCCAGTTAATGATTCGTTGATCCTCATCAGTCAGCCGTTGGCTGAATAGACGCTTGTGAGGCGATCGTCCATAAGCAACCAGCTCGCGAACGGTAAGCTCTGGCAGCATATCCTTCGCTTGCGGAAGCATGGAAATGGTTCGTGCGAAGTCACCTCTTGAATACGAGCCTGCGTCCTTTCCTTGAATCTGAACGTTACCTTTATCCTCTTGCAGCAGTTTAGTAATGACTTTGAGAAGCGTTGATTTACCGGAACCATTCGGGCCAATGATGGCAGTCATTTTTCCATGAGGAATGGCTACGTTGATATCAAACAGTTCAAACATGCCCATCGCAAGCCCGATATCCTCTAATTCAATCGCTGTAGGATTAGCAGTCATCGCAGATTCCTCCGCTTCCTTAGTAAAATTAAAAAGAATGGTGCACCGATGCACGCGAGGATGATGCCGACAGGAAGCTCGACTGGATCAAACCAGGATCTTGCTATTGTATCTGTAAAAACAACAAGCGCTGCTCCGCCCACAATGGAAATGGGGAGAAGGAAACGATAATCTTCACCAATAAGCAAGCGAACGGCATGAGGGACGACGAGTCCCACAAAACCAATTAGCCCAGCGGCACTGACTGCTGCTCCTGCAAGTAAGGAAGAGAGAAGAATGAGGAGAAGTCTTTGCAGCTCAACCTTCTGCCCCAGCAGCTTAGCGGAATCATCTCCAAGCAACATTAAATTGGCTGGCTTGATGGCAAGAACCGTTAAAGCAAGCCCAATTAGCGCATAAGGAGCCATGAAGGAAAGATGATACCAGCTTCGACCATTAAGCCCTCCCGACAGCCAAGGCAGAACAGATTGGACGCGGTCGCTGTAAACGACCATAATCCCGTTCATAATGGCTCCGAGCAAGGCGTTAATGGCTACGCCCGCTAGCACAATTTTCACAGGAGAGGTTCCTTTGTCCCATGAAATCAAATAAATAATAATCGAAGTAGCAAAAGCGCCGATAAAAGCTGCGGCAGGAAGCAAGTAGCTTAATTGCGGTAATAAAACCATCGTTATAACAGCTGCGAGTCCGCCTCCTGCTGATACACCAATAATGCCTGGATCTGCTAGCGGATTACGCATCACACCCTGCAATATAGCACCGGCTGCAGCGAGACAAGCACCTGTTAGTAAGCCGACCAATACACGAGGCAATCTTAAATTCATAATTATTGAATCATGAGCCGACCCTGTATCACTCGTGAGTACAAGCCAAATTTCACTTAAAGATATAGAAACAGATCCATAGGAAAGACCATAACATACACTTAAAAGGAGTAGGATAGGGGCTGCCGCTATGGCAATCTTTCTTCTTTTTGCTCGTCGCCTAATATTCATTTCAATCCTCTCATTGCTGTACCGACTTCAGCATGTCATGCAGGATATCGAGTGATTCTATAACCCGAGTTCCTGGATTAGAACCGAATAAATCGGACGGCAGCACCTCAACTTTATTTTGCTTAACGGCCTCTAGACTGCTCCAAGCCGGATTCGTTTTCATCTCCTTCAAGAAGCCCTTTTTCACTTCTTCTGGATTGCCATGTGTAGTGATGAGAATAAGCTGTGGATTAGCCTCTACGATTCGTTCCGAGTTTAATTGCGCATATTGCGGATAGCTTTGCAGACTCGGATAATCGGATGCAATATTCTCACCGCCGGCGAGCTCTAATATATTGCCGCTCAATGAGTTCGGCAACGCAGCCATATAGGTCCCGGGAGCGCCATAAACGATAAGAGCTCTTGGTTTCTTGCCAGTTGAGACAGCTTCATATTCTTTCAGCTTGCCATCAATTGTTGCAATGAGTTCTTCTGCTTTGGCTTCTTTCCGCAGCAGTTGGCCGAATAAGCTGATTTGACCCTTAATTTCTTCAACGGAATTGGCACTTGTTAATATAATCTGGGAGCCGACACTCTTTAATATAGGGATGTCTTTCGTATTCATGGGATTATTACCTAGTACAACATCTGCACGGAGCAGTGTGATCTTCTCAAGATCAACCTCATGGGCGGAACCAATTTGCTGCACATTATTAGCTGCTTCAACAGTTAGAGGAGAAGAGGCGGTAGGTCTGCCGACCAGCTCGCCGCCTAATGCATAAATAATATCTGTTTCACCGTTACTGAGCGCGACGATACGGGTTGGAACCTCGTCAAAGGATAGTGTTCGATTGGCGAAATCCTTTATTTGAATGAGACTGGCATTATGATTTAGCGATCCATTTGCGTTCGAATCATTTCCGCAGCCTGTCAAAGTAAGCAGTAGAATAATAAAAACGATTAGATAACTTTTGCTCATTTAACCCTCCAGGCACAATGTTTGATAGTGATAATCAATATCATTTATAGAATAAGGATTATCTGAACTACTGTCAACAGATTTATCAAGAAAATATTTACTTTTTATTTTATGAAAAAAATCTACTAATAATTATAAAAATAACGATTTTATCAAAAAAAATAATACTTGACTGAGAGTGAGAATGTGAAGTAGTATTGACTCGAGTTTAAGATGATAAGCATTTTTTGGAAGAGGTGCGCTTATATAAGCAAAAAAATGAGGAGGATGAAATCGCTCATGTCCTATTCGAGAAGAGAAGCTGTTTACTCGGAATAGGCGTATTTATTGAGCAAATAGCGATTAATGAATGATTATCCCATTTAAAGTTGTTTATTTTTTTTAATCACTAATTGAGAATGATAATCATTACTTGTTATTGAGAGTATTAATTGTTTTAAATCATGAATGTCATGATAATTAAATTATTAATTATTATTTTTAAAATTATGTAATTATTTGGGGATGGTGAAAATGATAAGGCTTTTTGCAAAACGGACTTTCCTTTTGTCGCTCATTTGCGCCTTAAGCATGTTGCTTCATGCGTCCATCGCTGGAGCACAATCTGATTTGTCCGAGGGTACATATTCGATTTCCTATACGGTCCTAAAGCCGGAAAATGATTCAGCTTCAATGGCAAATGATTATTGGGAGAAGCCTGCGACTGTCATTCTCAAAAATGGTGTTTGGACCGTCCAGACTACGATTAATCACAGTCAATGGGTATCATCCTTTAAGGTGTCAGCGGGCAGCGATTTCAAGGAGGCAAAAACAATTTCTGCCAATACGGAGGAGGATAAAAGGGTCGCACAGTTTAGTGTGGATGATTTGTCTAAGCCGTTGTTAGCAAAAATTCATGTCATTGTGGAATCGATTGATTATAACCATAAATACTCGATCAAGCTCGTGTTTGACATGGAAAGCCTAACCCTTGTGAAAGCTAGCGAGCCAGAAGTGAAGAAGGATACAAAAGAACCGGTTGTCGAAGCCTCGGGAAACTCCGATTCGAAGGGGGGATCTTCGGAAGCCGTTAATAAAACGGATGAGAAAGTGAATACCTCGATGGATAAACCGGTTGTACAAAGCAATGCCGGTAAGGAAGTAAGCGAGACTGTAATAAACAAAGCAGATGGGAAAACAGCTCCAGCAGCAACAGTTGCCCCAGCACATGGGGATGCAATTGAGAAGCCAGCAGGTGAATTAGATTCAGCAGATAAACCAGCAAGCCAAGCTTCAATTGCAGAGGATGGAACCGAGAATGAGAGTAAGCAAAATGAAGAATCCGCGGCTGTAAAACCTGCTGGAGAACCTGAGCTTGATGCCGGTGCAATAACAGCTGATGAGCCTTCTTCAACGGTTTCTGAAGGAATGGCTGCACTGGAAGCTGCCGAGGAGGCAGATGATTGGAGCTCCAACAAAAATGCTGTTTTAGTAGGTTCAATACCACTCCTCTTGCTCGCAATCACATTCTTGATTTGGATATGGAAAAGAAAGAAATCGAACCAAGAAATCGTCAAATAACCCATACGGGAAAAAGGGAGAAGAACTATTTTGAATAATAAATTTATAAAAATGATTGCAGCACTTACTACATTGCTGATGCTATTTGCATTCGTGCAGGTGTCTCCTGCTAGAGCAGCTGGAAGCACATTGAACGACGGGCAATACACAATCAATTATGATGTTTATTACGCTGGGGTAAAGAGTACTCGATTTGATGCTTATTTGAACAAAACAGCTACTGTGACCGTTTCCAATTCAACCTATTCGGTAAAGGTTAACGTTCTTGACAGTACAACCATTACTGATTTTCAAGTAGAGAGTGATGGAGGCTACGCTTCTGCTCCAGTTGTGGAAACTGGTGAAAATACAAAGGTAGTAAAATTTGATGCAGCTGATTTGACAGCAGGCAAGGATGTAAAGATTCATGTTGTTGTAAGCAGTGCCGCTTACGATAAATGGTTTGATATTCAACTCGTATTCGATGCGAGCAGCATGACGAAGGTAGAGCCGGTATTGGTGGATGGAACGTATACGATGAATCTTTCTGTGCTCCATGCAACAAAAGAAGAGGAATCGAGCATGAAGAACTATCTGGAAAGCGCAGCATTGCTAGAGGTGAAGGATGGCAAGAGAGTAGTCTACCTCACTTTGAAGGATAGAAATACGGTTACCGAATTCCAGATAGCAAGTGATGGAATAACCTATGTAAAGGCAGCAACCGCAAAGGACAGCACAACAGATCAGTCGACTATCGTTAAATTCGAGGTAGATAAGCTAATAGAAAAACTGAACTCTAAAGTTCATGTTGTAACCTCTTATGTGGATAAAAATGGTGTGACACAGGTCTATGATATGTGGCATAACATTCGCCTTCTATTCAACACGGCTAGTATTCAAAGTACAACGATAACAGTGCCAGAGCCGGGAACGCCTGGAACTGAAACACCTGGAACAGGAACACCAACACCTGGAGTCATTGCGGATGGAAAGTATAGCGTTAACTTCTCTGTATTGAAGGCCGGTACATCCGAAGCTTCTGTTATGAATGGCTTCGTGTATCATCCTGCTACACTTGATGTTGTAAATGGCGTGAAGAAAGTAACGCTGCGTCTGACACAAAGCAAAGAAATTACTGAGTTTAAGGTTGAGGGCGCAACACCTTCTACTGTGGCATCCGATTCATCCGTCAATACAAGAGATGTGCAATTTACGGTATCAGATCTTAGCACGAAGCTAAACGCTTGGGTGCATATCAATTGGCCTGAAGTTGGCTATAACCATGATTATGATGTTCAAATTTCATTTGGCAGCCATACCGACTATGTTGATCCGTCGAAACCGACTGGCAGCATTCCAACTGTTCCAGATGTAGAAGAAGAGGAAGAGGAAGAGGAAGAAGCGCCTGGAACAGCGGTAGTCCTGAATGATATCGGGGGACACTGGGCTAAAGATTCTATCGAACGTGCAATTAAACTAGGTATTGTAACAGGCTATGGAGATTCCACCTTCCGTCCAGAGGCAACTATAAGCCGCGCTGAGTTCACGGCATTGATTGCAAGAGCATTGAAGCTTAAGGGGACTGCTGGATCGATTGATTTCAGTGATGAAGCGAAAATTCCGGCTTGGGCTAAAACGTATATCGAGCAAGCCATAGAAGCTGGAATTATTAGCGGCTATGAAAACGGTACGTTCCGTCCTGCGCAAAACGTTAGTCGTGCGGAAATTGCTGTTATGATGGTTCGCGCTTTGAAACTGACGCTGGATGAGAATGAGGAGCTTACTTTTGCAGATGGGGACAAAGTTCCTTCTTATGCAAAAGCATCTATCGCAGCAGCTGTGAAAGCAGGCCTTATTAACGGCAAAGACAACAATCACTTCGATCCAAACACCAATGCAACAAGAGCGGAAGCTGTTACCTTTATTCTTAGAACACTGGATTATCTAGAAGCAAATCAGCCAGCCAAAGAAGCAGCTGCGAAATAAAATAGAGTAAACATAAGCTGAAGATTTAGAGGATACCGCGAATGGGGTATCCTCTGTAGTTTTTTTAATATGGGAAAGAATAAGCTGCTTACGCTTGGGAGAGTAGGAGTAGAAAATGAAAAAAATGATCATGATAGCCGCTGGTATTCTATTTATACTCATGCATACAGGATGCTCCGCGGATAATAAGGGATCTACGAGCAGTGAAAATGTGCAAAGTACCCAATCTACTGTAAGCTCCGAGCATTCTGATAAAGAAGCAGAGCCGCAGCCCAAAATCATTGCTACTACAGTTGCCATTACAGAAATTATGAATGCGCTTGGTGTTGATCTAGTCGGCATTCCAACGAGTACCAAGACGCTTCCAGAACGATATAAGGATGTTAAGAAGATTGGGAATCCAATGAGCCCAGATATGGAGCTTGTGAAATCGTTGAAGCCAACCGATGTATTGTCTGTTACAACGCTTCAATATGATTTAGAGCCCGTGTTCGAAAGTGTGAAAATCAATGCTACATTTCTCGATTTGACCAGTCTATCACGGATGCAAGCAGCGATTTCTGAGCTCGGGCAAAAGTATGGTCATGAGCGTGAAGCTAAGGCAATTGTGCAGGCATTCGATGATAAAATAGCAGATATTCAAATGAGAGTAGCGGTTAAGGAAAAGCCTAAGGTTCTTATATTGCTTGGTGTTCCCGGCAGTTACCTTGTAGCAACGGAGAACTCCTATATTGGAGATCTCGTTAAGTTGGCGGGAGGCGTCAACATCGTGCAGGGTGAGAGTGTGGAATTTTTGGCGTCCAATACAGAGTATTTGCAGCAGGCGAATCCCGATGTTATTTTACGTGCGGCGCACGGGATGCCTAAAGAAGTAATTGAGATGTTTGATAAAGAATTTAAGAAAAATGATATTTGGAAGCATTTTAATGCTGTTAAAAATAATCGCGTATATGACTTGGAAGAAGAGCTGTTTGGAACGACAGGTGGCTTAAATGCAAGCGAGGCGTTGGATGTTTTGGTGGAGATGCTTTATCCGGAATAATTGAAGCCTTGAAGATTTGGTTTAGATTGATGTTTGCTTGATAAAACGTTGAGGGCGTTGATGATGAACAAAAAAATAGTTAGTTTTATTGGTGTCATAGTTTTACTTCTTGCCGTTATTATAATTTCTGTCACAACGGGAAGTATAAAGGTTGGTCTGTTGGAATTGGTGCAAGGCTTGATTAGCGGTACGAATGATGAGGTTGAAGTAGTAAAAGATTTAAGGCTGCCTCGTATTATAGTCGCTTTATTAACAGGAGCTGCTCTTGCTGTATCCGGTGTACTGCTACAAGCGGTTATGCGAAATCCTCTTGCTGATGCAGGGGTTATCGGTATTTCATCTGGAGCGGGATTCATCGCTCTGTTAGTTGTAACGATCTTTCCATCGCTGTTTTTTTGGATGCCGCTCTTTTCGTTTTTGGGCGGAGCTTTTGCATGCTTCTTGGTTTACTCCTTATCGTGGAAGACGGGCCTTAGTCCTATGCGCATTATATTGGTAGGAGTAGCGATTAACGCGACCTTTACCGGTCTTGGACAATCCTTTAATTACCGGGGAAGCTATGCGGTAACCTCTGTGAATCAAGCGATCAGCTCTATTTTTACATTAAAGACATGGAGTGACGTTGAAATATTAGGTCTGTATGGTTCAATTGGACTGGTATTATCCTTTTTCGTATGTTCATGGTGCAATATGCTGGCGTTGCAGGACAAAACAGCAGGGAATTTAGGACTCAGAGTGATGCGTGCAAGGCTTGTTATTTCTATTATAGCTGTGCTGCTAGCTTCTGTAGCGACAGCTGTTGGCGGATTAATTGCTTTCGTAGGACTGCTTGTTCCCCATATAGCTAGATTATTAATAGGGTCGGATCATAAGCTGCTTATACCATTCTCTGCATTAGCCGGAGCCTTACTCATACTGACTGCCGATACGCTTGGGAGAACCATTCTTGCTCCAACTGAAATTCCTGCTTCTATTATAATGACGATAATCGGCGGGCCATTTTTAGTATTCATGCTCAGAAAGAGTGATCGTATCCATGGAGCTTAAAGAGATTACCTACTCATATGATAAAAAGGTCGATACGCTAAAGCATGTTACGGCAGACATTGCTAAGGGGAAGGTAACAACGATTATCGGACCGAATGGCAGCGGGAAATCAACGCTTCTTGGTGTGATGGCGCGTAATTTTACCCCGAAGAACGGTGAGGTCATTTTAGAGGGGAAAAGTATTGTAGATTTTAAACCGAAGGAGCTGGCTCGTAAGCTAGCGGTCGTACACCAGCAAAATGATGCCCCGATTGATATGACGGTGGAGAAGCTGACGAGCTACGGACGGATTCCTCATCGCAGTATGTGGTCACAGGGACAAAGGGCTTCAGAGGATGATTCAGCCATAGAGTGGGCATTAATGAGTACGAAGCTAATCGAGAAGCGCAAGTCACGGCTTGACCAGTTATCAGGTGGTCAGCGTCAACGGGCGTGGATTGCTATGGCGCTCGCGCAGAAAACACCATTCCTATTTTTGGATGAGCCGACGACTTACTTGGATATGTACTATCAAATAGAAGTACTTGATTTAATAAGAAACTTAAATGAAGAGTTTGGCTTGACTATTATTATGGTGCTGCATGATGTTAATCAAGCGGTTCGCTATAGCGACACGATTATGGTTATGAAAGACGGAGAGATTGTGATGAGCGGTACACCGGGAGAAGTCATTACGGAGGAAGCTATGAAAGAGATTTACGGTGTGAATGTAGCGATCAGGAGAGATGAGCAGACGGGGATGATCGTCGTCCCGCTAGGTATCGTGTAAAAAAACGGCAAATTCATGCCAAGCACTTGAAATCCACAACGAAAATGAGTATGATAAAAATAGTTGTTAGCACTTAAAGGTTACGAGTGCTAATGGAAAAAATAAGCGACAATTTTTGAAGGAGGCTATTTTCAATGATCAAACCTTTGGGTGAACGCGTATTGATCGAAGCAATCGCGAAAGAAGAAACAACCGCTAGCGGTATCGTATTGCCGGATTCAGCGAAAGAAAAGCCGCAAGAAGGTAAAGTGGTAGCAGTTGGCAGCGGTACGCTGAAAGATGGCGTTCGTGTTGCTTTGGAAGTTAAAGAAGGCGACCGCGTTCTTTTCTCCAAATATGCAGGTACTGAAATTAAATACGAAGGTAAAGAGTATTTGATTATGAAAGAAAGCGACATTCACGCGATTTTTGGATAAGCAGCCCTTTTAGGGACACATAGAAGGCAAGACAGTGCATGGCAAATGTACTTACATTATTTTTGGGAGGTTACTGAATAATGGCTAAAGAAATTAAATTTAGTGAAGACGCTCGTCGCGCAATGCTGCGCGGTGTTGATGCTCTTGCAAATGCAGTTAAAGTAACACTTGGTCCAAAAGGCCGTAACGTAGTATTGGAGAAAAAATTTGGAAGCCCGCTTATCACAAATGACGGTGTATCCATTGCAAAAGAAATCGAGCTTGAGGACGCTTTTGAAAACATGGGCGCTCAGCTTGTTAAAGAAGTAGCAACAAAAACAAATGACGTTGCTGGTGACGGTACAACTACCGCTACTGTTCTTGCTCAAGCGATGATTCGCGAAGGCTTGAAAAACGTAACAGCAGGCGCTAACCCTATGGTTATCCGCAAAGGTATCGAGAAAGCTGTTAAAGCTGCTGTTGAAGAGCTTAAAGCTATTTCGAAACCAATCGAAGGCAAACAATCGATCGCACAAGTTGCTTCGATCTCATCTGCTGATGATGAAGTTGGCCAACTGATTGCTGAAGCTATGGAAAAAGTAGGAAACGACGGCGTTATCACAGTTGAAGAGTCGAAAGGCTTTGTAACTGAGCTTGAAGTGGTTGAAGGTATGCAATTCGACCGTGGATACGTTTCTCCTTACATGATCACGGATACGGACAAAATGGAAGCGGTTCTCGACAACCCTTACATCCTTATCACGGACAAAAAAATTACGAGCATTCAAGAGATCCTTCCGGTTCTTGAGAAAGTCGTACAATCCGGCAAACAGCTTCTAATCATTGCTGAGGATGTTGAAGGCGAAGCTCAAGCTACACTAGTAGTGAACAAACTTCGTGGAACATTCACTTGCGTAGCGGTTAAAGCTCCAGGCTTCGGCGACCGTCGTAAAGCAATGCTTCAAGATATCGCTGCTCTAACGGGCGGCCAAGTTATTACAGAGGAGCTAGGCCTTGAGCTTAAATCAACTGATGTTGATTCCCTTGGTTCTGCTCGTCAAGTTCGTATCACAAAAGAAACAACAATCATCGTTGACGGCAGCGGCAACTCCGCTGACATCGTTGCTCGCGTGAATCAAATCCGTGCTCAACTGGAAGAAACAACTTCCGACTTTGACCGTGAGAAGCTTCAAGAGCGTCTTGCTAAATTGTCAGGCGGCGTTGCTGTCATTAAAGTCGGCGCAGCTACTGAAACAGAATTGAAAGAGCGCAAACTACGCATCGAAGATGCCCTCAACTCCACTCGTGCAGCGGTTGAAGAAGGTATCGTATCCGGTGGTGGTACAGCTCTAATTAACGTATACAATGCAGTTGCAGCTGTTAAAGCAGACGGCGACGAGCAAACAGGCATTAACATCGTTCTTCGTTCCCTTGAAGAGCCGCTTCGCACAATCGCTGCGAACGCTGGTCAAGAAGGTTCGGTTATCGTTGAGCGTCTGAAAAACGAAAAAATCGGTATCGGCTACAACGCTGCTACTGGCACATGGGTGAACATGTTCGAAGCGGGTATCGTTGACCCTGCTAAAGTAACTCGTTCAGCTCTACAAAACGCAGCATCCGTTGCAGCTATGTTCTTGACTACTGAAGCAGTAATCGCTGACAAGCCTGAGCCGAAGGGCGCAGGCGCTGGCATGCCAGATATGGGCGGCATGGGCGGAATGGGCGGCATGATGTAGGGTAGACTGGATAAGGCTTTTCAGCCTTTCTGCTCTAAACCATCAGACCATGTAGCTCCTTAAATTGAGGTAATATTGATCTCAGTTTGTGAAGTAGTCACTGTTAAAAATAATAAATAAAGCAATGACCACTTCCTAATAATTCTATTAGGGAGTGGTTTTTTGTGTTGTTAAAGTTTGCATTTCAAGATTTTCTAGATGACCGTAGGTTTAAGAATACGACAAAAGTGAACATCAGAAATTATCAAACGTTGCTTGGTGAGTTTATTAATTACTGTGTGGAACATGAAGTAGTCAATGTAGAGGACATTACGCAAAGTCATGTGAAGAGCTATTTGATCCATTGTCAGGACAAAGGGAATAAAGCTGGGACAGTAAACACAAAGTTAATGAGGATGAGAGCCTTCTTCAACTATATGGTGGAGTGCGAGGTAATCAAGAATAGTCCTGCTAAGAAAGTTAAATTATTGAAAGAGGATGTGAAGATTGAAGTTTTCAGTGATGAGCAAATTATTCAAATGTTGAGTTTCTATCGGAGGATTAAACGCAGAGAGAAGAGTTATTGTGCCTATCGTGACTACATGCTTATTGTTGTGATTCTAGGGACTGGTATTAGACGAGGGGAAATTATAAATTTAAAATGGTCTGACATTGATTTCGATAATCAATCAATATCTGTCTTTGGCAAGACGAGACGCAAAGAGACGTTACCAATGACAGAAAAACTAACGAAAGAGCTTCGTGCATATCAAACCTTTTGCAAACAACATTGGGGGAAGATTAATGAATATGTCTTTACGAAGAGGGATTATAATCAGATAACTGAGTTCTCACTGATGCAGGTATTTCAGTATTTAGGAGAGAAGATGAATTTTACTAATATAAGAGTATCACCACACACTTTTCGACATACATTTTGTCATCGACTTGCTATGTCTGGCATGAGTGCCTTTGCAATTCAAAAGCTAATGAGGCATCAAAACATTGCAGTTACGATGAGATATGTTGCTATGTGGGGGAACGAGCTAAGGGAGCAAAATGATAAGTACAATCCGTTAAACAATTTAGATATTTAATGATGATAAGAAAGAAGAGGTGATTGATTTAAAGACGCTTCTTTCTTATTATCGACTAATCTATTATCTAATACGTCTTATTTTTTAAACAAGATAGTGATAGTTCGACTTCTGATATTTCCGAAGTGGTAGCACTCTTTTAAGCATGTACACATTAAACAGTCTAAGTCCCAATAGGGTCAGGATATTTAACGATGCGTTAGCGATGCAGAATCAGAAATTAAGGTGGATTGAAAATCTAATTGGATGGTAGTTAGGTTACTATAAAGGAGAAACATCTGCCGAGAGTATATTTGTTCTGATAAATGAACGGGGGATTCAGCTTTTGTGGAATATTATATAGCAACCCAATACTGCTATGCCCTTTGAGGTATGAAAAATAAGAAAAAGAGAGCAGAATATGCTCTCTTTTTCTTATTTTACAAATCTATGGAAATAGAGTATAATATCCTCATTAAACGATTTTGATTATTATATATTCACATATTGGTACATATTTAGAATACCAGAGCTGATAAGTAATTGCAATACCTTTTTTGAGATTATTTTAATCCAATTTAGGAGTGATGTTTATGGGCTTTTTTTCAAGTGACCCTATGGATGCGAAATACTTTATCATTAAGATGGAAATTTTCGCTTCGTGCCCTGAGTATTTTCATAACTACTCTTTTGTTTTTAAAAGATACCCAAATAAAACAGAACTCATTGAAGATGGTTCAGTAGTTGCTGTTAAAATTTATCATGATGGTGATCTTAAAGCAATGAAAAAGTGGGTTAATAATGCTAAGAAGTTTTATTTCACAGGAGATAGGTTAGTAGTAGATGAGTTTATCGAGATTGTCAGAGATGAATCACGATTCCAAACTCAATATATCGCAATAATAAAAAATTTTAAGAAACTCAAACCGAAGTATATACTTCTCATAACGGATTTTACGACTGGAGATACGTTATTGGGAAAAGAAATAGTAGGGGCAGAAAAACTCCCTTATAGGTTCTCAGAAGCTTTTGAGGCATCGTTAAAATATCGAAAGGCTCAAGAAGACTTAAATAAAATATGGAAATCGTACTGTTTCTATAGTCATAGGGATAACAGAAGTGAATCAGATCAAAGGATAGGAAGACTTCTTAAAGAAAGTTATTACTACGAAAAAAAAGAAGTGGAAAGGTTGTTCAGTGACTATAATGATGAACAAAACTCATGGGTTGAATAGGGAAGAATAGAAAATATTTAGTCTATATAAATATATGCTAGAGAAACAGATAGTTCTTATAAATGAATTTATTTATTATATCCATTTGAACTTTAGGAGGCATACTAATGCAAATAACTATTGAAGCAAATACAATGATGTATATCTATCTGAAATCTCCAGAGAACCATAAAAAAGAAGGCAAATCAATATCTGATGTGGTCTGTAATCTCCTTTACGATGAGAGTGACAATCTGGTTGGAATTAAGCTTTTCAACGAACGTGATAACTATCTGAACAAGCAGAAAGAGCAGTTTAATATACCAAAAGTTGGTGACTTAGATTTTCCGCTCCATAATGCAACAATCTCCCAATATGAATCTGACATTACGATCTTGTTTAATGCTGATTCAGTAATTCATCATATCAAAGAGGACGAGTGCAATATTGATCTTTGCGAAGCGGGAATCTATGGCATAGAACCAATTCCATATACTTATATAGGTGGAAAGGAAATTATCAAGCCGTTTATTATCAGAGACATACCCTTTGAGCTATTTAAGCCTGAATAGTGTAGTCAGTGGATTGATGAGCATGCCATACTGCGCTGTATTGAGTCTTAAGGGTTGTACTTTTGAAAAGGGGAATTAGTCACCCGAGGAAACAGATGAGCGCATAGCGCCATGTATGAAGTCTCGGTGACAAATAAGCCTATACATTAGTTGGATCGAAACTAAAGGAGCCTATCTGATTGTAGAACCGTAAGCGTCAAGTAATCCTCAACCTGATTGACAAGGTATGGCTAGTTGACGTTTACCCTTGGAGATTCAAAAGTGCTATCTAAAGTTGTAGTAGTATAAATCACAATATGTCGTTAAAATTCACATTTTACTTCCATTGCTAATTAGGGACGTTGTAGTGGCTTTTGAACGGCATTGAGAGCAAGAGGTTGGGTAATATCCAACTGTCGTCAGATGGCTATGATGTTACTGACACTACATAAGTATTGGCGATTATTCTGTCTGAAATGAGGAAAGGATACCTCTCCGAAACGTGATATTTACCCCGAAATGGGGATACACTTACAAATGTATTTAAACGCTGAAACTCCTTGTGTAGCAAAGGTTAATAGCAAATTCACCTAAATATTGTAAATGATATTTTAGTCTATAATGAGTCTTGTGAGTCCTCTGAGGCTTTTATATTGGGCATGGTAGCCCATTCCTCTTTTTAGAAAGCAATGTAACATAGGTATATTTAATTAATTATAATTATTTGATATGTAAACGGATAATAAGGCATACAGGAGTGGGTTTAATTTGAATTTGGATAATATTTTTTTTGAAGATGACGAACTGGGAACGCAAGAGGACGATTTTAACGGAGATATTTATGCAAAGGTCTATGGCAACCAATATCTAAGCAAAATTGAGGAATTAAAGGAATCCATCACAGCATTAAAAACAGGTGAAACGTCTTTTAATGTATTCAGCTTGGAAGCAGGCTTGGGTAAGAGTTTGCAAACACTAAAAATTATTGATTCAAACCTTGACGATTGGGATAACCCATTATCCTTCTTAATTGTACGACGCTTTAAATCAGACATTGAGCAAAGCGTAAAGCACTTAGAAAGTCACAATAACGCACTCCGTAATAATGTGTTAGGGATAACGTATGATAATTGGTCTGATTGGCAATTCAATCTGGATAAGCTAAAAGATATTCGTGTCCTCATTATCAGCCATCAGCGGTATATCAACTTATGCCTTGATGATGAAGTTAGACAAGCATTTATGGAAAATAGAGAAGTGCTTATCAATGACGAAAAAATTAATTTCCCTATCTATACATTTTCCAAAACTACATATGATGAAATTCGTTCTCTACTTCATACAAGTATTCAGCCAGAATACGATAAAGTCTGCCAAAAACTTCTCAAAGAACTTCAAAAACAGGAAGTCGAGAAGAACAAGAACAAAGTAGTGCGTTGTGAACCAAAGATTCACCCTGCAACACTTGATAATTTCCAGAAAGTCATGGAAGTAAACATTGAAAATGAGAAAGACAAGAAGACCAGAAACACGTTAAAGCATTTTATGGCAGGGCTTGAGCAATGGTACAATACCAAATGTGTTTACAATGGTGGGAACATCTCCACATACAATCGCAAACACAAGTTGTGGGGACTAAAAAATAACATCATCCTTGATGCAAGTGCAGGAATCGATGGGATTTATAATCTTGGCAACTTTAAACTCATCGGTCAGGAGAGAATTGTTGACCACAGCAACTCAAATTTCACAATTATCAACTTCAATTCAAGTAAAAGCCACTTACGACATAATCAAAGCAAATTCTATCCTGAAATATGCGAGAAGATTAAAGCTAACCACAAGTCTGATGACAAGACGCTAATCATTTGCCACAAGGACAATTACAAAGCCATATTGGAACAGCTATACAAAGCTGAAATATTGAAAATAGGCGTTGGTAACGAATACTATGGCGAAGATTTTGCTATCAATTGGTTTGGTAATTTGATTGGCAAAAATGAATACTCCAAGTTCACCCAATGTTGGATTATCGGAACACCGAACATTCCATATGAGCAGTATTTAGTCCAATACATGATGTACAAGCAAGATGATTTGGGGAAGAGGTCAACTGATATTGTACGTGGCAGATTCAAAAACGATGAATTTAAAGCTGTTCAGATAGGTTATATAGCTTCTGAAATTTATCAGAGTATCAAACGTATCCAACGAAATGAAATGCCACAGGGCGAGTTCTATATCGTCAATGGCGACGAACAGATTGTGTCAATGGTGTTAAGCCAAATCAAGGGTACTGACAATGCTAAAACCATCGAGATGGACTTTCAGCAGGAGAATAAGGGAGAAAAGAGAGGCGATAACATTGACAGATTTGTAGATTACGTATTTAGATTGTCAAAGGGAGAGTATCAAAAGAAGGGTGTATTTCAAGCTATAGGCATAACAACGAACTTCAACAGAATCTTGACTGACGCAAGAGTTAAAGCCTTACTTCCTACGGATACTGGTCTAGGCATCATAAATGTCCATAATAAGTACATTGAGAAGCTGACTGATCCCATCGACCTGCCTGATGAATAACGGAAAGTTTATATTTTAATCTAGGAAAATAAACAATCAATCAAGTAATCATTTCTATTTATTATATAGATACGATGATGACTTGGTCAAAAATACTAGTAATATAAAGGGATTTATGAAACGGTATTTGAAAAAGTTATACCGTAGTTTGAGCCTAAAAACAGAAAGATTCAAAGTGAGTGTAAGTGAACGAATATGCAACGGAAACAGCGAAGCTTTTTCGTTGCCACAAGGGCTTTGCGAAGCAAAGTCTGCGGGAGCAACACCGTAGCGAAGCGCAGGGGAAGTACGTAAAGGGAATATTATATATTATTATATTGTTCCGCTTCGCTTCACAATAATGGGGGTGCTAGAACCAACTATTTTGTTCATTTGATTCTGAATCGCTACGCTCACAGTACCAAATGAACAAAAATACCTGCCGCACCACCCCCATACCCCCTCACGGCAAATTTGACTTCGCTTCGCTCTTATAGATACAAGTGACATATTGGATTCTGGATTGATAAGAATAGGGTAGCCATCCAGAGAGGATTCTTAAGAATTGTGGCAGAGGTTTGATGGCTCAAAAATAGAGATATGGTTAAATGTCATCTGCTCAGCGGTTATTATTATGTATGCGATGGTATAGTGAAATAGTGGGAAGTCTTTTTGATTTCGTGGGTTTGATTGAAACTTGCTTCTTGCCCATGAAGTGAACAAAGCTATTAACATAAAAGGTTAAACCTTCATTTGAGCGATGGAATATGATTTCTGTGGGGCAGAGCCAACTAGTTAATTAGTTAGAACTATCTTGTGAATTATTAGAGCCACGATTAATATGTAGAGCCAATTAAGATTTAATCTAAAAACAATATTGCGAGTGGTCACTAAACTAACGGGCAAAATGGTGAAACGTAGGGATTAATTCCATACGTAGAGACTGAGGGATTTGATCCATCTAACTTTAGTTGATAAAAGTTTTAAATGATATTTAGGTTGAATTGGTTTATAATCTTACGTGGTGATGCGAAATGGGTAAACTATGGAATTGGAAAAAGTCTGAAAAGGAACGAAAGAAGCTTATCGAGAGAGAATGGTATCGAAACGGTGCTACTCACTTTAGTGTAATTTGTGGTTTATTGACTATAATTGGATTGTGTTATGGTATCTTATCATATATTCAAACTGTGAAGCCTCTAGTAGATGAAAAGAAATTAAAAGAACAAGTTGAAGAACTAGCGGTACAAAATAAAGACTTAATGAGTACTAATGAATCTTTACTTCAAGAAAAATCGAGTATAGAACATGATTTAACTTCGTTGCAGACAAAAAGAGGGAAACTTGAAAATGAACTACAAAAAAAAGAAGAACAACTATTGGAGATGAAAGATGAAATAATTCTGGCAAATGCATCTGCCATTATGTATCCAATGATAAACGGCTTTATGTACCAATATGCTTTATCACTCGATAAAAATCAAAGTATACGAGAAGAGGTCATGGAAGAACTGAATAATAGATTAAGTGGCACCATTTCTGAAACACAGAGGAAAACTATAGATATTTTAAAAAACTTTGTGGATGAAAAAATAGATGAACATTCAGAATATGGTGATCTCTTCGGTTTCACAGTATATATACACGAACAGAAATTAAAAGAGTTGGGTATTAACTCGAATCATGAATAACAGAAAAGCCACCAATCTATATAATTTAATATTAAACCCAATTCCACTAACAGGAAACGTTAGTTCAATTGGTCGAAATAGAGTCATCATTAACATGATGGCTCTATTTTTCACTTAATGACTCTGGTACATTACCCCAATAGCTCCACCTCACCGAATATTCAATGATTATAATTTCATTTTTGTTAGAGTGATTTAACTGTTCCAAAAACCTTCGTATATGAGTCATTATGTTGAGACACTGAAATCTATCGTTTATTCATCTATACAACGCAGTAAGTGTCTCACAACTCATCTCAAAAACTATGTATCATTAAATACCGTTTAATGATACGATTATCGTACAGACAAGGGAATGTGGGAGATGAGAGAATGATTATTGGGTACGCAAGGGTCTCGACAGCTGACCAGACACTTGATTTGCAGATTGACGCATTGGAAAAATACGGAGCAGAAGATGAGAATATATATACAGAGAAAGCAAGTGGAGCCAAAGATGATAGAGAGGTTCTTAGAGAAGCAATAAAATTATTGCGTAAGGGTGATATGTTCGTTGTTTATAAGCTCGATAGGCTCGCTAGATCAACGTTAAAGCTTATACAGGTGTTGGATGAGATTAAGGCAAAAGGCGCTCATTTTGTTAGTTTGTCTGATAACATAGATACTTCTACAGCAGCAGGGAAGGCATTGTTCGGAATGTTGGCAGTATTTGCGGAGTTTGAACGCAACATCATTATAGAGCGTACACAGGCTGGATTGAAGGCTGCTAGAGCAAGGGGACGTGTCGGAGGTAGACCTGTTAGTGATAAGAAGAAGATTGAGCAAGCACTGAAGTTGTATGATGCAGAGGCACATACAGTGAAGGAGATTGAGGAGTTGACTGGGGTTAAGAGAGCAACACTATATAGAGCTATCAGTAAGAGAAAAGAAAAAGTGGTTAATTGAAGACCTTTGATGAGAATATTGAATTAATAAGAATGGCTACCAGTCTTATGGTAGCTATTTTTTTGATAGGAGTAGGGGCAATAATTCCATCCACACTGTCTTTTTAATGATTAAAATGGATGAGACAGTTACAGTTGGCGACCATGAGAAATGAAAGCGATTCGCTAAATTCGACAAATGGTAATAATGGTGCTGATGAAACTTAACTAATTAATATAAGCTAGAGGAGTTTAAGCGGTAAATCGTATCCACCAGGAACATGTGATTTGCAGCCAATGTGAATGGAATGAATGCTGTTGTGGTGTTAGAAAATTAAATAACTACAAGTTGAGGGACAGTCTTTGTGGCTCTCTTTTTTATTACTATTACGGCTAATTGAAAAGAAATTTCATCCAATTAAAACAAATTGTATGATATAATTCTACTTGATATTTCTAAAGGTATAGTTCTATTGATCTATATTTTACATCAAGAAAAGTATTCTCGTTAAATCTATTTAAATAGCTAGAATTATAAAATTGACTAATTCAATACGGAGATACATATTGAGAAAGAAATTGGAAATAGAAAGGTAGTAAAGTGGGTTACATTAGCAGTGAATTACTGAAAATAAGTAAGTTTCCTTTATTGGGTTTTACATAATGGTATTGAATAGAATTATATTTATTAGAGAAAAGAGGGGGCTTATGGAGATGAATTTTGTTCATATTTCTGATTTGCATCATCATTTTAAGAATTATGAATCACTGAAAATGAGAAATGAACTACTAAAATACTTATCTAATTTATCCAATGATATTAACTATGATTTTTTAATAATTACAGGAGATTTATCACATAAAGGGTCAAAGTTAAAAGAGGATACAATCTCATTCCTAGATGCTGTTATCCATTCAATGGGTATATCTAGAAATGAAGTTTATATAATCCCAGGTAATCACGATTTGAGCAGAGATGATACACGGGGATTGATAATCCATGGCATTAAAAATCAAGGTAATTCTCCCTCTGACGAACTTGATGGTTCTTTAAGTAATACAACTTCAAAGAAAATTTTATTTAAAAGCTTTAATAACTTTTTTAACTTCTATAAAAAATTTAAAGGCGAAGATTATCCAAAGGAAGAAATTCATTTTATAAAAAGCACCGAAAATTATAACATAATTCACATAAACACTTGCCTAGTTGCTTATACATCTAAGGAAGAAGGCAGCTTACTGGTCGCCAAGCAAAAACTCCTTGCATGCCTTGATAAACTAGAGAAAGACACGAAAAAGGTGAATATTGCTATTGGTCATCACACCTTAGATTGTATGGCACTTTCTGATAAGAAGGCATTACAGACTAATTTTGAAGACTATTCAATAGATATTTATCTTTCTGGTCATGTTCATCAACCTGGTTATCATATAGAAGCTAATGGTGATGTACCAGTACTTAGTATTGTGAGCGGAGCAGGCTTGATTGATGAATATGCTAATGGAGGCTTTGTAACATCGAAAATATGCACAGTTACTGGAAAGGTTGAAGTTCAATACCACACTTGGAATCGTGATAACTATTATTGGGCTATTAATAATGGAGTGGGAAGGCAGGCTCGTACAGGCTTGTTATCCTATACGCTTGAAAGATTTCTAAATAAGGGAGATGAACTGCTACTAACGAGCGAAGAAAGTGATCTTGAAGATGAATTTGATGAAGATGAATTTAAAGAATTTATTATTGATTTGCATAAGCACCCTGAGAAGAAAGGAAATATATCAAAGTACAAGACAAAACAAAAGGAAATAGAAGAAAAATTCGAGAGTATGAATTGTAGTGAGACTTTTGAAAAAATGTTTTTAGATTATGCGCTCTACTTTTCAGCAATTGATGAAATTATGAACTCTACTTCATATATTGAGTCGGAAAAAAAAGAAATTGTTTCAGAAATAATCATTGATACTTATATGGGAACTCACAATAATTTCTCGAATGGTGATGAGATATTCACTCATGTTGTTGAATTATTATTTAATAACACGCCAAAAATGAAGTTCCCATATACTCGGAATAAAACAAAAAGGTACATAAAAATACTTGTAGCATGGGTTATATATGATTGCGGGATATATAACGAGAAGAAAAGTAAGGTTGAGGTTCAATAGAATGAAGATGATGACTAGTAGGAATACTTACGCAAAAACAAACCCTAAATCATCAATTCTTATTAAATTACAGCAGAACGAATTTATTCACTCATTATTTAATGTGATTGATTTTGAATCTGCTTTGTTAGAAAGGAAGCAGTTAGCAATGGAGAATACTTCAATATCAGAGTATGATTACTTCCTAGTATCAAAACATCAAATTGTCGAAGAAAATATATTATTTACATCTAAAACTCTATTTCAATTATTGGACAAAGAGTATCACATTGATGAGTTGTTTTTATCCTATGCGAATGATAGAGATTTACTGCTTAACATAAATATGGAAAGAGTCCTATATCTATCTCTTACATTACTGTTTTCATTTAATTTAATTCAAATAAACCAAAACATGATAAAGAGGAACCAATTATGATTCTAAATGAATTAATAGTATACAGTCTTAAGAATTTAACTGTAATGAAGAAGTATTGTTTTAATACAATTGGTCTTAATATTATATTGGGAGAAAAAGGCAATGAAGATGATGAGACGAACGGTGTAGGTAAAACTACAATGGTTGAATGCATTGAAATGCTGTTAGGTAAAACAATCAGTAAAGATTATGAGTTGAATAAAACCTTAATCGAAGAAAACATTATGATAGTGCTTAAGGCAAAGGTTAAAGAAAATTCATTCTTTTTTGCCAGATTATTCAATACGCCAAAGAAGGGATATAGTCTTAACAGTAATAATATCTCTTTTGATATTAATGAATGGAATACTCATACCGACAAAGAGTATAAGCAACTTATTCATGATTGCGTATTTTCGGGTGAAGATTGTGAGTTTTCTTTTTCTGCTTTAAGAGAATATATTATAAGAGATGAAAAAAAGGGATATAACGATATTACGTTACTTGGTCGTGATGCTACTAAAAACCACGCCTACTTATCATATTTATTTACTCTGCCCTATAACTCTGAATTTGAAATAAATGAAATAAAGAAAGATATTGAAAAACATAAACAGCAAATAAAGTTCATTGAAAGTGGTACGAATATTAACTTACTAATGCTAAAAGAAGATGAATTGAATAATGAGATTAGCTTAATTAGAAGGTCAATTGAATCATTTGATATTACAGGTCAATATAATAAGAGTTCATTAAAATATTCAAAGACAAAGTCTAGATTGAATGTTGTACAAAAAGATATTTTCGAATCCGAACATATCATGAAACAATATGAAAAAAACGTGGAAAACTTAACAGTGAAAACAAAGGATATAAAGGAATTAAAGGATGTAGCCCCCTTTTATAATCAACTCATAGGATATTTTCCCGAAAACATCAGCAAAAACTATGAAGAAATTGAATCTTTCTATGAATTTATGGTGGAAAATAGAGGTAAATATTTCAAAGATAAAATTGATAAAATAAAATTAAAGTTAAAAGAATTAAATGAAGAAAAAGTAACTCTTGAAAATGATTTGAAATCGACTGGAGAACTTTTGAAAAATGATAATATTATTGAGGATATTACCTCGATTATGAACGATTTGGAGAAGAAACAATTAGAATTAGCTGAGATAAACATAAGAATTTCTGAATATAATCAAAGAAACAGCATTAATGATAAGATAAATTTACTAGAAACGGAAAAGTTGAGAATTACTTCGATAAGGAACGATGAATTTTTATCGTATAGTGAGCATCTTAATCATATTCAAGACAGTTTCAGTCAATTAATGAATGAAACTTATAACCAAACTGGAGTTCTGTTTTTTGAATATGAAAACTCAGGTAGAAGCAATGTTGCTACTGGAAGAAATAAAATAAACTGTTCAATTCCTGATGAGAAATCTCATGGAAGACAATACATGAAAATAAATATGTTTGATTTAACGTGGTTCCTTTATCGGATTGAGGCGCACAGGAGTATTAATTTTTTGATTCATGATGGTTCATATTCGAAACCAGATGTTGCTGTAAAACCGAGACTATTAAGATATATTGATTTTGTTTTGAAGGACAAACAAGTTGGGCAATATTTTGTGACAATAAATATTGATGAGTTATTAGATAAGGATGTAATTCAATTTGTTAGAGACAAGCAAGTTGTTGCAAAATTAGACAGAAATGCTGATGAAAATAGATTCTTCGGTTTTAGATTCTAAGGCATACAGAAAGATAATAGGTAGGCAAAGCGGTTAGGTTAGTCGAGAATTGATTTAAAGAGTAGGATACTACCCTTCGACTAGAACATTAATAGTAGCAAGCCGAAAAATTATATTCAAGAAACAGACCACAATCTAGTCAAGATAGTGGTCTGTATTTTGTAGTATAGGAGCGGGTTTAAGTCAATTATTTCATTTCTAATTAGGAAAGTAATACCGTTACCAAAGGCATATTTGGTAACAGGATTTGATGAATAATTGCTTATTAATATATTTAGGGAAGAGCCACCTATTAAAGGTAGCTCTTTTGTTTTAGGGTCAGGGGGCGATATTTCCATCCACACCATCATATTATTGTTAGAAATGGATGAGACAGTTACAGTCTGCGACCATTTAAATTGAAAACGATATGATAAAGATTAATGCACCAAAAGTGTTTTGAATGTACTGTTGCTTCCAATTGGGTTGCGTGGATTAGTTTAATTAGTTCTAATGAATGAAAAATTCGGAGACATTCAATGAGACAGTTCTATATTGGTTCAACATAAATACTATTCTTGCTCTGAACCCTCCATATTCTTATCCTCGTTGAACTACTTGGGGCTATAGTATGTTTTATCTCATTCATTGATTGGTATTTGAATTTGAACGTCTTCAAGTTTTTCGATTAGACCTTCTCTTATATTGATTTGATTTATAAATAATGAGTCGAGTAAGTCTGAAGAAAACCATTTTATAAAACTGACTAGTAAAACAACCATTGCTGCCAATAGTGACATAATGATAAAAGTTGTAAAAGCTTCAGTATCAGTCTTGATTGTCTTAAATGAAAAGATTAAATATTGATTCCATACAGGTACAGAAAGTGAGATGAATATACCAGGTGCAATAAATGAAGGTAGTTTTTTTCGTTGAATTTCTTTATTAAGAACCTCAATAATTAGTTTTATTTTATCTTCTTCGTATATGTTATGCAGCTTTAAGAAACTAGTAAGGAGGTTGTGTTGTTTGTCTTTATATTCACTTGAGTTTAAGAATGATTTATTAACGATGATTCCATGTTTTTGTAATAATACATTCTTCGCTTTCTTGAGCAATATGAAGGCAGAAATAATCGTAAAGATGCCTAGAATCAGCACTGGTAGAGACAAAGCATAAATGATTTGTTTGTTCGAAGGAGCAATGAAAATTATTGGACTTAAACAAAGTAATAATAGAAGTGAAAGTCCGCATAATGTAAAAAACGACATGAATAAGTAGTACCAAACTTTAATATGTTTGTACACTAATGCATAAGTAATGACTTTTTCTTTGTAATATTTAATGATTTTCTCAGTCATACTACACCTATTTCTTTTAATTTATTTACTAACTTATAAGAACAGAGTTAGGTACAACGTATTAGGGGGGCTATGTTACATCAACAAAATAGTTTTTTTTCGTCTTCTAGGTAAATTCCGACCAATATTCATTTGGAATATGCTAGGATACTTATAGGTCATTATAACTAAAATTGTAGATTTGAGAAATACTTATAACATTATATCGGTGTATAGATATAAAGAATAATTTAGTATGAAGAGAAGTTGATATGTCTTAAAGATGAAATACATAGAACGTTTTATAAAAAACTAGTTTGAAGGAGTGGTTTGAATGGTTGAAGATAAACATAACTTAAACAAAGAATTGTTTGAACGAAGTATTTTTTTCGCAAAGGAGATAATAAATGAATATAAGCAATTTGAGAGAAATACAAAGGTAAAGGAGGAACAACATCCTATATATGATCTGCTCAAAATATTTGGTAAAAAGTTGCAAGCAGATACTATAGTTAATATTATTTATAGTGATGAAGATTTAGGTGGAGTTGATGCCAATCCATTAAATTTATTTGTTACTAATGCTGAGTTCAGGGGAAAGTTTAATAAAAACTTGTTTGATTTATTAATAAAAGTAGAGAATGAGAAATATGAACTTGATTTATCTAAAAATTTAATTTTCCCTTGGCCATGGAAGAAATCACGAACTTTACAGAATATCACTCGTATTGGCGAAGGCAGATTAAATGGTGGTTGGAGACAAGATACTAATCATCAAGTAATGCTATGGTTACCTATCGGTATGGGGTGGGTTTCAGGTGGAAATCATTCAATTATGACTGGTATTTTACAAGGTACTGGAAAAATTACCACAGAGGATGTTTATGACATGAAACCGTTATTTGAATTAATAAAAACTGATGGGGTAAATTATTATTCAATACAAGATGAAAGTATTGTATGCGAAGTAAGGAATGTAGAAATTGCAATTATTTTTGAAATCGGCAGGCTAATAAAAGAATACAACATTGATTACTGAAGCGTTACCGTAAAGGCTCATTAGTTGTTAGGTTGGGTAAAGGCAATAAGGAGCGTACACTGCCACTTAATGTGGAAGCAAGAAGGGCTATAGAAAAGTATCTTGAAGAACGAACAGATAGTCATTCTGCTTTATTCCTAAGTAACAGACAAGAGCGTATTAGTATCAGAAGCGTTCAACATCTTATGGAGAAGAACGGACATAATGTCCATCAGACACGAGACAGTTTCATTACAGGGCTTGTGAGAGCAGGAGAAGACATAAGCGTGATACAGAGCCTTAGCGGTCATTCAAGTGCTGATATGATTTTACGTTACAGTAGACCATCCGAAGAAGATAAGCAGAAAGCTGTAGATCGTATATTTAAAGATTAGTCACCTGTGAAGGTGGCTTTTTTGTTACTTAGGATCAGGGGGAGGGGCAAAAATGCCATCCACCCAGTCATTTTCATTGGCGAAAATGTATTGAGTAGTTATAGTCTTCGACTAAGTGAATTGATAGCGATACGAAAGGAATACCAACATATGGTATTATAGTGTTGGTAACAGAATGATTATATAATGAAAGCTGTAATAATTAATTGATTGATTTTTTTATTACTTACTAAGGAGTTGGGTTTATTGTTAAGTTTTGATTATGATCCAGCATTAGAAGCCGATTACCTTGAATTTGATATAAATGAGGCTTTTCCTATATATCAAGGAGGAATCTCCTTAACAGTGAATGATGAAGAAAAATTTGATTTTAACGGTGAAATATTAATGGAATGGCTTCCTAGTCCAAAAATTAGGTTTTTTGGTGAATCTTCTAATATGCGTGATGAGATATTTCTAAATCTATTTGACAATGTTGAGAAAAATAAGATTAAACTAGTAATTCCTAACTATCTTGAGAGTGAAGTGTATATAAACAAATTTTCGAGTAAGGCTGACAGTATAATTATTACAGGTGAAATAGCGAATATAAAGGAGCAACCTTCAACAAAAGTCTCATATATAAAATGTGGAATTGTTAACTTTCTAAATACATACGGAGAAATTGTGAAATACAAAACGGGTGGTGTTCGGAACAGAATTAATATAAGAATTAATGAGTGGGATATTATTATTGATAAAAGACCAGATTATAGTGAAAAAAAGATTAAAGAAAAACTCAAAGATACTGGTGGCTATGTTGTAACACATCTATGTCAGATTAAAAGAAATGATGGACAGTTATTTGAAACTAATGATATTTCGGCATTGGAAAAAGCATTGTACTGGACGTTATCATTTGCTGCGGGAAGGCATGTGGGAATTGTTCTATTTGAGGGCTATAAAAATAATGATGTAGTTTGGAGGAAGTATCAAACACCAAAAATTGATAACTGGAAAAATAGAAAGACATGGTTCCCTACCAATGATGGGAAAACCCTTTTGCATATACTCCCACGAATATACAATAAACTGCAGGATGAATATTGGGCAAATGTCTTGATGCATTCTTTAAGTTGGTATCTTGAGAGTCAATCTGATGGGATAATTGAACACAAAATAGTTTCAAGCCAAGTGGCATTAGAAACGTTAGCTTGGTCATATCTAGTTGAAGACAAGAGGATTCTTAAAGAACAAGAATACAAAGACATGAGAGCATCGGATGTTTTTCGTTTATTTTTCAAGCAATTTCGTGAGGATAGTTCAGTTCCAAATGATTTTCCGTATCTAAAAGATGCTAGAAGACTTAATTATAGAGAATCTGCACATTTACTTACCGATTATAGAAATAACATAGTTCATCCTAAAAAAAAGAAAAAATTCGATTCATTACAAAGTGATTTTAGCTTCTATGTTTTAAGGTTAGGCATACATTATCTTGAACTAAGTATACTTTTTATAGTGAAATACGAAGGGGAATATGTCAATCAACTTTATTTTGGATGGGATAAAAAATATGATCTAGTACCATGGAATGAGGTCAAGTCTCAGACTGAGTAGAACTACATATTCAGTGTTATTTGTATGATAAAACCTTTTGTTCAGTTTATACTAATATTAGTAACTAGTAACTGGAGGATTCATAGATGGTTTTTGAACTGTTTTCAAGAAGAAACACTACAGAGTTAAGAGAAGACGTATATGAATATGATGAGATTCCACAAAGTTTCAGAACACAATTTGCCATGCTAATCAGTGAGGTAGTAAATGAATTTAAACAAGGGTACTATACTGATAGTAGTCGTTTTTGGGAACGTATGGTAACAGAAATACAAATTGAATTGGGACTATTAAATCTTATGGCAACTGTAAGTTATAACCATAGCGTTGATAATCGTGTGAATCATATAATGTCTTTTCTATTGAGCACCGATAATAAATCAGCACTTGATGTAATGGATTTATTAGTGTTTTACCATCACGCTTATTCTGATAGCGTCTATAGTGTTAAAGAAGAATGGCAAAGAGCAATCAATAGAATTAACAGGAAGTTAAAAGAAAATTCTTTGGGGTATGAAATATTAGAAAATCGACTTATTAGAATTGATAATCAATTTATTCATAATGAGGTGGTAAAGACCTCCATTCAACTATTACAAGAGCAGGAGTTTCTTTCTGTTTCAGATGAGTTTCTTAAAGCGCATGAACACTATAAACAAGGCGATTATAAGGACGCTGTTGTAAACGCAGGAAAAGCGTTTGAAAGTACGATGAAAACAATTTGCTCAAAGAATGGATATAGTTATGATGGGCAGAGAGATACAGCGAATACCTTAATAAGGCATCTTTTTGTTAATGGACTAATTCCATCATATATGCAGACTCATATTCAAGGTTTAAAACAAGCGCTTGAGAATAGTGCTCATGTGTTGAGAAATAAGAATGGTGGACATGGACAGGGGGAAGTTGTATTAGAGGTAGATGATTCTATTGTTCGATATACTCTGAATCTATGTGCTTCTAATATTGTGTTTTTAGTTGAGAGATATAAAGAAACCAACTAAAGATTTTGGGGGACGAACTTGACTTATTTTGTGTAGCTTTACATTTTACAACCACCACTTTACAATGTAATTGTAAGCATGATTGCAAGAAGTGGTCATTGCTCTAAATTTGTTATCAATAACAGTGATATATTTGCCCTGAAAGCCTTGTCAGGTATCGTTGACCCTGCTAAAGTAACACGTTCTGCTCTTCAAAACGCAGCTTCCGTAGCGGCTATGTTCTTGACAACTGAAGCAGTTGTTGCTGACAAGCCTGAGAAAAATGCTCCTGCAATGCCTGATATGGGCGGTATGGGTGGAATGGGCGGCATGATGTAGGCTTTTGAGCCTTATGCATCAAGGATTTCCCTGAGGGGAAACGCTGATTGACCACATTAATATACGAAGAGGCTTCTCAAGAGTTCAAATTCGAACTCGAGAGAAGCCTCTTTAATTTTGCATCAACAATTATCATGTTTATCTTGAATTGTCTAGCATATCAATAATGATATGTTTTATGTTAAGGTCAATTATATTAACTCCAACATCAAGAGCAGAAGTAGCTATCAGAAACTGTGTCTGAAAAGTCGAGATGTGAGTGATATATTTAACTTTTTCTTCATTAACAAATTTTTGAAAATGACTTTGTTTACCACATATAAACGTAGAATCAGCCTCATACTTTTGATACAGCTCATAGGCTTTCTTATCACTTTGAATGAAATCTTCTCTTCCACTAGGAAGTTGTAGAACGCTCTTAAGCGCATGATTTTCGTGTTAATCGTGTTCGGTTTATTCCCATTTTCTTGGCATATCAACAGATAATCCTTAATATGAGACATTGTAACATGCTCTACGTTCAATACCCCTCTAGACACACAATAATCAATAAGCGGTTGCAGAAGTTGATTATAGTTCTTTATATTAACCTCTGTTGTATTTTTGAATCCCCTGTCAGTAATAAACTCCTCATAAACAAATTTTAGCAACAAAAAAACTACCACCTCTCAAAGATTTTTGAAATCATGAGAAGTGGTAGTCGTTATGCGAATTAATTGTGAATCACACTACTTCACAAAGTGAAAAGTGAGAACATAGATACAAGGACACTCATAGGAGAAGCTATAAGCCTCTACAAAGCTCGAGAGCCTTGTCAGTCCTACATCATGCCGCCCATGTCAGGTATAGCAGGTTTTTCTTTTTCTGGTTTGTCAGCAACTACTGCCTCAGTTGTTAGGAACATTGCAGCTACAGATGCAGTGTTTTGTAGTGCAGAGAGAGTCGCCTTACGATTTTATTTCGAAATAAAATTTCATAATAAAATATATGTACGGAATTTATTGACAGAATATTCTAATTTGTATAATATTCACTTAGAACTACTGTGCGATTTTAAGCTAAGTTGAAATCTTGAGAAACAGAGAGAAAACAGGAGAAAAAATTACTTTATAGGGAGGGATGGGGAAAAGAAATAAGGCGAATCTGTTCAGTGGCTTGGAGCGAAATACCAAAATTAATAAAAGGGGCAGTGAAAATGAATCGTTTATCTGTGCGTTTTAAAGCAATATGCAGCAGGATGCTTATAGTATTAATGCTAACATCCATGTTACCTGCTATTCACGTTTCAGCGGCGGGGGTTACTCCTCCAGATTCAGATGCATGGACACCTTATCAACAGTACTTAAACTCGGATGTTTCTAAGAAGGAAGATATGCGTGCAACTTGGATTGTAAGCGTATACAATTCAGATTGGCCATCCTCAGCATCGTTAGCTATTTCTGATACTACAGCGAGGGTGGAAAAGCAAAAGAAAGAACTAAGTAATATCTTGGATGCGGCAGTTGCTAGCAATCTGAATGCAGTTATGTTTCAGGTTCGCTCATCTTCCGATGCGCTTTATAAATCTGATCTAGTTCCCTGGTCTATAGTTATGACAGGGACACCAGGCGGTGATCCAGGCTTTGACCCGCTTGAATATGCAATAGATGAAGCGCACAAGCGTGGAATAGAGCTGCACGCATGGTTTAATCCATATCGTGCTGCAACTGCGATAAATGATGCCATGGTTGCTCAACTCAAGGCACTGCCAAAGAGTATTTTTAACACTCATTTTGATTGGATTAAAAAAGCCTATGATGGTGTGTATGTAGTAGATCCAGGTATACCTGAAGCACAAGCATGGATAGTGGATAGCGTTATGGAAGTTGTTAATAAGTATGATATTGACGGCGTTCATTTCGATGACTATTTCTACCATGAGGGTAAAGCCTATGATTATGATGACAAAGCCACATTTGAAAAGTATAAGGGCGGTTTTACAGACATAGGCGATTGGCGAAGAAATAATACGTACACTCTTATCAGCGATCTTTCCCAAAAAATTCGTTCAGCAAAACCTTGGGTACAGTTTGGAATCAGCCCTGCTGGTATGTGGGCCAATATTAAAGACGGGCATGTTAACGGTTCTCCAACTGCAGGTGGTGGACCAAACTATGATAGGAGCTTTGCAGATACATTAAGATGGGGGAACGAGGGGCTGATTGACTACTTGACCCCACAGGTTTATTGGCCCTTTGGCCGTGATGTGGCTCCCTACGGTGTAATAGCTTCTTGGTGGGCGGATCACCTTACAAATCCCAATACAAAGCTTTATATGGGTATGGGATTGTATAGGGTAAATGATACAACTAATCCAACTGAAACAGGATTTTTGGATCCCTACGCCAAAGATGAGATTATCAGGGAGATACAGCTCAATACAAATTACATAAGTGAAGTCACAGGCCGCGGGATCGATGGTTCATTCCTATACCAGGCCAGCAATATTGTTCCAGATGCAAGAATTTATAAAAAGGAAGCTGTAGAAGAGGGAGTAAGAACCGCCTGGGCGAATAAGGCTATAGCTCCAAAATCAACCTGGAAGAGCAGCGTTGCTCCAGCGATGCCCACAAACGTTACTGCCGAGGCTGTAGGTGGTGTTACACAAGTTACATGGACATCTAATGATGAAACAGGTAGCACCGCATATTATGTGATTTATAGATTTGCACAGGATGAAAATCTATATACATCAGATCCAACAAAAATAATTGCAGTTGTTGGTAAGACTGTTGATAGTGACGGTAAAGATATAACAAGTTATACCGATACAGCTGTATCTGATCCAAGCAAGGTACAGTATGTTGTCACTGCACTTGACAGCCTTCATAACGAGAGCTCGCCAAATGCACCGACACCGGTTAGTGCAATCGATGCAGACATTACTACTGCAGTCGGCACAGCCCCGGTTCTTCCTGTATCCGTAAAGGTTAACATGACATCAGGTTCTCCGGCTAATATGATGGTCAAGTGGGACGAGATCACTGACTCTAATCTTTATTCCGCTGCTGGAAAAAGCTTTGATGTAACCGGAACAGTTATTAATACTAACGGAACACTAACAGAAATGACTGCAACAGCACATGTTTCAGTTGTTGCACCGGCTATAAAATATATTAATCCTGTAATTGTACGAACAGAACAAAATACTGCTCCGGTATTTCCAGATACTGTAGATGTAATATATACAGATAATACAGTTTCGTCACTTCCTGTTATATGGGAAACTCCGGATCCTGAAGATTATAAAAATGCTGCACCTTTCAATGAATACAAAAATCCAAGTGTGAAAGGTATACAGGGAATAGTTAATGGAACAAATCTAAAAGCAGAAGGCAATTATATCGTATATCCGGCAGTTAACTTATATGAACCCATAGCTATTAATACTCGGGTGGGAATACCTCCAATACTCCCCCCTAGCGTTAATGCCACGTACTCTGACGGTACAAGCTCAAGTGTAGCAGTAGTCTGGGATGATATTCCGGCAGCAAACTACGCTAGTATTAATGCCTTTACCGTAAAGGGAACAGTTGAAGGTGCCGCAATGAAGGTAGAAGCTGCGGTAACTGTTGAAAGGGCTGTAGACATAGTAAGCATTGATCCGGTATATGTTAAGACAGGTATCGGCGTAGCGCCAAATCTTCCAAATACTATAAATGCAACCTATGATGATGGTACAAAGGACACTCTTTTAATAACCTGGCCAAGTGTGGATCCGGCTGTTAACTGCTTAACAACACACAGATTTACTGTTACAGGGACAATAGACGGTACAACCACTAATGTTACAGCTACAGTTGAAGTTGCTGCAGTTATAGTGCTGGAAGACTTTGAAAATGGGGTTGTTAACGGTGGTGCTGCCCAAAGCATGATGAAGTGGACAGGCGACAGTGTCAGCAGCTCACCACCAACTTTGTCCTATGATACCGCTATAAAGCATAGTGGAAATAGTTCTTTGAAGGTTGACTATAAGTTATCCAAAGTTGCAGGTACTGCAAGCGCATACATTCGTCCGAACCAAGGTACGGGCATTGTGTTTAAACCCGGGGAAGTACCGCAAAAGATAGGTTTCTGGGTATATGGAAATAATGTTCAAACTTATTCTCTAAGGGCAGAATTCCGTTCAGGAATTACTACTGGTTCCACTAATACAAATCAAAACATTTCTAATACGCTGAATTTTACTGGATGGAAGTACCTGGAGTACACTGTGGCTCCCTCCTATCAAACTACGGGCCTTACTATAACACTTATGCCCGGTATTGTTGCCACATCGTCCAATGATAAGGTGGACAGCACAATTTATATAGATGATCTTGTGGCTGTTTATGGAAGTGAAACAAAGGATACAGCAGAAATAAGTGGGGCAATTGCAGCTGCGCAAAGCCTTTATGACATCACAACTGCCGGTACAGGCAACGGGCAATATCCTTTATCAGAGCGCATGGGGCTTAATGCTGCTATTGATGCTGCAGCTAGTGTTATGAACAATCCGGCTACCGTTATGGCAGATATTTATAGTGCTACCGATTTGCTTAATTCAGCAGTTGATGCATATATTGCTGCACAGATTGTAAGCGAGCGACATCAGATAATAGAGGACTATGAAGACCATGGCAGCGGAAAGAGCATGGTTGACTGGGTTAATGATGGAGGAAACACTAAACCCACTATTTCATATAACAATGATCCCAATTATTTGAAAAACGGAAATAGATCATTTAAGATTGATTATAATTTTGCGGGAACTACTGGGACAGCCAGTGCTTATGTAAAAGGTGCCTCCTACCCTAACCCAAAATTGATATTTACCGGGGATAATACACCAAACAAAATTGGTTTTTGGCTTTATGGTAATGATGAGACGATTTTCAGCTTACGTGCAGAAATAAGAAAGGCAGACGGTACTTCACCCACTACTGCCATTTTCTTGCCAGCCAATTCAGTGATGAAATCAGGCTGGAATTTTGTAACCTATGATCTATCAACAGCAAATTTTAATGTATCAACTGGCCTTTTACTAAACATTATGCCTGGATTAGTTGAAACCTCTGCTACTGGCAGAGTAAACAGTACGATCTACATTGACGACCTTACTGCAATATATAATGTTACTCCGGCTGCAACATTAAACAAAACAGCACTGATAGGAGCTATTGCAACTGCAAAATCCCTGCTTCTTGGTGCAGTGGAAGGGACACAGGGAGGTCAGTACCCTATAGGCTCCACAGCTAATTTGAATGATACTCTCATTGCTGCACAATCTTTGGTAAGCAGCACAGTACAGTCAGATATTGATAGTGCAGCAGAAATATTAAATGCTGCAGTTAATACCTTTAACGCTTCACAAATTCCGCTAATTGATATTGAGGGTTTACAAGCTGCGATAGATGCTGCAAAGGCAAAGCATGATATTGCAGTTGAAGGAGCACTGCCGGGACAATATAAAAGCGGAGCCAAGGCAGCACTGCAAGCTGCAATAGATGCAGCAAACACAGTATATAACAATGCAGGTGCAACACAAGGAGATGTTGAAGCGGCAAAAACTGCATTAGCACAAGCTGTTGCTGATTTTGACGGAATGGTGGTTTCACCTTTAGTGACAATTGATTTAGATGCTGCGATAGTAAAAGCTAAAGCTCTGCATGATGGAGCAGTTGCAGGAACAGAACCTGGACAATATCCACAAAAATCAATTGATGATTTGTTATCGGCAATAACGGCTGCAACAACTGCTAAAGATGATGCAAAAATCCAGACAGATATTGATCTTACATTAAACAATCTAAATGCTGCAATTAAGGCTTTTGAGGAGACAATGGTTCCATTAAATGTTGATAAAACTGAACTGAATGAGGCTATAGCAGATGCACAAGCTAAGGTTAATTCAACAGTAATAGGGACACTTGGCGGACAGTATCCACAAAATGCAAGAACAGCTGTTACAACCGCAATTGCAGTAGCACAAGTAGTTTTAGGTGATATTCATGCTGAGCAGGATGCTATTGATGCTGCTGTAGTCGCATTAAATACAGAAGTAGCAACATATCTTGCAGCACGAATAGCAGCTCCATGGGATAAGTATAATGTTCCAGAGGAAACACCGGTAAACAAACGTGAGATGCGTGCTGCCTGGATAAGCACTGTTGTTAATATTGACTGGCCATCAACAGACTCATGGAAGATTGAAGACACAGAAGCTCGTATGACGGTGCAAAAAAGAGACCTTATAAAAATTCTTGATGATCTTGCAGAAACAGGTGCCAATGCAGTTATGTTCCAGGTAAGGCCGACATCAGATGCATTTTATAAATCAGAGCTTGCACCATGGTCATACTGGCTGACAGGAAAACAGGATGGTGATCCGGGATTTGACCCGCTGGAGTTTGCAATTGAAGAAGCACACAAGAGAAATCTTGAACTACATGCGTGGGCTAACCCATACCGCGTTTCCATGCCGCCGGCAATGTATAAGGACGAATCAGGAAAGCCTTTATCGGACTTAAATGCAGTAGGAGATATGTTGAGCAAGGTGCCTGATAGTATCTATGCCAAGCATCCGGAATGGATAAAAGTTGGCACAAGCCGCTTTGTCCTTGACCCAGGAATTCCAGAAGCTGCGAAATATGTTGAAGACTCGGTTATGGAAATAGTTGAGAATTATGATATAGACGGAATACACTTTGACGATTATTTCTATGTTGGCAGCAATGGCGGTTTTGATACCGGGTATAGTGATAAAAGCACATATGATACCTATGCCGACAAAACTGAGTTTCCGAAGATTGAGGATTGGCGCAGAAATAACACATATACACTGGTTAAAAATCTGCATAATAGAATAAACGCAGTAAAGCCGTGGGTTAAATTTGGGATTAGCCCGGCAGGTGTATGGGGCAACATTAAAGACGGACATCCGGATGGTTCTGCAACTTCGGCAGGAATACCAAACTATGACCGTGCTTATGCAGATACTAAGAAGTGGGTTTTAGAAGAAATAATCGACTATATAACCCCACAGGTGTACTGGACATTTGCAAATTCAGCTGCAGGGTATGGAGTTGTTTCATCATGGTGGTCAGACTTGCTTAAAAACAACCCTGATGTAAAGACACAGCTATATATTGGTGTGGGTTTGTATTGGCTAAATCCTGTTGAAGCAACTAGTGATAAATATTGGAATACCCTGGGTGTTGGGGATCAGGAAATTGTACGCCAGCTTAAGTTTAATGCTGCAAACTCCAATATAGACGGTACTATGATTTTTACGTATAACTCATTTAAAGTTAATGATCCTAACGCTATTTCTGCTGCATCACTTATAAAGAATGACTTATGGGCTAACAAAGCCCTTATGCCGGCAATGCCGTGGAAGGGTGGAATTATACCTGAAGCTCCGGTATTAATAAGTGCAACATTTGAAGACGGAAGCAATACAATTAGTTGGCAGGATAATGATGAAAATACAGCATATTATGCAGTTTATCGTTTTGAAGATAATGAGGCTGTAAACATTGACAATCCTGTTAAATTGATTGCTAAAGTTCGTAAGAGTGAGACAGGTCTGCAAAGCTATACTGATAATACAGGAAAACCAACAAGTAATTATGTTGTGACTGCATTAAACAGGCTTAGCGATGAAAGTCTTCCGTCAAATCCAAGCACTCAATTACAACTAATTGATACATCTGCATTGGAAAGCGAAATAGAAACAGCTGAGGAACTACTGGCTAATGCTGAGGTTGGTACAGAAGCTGGGCAGTATCCACAAGAGGCAATAGAAGCATTGGAAGCTGCAATCACAGCTGCATTAACTGCAAAAGCGGATGCACAGACTCAAGAAGAGATTGATCGTGCAGTAGCAGACTTGAAAGCCGCAGTAGAAAGCTTTAAGGCTGCACAAGTACTGGATCCGAATGTCAAAGTCGAGGAAGTGAGCCTTAATGAAGCAACGCTTGCATTAAACGTTGGCGATGTTTTCCAATTAGAGGCGACTATCACTCCATCAGGAGCAGCTAATAAGAATGTTACATGGACATCAAGCGATGATGACATTGCAACAGTTGATGAGACCGGTAAGGTTACAGCACTAGCAGAGGGTGAAGCTGTTATCACAGTAACAACTGAGGATGGAAATAAAACTGCAACCGCTGTTGTAACTGTAAGCCTACCATCAGAGACAATTGATACAACTGAATTAGACAGTGAAATAGTAGCTGCTGTGGAATTAATAAATAATGCTGAGGTTGGTACAGAAGCTGGGCAGTATCCACAAGAGGCAAAAGATGCCTTGGAAACTGCAATAACAGCTGCATTAACTGCCAAAGTGGATGCACAGATCCAGGAAGAGATTGATAGTGCAGTGGAAGGCTTGAAAGTCGCAGTAGAAAGCTTTAAGGCGGCACAAATACTGGATCCGAATGTAAAAGTCGAGGAAGTGAGCCTTAATAAAGAAACGCTTCAATTAAACGTTGGCGACACATTCCAATTCGAAGCAATTATCACTCCATCAGGAGCAGCTAATAAGAATGTAACATGGACATCAAGCGATGATGGAATTGCAGCAATTGATAACACCGGTAAGGTTATAGCAATTGCCGAGGGTATAGCTGTTATCACAGTGACAACTGAGGATGGAAATAAAACTGCAACCGCTGTTGTAACTGTAAGCATACCATCAGAGGCAATTGATACAACTGAATTGGATAATCAAATAAAAATAGCTGCAGATTTAAGAGACATGGCAGGAATCGGTACAAATCCCGGGCAGTATCCGCAAAGTGCAAAAGATGCCTTGGAAGCTGCAATAACAGCTGCATTAATAGCCAAAGTGGATGCACAGATCCAGGAAGACATCGATAGTGCAATTGTAAACTTAAAAAGTGCTGTAGCAAGATTTACTGCCGCAAAAATACCAGAACGTCAAGTGATACCTGTTATACATGTTACAGGTGTAAGTCTTGATAAGCAGACATTGGAACTGAATATTGGCGATGAAACTCAGCTGACAGCAACGATTAGGCCAAGTAATGCTGACTTTATGCAGGTGACATGGAAATCCAGCAACGAAAATGTTGCAATTGTTGATAGTACAGGTAGAGTTATAGCAAAAGGCAGCGGTACAGCAATAATCACAGTAACAACCACAGATGGAAATATGACTGCAACTTCCGTTGTAAATGTAAGTGCTCCGGTAATAGAAGATGAGAAAACTAAGCCTGAAGAGAACGTTGAAGTCGAATTTAGCGACATTCTAGGCCACTGGGCGGAAGCAAGCATTAAACTTGCAGCGGCTAAGGGCATTATTAGCGGTTATGCTGACGGCACCTTCAAGCCGAAGAGCGAGGTTACCCGCGCCGAGTTTGCAGTCATGCTGGCTCGCATGCTGAACTTGCAAGGAAACGGAGCTGCGCTGGAGTTTAACGATAAGGCAGGCATCGGCGCGTGGGCGAAACAAGGCATCGCTCAAGCTGTGCAAGCTGGAATCGTGAAAGGCTACTCCGATGGCAGCTTCAGACCGAACGCGAAGATCAGCCGTGTCGAGATGGTGACGATGATCGTGAATGCGCTTGGTTTCGCCGACAACTCCAAGGCAACAACTGTATTTGCGGATGATGCCGAGATCCCGGCATGGGCTAGAGCGGCAGTTGAAGCGGCTGTTGAGAACGGGCTCGTTCAAGGCGTCGGCGGCAACAAGTTCGCACCGAATCAAACGGCAACAAGAGCCGAGTCGGTGGTCGTTTTGCTTAGAGCGCTAGAGTTTGCAAGTAAATAAAGCTGCAATCGATCAGTAAAACCAGGCCCCCGGCAATTGAACCGGGGGCCTGGCGATTTCTCATGGTAAAAACTTATTCATTACTTACTGTAAAACCATATACACTATTTCATTTTTCCGAAGGAGATGTACTGACACGTGCATTAAAAATACGGCGAGAATAACGAAAATTCGCCTGTAATCCCTGCACCAACGCCTAAACCGTTATATAAGGAAATGGTAAATATCGATGTAATTAAAACTTTAGTAGAAAAAGCAAACGCTGCTCCCGAACTAACTTTCAAGGATATACCTAAAGATTCCTCACCTGCTAAAACAATCGAGTTAGCAACTTCAAACCGAATCAGAGCATATCCAGAGCTGAGATCGTGGTTATGCTTTCAAAAGTAATGAATACGACGTAGTAAAAAAAGTTAAATTCAAGGATGTTTCAGGTAACTGGGCAGAGGCTGAGATCAATACGTTATCCGATATGGGTATCATAAAAGGTACATCCGATGGTTTGTTTGAACCAAATGCTAAGGCTACGAGATATGAGTCGTTGCTCATGATCTTGCGTATGCTAAATATTAGTCTTGGTTTTTCATTAGAAGTAGAGTAGTAGAGTCTGAAGAGATTGGAGGCAAAGTCCCGACCAAGCAGGCTATTGTGTAGCCCTGTCAAAAAGCATGAATTATTAATCGGTAAATGGATAAAACGTATATGTTCCCGCATACGAAACATACACCTGAATAATTCCATGCCCACAACTTGCCCACGAACTCTACGCACCCATCGTATTCACTTGGATATATAGGACTGATTTCTGAAGAAAATACGATTGTACGCACAAGAAAAGATTCAAAAAACACATGAAAACGTATTTGTCTCATGGGCGGCATGATGTAATAAGCTGAAAAGCTTGTAGCATCAAGTGTTCCCTTAAAAGGAAACACTGCTCGACCTCATAGTACAAAAATGAGAGACCTTTCAATAGTTCATTGAACTTTTGGGAGGTCTCTCATCGTTTTTATAATCAAGTTATCGGAACTGGAGTTCCATTTAGAATAAAACTATAATTTCTTAAAAAGACTTGTTTTCACAGCAACTCTTTTTAATCATGCACATGTGGGGAAGGTTCAATCTAATTCTTGATCTAAAACAGTTTTTACTAAACGACGTACTTCATCTGTTGACGTGGTATCCATTAATTGGCTTCTTAGTTCGCTTGCGCCTCTAAATCCACGAACATAGATTTTGAAAAAGCGAAGAAGTGGTTTAAATGGACGTGGTTCGTTTTCTTTTGAATATTTATCGTGGAGATCCAGTTGTAAAAGAAGTAAATGGAGAAACTCCTTCGGGCTATGTTCTTTAGGTTCTTTTTCAAAAGCAAATGGATTGGTGAAAATGCCCCGGCCAATCATGACTCCATCAACGCCGTATTGTTCTACTAATTTTAATCCTGTTGCGCGGTCAGGAATATCTCCATTAATGGTTAACAACGTATTGGGTGCAATTTCATCACGCAATTTTTTTATTTCAGGGATTAGTTCCCAGTGTGCATCTACTTTACTCATTTCTTTTTTTGTACGAAGGTGAATGGAAAGATTCGCAATATCTTGTTTCAATATATGTCCTAACCAATCGCGCCACTCGTCAACTTCAAAGTAGCCCAATCTTGTTTTAACACTAACCGGCAATCCACCTGCTTTTGCTGCTTGAATAATTTCGGCTGCAACTTCAGGATGTTGTATTAATCCAGAACCCTTTCCATTGGATGCGACGTTTTGTACGGGGCATCCCATGTTTATATCGATACCACGAAAACCTAGTTTTTTCATATCCATACTCATCTGTTCAAAAAATGCAGGTTTATTGCCCCAAATATGAGCGACGATCGGTTGCTCATCTTCTGTGAACGTTAACCGACCACGAGTACTGGCTCTTCCTGCAGGGTTACAATAACTATCTGTACTTGTGAATTCTGTGAAAAATACATCGGGTTTTGCAGCTGTACTAACGACGTGACGAAATACAACATCTGTGACATCTTCCATTGGTGCTAGTATGAAAAATGGCTTTGGTAAATCAAGCCAAAAATTTTGTTCGTTACTCATATTATTTCCTCCTAAAACTTTTCAGTTATACATCTTGACTATGCATCTCGCAACTGAAAAGTCGCATCGGAAGCATGGGCTTAACCTATAAAAACGATATAAGCTATAGCAAAGTCCTTTACCCATCATACATAGTATCATTTTTTGGCGTTTGATGCACAGAATCAATTGTGTGAATGACAGAAACATTTGTGGTGTCTCACCGATCACACATCAATTTGATGTGTGGAATTTGTATGAAGTGCATGTTCATCCAGACCCATATTCCTTATAATGATAAGGTATGTCCGTTTTGAAGAGGTACAAAGGCTTGTGAGAATCATACTTCAATACATGAATGGACTGTTGAAAGGGGAATCATTCCTTGACTAATATAAAAGAACAAACGCTCGTCGCGGAAATTGACCATTTAGATTATAAAGGCAATGGACAAGCTGTGATTTGGCGTGAGAGTGATAGAGGTTCCAACCCTAGAAAGCTGAGGCTGACGATTCCGCAGACACTCATAGGGGAGTCAGTGCAGATCGTCGTCGATGATCCCGATAAGAAACGAATAAAAGCAATGCCTGAAGAGATTCTAGCTGCGAGCCACGAACGGACGGATGCGCCTTGTCCTCATTTTGAGCTTTGCGGAGGTTGTGTATGGCAACACTGGACGTATGAAGGTCAATTGAAGCATAAGACTAAGCATGTGAAGAACGCATTGAAACGTGAAGGATTAGATTCTGAATTGGTACTGGATACGATCGGAATGGACGACCCTTGGCATTACCGTAATAAGATGGAGTTCACGTTTTCCCCTGAAGGGGATATTGGCATGCATGAACAAGGGAATTTTCGTAAGATCATTCCACTGGAAACGTGTCTGATTGCAGGTAGGAATATGGTCGATGGCATGTTGGAAGTCGGCGAATGGGTAAAAGAGTTCGGCCTTAAAGGCTATGACAAAGATGCACATGCTGGGCTTCTTCGTCATTTGATGATACGGGAATCGTTTGCGACCGGCGAAATAATGTTGGCATTGTTTGCTACGGAATCGCCTGACGGTGAATTAGCGTCTGCAGCCCGAAATCTTGTCGAGCGGATCACGAAGAAGTTCCCGAATGTGAAAAGCCTTCTTTGGCTTGTGAACACAGACTGGGCGGATCGCACACAATCCGAGGATACGCATCTGTTAGCGGGGCGTGATTTCATTTATGATGAAATGGCAGGCTATCGCTATCGTCTTTGGTTCGATACATTCTTCCAGACGAACCCTTTACAGGCCAAAAAGCTTGTGGACCTTGCACTCAAAATGGGGAAGCCAAAGGAAGACGAGAAAATGATCGACCTGTTTTGTGGTGTAGGCACGTTCTCATTACCGTTCGCGGCACTTGTGAAGGAATTGGCAGGAATCGAGATTGTCGAGACATCGATTGAATCCGCAAAACGGAATGCCATCGATAATGATTTGCATAACACGACATTCCTTGCCCGTGATGCACGCAGGGGACTAGATGAGATGCATGATCATTTCGGATTCGCAGATATTCTGTTGATAGACCCGCCACGCAGCGGAGCTGGAGGGAAAGTGATGCGCCGCATTGGTCGCTCCAAACCAAAACGGATCGTCTATGTATCATGCAATCCTGACACATTCGCAACGGACATAACTGAATTGCTGCCATTCGGCTACACGCTTAAAACCGTGCAACCTGTCGATCTGTTCCCGCATACCGTGCATGTGGAGTGTGTGGCTTTGTTGGAGCTGGAAATGTAGATCTACAATATAGTTATATGAATAACTTGAGTTACTCAAACTCTAGGTTAATATGTTCCGCATACGAAACGGGACCGTCCTTATAAGGACGGTCCTGTTTTATTTTGTTTTCCTATAATCACTTGGGGTTATACCAGTACTACTCTTAAATAAACGATAAAAATACGAACTATTAGTAAAACCTGTTTTTTCAGCGATATCAACAATGGTGTATTCAGAATTCCTAAGCAGCTCTTTGGCTTTATTCAATCGTATTTCGCTAATAATATCAGATAATGCTTTTGTGGTTAGTTGTTTATATAACCGACTGAAATAAATGGGAGACATCGAGAACTCGTCTGCAATTGAATTTAAGCACAGGTTGGAGTTGCTATAATCTCGCTCAATAATTTGATGTACTTTTCTAATGAGATCCTCTTGCTTTGTACTTCGTTTCTCTTCGAGCTTTTCACTGATTGCCTCAAATATCTTGAAATACGGAGTGTTGATTTCTTCCATGGTTTCAACATGATTTGGTAATAAGAACGTTGTATCGAATTCGGGTAATGTTAAAATCGCATTGTTCTTTTTTAATGCTCGTAATACGGTATTAACGGTCAGTGCTAAATGCGATATGACAAGCTGAACAACGGTAAAAGAATATTCTGATATTTCTCCTACGATATCGATATAAATGCTGCGGGCCTTATCCACATTTCCTGACATCAAGGATTCAACAAACTGTTTTTCTTTGTGAACGGGAAACATATATTCTTTGGATTTTAAGTTCATAATGTCAACTGAGAAAAGGATGCTGCCGTGTCCTTTGAATAATCGATGGTAAGAAGCCTCAAGTACTTGCTTGTAAACTAAAATGCATTGCTCGATTGATTCCTTCACAGGACTAAATGTAAAAGAGATGGATAATTTCAAATGTTTGGTGATGGATATATGCATAAGCTCTGCCATTTCAATTAGCGATTCCCGTTCCATGTTATAAAGCGGATCATGGAAATTGAGAATAAGTAAAAGACTATCATCCCCCATATCAATGGCTTCGATTTGAAAGATCGGTGAGGCAATTTCCGTACAAACGTTCATTATGCCGTATTTGATTAATTTAATATCATCTTTGTATTTCTCGAGAACGGATGAGAACTGATCAATCCGGACCAATACAATTAATGATTTACTATTAACCATGAGCCCAGAATTGAAGTAATGCAATTTTTGTTGCAAGATCTCAGCATTATTAGTTTCTCTACCTAAAATCGTATTTCTAAGGAAATCCTGTTTGAGAATATGCTGATGATTACGTCTTTCAGTTTCCAGGGTTTTGAACTTGCGTATTACTTTGTCGATCGGACGATATACACCATGGGATAGAGTTAACGAAATCAACAATCCTAAGAGAAGAATCCCCAAACAGATATAGAGTGTTCGATACCTCATATCACTTATTTCTTGATTAATATTGCTGTAAGGGGTAATACGAACATATCTCCAGCCTAATGGATCGGGTGAAGTATACGTTATTAAAGATTTAACGCCATCTACTGTGTCTACAAAATATGTAGAGTGTGATGTATCCTGAATAATTTTTTGTATATAATTTTTGTCCGATATATCGGTTAGCATCGGCAGCATGTCATTACTGGAGTATAATATTCCGTCCTGACTAATGATAAACGTATTATCTTCATTTAGTTCTTTCTTTGATTGATCTATTCGCAGCCCTAGCCATGATGCCGAGATATTGACAACGACCGCTGCATTTAATTCGTTATTATCATCAATGATGCTATAGCATAAGTAAGTGTAGCTTGATACTGGAATGGTCTCAATCGAACCGATGTTATAGGTTCTGGGAATCGGTTGGAATGGTTGATAGTTTTTGAAATTATTAAAAAGGTCCAGAATTCCATCATCATCAAGGTCGGACTTCGATTGCATCCCGTTTCGTGCATTATTGGAACTAATATAGAACTGATTGGATTTCGCATTATATACATAAATGGATTCAATGAATGGTAAGGATGCGCGATAGTTATCAAGTTGTTGCTGTGCAAAAATGGCGTCATAAATATTCAAATTCGCATAATACAACAATTTGGATACCGCAGAATCCGTGTAAATCTGAGAAGAAAGTGAGGTAACAGTCTCTGTCATATTAGATAATTCTCTTTTAATTTGATTCAGATTATTTGAATCAGAACGATAAACCTGTTTAAGGGCGATGCTTTCAAAGTTCATATATAGAATTGTTGAAGTGATCAAAAGTGTAATAAGTACACACCCGATAGAGCCAAATAAAATTCGTATATAAACCTTTTTATGCTCTCTAGACCACTGTTTGAACATGTTTGAAACCCCTTTCATTTATGGTTTGAGTATACCTGATCAGTTGTGCGCTTTCAATTGAATTCGTGCTTGAACACCCCTAAATAGGGTCAAATGTAGCAAAGCTTCACGAAAGTATATAAAGTTCACACTCTACAAGTGCCGAGATTTCAGAAATCTGGGGCATTGTGCAGTATACCTAACGAACTCGCTTCCTCTATGATTTGGTTGTAGTCATTCACAATGATTCTATTTCAGGAGGTGGTCAAACTTGATTAAGAAGAAAGGATTTTTATACGAATTAAATAAAAACAAAATTATGTTTTTGATGTTAACCCCGACACTGCTTTTTTTCTTAATTAATTCTTACTTTCCAATGATAGGCGTCTATTACGCCTTCACAAGTTATGATTTTGCAGGTGGTTTATTTAGAAGTCCATTTGTGGGTTTAGACAACTTTAAATTTTTAACGCAATCTGGAATTCTGTGGAGGCTGACTATCAATACAGTTGGATACAATGTGGTATTTATCATTTTAGGCAATGTAATGTCTATAGTGGCAGCAATTCTATTAAGTGAAGTCCGAGGCAAGTTATTCAAAAAATTCACACAATCAGTTATATTTTTACCCTACTTCGTTTCGTTTGTATTGATCAGTGTTTTAGCGTATAACATGTTTAATTTTGAAGCAGGTTTTCTCAATCAGCTACTAAAATCTGTAGGATTCAATCCAATCGACGTATACAATACACCATGGCTATGGCCGATTCTGATTACAATTTTCTATGTTTGGAAAAACATTGGTTATGGCATGATTATTTACCTTGCCACGATTATGGGGATCAGTGACGATTATTATGAGGCTGCCAAAATAGATGGGGCGAATATTTTTCAGCGAATCTGGTACATTACAGTCCCGATGCTGAAGCCTACATTCATCATACTGTTCTTGTTTGCCCTCGGAAGCATTATGAAAGGACAATTTGATTTGTTCTATCAACTTGTTGGGAACAATGGGTTGCTCTTTAATGTTACAGACATTATTGATACGTACGTTTATCGCTCTCTCAAAATCAATTTTGATATTGGTATGGCTACTTCAGCGGGTCTGTTTCAATCTCTCTTTGGATTCATACTGATCATGACGGTGAATTATATCATCAAGAAAAACAATGAGGACTATGCATTATTCTAATATTGTCTAGGAGTGATCACATTGGCGGATAATGCCTTCATGTCAAGAGTTTTTCATGCCTTTGCTTACCTAATCATTATATTGTTATCGCTGATTTGTATTTTCCCTTTCCTACTTATTATATCGGGATCATTAACAGCTAATGAATCCATTATCCGTGACGGGTTTCATTTGTTCCCTAAAGTGTTCTCATTAGAAGGGTACAAGATGGTATTTACATTCCCAACTCAGCTGTTTAAAGCTTACGGAGTTACCATTTTCGTAACCGTGGTTGGAACGATCACGGGTCTGTTCTTAATGACGATGACAGGTTATGTACTACAGCGAAAAGATTTCAAGTATCGCAATAAAATATCGTTCTTCATCTACTTCACAACATTATTCGGGGGCGGATTGGTGCCTTGGTATATAATGCTTACGGCATATTTCAATCTAGTAGACACTTTTACGGTTCTAATTTTACCCGGACTGATGACACCCTTTCTAATTATATTAATGAAAAGTTTCATCAAATCTGTGATTCCAGATGAAATAATAGAGTCCGCTAAAATTGACGGTGCAAATGATTTTAGAATCTATATCAGTATTGTGCTGAAGCTCGCTATGCCGGGAGTTGCTACAGTTGGTCTATTTTTGGCTTTATCATATTGGAATGACTGGTTCTTGTCTTCATTGTTTATTAATGATGTGAGCAAATACCAGCTCCAGTATTACCTATACAATACGATTAATACGATGCTATTTATTTCGCAAATGGCTTCTGGAACAGGGGTAAGCCTAGGGAGAGAAATTCCGACGGAGTCGACCAAAATGGCAATGGCGATTGTTGTTACAGGACCCATTATATTTCTGTATCCATTCATCCAGAGATATTTTGTGAAAGGTTTGACCGTTGGTTCGGTAAAAGGTTAGTATCGGTTCATACGCTGAAATTTGTATGTAATCGACTAACATATATTATTTAAATTATGGGAGGGTTAGTATGAGAAAAGGTAAAAAGAAACTTCTAACGATCTGCACTTCTTTATTTTTAACTGTAAGTATGCTTGCCGGCTGCAGTAGTAATGTGAATACTGGGGGAAGTACGCCCGAACCATCAATGAATCCAGATACCAGCACTAAAGCTCCATCTGAACAAAATGATGCTGGAATCGATACTTCGAAGAAAGTGGAATTGCAATTCTATATGCTTGGAGATGCACCAAAGGATTTACCGATCATTCAAGAAGAAATAAACAAGATGGCTTTGGAAGATTTAAATGCAACGGTTAAATTTAATTTTACAACGTGGACGGATTGGGAGCAGAAATACAAACTGCTATTGTCCTCGGGACAACCGATTGATCTAATCTTTACAGCAGACTGGACGGACTATCAGGCCTATGCTAAGAAGGGGGCATTTCTCCCACTAGAAGACCTTTTGCCAAAAGCAGCTCCCCAATTAAATGAGTTTGTACCTAAGGATTATTGGGAAGCAGTAAAAATTGATGAGAAGATTTACACTGTTCCTAACACTTGGAAGGAATATGTGACAGAGGGTATCGCATACAGAGAAGATTTGCGTAAGAAATATAACTTGCCGAAACCGGAATCTATTGAAACATTAGAGCAATATTTGGATGGTATACGTGAGAATGAGCCAGATATGTTGCCTCTAGCTGATAACCAAGGCTACCATGCTGGTGCAATTCGTCAGCTTACGACAAAAACAGTGAACAGCAGTAATGATGTTCCATACGGCATGAATATTATGTACGATGTTCCTAGGGATGTAACTTCATACTGGGGATCTCCACAACATTTAGAAGACCTGAAAATGTACAAAAGATGGGCAGATAAAGGTTACTGGCCAAAAAACGCTCTAAATATTAAAGACAGCGGACATGATGTATTTGCTAGTGGCAAAGCTGCAGCAGTACTGGGTAGTGAAAACCCGAATCGCTTTAACGATTCTGTACTCAAAATTAAATCAACGCACCCGGATTGGGAGCTTGGCTATTTTCCTTATCCGAATGCCAAGGGATTTGCTCAGCCGGCTCATCCGATTCATAATGGGTTTGCCATTCCACGCAGTAGTAAAAATCCAGAAAGAGCACTTGCCTTCTTCGAGAAATTGGTGTTGGATAAACGCTACAATTGGTTAACTCAATATGGCATAGAGGGCAAGAACTTTGAATTAGAAGACGGAAAATATTATAAGATGCTAGGCGATTCACAATCTAATGGCTTCCCAAGGGAAGGAATGCAAGGTTGGGCTTGGAGAAATCCGGAGATTATGTTATTTGACAAAAGCTTTGATGGTGTACTCGAAATGTTCAGCGAATTTGATAAAATGGAGAAGCCAGATATTTTCCAAGGATTCCCCGAAGACTGGACACCTTATCAAGCAGAGAAAGCTGCAGTTGAACAAGTTGAAAAACAATATCTATATCCACTGAATGTTGGTCTTGTAAGTGATGTTGAAGGTGGATTGAAGATATTTATGGAAAAGGCAAAACAAGCAGGTTTAGATAAGATTCAAGACGAATATAAAAAGCAATGGTTGCAGTATTTGGATGATGCAAATATTAAGTGAGTCAGTTGAGAGTGCTATTCAAAGAGAACAACAGGACTAACGTCCTGTTGTTCTTTACTATAAGGGTGGAGATTATTTATGAAGGTTCATTTTCATGGAACGGCTGCATTTGAAGGGATTCCCTCGCTATTCTGTCATTGCCAGACTTGCAAGCAAGCCAAGGTACTTGGCGGGAAAAATATTCGTACACGTACTTCGGTCTTGATTGATGAAGTACTTAAGATTGATTTTCCGGCGGACACCTTATATCATTCAATTCGTGATAATGTAGATATGGATAAAGTTCGTGATCTATTGTTTACACATTCACATTCGGATCATTTGTATCCTGAAGATTTACTGATTCGTACGCTTGGTTATGCCCAATTTATTGAAGAGGAAGAACTCCATCTGTATGGTCATGACTTGCCTATTAAGCACTGCAGTCAATTGCTTGCGACGGAATCACATCGCTTCCAATTCCACAACTTGAAACCCTTTGAGACTGTACAAACGCAAACAGCTACGATCACCCCATTGCTTGCCAACCATGATCCTAAAGAAACTTGTTTATTGTATTTCATTAAGAAGGATGGTAAAACCATTTTTTATGGTCACGACAGTGGTTGGTTTCCTGAACAGACGTGGGACTGGTTGAAAGGAAAGAAGCTGGATCTTGCCATTCTAGAATGTACGACAGGAAATGCCGAACAATGCAACGGTCATATGAATGTCAAGGATACACTAAAAACACGAGACTGGTTAATGGAGAATCATGTTATGAATCCAGAGGGAAAAATCGTGGTAACTCATTTCTCTCATAATGCGCATCTACTGCATGAAGATTTGATGCAAATTTTTGAGCCGAATGGTATCACAGTAGCCTATGATGGGATGCAACTGGACATATAAATTTGCATCCCGTGTGCTTTATTAAAGTCGCAATCTTATTTAGCTTACTTTTCCATTATAAATATATTCTTTACCTAGCTCTTTATCTAATTCTTTTTCATTTTTGTTTATGGTTTCATCTAATTCTTTAATTGTTTCTATTATTCTTTTCTTATATTCAGTTGTGCTAAAGGATGCTATATCATTATTAGCTCTGACGAGATTACAGAGATCATTATATTGGTAAATTAAGAAGCGGACTAATGATAAGCTTATTGGTAACCGATCTTGTTCCTCTAATATTTGATGTATAATGTCACGGAATTTTTTTATTTCATTATAGTGTATAGTATCTCCTAATCCGTAACTTAAATCTTCAAGATTATTTTTTAGTATAGTCAGTCTTACCAAGTCTTGTATCTGTAGTTGAGTTTTTTGAAGTTTTCTATCTTTTAGAGAAAGCCAAATCACACCTAACATCGTTAAAGTTCCAGATATTAGTCCACCAATAACAGATGCATATAACAGACTAAAATTACTTAACCCCATACCGCTAAACCACTTTAATTGCTCTTTATTATCTAATAAATATTTAAATATTGGGGGTGAAAAAAGGAGGATAACCAAAGAAACGGCTACCATGATCACAATAGCCCACCAGATACTGGCATAATTTTTGACTCGTAGTGTAAATAACAAAAGATTCTTTATCACTTTAAAGTACTCCATTCCAACATTTAGTTATTGAGTGATTGGTAATTATGTTCAGTATAATATATTTATCAATACTATTATATGATATTAAAATATTGCACCTGACTTGAAAATGAAAAAGCTGGCACCGATAAAGTATCGATGCCAGCTTTTTTCAGCTTAAGGATTCGTAATCATCTCGTTTAGCGTTCCCAAACAGCAATAGGTGGTTTAAGAGCACCGAGCCATCCTGAATTTTTGTCAGAGAGGATTAGTTTAGTAAGTGGGTTGATTTTCGTATTCCAATAGGATACTACGAGCTGATGAGGCTTGCCGTCATTCGGTATAATGACAGATCTATCAACAGCGTAAAGTCCATTTGCAACAAAAGCATAATACTGGCCTGAATACTTCTATTTTTGGATTGGAAGTTTAATACATAAGTTGACATAGTGGTTAATTTTTAAGTATATTTTTAAAGTGACTTGGACAATTGTCCGCACTACTTGACATCATTGAAGGAGGGGTATCTTTGAACGGGCCTAGTATGGAAGTTAAAGCAAACCTAGATTTGAGCAAGATCAAGAAAGGGCCAATTGTCGCCGCACTAATTATCGGCGCATTCGTATCCATTCTGAATGAAACGTTGTTGAACATCGCATTTCCGGATCTAATGATCTATTTCGGCATTACGGAAACGACGGTTCAATGGCTGGCTACAGCCTATATGCTTGTTGTTGGTATTCTTGTACCGATAACGGCACTTTTGCAACAGTGGTTTTCCACACGTCAAATGTTTCTCGGGGCAATGATCTTATTTCTTCTGGGCACGGTAATATGTGCGACTGCACCAATATTTGAGATGTTATTGGTCGGACGCATTGTTCAAGCCTTAGGAACCGGATTGATGATTCCAGTATTGATGAATACAATCCTTATTATTTTCCCTCCTGAGAAGAGGGGCGGCGCGATGGGAATGATCGGTTTGGTCATGATGTCCGCTCCTGCGATTGGACCGACTTTGTCAGGTTTAATTGTTGATTCCCTTAATTGGAGATGGCTGTTCTATCTGGTCATTCCTTTAGCTTTGATCTCCATCGTGTATGCAGCGATTTATCTGAAGAATGTCAGTGAACTGACTAGACCGAAGGTCGATATAATTTCTATCCTGCTTTCCTCTATCGGCTTTGGAGGCATTGTTTATGGGTTTAGCAGCGCGGGGGAAGGTTCTTGGTCTGATACCAAAGTGATATGGTGCCTCGTTATAGGCGGTATCAGCTTGATTCTTTTTGTATGGCGTATGCTTAAGGTGAAGGAACCGATGCTGGATTTGCGCGTATTCCGTTATCCGATGTTTTCGCTCGTTACGGTGCTGATGCTCGTGTTGATGATGGCAATGTTCTCCACGATGATCATGCTTCCGCTATTTTTGCAAAATGTAATGATGGTTACTGCGCTCAGCGCAGGTCTCATAATGATGCCTGGCAGTATTTTGAATGGGATTATGGCACCCGTTTCCGGTATTTTGTTTGATAAATTTGGACCGAAGGTGCTAGTCATTCCTGGTCTGATATTGATGAGTATATCCATATGGCTGTTCTCAGGAATTGATGCAGGGTGGACGAGCGGATATGTGGTGTTCCTGCACATCTTGATGATGATCGGTATCTCGTTAGTGATGATGCCAGCACAGACTACAGGTTTGAATCAGCTGCCAAAAAGAATGTATGCTCACGGAACGGCGATTATGAGCACGCTGCAGCAGGTTGCGGGTGCGATTGGCGTAGCTCTTTTCATCAGTATCATGTCTTCCGGCATGAAGGATTACATGTCAACATCCCCGGATCCGACCAACCCTGCTGAAGGGATACCAGCTATGGTAGCCGGACTCCACAGTGCGTTTGTGGTTGGAGGCATTCTTTCTGTTCTAGCATTGCTCATTGGTCTGTTTATTCGCAAAACGAATGCGCCTAAAGAGGATGAGCAAAAGCAGTCGGCGTAATCAGATTTATTAAATTCTCAGTTTACTGGTGATATTCCAAAAGGCTTCTCGTGGGTTCGACAAATCGAACTTATAGAGAAGCCTTTTTTGTATATAACAATCCTCGCTATTTTTTGTTGATTCGTCAGTGAAAACGGAAAGATTGGGGTCGGTTTTATCCGTTTTTTTAACGAAAACATATGAAATCAATATCATATTAAAAATTTTAAACAGCAAATCATAAGTTTTTTAACCTTTCTGTGAAAAGAGAAATAGGCAATTGCGCTTAAAACTTCTATGATCACATTGTAAATGTTAAGCGCTTACAAAAGTTATTCAGCAGGGAGGAGCAAATTAATTGAGTCAGGTGATGGTAACACCTAGAAAAGATTATCAAAAGAACAAATTAAAAAAAGGTCTGTTTCGAGAGTTATGGAAAAACGGTTGGTACTATATGATGGCGCTCCCAGGATTATTGTTCTTCTTGGTCTTTAGTTACATGCCATTGCCGGGGATGATCATTGCATTTAAAGATTACAACTTTCGCGATGGAATATTCGGAAGCAAGTGGGTAGGCTTTGATAACTTCAGATTTTTCTTTAATGGGGAGTATGCTTGGAGAACGACCTTTAATACGTTGTTCATTAATGCCAATTACATCATCTTCGGAACAATCGTTGCGGTTGCATTTGCTATTTTATTAAACGAAATCAGGCATGGGCTTCTAAAAAGACTTTATCAAAGTCTCATGTTCTTGCCCTTTTTCTTCTCTGCTATCGTAGTAGGGAACTTTGTTTATTTGATATTCAGTTCCAAATTTGGTATTGCCAATCAGATTTTGAACATGTTCCATCAACTGCCGATTGAGTGGTATTCGAATGCGCAGTACTGGGTTTCTATACTCGTTGGCGTATTTATTTGGAAGAACACGGGATACGCAGTCGTTATGTATCTTGCAACAATCGTGGGTATTGACGATGAATTATATGAAGCTGCCTCTCTTGATGGAGCAGGCAGATGGCATAAGATACGATATATTACGCTTCCTTTACTGGTGCCGACAATCATTATTCTGACTCTATTATCCGTTGGCAAAATGTTCTATGGAGATTTCCAAACGATCTACTCGATCGTCGGTGATAATGGATTACTCTTCGCAACTACGGATGTTATTGATACTTATGTGTTCCGAGCAGTTAAAACCGTAGGCGATATCAGCATGCCTGCTGCCGTTGGATTATATCAGTCCGTCTGTGGATTTATCTTCGTTATCGTGTGCAATTGGGCAGTGAAAAAATATAACTCTGAAAACTCATTGTTTTAGTTAGGGGTGAAGTAGTGAACAAGGATGGAAGAGTATCACAAATTATAATCCATATCATAGCTATCGCATTTTGCATCTTTACGACGGTTCCCTTTATTCTCACCATTATTGTATCGTTAACCAATGAGAATTCGGTCGTCAAACATGGCTATCGATTTATTCCAGAGCAATTTTCATTCGATGCCTATAAGCTGATATTCTCAGGAAGCTCCATCTATAACGCCTATAGCATTTCTATTGTAGTGACTATATTAGGAACAATACTAAGCTTGCTAGTCACCTCGATGCTGGCTTATGCCATAGCCGTTCATAAGGTGAAATATAGAAATTTTATCGCGCTTTGCGTATTTATTCCGATGATTTTTAATGCAGGGCTTGTTCCTTGGTATATATTCATCACAAAGTATTTGCATCTGAAGGATACCATCCTTGCCTTGATTTTACCGATACTGGTTAGCCCCTTTAATGTATTTTTAGTTCGTAATTATTTCAAATCACTGCCGCCAGCGCTCATTGAATCCGCTGAGATAGAGGGAGCCAACCCACTGTACATTTTTGGGAAAATCATTATGCCTCTCTCTGCACCCATCATTGCGACAATTGCGCTTTTCTATTCGCTAGCCTACTGGAATGATTGGAATCTAGCCTTATGGCTAATCGATTCCCGTGAACTATATCCTTTGCAATACATGTTATTCAAGATTCAATCCATGATTAATTTTATGAGCTCTCAAGGCAGCTTCGGGGTTGGAACCAGCACCTTGCCTTCTATTACAGCACAGATGGCTATGGTTCTTGTGACCATCGGGCCAATCATACTCATTTATCCTTTTATACAGAAGTATTTCATCAAAGGTATTATGATTGGCGCCGTAAAAGGCTAGATTCGGTTGCAGCCTGCAAGTAGGTTCAACATAAATGTGCGAAGTACCATAAAAAGGGAGGAAGAAAAATGAAAAGGTCATATGTAAAAGCAACAGGGGTCTTCATGGTTTTAATTCTATTACTTAGCATGCTAGCAGCCTGTTCGAAGAATGAAGGGAATAAGGGTAATAATACGCCAACAGCGGCGCCAACCAACAAGACAGAGAATAAAAATGCGGAAACGCCAGAAACGGCGGCCTCTCAAGTAGGGGGAACTGTCAAAATCGTTCTTCCTGGCGATGCGCCAAAGGATATCGAAGGTGTAAGAGCTGCGATGGAAGCGAAACTTAAAGCAGATGGATTGAATATCAAGCTGGCATTCACGTATTTCCCATGGGATCAATATTCAAACAAGCTTAATCTGATTGCAGCATCAGGAGAGGATTATGATCTTGCCTGGACACATGTAAGCTGGTTATCGCAAATTACAGCTAAGAACGTCGTTCTTCCCTTGAATGATTTGCTAGATGGATTTGGTCAGCAGCTTAAAGAGAATATACCGGCTGCTAACTTCATGAGCGCATCGATAGATAACAAAATTTACGGCATTCCAACTCTCGTACCGACAGCGGAAAACAATAATTTCTTTACTATTCGCGGAGATCTAAGAGAGAAATACAATTTAGAGCCAATTAAGACGCTGGCAGATTTCGAGAATTACTTGGATGCCATTAAGAAAAATGAGCCGGACATGGTTCCTATCGCCAATGACGGTAACCGTGGTCTTTTGAGAGAATTCGGCGATGTGTATCTCCCAATCGGCGATACCGGTGCTGGTCCTGCTTACATCGATCCAACGGATCCCAACCTTGAAGTAAAAAGCTTTTATGAGTCTGATATTTTCAAAAACATTGTAAACACGAAACGAAAATGGTATTTGAACGGTTGGCTGCCAAAAGATGCGCAAGAAATCAAAGATCCAGAAGCAGCTTTGAACAATGGGAAAATCGGGGCAATCTGGTCTAATGTTCTCAAGATTTCGGAGCGTATCGACGCCTTCAAACAAACGCTTCCGAGTGGAAAGCTGGAGGATGTATTCTTAAATCCAGATCAACCTAAGTACGTTTTCGATGCGGCTTCTAACTTAATATCGATCTTCTCAACAAGCAAGAACAGTGAAGGGGCAATGGCCTTTGTTAACTGGTTCAGAAGCAATCAAGAGAACTATGATCTATTCTCTTACGGGGTCAAGGATGTCAACTATAAGCTTGACGGTGATGCTGTAACAACTGAAGGTATAGCGGATAATGCCACTTATAATCAAGTTTACTGGGCTTGGGATGATATCAGGCTTAAGCATTTCAGTAAAAATGTAGAGAGCAGCTATATTGAAAATTTGAAAAACTGGGATTCAGATGCCATTGTAGCTCCTATGCTAGGTTTCCGGTTTAATGCAGATCCTGTAAAATCAGAGATTGCACAAATTGATGCAGTTGGTCAAGAATATGTCGTTGCTGCTTATTCAGGCTTTATCGATTATGACAAGTTCTATCCGGAATTCCAAAATAAACTGAAGTCAGCGGGCATAGATAAAGTGGTTGCTGAGGTACAGAAGCAATTCACAGAATTTCAAGCAAAAAGTGCGAAATAGGAAATCTAGCACGTAAAGCATGATCTATTAAAGGCTGAGGAGGCCCGTTTATTATGCGAAGAGGCAGGAAGTATCTTAATCTCTTTCTATGTTTCGCGATGATATCGACCAGTTTTGTGTCGTGGAACATAGGAACAACCCAAGTGTCAGCAGAAGCGGTGGATACCGGAAACGTGAACTTAGCTTTGGGTAAAACGGTGACAGCTAGCAGTTCGCTGTCACAGCATTCGCCCAGCTATATGGTAGATGGCTCTACGGATACGATGTGGTCAACAAGCGATACAGGCCAATGGACTAGTCCGATTACCGATGAGTGGGCAATGGTCGATCTTGGTGAAGTGAAGGATATTGCAAGATGGGTCGTCAAGAGCGGTGGCCCTGGCGCATTAGTGACAAGTGATTTTCAACTAGAGTACAGCACTGCTGGGGAGGGTGAGCCTTGGCAAACGGCGGATACGGTAACAGGCAATACGGCAAAATTATCAGACCGAATGTTAGCGCAGCCGATCCAGGCAAGATATGTCCGACTTCATGTAACAAAGAAGACTTCTGATGGTGTGGAATGGCCAGCCGTAAGGATAGCAGAGTTGGAGCTTTATTCCACTGCCGTGAGTATTCCTGTGTTAACGGCGGATACGGCTTCCGGCACTGTAGCGAAGGGAACGAAAGTGAAGCTTAACGCTTCACTTCCCACGGCGGTAATCTATTACACGACGGATGAGAGCGATCCTACAACTTCGACAACGAAGCTGACGTACAGTGAATCGCTAACAATTGAAAGCGATATCATAATCAAGGCGGTAGCGATTGATGACAAGAGCGGCGGCCAAAGTGAGGTCAAGACGTTTACGTACAAGCTGGCTAAAGAAGAAGCGGAAGCGGTTAATTTAGCGCTCGGAAAGAGCGTGACCGCAAGCAGTTCGCTTCCCCAGCATTCACCAAGCTATATGACAGATGGCTCCACACGTACCATGTGGTCGACAAGCGATACGGGCTTTGGAACAAATCCCATTACAGATGAGTGGGCAGTTGTTGATCTCGGCGATCAATATGATATAGCCAGATGGATTGTTAAGCACGCAGGTGGAGGCAGCTTAAACACGCGGGATTTTCAACTGGAGTACAGCTCCGGTGACGGGAATGGCCCTTGGCTTACTGCAGACTCCGTCATCAATAATACGATTATAGTCACGGATCGAATACTCACTGTGCCTATTCACGCCAGGTATGTTCGGCTTCACGTGACGAAGAAAGCAGCAGAAGGTTCGGATTGGCCAGCTGTGCGAATAGGTGAGTTGGAGCTGTATGCAACTACCGTGCTTGTACCTAAACTAACAGCTTCTCCCGAATCGAGTACAGTAGTAAAAGGGAAGAAGATAACGCTTAGCAGCAGTCTGCCTTCGGCTTCTATTTATTACACAGTTGACGGGAGCGACCCGCGAATATCGTCCAGCAGATTACTTTATTCGGAACCGCTAACGATTAATAATGATGTGAGCATCAACGCTGTTGCCATCGATGAGATTGGTGGGAACCAAGGGGAAGTGCAGAGCCTTACTTATAAGGTGCTGGTATTGGAGGATTTAAAGGACTATCCTAATCTTGCAAAAGGCGCCGTAGCAACGATGACGGAAGCAGCGGGATGGGGCAATGTGGCAGGAAGAGCGATCGATGGAAACCTGAATACGTATGCGCAACCGGAGAAATTCGGACTATGGGATCTGGTCGTCGATTTCGGAAAGCTACAGCCAGTTAATTATGCTGTTTTACGCAAAAATCCAGATCATCAAAACTATATTACACAATTTACGATTGACGTATCAGAGAACGGAAATGACTGGACCACCGTTGTAACGGAAAACAACAATATAGATGCTGATGATCAAATGTATAAATTCCCAGCACAGAACGCGAGGTATGTCCGATTGCATCAAATCGCTCATGTTGGCGGAGTGGCGGCAATTTGGGAATTTGAGCTTTACAACACATCTAATACCATGCCCGTTCAAGTCGATATGCTGACCAAAAATGTGGCAGAGGGCACTCTGGTCGGTATATCAGCTTCAGAGCCTAATGCATCGATTTACTATACGACCGATGGAAGCGATCCTATCCTATCCGATACCAAAAAGTTGTATGCGGGGCGCTTCCCGTTAATTGGAAATGGAGTGGATGCTGAAACGGCTGTTACTCTCAAGGCTTATGCAAAGGCAGAGGGAAAAGCGGATAGCATTGTCACATCACAATCCTATCAGGTCGTTTCTTTGTCAACAAATCCAGAAAAGGGAACCGTTGCTGAGAATACGGAGGTTGCTTTGTTGAGCTCTGTCACGGGTGCTGTCATTTATTACACGACTGATGGGACAGATCCAAAGACTTCCACAACGAAGCAGACCTATAGCAGCCCGATTGCGATTATGAATGATGTAGCCATTCGAGCTTATGTGAGTGTTGGCTCACAAGAAAGCACGGTGCTTACTTTCCCATTCAGCCTAGCTAAGACAGAAATCAATGCAGCACTTGGGAAAAATACTACAGCTTCTTCCGAGGAAGCAGCTAATCCGGCATCGCATGCGGTAGATGGTCAACTAGACACATCATGGACTTCCAATAACTCAAACAAAAACAGCTGGCTTCAAGTGGACTTAGGTCAAGATTTTGAACTGACTGGTACTGAAGTGACTTGGAAAGAAGCCAACAAGAATTACAAGTATAAAATCGAAGTGTCCTCCGATGCCTTGAATTGGTATCCGGCAGTAGATCAATCAAGTTATGGCGGACGTGATCAAGTTATTGCGGATCACTTCCTTGATGCAGCACGGAGATACGTACGTATTACGGTAACAGATTTTGAACTCGGCAGTAAGGCAGGCATTAAAGAGTTTAAGGTGCTTGGTTATCCAAGTGAAGAGATGCCTGCTCTGCCTGTTGGACCCTCAACAAACGGATGGCCAAGACCTGTCATTGCTCCTTTGCCGCTTATGGTGGAAGGGGTGCAGAATCCGATTATTGATTTGAGCGGAACTTGGAAATTCACACAGACACCAGCTCAAGGCTTCTGGAAGAACAGCGTCGAGCCTTCTGCTTGGGCAGATGCTAAAGTACCAGCTAACTTAGAAGTCATTGGATTTGATATCCGAAGTCAACAGGGTGGAGATTGGTTCCCAGACCGAAATGTTGAGAATGTGTACAAGAAATCGATCATGATCCCCGAGGATTATCAAGGGCAAAAAACGATGCTTCGTTTTGAAGCAGCATTTGATGTTGCAAGAATCTGGGTTAACGGACATTTGGTACGGACGCATCGAGGCGGCTTTACCACCTTTGATTGTGATATTACGGAATATGTGACACCTGGCGAGAGTGCTTGGATTACGGTGGGTATTACCGCAGAGAAAGGATTTGTTGAATACCAGCATGTTCGGGGACTTGTTGGAGAAGTGAAAATGTTTGCATTGCCTGTTGATTATTTGACTAGGCTGCAAGCGGAAACCGAATTTGATTCCACCTACACAGATGCAACCTTGAAGGTTTCCACAGGTATGATTTTCGGCAGCTCGCAAGCATCTCTTGTTAATCTTGAGCTTGTTGATCCAGATGGAAACAAGGTGCCAATTGAGCCTGGCAGTATCCCTTTAAGCCCAGAAAATCCTGACAGTATGATCAGCATACCCGTGAAAAATCCTCAAAAGTGGGATGCGGAGCACCCGAACCTGTATAAGCTGACTGCTAGCGTTACGGTTAATGGGGAGATCGTACAGACGGTTGTGCGCAAGATCGGATTTAGATCCATTAAGGTTGACGGTAATAAAATGCTTGTGAATGGGAAGGAAGTCAAGCTGCGCGGAGTCAATTGGCATCAATCATCCCCTTTGGCTGGGGTTGCTGTTGATGTTGAGCATGATAAAGAATCCCTGCTGAAGCTGAAGGATGGCAACATCAACTACATCCGGGCTTCGCATTGGCCGCAGTTTGAATATGTACTCGATTACGCGGATGAAATCGGCTTGTATGTCGAGCAGGAAAACTCAGTCATGTTCATTAATGACTCACGATTGAGTGATCCTAATTATAAGAGTTATTTCATGGGACAGTTCTCAGAGACTATTGAAAAGGATCGCAGCCATCCAAGCATTGTCATTTGGTCGCTAGGGAATGAAAGCAGCTGGGGAAGCAATGTCGCGGCTACTCATGACTATGTGAAAGCAATCGATCCAACAAGACCGGTCAAATTTAGCTTTGGCGTCAATGCACCTAGCCAATATAATGATCTTTTTAGTGTTCATTATGGAGAGAATGGTTTGAAGTTCGGCGGCGGTGACAAGCCAGATATTCGTGATGAGTATGCGCATTTATTCATGTATTATGGCAGCTGGAATAGTAATGATCCTGCCAACCTAGACTTTTATGGAGAGTCGATCAAGCGCTATTGGGATCATATCTATGATTCAGAAGGAGCGCTGGGAGGCGCGATTTGGCACTCTCGTGATATTACAACCTACTGCGAAGAGAAAGTATGCGGATTTAATGCAAGATGGGGACTCATGGATTCCTGGAATCGGGAGAAGCCGGAGTATTGGAATGTGAAGAAGGCTTATTCACCTATTCGCATCGAGACCAATATGCTGCCTAACCCTGGCAAGGGAAATGAGCTCCAAATTCCTATTGAGAATCGGTATAACCATACCAATCTGAATGAGATCAAAGTGGAGTGGACCATTAACGGACAATCGGGAACATTGACCGGACCAGCTATTGAACCTATGAGCAGCGGCAGTTTGGTTATTCCTGCAAGGTCATGGAAGCTTGGAGATACGGTCCATCTGAAATTCTATCAGAGTGATCGCTACAAGACTGATCGATTGGTAGATGAGTATAACCTCACCATTGGTGAGAAGACATTCCATTTCAAGGAAGCGCAAGGGCAAGCTCCAGAAATGATGACTGATGATTCTGCTATTACCCTTACAGGTGAAAACTTTAGTCTTACTTTCGACAAAGCTACGGGCATGATCAAAACAGGCATTTACAAGGGAGAAACGATTCTGACCGGCGGTCCTTACTTGAATTTGGGCTTCACCTCCTCACTGGGTGCTTGGACATTAAGCAGCATAAGCACCACCAGTACGGACAACGAGGCAATCGTGAACATAGCAGGAAATTACGGGAATACGAGCGTAATATTCGAGCTTCATGTTGACGGAACTGGGTTGATTAAGACGACCTACACAGTAACTGGTTTGCCTACCAACTATGATGCAATAGGTGTAGCTTTCGACGTCTCTGCTGCAGCAGATCGGATCACATGGAATCGTAATGGCCAGTGGTCATACTATCCAGAAGATCAGATCGGCAGAAATGAAGGTACCGCATTCAAGACTGTAAGTGAAGGTACTGAATTATACGGTATCAAGCCGACGCGGGCATGGTCACAGGATGAGAAGGATTTCAACACGTACGGTAAGGATGATACAGGATTGCGAGGAACGAATGATTTTATTGCCTCCAAAAACAATTTCAATTTCGCGTCCTTGCTGCTAGGAGAATCGGGTAATAGACTCTCCGTACAGGGCGACGGAAATGGTTCTGTAAAAGGTTCTATACTAGGGGACGGAACCGTCAGGTTGGCAATCAATAATATTTGGTCGCATCCAGCAGCATATCCGGGTTGGTTAGAAGCAAACTCAGTCAGCAAACCAATAACGCTAGCTGCTACCTATACGAATAGCGTAAGTGTGCGACTCGATGATCATGATGATTATACGGTAAGCTACTCCGATGCTCCAACCTACTTAAGTGATCTGAACTGGACCAGTGCAACGACAGGATGGGGCGAGGTTAAGAAAAATGCCAGCATCCAAGGCAATGTACTGACTGTGTTCGATGGAATGGGAAGCAAGTCGTATGAAAAAGGAATCGGAGTCCATGCCAGCTCCGAGATCATCTATGATTTGGACGGAAAAGGATATGAAACATTCCAGTCCTATGTAGGTGTTGATCAGGAAAGTACGCAAGGACTGGTTACTTTCCAAGTTTGGGCAGATGGTGAAAAATTGTTCGAAAGCGATAAATTGGGTATTCGTTCTGCTGCTCAGAAGGTTAGTGTTAATATTGCTGGCAAGCATGAGTTGAAGCTGATTGTGACCGATGGCGGCAACGGCAGCAGCAGTGATCATGCCGATTGGGCTGATGCGAAATTGTTTAAACCTGCAGTCGTAGTTGCGCCAAGCACGGATGCAACGTTAAGCGGCATTGTAATGAATGGTCAATCCCTTGCCGGATTCCAAAAGGACAAATTGACGTATAACGTTACATTACCAGCAGGGACAGAAGCTGTTCCGTCAATATCTGCTTCTGCAGCTGATTCTGATGCGGTCGTGAAAGTAACCTCGGCGATAGCTTTGCCTGGAACGACAACGGTCGTAGTGACGGCGGAAGATGGCATAACCTTGCTTACTTACATGATTCATTTCACAGTCACGCCTGGAACAACCGATCCAGGTACGGATCCAGGAACGGGTAATCCGTCAGAAGGCTCGTCTGGAGGCGGAACGAAATGGCCTTCCAAAGAGCAGCAGATCGTTGAGGAGCTTAAGGTGACGAATGGAGAAGCTGCTGTGACCCTGCAGCAGGGGATCACGGAAGTGCTGATTCCTATTCAATCAGCAGCATTGAAAAGTTTAGGCAGGCTTGTATTCCTAGGTGAGGGTATCACTGTGGAACTGCCTAGTGCTGTAATTGCTCAATTGATCGGTTTAGCGAATGACGGGAAGCAGGCATACGTATCCTTTAAGTTGTCCAGAGTTGCCGAGACAGAAGCAGATCGACTTTTACAAAACGCAGCAAGTGATACGCATGCTTCCATTACACCAATAGGAAATGTCTATGATTTATCGTTAGGTGTCGTCGGTTCAGACGGAACAATGTTCAAGTTATTAACTGAATTCGTGGAGCCGATCGTATTGAAGCTTAAGTCCATTGAAGCCGCTAATCAGAATCTAACCGGAATCTATTATGTGAAGGACAATGGAGCGCTTCAGTATATCGGAGGCCGCGTGTCTAATGGAATGATAGAAGCGCCAATTAATCATTTCAGCAAATATGGCTTACTGACGTATGATAAAACATTCACAGACGTCCCAGAAAAGCACTGGGCATCAGATGTAATCAAAAGGCTGACCGCTCGTCAAGTGGTTACGGGAGTGAATGATACCGAGTTTGCTCCACAGGCTTATGTGACTCGTGCAGAATTCGTAACCATGCTGGTTCGGGCCATAGGCTTGCAATCAACGGGATCGACACCATTTACGGATTTGAAGAAAGACGCGTGGTACACATCAGCGGTAGCGGCAGCCTATGAGGCTGGTATCGTAACGGGACGAAGTCAAACGCTATTCGCACCGGGGGATACCATTACCCGCGAAGAAATGGCCGTTATGATTATCCGTGCTTATGAAGTGAAGACTGAGAATAAAGTAGACACAGCATCCAAGCAAAGCCAGTTTGCAGATGATAAGCTTATGAGCGGATGGTCAAGAGGATCCGTCCAAGCTGCTTTTGAGTTGAAGCTTCTTAAGGGTCGCGACAACAATCAATTTGCGCCGCAAGGTGTAACAACCCGAGCGGAGAGCGTGCAGGTTATTGCAAATCTATTAGATTAGACTGCATTAGATTAATGTAGACCGATGATTCAAATCTGTAGCGCTTGGCTCTTGCAATTGGAGATGTCCAGGCGCTTTGGATTTGGGCATTCATGCCATTTCCTTATTGAGATAAAGCGACATAACAAAACTTGACGATTGGAAGATAAAAGGGGTATATTCGTGTTAAAAAGAAATAACTAGCGGAATTTACATTTCAAACGATATGAAACCGCTTTCAAGTATAAGCGTTTAAACTATATATCTATGACAGGGATGATTCTATGTTGATAAAGTCGAGAGGGAGTTTCCTTAGTCGAATAATAGTGGCGAACGTCATTGTTTTTATTTTTTCCATTATCATGGTTTCCGTTATTAATTACTATTACAATACGCAGATCATTGATAAGCATACGTCCGAGACGTACCAGCAATTGCTGTCACAAACCGATTATAATATTGAGACCTTATACGAGAGAGTTTTTCAAATCGGAGAACAGTTTCTCAATGATACGGAGGTTATAAAGGGTCTCTATTCGAACGAACTGAGCCCGGCCGATTCCATAAAGGTTGCAACGCGAATCAATGATGTAGTCAATTTGAACTCTTTTATTAATTCGGTCTATTTGTACAATGGGGTCACGAGGAGATTTATCCACTCGATCTCTAAGGACGTCGACATCCGAACGATCGATAAGGATGCTCCGTCATTAATCGATGTACGCAAAACGATGAATAAAATGACTTTTCTTCCACATACACAGAATTATACCTATAGATCAAAAGACTACAACGACGATATTCTTTCTTTAATATTTACCTACTCGGGAGCGAAGAATGGGAATGGCTATGCGATCTTCATTAACTTGAAGCTGGACGCCATTCGGGATCTATTCAATAAAATGGAAGGCTCCGATTACTCAAACTTTATCATTGTGGATAAACAAGGGCTCAATATCATAAACGGCAAGCATCCAGATCTATTCATGCACGACAGCAAGGATCAGGCCTTTATTAGCAAGGTCATCCATTCTCCAGCCAAATCCAATAACTTTATTGCTGACATATCGGGTGAAAAGTCATTGATCACTTCGGTTTACAATGACAAACTGGAATGGTATCTCATTCATACAACGAACTATTCCTACCTGTCCAAGGATAGCTTCAATGTGCTGAAAAATATCATAATCGGTTCTATCATCATTCTATTTATTAGTATTGCTGCAACTATTCTAATCCTTAATAAAATTTATATGCCCTTTGGTCAAGTCATTAAGATGATCAAATTTAGTCATCCCTACGAACCTAAAGCAGACCATTACGATGATGTTCAATATGTCAGTGATGTTTTCAAGGGACTGATCAGTCAAGTGACGTCGCTTGAAGATACAGCTGTTAAGGATCGGAACAAGCTGAAGGAAGGTTTCCTCAAAGACTTACTGAATAATGAAGCTCGCATCGAACAAAGCGAGCTGGAGGCTCATTTTAACAAACTGGGTGTCCAATTGAAACCTGCTGATCTTCGCGTTCTTGTGATAGCGATGGAAGGGGAGGCAGTGAAGATCGAAGGCGAAATCGATGCGAAGAGAGCTCTTGTAAAGGATGCGATGTATGAGCTGGCACTTCGGATTTTTCCTGTTCATAACGATAATGGGCTTGAGAGAATAGAAATAGGGGATCATTCCTTAGTTTTAATAATGAATGCTGTTGAAGGTAACCCGATTGAAGATCAATTAAACGGATTTATTTATCAAGTCGAGAAATTCATGAGCATTCAAGTGAAGGTAGGGGTGGGCGTATATGTTCATACGGTGCAATCCTTACCGTTATCTTTTGAGACGGCAAAAGAGGCGCTGCATTATAAGTATGTGAGAAGCAATGAAAGTGTATTTTATTATGATGAAATTCAAGCACGCTTAAGAAAACAGGTAAATAATCCGTTGAAGCTCGAGCAAGCTCTAATGAATCAGTTAAAGCTGAATGACTTGGAAGGCGCACAGGCGGAGGTTGGCGAATTATTCAAGGAGATCAGAGGGTACTCGATTAAGGAAATATACGGGATATTAAAAAATATAGGAGAGAAAATGGATCATGAGTTTAAGGATATTGTAGACTTTTCTCCACAGTATGCAAATTATCAAAAGGATTCTCTGGTAGACATTACGACTGGCTTTACTACTATCGAACAAGTAAATGATTATTATTTAGAGCTGGTGGATTTTATTATTCGTGAATTAAAGGGGAATAGGTATAGAGATTGCAAAGTCATCGTCAAAAATGCTTGCGAATTTATCCAGAATCATTATAGGAAAGGCGATCTATCCGCTGATGCGGTAGCCGCTTCCCTTCAAATCTCGGTTCCCTATTTCAGTAAATTATTTAATGAGAATATGAAGATGACCTTCTCAAACTATGTAACAAACCTACGGCTCAATGAGGCGGAAGAGCTGCTGCTTCATACGCCTTTAAGAATTAAGGAAATCAGTGAGAATATCGGTTTCTTGAATAGTACCTATTTCATTACTGTCTTTAAGAAAAAACATGGGGTATCTCCGAATCAGTTTAGACAAATGAAAAAGGCGAATTAGATTAGGTGATTTCAGACTATCCATTTCCCTGAAAACTGTTTTCTACATCAAATTAAAGAGGTTTCTCATGAGTTCTTTGAACTTATGGGGGCCTCTTTTTTTTTGCATAATGATTTGATTATCGAACTCTGCGGAATAATGGAAAGAGGAAGTGAAAGGCGGTGACATAGGGTGGATAAAGAGATATTGGTCGTTGAGGATGAACGCAAGATTGCCAGACTGTTGCAGATCGAGCTTGAAAGCGAAGGCTATCGGGTAAGACTGGCTCAAGACGGCTTAGAAGGCTGGACGGCATTTCAAGAAAATGAGGCGGATCTTATTTTGTTGGATGTGATGCTTCCTGGAATAAGCGGTATTGAACTGCTCAGACGGATTCGATCTGTTAATGAGGATGTTCCTGTTCTGCTTTTGACGGCTAAAAATTCAGTTGAGGATAAGGTGTCAGGGCTGGATCTTGGTGCGAATGATTATCTGACAAAACCCTTTGAAATTGAGGAACTGCTTGCTAGAATTCGTGCTTCCCTAAGGTTGTCAGCAAGAGCGGTTCAGTCCGATAGTACAGGGGAGTGGCTAACAGCGGCAGATTTGAAACTAAATGTGAATACAAGAGAGGTAGAGCGTGGAGAGAAGCAGCTTCAACTCACACAGCGTGAATTCGACTTGCTCGCTTATTTGATGCGTAACAAAAAGCTTGTGCTGAATCGCGAACAAATTTTGTCCGAGGTTTGGGGATACGATTATGACGGAAATACAAATGTTGTTGATGTCTATATTCGCTATGTACGCAAAAAAGTTGATGAGGGATTTGAGACTGAGCTTATTCATACGATTAGAGGCATCGGCTATGTTCTGAAGGATGCACCATGAAGCTGAGAACCAAGACGCATTTATATTCCTCGGTTTTGTTCGCCGTGCTGCTGTTGGCTGCAAATCTTACTGTTTATTTTATTTTTTATAAGCTAACAATCGAACGTGAGCTGGATCAAATGGTTGCCGAGACACAGCAAGCATCCGCTGCAATTCGCGAGGCCTCAAATCATACTGCCACCGGTGAGCTTCTTCGCGCTTATGTGCCAGTGAACGGTATGTTAAGAATCGTGAATGAAAGAAAAACGGATCGTTACAATGAGCCTCTTGTCACCTCATCATCGGAAATAGCGCTAAGTGGTCAATCGGCTGTCTTTTATTCAAAGCGGCAGGAGGAACGGATTGAAATTGAGGGGAAAAGTTACGGCTTCGTATCTATACCCATTATCGGGCCGGAAGGAAATATTGCTAATGTGCAGGCTACAAAAAGCATGGATGAACTAATGGCGCTGCTTAGTATCCTGCGTATCGTTTTGATAAGCGTGTCTGCTGCTGTTATGATTCCTGCGGTCATTTCGAGTGGTATTTTGGGAGGACTCATAATGCGGCCGATAGCAGCGATGACGAAGACGATGCAAGAAATAACCCGAAGCGGCAAATTTGTAAAGCTGAAGCAGGAAGGAAGATCTAAGGACGAACTTGTTGAGATGGGTGAGACTTTCAATGAAATGATTGGGCTGCTGGAGATCAGCTTTAGCAAACAAGAGCAATTTGTATCAAATGCTTCACATGAGTTGAAAACACCTTTGACGATAATTGAAAGCTACGCCAGTCTATTGAAACGAAGAGGACAGCAGCGACCTGAGCTCTACATGGAGTCAGTAGAGGCCATTCATTCGGAAGCAGTGCGCATGAAGGTAATGACTGAACAACTTTTACTCCTCGCTAAGCCCCATCGGCATTGGGTGCTTGCGATGGATACAATTGATTTGCTTCCATTAGTTGAACAAACGACCACGAGCTTTCGCAATACTTACAATAGAGAGCTAACCGTAGTAAGGGAAGACGATAAAAAGGCGCTTGCATTTACGGATGCGGATATGTTGAAGCAGCTATTGTTTATTTTGCTCGATAACGCCAGAAAATATAGCAGCGATGAAATTATAGTTAAAGTTGGTGTTAATCAAAGCAATAGTTATATCGAAGTAACGGATCAAGGAATTGGTATTCCGGAGGATGAGCTTTTGCTTGTTTTTAATCGTTTTTATCGGGTAGATAAGGCGAGAAGCAAAGATGCTGATCAGGAGGGCGGTGCTGGGCTTGGTCTTTCCTTGGCAAAAGAAATTTCTGAAGGTATAGGGGTGAAATTAGTATTGAAAAGCCGGGAAGGCAAAGGCACTACAGCTATTCTGATTCTCCCTTTGGAGCAGTCGGAACAAACCATGCCTTCTCAGTAAAATATAATAATCATTGGTTACGATAAGGGAAAGATCGATAGAGGGGATGATCCTATAGCATTTCAAGGAACGCGCAGATTGTGGGTGTTAGCTGCATCGCTTTTTTTTATCGTACTGATATTGGTTGCAGCCATGGCTCTGTACTTACAAAAGGACAATAAGCCGAGCCTTACGATTGATGAAGCGGAACAAGAGGTACTGAATCAATATGAGGGAGAAATCATAAGCGCGGCATTAATCGGCAACTCTTACCTGATTCGTTTGCAAGCTGAAACAGGACTATATGATTTGAAAGTGGACAAGGGGAATAAAGGCATTACGGAGATCAACAGTGTTGAACAATATGAGAGCCATACACCAAACGGAAATGCAACTCCAAATGGTACGCAGACGACTGAGCCGGAAAAGACCCCGCATCCAACCGCTCCTTCGGTTTCCCCAGACAAAGGACATCCTCATAATCCTGCTATTTTGATAAATGAGGAAGAGGCAGCTAAGTTAGCCATAGCTAAGGTCGATGGAAAGGTAACAGACATAGATATTGATGAGGTTCATGGCAAATGGTATTACGTTGTAGAGATTGAAACACAGGGTGGACGGGAGGCAGACGTTCAGTTAAATGCAGCTTCTGGTGAGATCATATCCATAACGTGGGATGATGATGACATGGAAGATAGGTGATCATGTGAAACATCAGCGTTATGATTATAATCAAATTCTAATGTAGCTGTAATCTTGCTCATAGTTAGCTGCGTTAAAGTGTAAGTAAGCTAAGCAAGCAGCTAATAGAAGGAGGAAGATGAACATGAATAAAAAAAGTTGGATTATGACAGTAGCTATTGCAACGATAATCGCAGTCCCTGGATCAGCTATTGCAGCAAATGCGGTTTCGCCCAACATCAGTAAAGAAAAAGCAAAGGCGATTGCTTTGAAAGAGGTGCCGGGCACAGTCACGGATATTGAGCTAGAGCGCGAGAATGGCAACGTTTTTTATGAAGTAGAGATTACTAAAAAAGACAGCCTTGAAGAGGTTGATGTGTATATAGCTGCAAATTCAGGAAAAGTGTTGTACACAGAGAATGATGACGAAGATGAAGAGAGTAATGAGGCTCTTAATGATTCAACGACTTCTGCTGTAACACCCAATACTTCCAATGCAGGCAACTCTCAGAATGCTATTACAGAAGAGCAGGCTAGCAAGCTGGCTTTGAAGGTAGTTAAAGGTGAAGTGCTGAAAATAAAGAGTGAGCGGGATGACGGAATGCAGCAATATGAAGTGAAGATCAAGACAAGCAAAGGGATCGCCGAAGTAGAGATTGCAGCAGTAGGCGGCAGCGTTCTTTCGGTTGATTATGAAGCTAACGATGCTAATAATGATTTTGATGACCACAATGACGACTAAAATGCTGTGTTCAAATGATCAGAGATTTCCTTATTTGGAATAGGCATTGCAATGACGGCATGCACTATGATACATTAACAATAATAATTTGAAGGGGGTGAGGTAGGTGAATCACGAAATGGCCAACAACCGTATTAGCCAGCTGCCGTTAGCTATGGCTGGCATTGTTCATGCATTTTCCGTTAACGGGATCAGTCTGTCCAAAAATGCTAATACGATTGAACCATTCGCGAGAAGACGCCTACCTTAACCACAACGGATCGTATGATAATCCTAAGGGTCGCAGGCTTGTTGCTGCGGCTCTTTTTGTGTTTTGGAGCTAGGGTCTTCATCTAACAGGAGGCTCTTACTATGATAATAGTTAATGTTCAACAGATAAAGAAATACCATGCAGCAAACCTTGTTTTGGAAGGGGTAACGCTACAACTCCAAGAGGGTGAGAAAGTCGGACTTATCGGCCGCAATGGCAGCGGGAAATCAACCTTGCTCCGATTAATTGCAGGGCATGAAGGGGTAGACGAAGGCTCGCTTACGATTAAAAAAGATTTGCAGATCGGATATTTGCCGCAAATTCCTGCTGAGTTCGAGGAATTGACTGTATATGAAGTGCTTGCTTACGGTTATCGGGATTTGATGATTACCAAGCAAGAAATGTCGGAAATGGAACAGCAGATGTCCAGCCCAGAGGCTGTTGCAGATCTAGAAAAATTGGAGCGTTTGCTCAAGATGTATGCGACCGTTCAAGAGCGATTCGAACGAAGCGGCGGCTATGAGATGGATACAGCTATTGATCAGGTGGCAAGCGGTTTACAAATTGATCGAAAAAACGATCAGCGGAGGTTTGGCAGCTTGTCTGGCGGAGAGAAGACGCGTGTTGTGCTTGCATCTCAGTTGGTTGTCCGTCCAGCTTTGCTGCTATTAGATGAGCCGACCAATCATCTGGATCTCAAGGGCATAGAGTGGTTGGAGCAATTTCTTCAGCGGTACGAAGGAGCATGTGTCATCGTATCGCATGACCGTTATTTTCTCGATATTGTCGGTACGAAAATGATCGAGCTGGAGGACGGAGAGGCATTTACGTACCTCACTAACTACAGCGGATATATGAAGGAGAAGGAAGAGCGTCTTCTGCAACAGTTCGCACAGTATCAAGAGCAACAAAAGGTGATCAAAAAAATGAAAGAAACCATCCGCCAGCTGGAGGAATGGGGGCGTGTAGCTGGGAATGAGAAGTTTTTCAAGCGAGCAGCCTCTATTCGTAAAGCGTTGGAGAGGATGGAGTCAGTTAAGCGTCCCGTTCTGGAGCGGAGAACGGCGGATTTCGAATTATCACCACTAGACCGTTCTGGTCGTAAGGTTATTTCATTCGAAGGGGTGACCAAGCAATATGATGGTCGCATGATTTTGAATGGAACGGAGGGAAGCCTGCTCTATGGGGAGAAGGTTGTGCTTCTCGGGGATAATGGTTCGGGAAAAACGACACTCTTTAAATTAATTATGGGCATGGATTCGCCGGATACTGGCGAGGTAGAACAAGGCTCGCGTGTGGAGATCGGATATTTAGCACAACAGGAGCCGGTTAAAGATAACAAGCAGACAGTGCTGGAATTTTTCCGTATGGAGGGAAGTCTAGAGGAAGGCGAAGCGCGAAATGTGCTGGCAAAATATTTATTCTACGGCGCTGACGTATTCAAGCCGCTGCAAATGCTGTCCGGCGGAGAATGGTCACGTCTGCGATTAGCTCTGTTAGTGATGCGCAAGCCGAATCTGCTTCTGCTGGATGAGCCGACTAATCATCTCGATATGGCTTCGCGGGAAGCATTAGAAGAAGCACTAGAGGATTATCCGGGAACAGTGCTTGCGATTTCTCATGACAGATATTTTATTAATCGCCTAGCGAAGCGAGTATGGGAGCTGAAGCAAGGCAGAATTGCAACGTATCTTGGAAATTACGATGACTTTAAAGAAAAACGTGAGAAACAGTCAATGCAAGAAAGTGCATCGATAAGTGGTCCACCTCGCAAAACTGATCGGCAGTATTCAGATACAAAGCTGGTTGAAAGCAGTAATACGGCACGTATAAATGAGCGGAAACGTGAGCAACTGGAGCTAAAGATTACGGTACTGGAAGCGGAGTTAGCCCGTCATGATGATGAACTGCAACGATTAGATAGTATTGGCAATACCATTCAGCTTGAAGCAAAGTGGCGTGAGCGTGAAGGGAAGCAATCGCAGCTCGATGAGCTTCTAGAACTGTGGATGGAGATGTGAAAAATCTTACTCCTTAACCTATCATTTCTATGATATACTCTTATTTAAGTGAATATAAGATTGCAGGATAAAGGTGCTGATTCGTCAGCTTAATAGGGAATTCGGTTAAAATCCGAAGCTGTTTCCGCAACTGTATGTGCAGATGAAATAACGATAGCCACTGTCTCAAGGAGTGCAATGCTTCTAGCAGATGGGAAGGCGTTAAAGTAAAAGGACGCACAAGCCAGGAGACCTACCTTTCTCTGATCGTATCAACTCTCTTCGGAAGCTAAGAGGATGTACGGCAAATAGAAGAACGGGTATCTATTTAAATATGCGATTCTACTGTTTTCCGCCATTTCTCTTTTTTTGAGAAATGGCGGTTTTTGCTGTGCCTATCTTGCAGGACATTCACCAAAAAAATTAGGAGGTTATTTAAAAGTGGGATTGGGATTGAAAAAAAGATGGCTTAATATAGTCATCGCACTCATGTTGTCATTATCACTTGTATTACCTGTATCAATTGTAAGAGCGGAAGAACCAAGCGTAGCTGCTACCGAGCAAGTATCCGTGAAAGTGGATGTACGTGTAGAAGGATATAAAGGTACGATTGCAAAGCTTCATGATTTTGTAGCAACGGGTAACGCAGCCGTTACAGCAGAAGAGGTAACGAAGCAAGCGTTGGATGCTAATGCAATTCCGTATATTAACAAATCCGGTTATTTTCAATCTATCAATGGTGAAGCAGATAGCGAGCTAGGTGTTGCCAGCGGCTGGATGTATAAAGTGAATGGTGTATATCCGGATGTATATGCTCCAGATTATGAAATTAAAGACGGCGATGAAATTGTTTGGCATTACATAAACTTCTCTTCGGTCCTCCAAAATTTCACCGATTATGGTATGAATCTTGGATCAGGAGTCGACACGGTAGATAAGGTTACATTTGAGCCCTTCATTGAGATGCCGACAACAGCTGTTGCAGGTGAACCTATAAAAATCAAAGTAACGGGAAAATACAGCATTTTAAGTTACATCTTCGTGACTATAGAAGAAGATTTATTAGCTAATTTGGATCAAGTAACGATTGAAATGAATGGCAAGCAATATGTGACAGACGAGAACGGTGAAGCAACGATACCAGCTGAAGACTCACTTGCTGGTACACATGAGCTTAAATTTACTAAGGATTTACCAGGCTCTTTGTACGTTGGAACGAAAACAAAGGAAATCGCTTCTTATCCTCGTATTATTCGTACATACAAGGAATTAACGATTCAAGAACCAGTAGTGGAGCCTACCCCTCGCGAGAAGGTAGAGAAAGCTCTTGAAAAAGGCAAAACGTATTTTCTTACTGAAAAAAGTTTAGTTAATACTCGTGTCAATGAATCATACAGCGGCTATTGGATGCTTTCAGCTATGTATGCAGCTGGGGTAGATATTAAAAGCTATCCATGGCTTGTTTCACCAACAAGTGAAAACACAGCTTGGACAAAAGCTGCGGGACAAGCATCAAGCGCTGCAAATGAAGATTCAGGAACGATCATTGGCGCTAAGATTCTAGGTCTCGATCCAACGAACTTAAAAACACGTAACTATGTAGAAGATTTAATTGCAAAACAAAAAGGTTCGGGGATGTTCTCAACCATTTGGGGCGAGTCATTTGCTTTGGTCGCGCTTGATCTCGTAAATGCACAATACAAGCAAGCAGAACAGATTGACGCTATTTTAAAATTGCAAAATGCAACAACCGGTTATTTTGGAGATCTAGATGCAACAGGATGGATATTGTTTGCTTTAGCTCCACATCGTGATCAACCGGCAGTAGAGTCAGCTATTCAAAAAGCAGTTGCAGGCTATCATAAATCATTTATAGAAAAAGGCTTTATCGATAATGCAAATTCAATGGCTTCTATTATTTCTGGTTTAGCGTCTGTAGGAGAAGATTTATTCTCTGATAAATGGACGTACGAGAAAGACGGAAAAACGATTAATATCGTAAGCTACCTAGCAGAAAATTATCAGCTTGAAAATGGCGGTATTCGTTGGAAAGCCGCTGATACAAAATCTAATTTAATGGCTTTAGAACAAGTATATATTGCATTTTCGGATGCTTTGCATCAGAAATCAACTTTTGTTCGTCTCAAAGAAAGTACAACCGTTCCTCCAGTTGAAGGCCCGGGTACAGGCGGAGAAAACCCTGGAAATGGCAATGGCAACCCAGGAAACGGCAACGGTAACGGCAATGAAAATCAAACGATTTCAACCTATATTTCAATTCGTACTGGCAGCTCGACTCTACTAAATGAGTTTAAAGCGGATGTTCCAGCCAATGCAACAGCTTTTGATGTATTGCAAAAGGCTGCAAACCTAAACGGTATTTCATTGCAAACACGGAAGACATCTATGGGTATGTATGTGGAAGGGATTAATGGATTAAAAGAGTTCGATAAAGGACCAAAAAGCGGCTGGATGTACCGTGTTAACGGTGTATTCCCCGAATATGCTTCTGATGCTTACTCGGTAAAAGCTGGTGACCGTATGGAGTGGGTTTACACAGAAGACCTTGGAAATGATGTTGGCGGCGGCACACCTACTGTCGAAGTTCCAGCCATTATTGTTGAAAGTAAAGACGGCGAGATGAAGGCTGAAGTATCAGCTGAAATCATCAAGCAAAAGCTTCAGGATAAAACCACAAATGTGATTGTCATTGCAGATAAGACGGGCACAAAGATTGAACTGCCGAAGCTTGCTTCACTAACAGATGCAGCTAAGCTTACTGTATCAGTGAAACAAAGTGGTGATGCAATCTCTGTTCATGTTGAAGCAGTAGACAAGGATGGTAAAGTGATCCCATTTGCAACTTCAAATGAGTATGTGAAAGTAACGATACCAGCGGCAAATCTAGCGAATAATACGGTTATTTTAGTAAAAGTAAATGGGGAGTATCGCGCAGTACCTCATACTATCGTTAATAATCAGATCGTTATTTACACGAAAGTAAATAATGATTTTGTGATTACGACAACCCATGTATCATTTAATGACTTGGATCGCGTGAATAATAGGGATGAAATCGAATTTTTGGCATCACGTTATGTTGTTAAAGGCCAAGACACTGGAACCTTCAATCCTCTTGCAGAGATTACAAGAGGCGAGTTTGCGGCAATGATTTCACGCGCGCTCGGATTACAATCCAGCGGTAAAGGCAGCTTTGATGATACAGCTGGTAAATGGTATGAAGGAGAAGTCCAAGCACTATTTGAAGCAGGAATTACTGAAGGGACTTCTGCAACAACATTTAATCCAGATGCAACAATTTCACGGGAGCAGGCAGCAGCATTAATGGCTCGTGTCCTGGCATACGTGAAATATCAAACAGATAAGGTAGCAAAGGATAATTACTCCGATGCTGCAGATATTCATTCCTATTTCCTTGATGATATTAAGCTGCTTCAAGCTTTGGATATTATGACAGGTAAATCGGACGGTACATTTGACCCAGAAGGCAAGCTTACGCGCGCACAAATGGCGAAGATCCTAAAACGGACATTAAATGTTAGCGGATTAATGTAAAGATAGCGGAGCTGTTCTTGTCATGTACAAGAACAGCTCTTCCGTTATTTTTAGAAGAGGAGTGTTAAGATGCAAGTTTTAAAACGCAGTATCATGATCATCGCTATGGTCTTATTTTTGTTCTCTGGGATACTGACGCAGCACGTGTCTGCGAATGAACCGGTATCAGCTGCATATGAAACGGCAAGTGCGTACATGGTCAAGAATGTGCCCAATCCTACATATAACAATGAATGGTTCATCCTTTCACTTGCTCGCGGTGGATATAAGGTGCCTGCACATTATTATGAGGACTATTATACAAATCTTGTTAAGGAAGTGCAGGAGAGAAAAGGGGAACTGCACAGTCGCAAATACACCGAGTACTCGCGTGTTATTTTGGCATTGTCATCTATCGGTAAAGATGCACGGAATGTAGGCGGTTATAACTTAGTTGAAAAGCTTTATGATTTTGATAAGGTAAAATGGCAAGGTCTTAATGGACCTATCTTTGCACTTATTGCTCTCGATTCATGGCAATATGACATACCTAAGACAGCAACGAATAGTCGTGAAGAGATGATCGATTATATATTGGGCAAGCAGCTTGATAATGGCGGGTTTTCATTGTCAGGGACGCAATCGGATTCGGATATAACAGCTATGGCTATTCAAGCTCTATCCACTTATATAGACCGAGCAGATGTCAAAGTAGCTATTAATAAAGCACTGACAGAGTTAAGTCAATCATTGCTGAACAAAGGAAAGTATGAGAACGCGGAGACAGGAAATGTTGAAAATATTGCTCAGCTTATTACGGCATTAACCAGCTTATCGATTAATCCATTGAAGGATGACCGCTTTAAAGGCGTCTTGGATGGTCTGCTTCAATTTTATTATGCGGCTGATGGAGGCTTTAAACATCAGCTTACTGAGAAGGTATCCAATGGAATGGCAACGGAGCAAGCAGCATATGCCATTGCAGCATACGAGAGAATGCTTGCAGGCAAGACAAAGCTCTATGATATGACGGATGCAAAGCCAAGAGAAAGCAGCTTTTCAGATATATCGAATCACTGGGGGAGCGAAGTGATCGAGCAAGCATTTGAGCTTGGTTTGATGAAAGGCTATGAGGATGGTACGTTTCGACCACAAGTGCAGCTAACTCGTGTGCAAGCAGCATCGTTAATTGCGAGAACGCTAAAGCTTCAACACACACAAGATGCCCCTTATAGCGATATAGCCAAATACAACAAAGCAGCAAAGGACGAAATTGCAGCAGTATTTGAAGCAGGAATTATTCAATTGAATGCAGCCAAGTTTAATCCCGACAATAAGTTGACGCGAGCAGAGCTAGCTCTCATGTTGGCGCGAGGTTATCAATATAAGGAAGGCAAGAAGTACGAAGCTGCAAAGCTGGCTCCATTCTCCGATATAGCGCGCTTTAATGACGAAACCAAACAGTCCATTACGTTTCTCTATGATTTAAAACTGGCAGAAGGATCGAATGGCCTATTCTATCCATCAGCCTATACGACAAGAGCAGAAGCGTCAAAGTTGTTCGTCAACTTCTATAATCTAGTGAAATGAGGTGAATAACGTTGAAATATTTGTTAAGAGCACTCATTTTAATGACGCTTTCCCTTTTACTCGCTTCATGTTCCATTCAAAGCGTTGAGCAGCATGATCGTATGTCCAATGAGGAACGAAGTGTTGAACAACAAGAAGCTGCGCAAGATGAAGCGGCTATTAACGATAAGTTAGATAAGCTTCATGAGGATGAAAGTGTTCAAAAGGACGCAGCGAAAGAGGAAGAGGCAGTAAGTACGGGCAATCCAGCTGCTACCGATTCGGGTCAATCAATTGAGGGGCAGCCAGAGACTCCATTACCGACTGCAACCAACGAAGTGCAGCAGCAAGTTAAACCGACAAGTAAACCTAGCGTTAAACCGTCAACGAAACCTTCACCTAAACCAACAAGTAAACCTGCTGAACAGGAACCTATAAAGAAGGAGAAGCGTTTTGTTACGATTGCTATTCATGCTGAAACCCTTTTGAAAAATTGGGACTTACTAGATTCTGAATTGCAAGATGAAAAATATGTGCCAAAAGACGGCGTTATTTTGAAAGCTGCGAAATATGAGCTTTTAACTGACGATGAGAGTGTGTGGGATGTTCTTCTCCGTGCGACAAAGGAGCATAAAATTCAGCTTGAATATCAAGGCGCATCCAAAAATATTTATAAGAGCGTTTATGTAGAAGGCATTAACCACTTGTATGAATTTAGTGCAGGAGAGTTAAGCGGCTGGATGTATCAAGTGAATGGGATTTATCCCAATTATGGCTGCGGTCAATATGTATTGAAAGACGGAGATGTTATTGAGTGGCATTATACGGTTGATTTAGGACGTGATTTAGGGGCGGGGATGTAAGGGCGATGAGGGTATTTGAAAAGTATCATCCGATCGTTTTGTTTTCTTATTTTGCAGTAGTTGTCTTCATGACGATGTTCTTTATGCACCCCGTTTATTTAGCCATTACGTTAATTGGAGCGATGAGCTTAAACGCGGTGTTGAACGGCCGTTACTTTTTTAAAAGCTTAAAAATGTATATCCCGGTATTTTTGATTATCATGATCATTAATCCGCTCATTAGCCATAATGGTGAAATGGTATTGTTCTATATGAATGATAATCGAATAACATTGGAAGCGATTTTATATGGGCTTGCGATGGCAACGATGCTAGTATCGGTAATGCTTTGGTGCAGCTGCTATAACAGCGTGATGACGTCAGATAAATTTTTGTATCTGTTCAGCCGTATATCACCGGTCTTTTCCCTTGTGCTTTCTATTACGATGCGGCTTATACCACGTTTTACTTATCAGCTGAAGCTTATTGGACAATCACAAAAAACGATTGGGATGGACCACACAGTTGGTTCGCTATGGCATCGTATTCGGTGTATTATGCAAATCTTATCGATATTAATCACGTGGGCGCTGGAGAATGCGATCGAAACGGCAGATTCCATGAAGGCGAGAGGCTATGGCTTACAGAAGCGTACGACATTTTCACTTTTTGTATTTGAGAAACGGGACGGCATCCTGCTAGCCATTATTTTCTTATTATTTGTTATAAGTGGAATCGGGAGTTTACTCGGATCGACAGCGTTTTATTTTTATCCAACCTTAACGGGGATTTCCTCGACTTTGGAGCATTTATTTTTTTATAGTGTGTATGCCATGCTAATAGCCATTCCTGTTGGTATAGAGCTTGTGGAGGGATTGAAATGGCGATATTTGAAATCAACGATGTAAGCTTTCAATATCCAAATGACGAACAATTGGTATTACAAAATATACAGCTTTCTGTTAAACAAGGAGACTTCGTCGTTTTAGTCGGGCAATCAGGATGTGGAAAAAGCACGTTACTGAGACAGTTGAAACGAGAATTAGCTCCGCATGGACAGCGAAGCGGATCGATTAGTTATAACGGCATTCCTCTAGAAGAGCTTGATCCTCAAATCGCGGCTTCCGACATTGGATTCGTGCTTCAAAACCCTGAAAACCAAGTGGTAACGGATAAAGTATGGCATGAGCTATCCTTCGGATTAGAGAGCTTAGGTGTCGATACACCCACCATTCGCCGAAGAGTTGCTGAAATGGCAAGCTTTTTTGGTATTCATACATGGTTTCGCAAAAAGACCGTTGAACTGTCTGGCGGTCAGAAGCAAAAGCTAAACTTAGCTTCTATTATGGTTATGCAGCCGAAGGTATTACTATTGGACGAGCCGACTTCACAGCTTGATCCCATTGCGGCAATGGAATTTATTTCGACGCTGCATCGATTGAATGAAGAGCTGGGCATAACGATTATTTTAATCGAGCATCGCCTTGAGGAAGTGCTGCCAGTAGCAGATAAAGTCATCGTAATGGAGCATGGAAAGATTATTTATGACGGCAGTCCGAGATTGGCGCTTGCATCACTTCCCCAGAATCATGCCATGATTCAAGCTCTTCCAACTGCTATGCGTGTATTTCATGCAAGTAGTAACCAACTGGGAGAATCCCCGCTAACGATAAAGGAAGGTCAAAAATGGCTGGCAACTCAGCACATTGAAAAAGTGGAGCTGCACGCAGAGCCAATGGAGACTAATCGACCTGTCATCATGGAAGCTAAGGATGTTTCTTTTCGTTATGAGCGTGATGGGGAGGATGTGTTGCGTTCCTTCCAATTGCAGGTTTATGAAGGGGAGATACTGACGATCTTAGGCGGTAATGGGACAGGCAAATCGACTGCATTAAAAGTGCTGGCTGGTCTCGAAAAACCATATCGCGGGGATGTTCTTATAAAAGGAAGAAAGCTGAAAAAATATTCAAATGATGAGCTGTATCGGAGCTTAATTGCTGTCCTTCCGCAAGACCCTCGAACGTTATTCGTTGAAAAGAAAGTGAAGGATGAGCTTCAGAAAATGGCTCATGGAAAAAAAGAGACAGAAACGAAGCTGCAAGAGCTGATTGCTCTTCTTGAAATCGGTCATTTGCTGGAGCGTCATCCTTACGACTTAAGCGGCGGTGAACAGCAGAAAGTAGCTCTTGCAAAAGTATTATTGTTAGAACCGCAAATTTTATTGCTTGATGAGCCTACAAAAGGAATTGACGCTTTTGCGAAGCAGTCGTTAGCAGATATTTTGAAATCCCTTCAACGAAGGGGGCTTACGGTCGTGATCGTGACACATGATATTGAGTTTTCTGCGATGTATAGTGAACGATGCGCCCTGTTCTTTGACGGAAATATTGTGTCCTGTGATAATCCAAGGACATTTTATAGCGGCAATCGCTTTTATACGACTGCCGCACATCGGATGTCACGCCATGTTCTCGATCATGCGATTACGTGTGAGGATGTGATTGCTTCATGCCGCAATATATAACGAAAAACCTTCGCGTTATCGTTTCAGGTATGATCTTTTTCATTGTCATGCCGTTTGTTATTTATCTAGGTGTAACCGTATTGGAAGACCGAAAATATTATATGGTCTCGATTGTGCTCGTGCTGCTTGCATGTGTGCCATTTTTCCTTCGTTTTGAACGCCGTCGTCCGCAGCCTCGAGAAATATTAACGATTGCGGTCATGGCGGCAATTTCAGTTGCAGGTCGATGCTTATTTGTTGTAACACCAGGCATTAAACCGGTTACCGCTATTACGGCGATTACCGGATTTTCACTCGGAGCAGAAGCGGGATTTATAACAGGAGCAACAACCTCGCTCGTATCCAACTTTTTTTTCGGACAAGGACCGTGGACGCCCTTTCAAATGTTTACATGGGGAATGATTGGCTTTATCGCCGGCTTGCTTGGTAAGACAGGAATGATGCATCGTAAAATTCCACTTGCGCTGTTTGGCATTTTTGCTGGTATCTTCTTTTCATTCGGTATGGATATTTGGGGTGCGATCTCAACTACAGGAATGTTCTCGAAAGAAGCGTTTATGCTAGCAATAGCATCGGCTTTGCCTTTTACGATTATTTACGCCGTTTCAAATGTCATTTTTCTATTTATCTTAGCCAAACCAATTGGAGAGAAATTAGAGCGTCTCAAGAAAAAATACGGTATCTTGCAGTAATCAATCATATATATAAATACGCAAAAAGAAGCTTCACATCCGTTCATCGAACTTGTGAGAAGCTTCTTTTTGCTTTAATCATCCTTGTCACAAGAATGTAAGATGAGATGGGTATAATTCAGACTGTAAATCAAATTACAGGATGGAGCGGATCATCATTAGTATTTTGCAAACGGTTGATCTTAGGAAGATATATGGGAAGGAATCCAATGAGGTCAAGGCGCTTGATGGCATCAATATTGAAATCAAAGAGGGAGAGTTCGCTGCTATTGTAGGAACCTCAGGAAGCGGAAAGTCCACACTATTGCATATGTTGGGTGGTTTGGATAGAGCGACAAGCGGACAAGTTATCGTAGACGGCAAATCTATCTTTGATATGAATGATGATGAACTGACGGTGTTCAGGAGAAGGAAGATTGGATTTGTTTTTCAACAATACAACCTCGTTCCCATTCTTAATGTGTATGAGAATATTGTGCTGCCGATTGAGCTGGACGGGAATAAGATCGATCATTCATTCCTAGAGCATATTGTTAAAACGTTAGGTCTGTCGCAAAAGCTGGATAACCTTCCTAGTCAATTGTCTGGCGGACAGCAGCAAAGGGTAGCGATTGCCCGAGCGCTGGCGACGAAGCCGTCTATCATTCTAGCGGACGAGCCTACAGGTAATTTGGATAGTCGAACAAGTCAGGAAGTGATCGGATTATTAAAGGTAACAAGCAAACAGTTTAATCAGACGATGGTGATGATCACGCATAGTGAAGAAATCGCCCAACTCGCCGATACGATCATCCGCATTGGTGACGGTAAGGTGATTGGGGGGAACACGCATGATGTTTCCTAATTCCAATAAGCCCATCATCAAAAAACTAATCCGCAGAAGCTTGAAGGCCAATCGTACGAGAAATCGTTATGTGATATTGGCGATTCTCATGACTACGTGGCTGCTCACCTCCGTATTTAGTATCGGGATGAGTTATATGAAGACCTTGGATATGCAGCAGCTCAAAATGATCGGTACAAAAGCAGACGCAGCACTTATTCATCCTTCTCATAAGCAAATTGAGCAATTGAAAAAATCGCCTAATGTGAAAAAGGTAGGATTGAACGGCGAGGCAGGTAAAGTGATTCCTGCTGGAGAACTGGACGATGCGGATATTCGTATGCAGTGGTTCGATCATACAGAATGGGAGACGATGAGGGCTCCTTTGCTTGGAAACAAATGGAATGCTTATCCAGAGAAGTTTAATGAAATCATTGTGCCGACTTGGATTTTAGATAAATTAGGTGTAACAGAGCCGAAGATCGGCATGACTTTCCCCTTGAGCTATCATACTCTCGGGGGTGCTGATGGATCACAGGAGCATAAGGAGTCATTTGTTCTGAGCGGTTGGTATGATGATTATTCACAACTGAACGTTGGCAATAAAGGGATGATTATCGTATCCCATGCCTTTGCTGAGTCCGCAGGGATGGATATCAATAAGTCGGATGCTGCATCTCTACAATTTAAAAGCGGAACCAATGTAAAAAAAGAGCTGGAAAAACTGCAGCAGGATTTAAAGCTTAGTGCAGAGCAAGAGCTGATCAACTACACGGAAAGCAATAATGAAAATAGCTCAAAAATAGCAACGGGGGCTGGGATTGCAGGTATTGTCTTGTTTGTTATGCTGAGCGGATATTTGCTTATTTACAATGTGCTCTACATTTCTATATCTACGGATACTAAATTTTACGGCTTGCTGAAAACGATAGGCATGACGCCAAAACAAGTGAAGAAAATGGTTAACGGTCAAGCCGTCAAATTAGCGTGGATAGGCATACCGCTTGGACTTGCTGCGAGTCTCATCACCTCATTCGTTGCGGTTCCGATGGCGCTTAGCGCGTTCACCATAGACACGGATATTGAAATATCTTTCCATCCGGTCATTTATATGGGAGCAGCATTATTTGCATGGATGACAACAATGGCCGGATGCAGGAAGCCGGCTCGTATTGCTGGGAAGATCTCACCGATTGAAGCTCAGAAGTATGTGAGAACACGTGCAAAAAAGGGCAAGCATGGCTCCAAGCTCCACCGCATGGCGATGCGAAATATTTTCAGAGATAAGAAGCGGGCAGTTACTGTGTTTCTCTCTCTATTCCTCGGTCTTACGATTTTCCTGACGATTAATACGCTTGTGCTAAGCATGAATACCGATAATTTTATTGCTAGCTATTTGGAAAATGATTTTGAAGTGGTTAACCAAACGGCCAGCGCCGGCTATCAGGCTGAGACTAAGCAAAAATTAACGGAGGCGTTTGTTGAGGCTGTTCAGCATACGGAAGGCGTTACCGATGTCAGGAAAACCTATGTGGAATCGATCAAAATTAAATATTCACCTCAGGTATTCGGAAAATATGTAGATCAGTTTACTGAAATGTTCAGTTCAGAGCGGCTAACAGATGAGCAAATAATAGCGGGTGATATATTTTGGTCGCTGCTTATTGGGATTGATGATAAGTATATTACGGAATTAAATAAGGATTTGGAAACACCGATTGATGTGGAAAGATTCAAAAAAGGTGAAATTGCTCTGCTAGGCGCACGGGGAGACGCTATTACGCTAGGCGATGATTTCTCGATTGAATTGCCGAGTGGAGAGGGGGCAAATCTAGAAATTGGAGGATTTGTTGGACCACAGTTTGAAAGTCCTTACGGCGGTATGGCGCCTAATGTGTACGTCAGTCAAAGTGTTATAGAGAAGCTGATTAAAGACCCCATAATGTACAAAATGAATATTATGGCCGATAAAGAGCAGCAGCCAGCAGTTCAAGATCAATTGAAAGCATTAATCGGAGGCGACCGAGAGATAGAACTGACGTCAAAGCTGCAGTGGGCGGAGAAAATGGAATCTGCCAAGATCACCTTCTACATTTTAGGCGGTGCCGTTACACTGCTTCTAGCCTTTATTGGGATACTGAATTTTATTAGTACGATGGTTACGAGTGTAGTGGTACGCAAGCATGAGCTTGCTGTGATGGAGAGCATTGGCATGACGAAGCGTCAACTGCGTAAGATGCTGCTGCTGGAGGGAATAGGCTATGCAGTTATATCACTATCATTGATCGCATCTTTAGGCACACTCATCAGTTATGGTGCTTTCTATCTCTTTTCCCAAGAAGCGGATTATGCCATCTACGCCTTCCCAACCATTCCTTTGCTTACTGCATTCGTGCTTGTATTCGGGGTTTGTCTGAGTGTACCCATCATCGCCTATAACAGGACGAGGAAGCTGAGTATTGTGGAACGATTGAGGGAGGGCGAGTAAGAGGATATAATAGTAAAAAAAGGAGGTGAATGTCATGGCCAGGCTGTTAATTGTCGAGGATGATCGTTTATTAAATGAAGGGCTTTCCTTTGCGCTCGCTAAGGAAAAATATGATACGATATCTGCTTTTTCAAGTGAAGAGGCGCTCATTGCCTTCCGAAGCCATGACATTCACCTCATTCTTCTTGATATTAACCTGCCGGGCAGAAGCGGTATTGAACTGTGCAAGGATATCCGTCAAAGCTCGGATGTCCCTATTATATTTTTGACAGCCAAAGATACGGAAGAGGACATGCTTGAGGGCTTCAAAAATGGTGCAGATGATTATATCGCCAAGCCGTTTAGTGTAGAAGTATTATATCAACGCCTGAAGGCGGTTTTGCGCAGGAGCGGCAGGGAAGATAATTCGCAATTGTTCACCTATAAGGATTTGACCATTCACTATGACAAAATGAAGGTGTACAAGGGAAATTTTGAGATTAAGCTAACGACCACCGAGTATAAGCTGCTGTGCATTCTTACCCAGCATGATAAGCAGGTGCTGACAAGGCAGCTCATACTTGAGAAGCTGTGGGATTTGGACAGTGATTTTGTCGATGAGAACACGCTCAGTGTAAATATCAAACGGCTGCGCAATAAAATAGAAGATGATGCGAAACATTGCATCTATATAAAAACAGTCTTTGGCATCGGCTATACGTGGGGGGAGTGAATGATGAAAAGCTCCTTTACCCGCATCATTATGACTAGCACGGCGCTTTATGTTATCTCGTGCAGTTTATTTTTTTACCTGTTAATCTACAGTGAAGCAAGCAGTGTCGTAATCAAAATATCAATTCTATTTGCAGTGGCAGCAGCCTGTATACTTATATGGTGTATGCTGGCTATTCGGAACCAAATGTCACTTACCCTGCTCAAGCTCTCCGAAACCATTCAATCAATTATTGATATGCAGGGACGCGAAGAGTTCCCTTTATTTGAAGACAATATGTTATCGAAGCTGCAGGAGCAGGTTCTGAAGCTAACCAGTATTCTAAGGATGAGCAAGCTGCGTTATAAAGAGGAAAGCGAAGAGATGAAATCACTGATTTCGGATATTGCCCATCAGTTAAAAACACCCCTCGCCAATCTGAACATGTATAACGGATTGCTTATGGATAGCGCTCTAGCAGCTGATAAGCGTCAGCAATTTACAGAGATTCTGTTAAGCCAGACGGAGAAGCTGACGTGGCTGATGGACAGCTTGATTAAGATGTCCCGACTTGAAAGCGGGATTATTACGATCCATGCGGAGGAGCATGATATCCGCGACACGATACTTGGCGCAATCAAGCAGGTTTATCCGAGTGCAGAAGCAAAGGGTGTGGAGATCCGATTTGGCGGTGAGCAAGGGGCTAAGCTGCTTCATGATGTCAAATGGACAGGGGAAGCGCTAGTGAACGTACTTGAAAATGCAGTGAAATACACTGCTGAAGCAGGAATCGTGATCATCACCATTCAGAAATATGAGCTGTTTGCTAGAATTGATATCGAGGATAATGGAATGGGCATACCCCAGCATGAAATTAGTGATATATTCAAACGCTTTTATCGCGGAGCTGATGCCAAGTATACGCAAGGTGTTGGCATTGGATTGTATTTGACCAGAAAGATTATTATGGAGCAGGGCGGCTATATGAAGGTGAGCTCTGAGCTGGGTAAGGGAAGTTTGTTCTCGCTATTTATTCCGATTAGCGGGATGAATGACATCAAAGCGAGATGACTGGAAGAATCGCTGCTTTAATGTCAGCCCTAGACCCCGTTGCTTGTAAGTGTGAAAACAGCAGAAGAAATAAAAAAAAAAGAAAGGCTTTCGCCTCTCTTTTCTTCATTACCTGGAACCGGCTCTCCACAAGATTACTTTTGCGTTGAACGATTTTCTTGCTCACGAAGCTCTATTCTCCGTATTTTACCTGAGGACGTCTTCGGTAGATCCTGTATGAATTCAATTTTGCGCGGATATTTATAAGGGGCTGTCCACTCTTTGACATGGGATTGCAGTTCCTTAACTAGTTCAGGAGATCCGTATGATCCGTCTTTCAGCACGATAAAGGCTTTAACAATATGACCGCGAATTTCATCGGGGCTCGCAACAACAGCACACTCCTTGACTGAGGGATGCTTTAAGAGAGCATCTTCGACTTCGAAGGGACCGATTGTGTAGCCAGAGCTGATGATGATATCATCGCCGCGGCCTTCGAACCAGAAATAACCGTCCTCGTCCTTCCGTGCCCGGTCACCTGTTATGAAATAATCCCCGTGCGAGCAAATGTCTTTTCGTTCAGGGTCTTTGTAATAGGTCTGGAACAAAGCAGGCATGCTCAAATGCACGGCAATATCTCCAACGACTCCCGCAGGTAGCGGTTTTCCATCTTCATCTATGACCTCTACAAGTCCTGGAGCAATTGACTTGCCCATGGAGCCTGCTCGAATGGGAGTGTCCTTGAGCGTACCGATGATCAGTGTGCTCTCTGTTTGTCCATAACCGTCGCGAATGGTAATATCGAAGTTCCGCTGGAAGGTGCTGATGACCTCTTGATTTAAGGGTTCTCCAGCGGAGACAGCACAGCGCAGCTGAGACAAGTCATACTGCTGCAAGCCTTCCGTCTTAGCCATTAAGCGATATTCCGTTGGTGTGCAGCACAGTACTTGGATACCTTGCTCCTGTAAGAGCTGTAAGTACCGTTCAGATTGGAACGACCCATTGTATACGAAGCCGGTCGCCCCGTTCCCTAGAACGGTTAAGAAAGGGCTCCAAATCCATTTTTGCCAGCCTGGCGCAGCGGTTGCCCAGACGGTATCGGATTCGCGAATATCGAGCCATAGTGAAGATGTGATACGCAAATGAGCATAACCCCAACCATGCGTATGAACGACAGCTTTCGGGTTGCCAGTCGTTCCGGAGGTATAGGCAAGAATAGCGATATCATCTCTGCGACTATTTACTGCAGTGAAGGTATCGGACTGACCGAGCATTAACTTTTCAATATCCAGCCAGCCTGCTTCCGTCTCTCCTCCATGGTCAGAAACGGAAATGCGATATCGAAGATCCGGGATATCTTCTTCAATTTTATCGACTTCATGCGAGATTTCGGACCATGCAATGACCGCTTTGGCTTCAGAATGCTGAAGACGATATGATAAATCTTTGGCCCGAAGCATCTCGGAGGAAGGTATAACGGCAAGTCCCAGCTTGAGACAAGCCAAATAGATGACATAAGAGATAATTCTTCTTGGAACCATGACCAGAACACGATCTCCTTGGCGAAGACCGAGGCCTGCTAATCCACCCGCGAGCTGATTAGCCTGCTTACGCAGCTCACCGTATGTAATTTCCTTATAGTCCCCTTGTTCACTTAACCATTTAAGAGCAAGTTTATCGGAAGGATGCATTTCCATTTCCGATGTGATGTTGTAGTACTCGGGTGCGATCCATTGCAGATTATCCAAAATGAGCATCTCCTATAACAAAGTGTTGGTTAGAATCAATAACATAAGTATAGCATGATCCCTAGATTTCAGAAGCTAGCGCTGTATAATCACTTCAAGAATGTTTTGTGACTGTATTGTAAAAGTTGCCTTTGACAATAGGATGCAAATGGCTCATAATACATCTAGTCTAAATTTACTTTACTACTAAAATAATACGTTACCTATCGAATCTGTCCTAAATTCATTAACAGGTTTTTTGGTGCGTATATAGAAGGAAGGCGTCCGATTTGCCTTTATATCAATGGCTTCGCAACAGACCATTTATTACGTTTACAATCATTCTTCTTCTTAAGAGTTCTTTAGCTTGGTTCGTCATCTTTGATAACGGTCCTTCTCTATTAACATGGTTAACAGAGATTCCTATTCTATGGCTTGTTTTCTTCTTTATTGAATGGTTTGCGTCCAAGCGTAAATTTCTCTACTACATGGTTGTCAATTTGCTAGTAACGGTCATTTATTTCTCAGTCCTCATGTATTACAAATATTATGGAATTATTGCGACTTATCATGCACTTAGTCAAGCGGATAAGGTGACAAAGGTTGGAGAGAGTACGTATTCCTTACTTGACCCATATTACTTGTTAATCTTTATAGATATTATCGTCTTCGGGGTATTTATGTTCAGACCTAAAACAGTTCGCAAGCTTAAAAAGCTTGGTATGAATCGATTGGATAAACGTGTGCTTTTAGCTTCATTAGTGGTTTCAATCGCTCTATGTGTGTTCAATATTTTGCCTAATCAAGCCAGCATGAACGAGAACAAGAAAGCTGAAGGAATGGGCATTCTAAGCTATGAAATTTATACGATTTTCAAGGATTCGACTCAGAAAAAGGAATTTGTTGATCGCAGCGAAATCACGCAAGACGCAATAAATGATTTAAAAGGGATTAAAAATTCTCCAATATCAACTTACTGGGATGCTGACAAAGGCAAGAATGTCATTATCATTCAACTGGAATCTTTTCAAAACTTCTTGCTTGGCCTAAAGGTTGAGGGACAGGAAGTTACACCGAACCTGAATAAGCTGATAAAGGAAAATTTCTATTTTAATAATTTTTATACGATGGTGGGTCAAGGGACAACTTCTGATGCCGAATTTGTTGTGAATACATCACTGTATGTACCGCAGCATGAACCGGCAATCAAGAACTATGTGGATAAATCACTCCCAAGCTTGCCAAAGCTGCTTGCAGCGAATGGTTATACGACTGCCACTTTTCACACGAACTCTGTGGATTTTTGGAACCGTAAAGAGCTTTACAAAGCTATCGGTTTTGAACATTATTACGATCAAAGCTTCTTTGGAGATGATGATCATATTGCTTTCGGTGCTTCTGATGAAGTGCTCTATGCCAAGACAGCAGATGAGCTTGAGAAAATGAACAAGGATACAAAGCCTTTCTATGCCCAAGTTATTTCAATGAGCTCTCATCATCCTTATAAGCTGCCTGAGTCCAAGTACCATATGAAATTGTCCCCAAAATATGATGACACTTTAGTCGGTGACTATATACATGCACAAAACTATACGGACTATGCCGTTGGACTTTTCATTGATGATCTTAAGAAGCGAGGAATATGGGATGACAGTATCGTATTATTCTACGGAGATCATCAAGGCTTGCCGCTCTATTCGCTTAGCTCAGATGAAAAGGACCTAATGAAGGAATTGCTCGGCAGAGAATATGGGTATACAGACATGTTCAACATTCCGTTTATTATTTCCGCGCCGGGCGTAACTTATCCAGCTGTCTTTGACAAGACAGGCGGTCAAGTGGACATCTTGCCTACGGTTGCGAATTTGACGGGGATATCCCTGCAAGATCAAATTCATTTTGGTGAGGATCTGTTGAACCAAAATACGAATATTTTGCCTATGCGGCATTTTCTTCCTACCGGATCATTTATTAATGACACCAACATGTATTTGCCGGGTATCGCTTATGAAGATGGAACAAATTATCAACTGACCGACAATGGCATTACGAAGCATGGGACGACTGAGAGTCAGTATAGCCGTGCGTTGAAGCTGTTAAATCTATCCGATAACTATGTCGAACAATTGCCGGATAAATAACCAAAAATGATCTTTTTTTCATACTCTCGTAAATTTCCACTTCTATTATCATACTCATATGTGTTATCGTTATTTGTTACGACATAATAGTCCGATTCGTGGAGACGCAACAAGAGATGTTTTACGATTAACAATATATGTAGTTGAAATTGAGGAGAAACATGACATTTAACGACTTAGGTATTATACCAACGATTTTAAAAGCTTTAAGCAAAGAGAACTATACTGCACCGACTCCGATTCAGGAGCAGTCAATTCCAGCTGTGCTGGCAGGTAGAGATTTGCTTGGCTGCGCTCAGACAGGAACAGGTAAAACGGCTGCATTTGCTGTGCCAATTGTTCAATTGTTAAGCGAACAGAAGAGCAGCTCGAATGCGCAGCGTCGCATAAGCTCATTGATTCTAACGCCGACAAGAGAGCTTGCTATTCAGATTGCAGATAACATTAAGGCATATAGCCAGTACACCGATATCCGTTGTTCTGCTATTGTTGGCGGTGTTTCTCAAAAGGCGCAAGAGCGGGCATTAAACCAAGGTGCAGATATTATTATTGCAACTCCTGGTCGTCTTATTGATTTAATTAATCAAAAGCGTATTGATTTGCAATTTGTAAAAATATTAGTTCTAGATGAAGCGGATAGAATGCTGGATATGGGCTTTATTCATGACGTGAAGAGAATTATTACTAAGATGCCTAGCAAAAGGCAAACTCTTTTCTTCTCGGCAACGATGCCTCCGGAAATATCCAAAATGATCAAAACGCTATTAGTTAATCCAGTGAAAGTAGAAATTACTCCGGTATCTTCTACTGTGGATCGAATAGAGCAATCCATCTATTTGTTAGAAGGCGGCAACAAACAAAATCAACTGAATCACCTGCTGAAGGATGAATCGATAAAATCAGCACTCGTGTTTACCCGTACAAAGCGCGGCGCTGACCGCGTTATGCGAGATCTGACTAAGGTGAATATTTCGGCTCAGGCGATTCACGGTAATAAATCTCAAAATGAGCGTCAAAATGCGCTAAGAAATTTTAAAAGCGGAGCAACGCGCGTTTTGGTAGCGACGGATATCGCAGCAAGAGGAATTGATGTGGATGAGCTTTCTCATGTGTTCAATTTCAATCTTCCTAATATTCCGGAAACCTATGTTCACCGAATTGGCCGTACAGGCCGAGCAGGGATGAGCGGGACTGCAATATCCTTTTGTGAAGCAGATGAGCTTCCGTTTTTGAAGGATATTGAGAAGCTGATCGGAAAGTCTATACCAGAAGTGACAGACCATGCTTACCCGATGCGGAATAAACCAGTGGCTAAAAAAGCACCGGCAGCAGGATCGGGAAGAGCACCTGCTAAGGCGCCATCAAAGTCACCGGTAAAAGGACCAGCAAAAGCGCCGGTAAAAGCAGCTAATAAATCGCCTTGGACAACAACGGACGCGTCATCTAAGCCTGCTGGTAAATCCAAGGCTCCAGCACGTAAGCCAAAATCTGAATGGTTTCAAAAAAGCAATAAAGCAAGCAGAGAACACTAAATTTTGATATTGAGATACGAAAGGCACAGAGTAAATGCTCTGTGCCTTTTTTTGTAAAAATATTTGTCGAGTTTCATTAATCCCAGCAGGATAATTGCCGATATTTGTCGAATGGTATTCCGTTACAGTTCAAACTGTAAAAAATTAGTCAGAAATGATTAATACAAAACATTAGGAGGAAGCAGTATGAGTAAGCGCTTTAAGTCGCTTTTTTTATTTACGGCAATTATACTTTTGTTTGTCGCATCGTCTGCAATAGGTAATGCAGCACAGGCACCCGTAAATCAAAATTTTGACAATGTTGCATTAGGTACAGCTAGTAACATAAACGGTCCTTTGACTTTGAATGGGATTGTCTATTCTACGGATTCTGTGAACGATCAAGTTGCTGTCGATTCATGGGAGAATGGATTAACAATTGGTTCCGGAAATGTTTTGTTTTTTAAATATGTCGGAAACCAAACGGGAACCTATTTTCAGTTTGCTTCAGAAGTTAAAGAAAATAATTTCAAAATGAGCTCATTAGAAATGGAAGTTTATGATCATACTTTCGGATTCTCTGAGATTTATACGGTAACAGGCTATGATGATGGCGTGGAGGTTGCAAGCGCTCAGGTCAATTTTAAAACAGCAAAAGGAATGGCTACTTCCTATGGAACTAATAACTCGGTCGTATCCTGGACAAGGCATAATACGGCTGCGGGAGATTATACCGGTGGGGAATTGACCTTTATAGGAAATGCATGGAAAAACGTGGATCAAATTAGATTTACAGACACTGACCCTATTCCTCAAGATTATATGTATGGCATTATTGATAATCTCGTGTTTGAAGCCCCTCAATTCACTTTAACCTACTCCGGTAATGGAAATTCAAATGGAACACCCCCAATAGACAGCAACGGCACCTATGCAGAAGCGTCGCAAGTCACTGTACTTGGCAATTCGGGAGCTTTAACGAAGACAGGATATACTTTTGCAGGCTGGAATAGCGCAGCTGATGGAAGTGGAACAGACTATGCTGTGAATACCGTATTTAATATGGGAACAGCAAATAAGATCCTTTACGCCAAGTGGACACCCAATAACTACGCTGTAAACTTCAATGTAGATGGAGGCAGTGCAGTAGCGAGTGTGAATGCTGATTACAATACAATAATTACTGCACCAACAGCACCGACAAAAGCGAACTATACCTTCGGTGGCTGGTATACGGATTCAGGGTTAACGAATGTTTGGAACTTTACGACTGATAAGGTACTAGACCATACAACTTTATTTGCTAAGTGGTCGATTAATAGCTATGCGGTCAGCTTTGATGTAGATGGAGGCAGTCCAGTCGCTTTGCAACAAATCGATCATGGTGCTAAGGCAGCCATACCTGCGGACCCAACGAAGACAGGGTATACCTTTGATAAGTGGTATGCAGACGGAGGTTTTGCGACGCCGTATGATTTTGCAACAAAAACAATCACAAGCAGCACGACAATCTATGCAAAGTGGGTACCAATTAGCTACGCAGTAAGCTTTGATGTAGATGGAGGCAGTACGATAGCCAATGTGAACGCAAACTATAATACAATTATCGCTGAACCGGTCGCGCCAACGAAAGAGCATTACACCTTTGGTGGCTGGTATAAAGAATCAAGTCTAACGAACGCGTGGGACTTTACGACAGATAAAGTTCAGAATGATACGATCCTCTATGCGAAGTGGACACCTGTTAACTATGTGATCAGCTTTGACGTAGATGGAGGAAGTACAGTAGCGAATGTAGGCGCAGACTACAACACGGTGATTACTGCACCTATCGTACCAACAAAGGCTCATTACACCTTTGGTGGCTGGTATAAGGAATCTGGTCTGACGAATGTATGGGACTTTGCAACAGCCAAAGTTCAGGGTGCAACGATCCTTTATGCGAAGTGGATACCTATTAATTATACGGTAAGTTTTAATACAGCTGGTGGAAGTGCAGTAGCGAATGTGAATGCAGACTACGACACGGTGATTACTGCACCAACAGAGCCAACGAAGGCCCATTACACTTTTGGTGGCTGGTATAAGGAATCTAGCCTAACAAATGAATGGAGCTTTGCAACCGATAAGGTTCAAGACGCAACAATTCTTTATGCAAAGTGGACCCCTAATCGTTACGAGGTTAGCTTTGATGTAGATGGAGGCAGTCTAGTAGCGAATGTGAACGCAGACTATGACACAGTGATTGCTGCACCAACAGCACCAACGAAGGCCCATTATACCTTTGGAGGCTGGTACAAGGAATCTGGTCTAACGAATACATGGGACTTTTCAACAGACAAAGTTCAGGACGCAATGATCCTCTATGCAAGGTGGACACCTGTTAACTATGTGATCAGCTATGACGTAGATGGAGGCAGTGCGGTAGCGAATGTGAATGCTGATTACGATACGATGATTACTGCACCAACAGAGCCAACGAAAGAGCATTATACGTTTGATGGCTGGTACAAGGAATCAGATCTAACGAATAAATGGAACTTTGCAACCGATAAAGTTCAAGATGCAATGATTCTTTATGCGAAGTGGACGCCAATTAACTATACAATAAGCTTTGATGTAGATGGCGGCAGTGCGGTAGCGAATGTGAACGCATATTACAATACTTCAATTTCGGCACCAATCGCGCCAACAAAGACTGGTTACAACTTCGGCGGTTGGTACAAGGAATCAGGTCTAACGAATAAATGGAACTTTGCAACGGAAAAGGTTCAAGATGCAATGATTCTTTATGCGAAGTGGACACCAATTAACTACGCAGTAAGCTTTGACACAGATGGAGGCAGTGCGGTAGCGAATATGGGCGCAGACTATAATACAGTGATTGCTGCACCGATCGCGCCAACAAAAGGCCATTACACCTTTGGTGGCTGGTATAAGGAATCTGGTCTAACGAATGTATGGGACTTTGCAACAGATAAAGTTGAGGGCGCAACGATCCTATATGCGAAGTGGACACCAATTAACTACGCAATAAGCTTTGATACAGATGGAGGCAGTGCGGTAGCGAATGTGGGCGCAGACTATAATACAGTGATTGCTGCACCGATCGCGCCAACAAAAGCCCATTATACCTTTGGTGGCTGGTACAAGGAATCCGGTTTTGCAAATGCATGGAATTTTGCCGCTGACAAAGTTCAGAATGATACGATTCTTTATGCGAAGTGGAATCCGATTCCCTACGAGGTCAGCTTTGAAGTAGATGGTGGCAGTACAGTAGCGAATGTGGACGCAGACTACAATTCGATGATTGCTGCACCGATCGCACCAACGAAAGCACATTACTTGTTTGGTGGTTGGTACAAGGAATCAAGTCTAACAAATGCATGGAACTTTACGGCAGACAAGGTGCTAGGTGATACGCAGTTATTTGCGAAATGGACGATTAATAACTATCTCATCAGCTTTAATGTAGACGGAGGCAGTGCGGTAGCGAATGTGAATGCTGATTACAATACGGTAATCACTGCACCAACAGCGCCAACGAAAGCACATTATACGTTTGACGGCTGGTACAAGGATTCTAATTTAAAGAATGAATGGAACTTTGCAACGGAAAAGGTTCAAGATGCAACGATTCTTTATGCGAAGTGGACACCAATTAACTACGCAGTAAGCTTTGACACAGATGGAGGCAGTGCGGTAGCGAATGTGGGCGCAGACTATAATACAGTGATTGCTGCACCGATCGCGCCAGCAAAAGCCCATTACACCTTTGGTGGGTGGTATAAGGAATCTGGTCTAACGAATGTATGGGACTTTGCAACAGATAAAGTTGAGGGTGCAACGATTCTTTATGCGAAGTGGACACCAATTAACTACGCAGTAAGCTTTGACACAGATGGAGGCAGTGCGGTAGCGAATGTGGGCGCAGACTATAATACAGTGATTGC
>NZ_JBWDNR010000025.1:0-2045 GCF_056269295.1 Paenibacillus sp. J31P13
CAAGCAGATGGAATACACTGCGGACTGGGTAACGCTGTTCGCCGGGGTGACCATTTCGATGATCCCATGCATTATTATTTATATGCTGTTTCAAAAGCTTCTGATGGAAGGCGCGACGATGGGGGCGGTGAAGGGATAGTGGATAGTTTGAAAGCAAGCTATAAGCTAATTGCACTTGATTTGGATGGGACCTTGTTAACCGATGACAAAAGAATTACCGATGAGTCCAAAAAGTGGCTTCGTTATGCGGTCGATCATGGGGTTACAGTTATCTTCTCGACCGGAAGAGGAATGCAAACGGCGAAATCCTATTGGGAGGAGCTGGAACTGAATTCTCCGATGGTGCTCCTGAACGGGGCAGAGATTTGGGAAGGGCCCGGGCGGTTGCGAAAGCGTTCATTTTTGCCGAGGGAGGAACTGCATCGTCTTCATGAGATCGCAGTCTCAAGAGCAGAATGGTATTGGGGTTACAGCGTGGAAAGTCTAACGAGCGACAAAGACTGGACTCCAGAATTGCTTGAGCGGAATTGGATGAAGTTCGGTATCGGAACCAACGATGCCAAGAAGCTGGCAGAAATTCGCAAAGAGCTTGAAGGCTGGGAAACATTAGAGATTACCAGATCTATGCCAATAAATCTTGAAATTTCGGTCAAGGGTATCTCCAAGATGAGCGGAGTGCAAGAGATATGCGACATTCTCGGGATAGCCATGTCGGAGGTGATGGCAGTGGGTGACAGCGATAACGACCTTCGATTGCTTCAGGCGGCAGGGCTCGGAGTAGCTATGGCTAATGGAGAGGAACATATCAAATCACAAGCGGGCGCGATAACCGCTTCAAATAATGAGGATGGCGTTGCCTTGGCTATCCGAAGGCATGTGTTTCAACTAGAGTAACCTAATTGTATGGAGAAGCGCATCATGGCTAGGAGGGCTGTTGAATGATGGGGCTGCTCGAGCAATTCATAGCGAAGCCGGAAAGTATTTGGCAGATTAGCTATTTGGATTTGACCATTCGTATTATACTTGCGTTTGTCCTTGGGGGGATAATTGGGCTGGAACGGGAGTGGAGCAACCACGCAGCGGGGTTTCGGACCCACATCATGGTTTGCGTCGGTTCGGTTTCCATCATGCTGCTCTCAATTTATGGTTTTTCTGATTTTGTTTCTGAAGTGAATGTAAGAGTCGATCCCGCTCGGCTTGCCGCTCAGGTGATCAGCGGGATAGGTTTTTTGGGTGCTGGAGCTATTCTTCGCAATGGACTGACAGTATCCGGATTAACCACGGCTGCCTCGATCTGGGTTGTTGCGGCCATTGGCTTATGTGTGGGAGCAGGATTTTATTACGTTGCAGTTCTTTGTACGATATTGGTCTTTATTATATTGCAAGTGTTGAATCGGTGGGAGCGAAGATTGAAGCGCTCTCGTACTGATCACGAAATTATTGTAAAGGTACATAATCATCCGGGCATTCTTGGGGAAATTGCAATGGTGCTCGGAGAAAAAGGCATTCTCATAAAAAATGTGAGAACACACCAAAGCGAAAAATGGATGGAGGACGAGACGGAATATTACCTTTCTCAACTCGTATTTCGAGTCAAAATCGGCAATAGCAACAGTCTAATAGCAGCGCTGGATCACATTAATGGAATAAAAGGCGTGTTAGCTATCGATATGAATCATAATTTAGACAGCAAGCCGCAATCTATGAACAAAACTAAACCTACAATAGCAGGTTGAAAACAAAAATATAACCGTAGTGATTTACAAAATATTATTAATCTTATGACAATCTGATAACAAAGGGTCAATAGAATAGTTTATATAAATCAAATATATTTATTAATGGGAGGTTTATCGATTTATGAACACCAAGCTTAGAAAATTTTTTTCCATTAGTCTAGTTACAATGATGGCACTGGTAACAGCATGTAGTAACAGCGGTAACAACAGCAGCAATGACAAAACAGAGGGTACAACACCTGCGGGCAGTACGCCGCCAGCGGAAGTCGAGGTTTATGAAAATGGATTGCCAAAGGATGAGAAGAT
>NZ_JBWDNR010000024.1:0-2188 GCF_056269295.1 Paenibacillus sp. J31P13
CCAACGACCAAAAACAGTGTAGCCACTTTGACAATGGGCATTACGAGCGGCATCGTGATTCGAAACAGCCTCGTCATATGTCCGGCTCCTTCAAGGATCGCTGCCTCATACAGTGATTTCGGAATGGCAAGCATCGCGTTGGCGAAGATAATTACATACAAGCCGACACCGCCCCACACCCAAGGCGGGATAATCGCCGCAAGTGCCGTTCTTTCGTTCCCCAGCCAATAAAAATGATTCATATCGATGCCGACCAATTCCAGCATCCCATTTAACAAGCCGTATGAGCCGTCATAAATGAATGCCCATAAGAGCGCGATCACGACGGTAGAAAGCACATTCGGAAAGAAAAAGAGCACTTTTAAAAACCGGTTTTCACCAAAGTTTTTGTTGGAGATCAAGTAGCCCAGCAGCAAGGAGATGAGAACGACGAAGAAGGGGACCGTCAGCATAAAGATGACATTATGTCCAAGTGCACGCCAGACATATTTATCTTGAAAGGCCGTGATGAAATTATCCAGTCCCACAAACTTGGGCTTTGTAAAACCATCCCAGTCCAACAAAGCATAATAAACAGACAATAGATTCGGGAATAAAGTGAAAAGTAAATACCCCCCGAAGGGCGGGATGATGGCTACCGCTAGGAAGATCCACTTTTGCGTATTCGCTTTATCTAGACCCCACCTTCGCATCGGGGTTCGCGGTGTCTTCACCACAGTTGAATCCGCCATGGCTGAGATCAACTCCTATCCTGGATAATGAAAGCGGAGAGGATTCCTCCCCGCCTGTTGTGCTGTCTTCTTATTTCTTTTCTGCTTCCAGCGCTTTCTGCAGCAGCTTTTCTGCTTCTTCCAATATGGGTTTAGGATCCTGTTTGCCTAACGCAAACTTCACAATATTTTCGCTCAATAGCTTCTCTGCTTGTGCTAAATTAGGGTCGGAAATACTGATGGATCGGCTTGCCTTGTACGTATGCGCATTATTTTCTGCAATGTATTTCAGTATGGATTGCGCTGAGCTTGAAAGCTTAGCCGTTTGTGCAGGGTCATCCGTTAAATCCTTGCGCATCGGAAGCGCACCTGATTTTTCGGCCGCATACTGCTGATTCTCAAGCGTGACCAGCCAGACGATTAGTTCTTTTGCCCACTTTTTATTCAGTTCAGGCTTAGCCGCCCAAATATAATTGAAGTTGGATGTACCGCTTCTAATCCAAAGCGTTTGGTCTTTGCTGTCTCTGAATGGAACGGCCATATAACCCCAGTTGAAGTCTGCTGGCGTTCCCTCTTTCATTTCATTCTCAACGTGGCTGCCTGTCGATACCATGGCTGCTTGCCCTTGAATCACTTGCATTTGAGATTGCGTATGGTTTAATGCCGGTAATCCATCAGCAAAATATCCTTGTTTGCCCAGCTCATACATGCGAGTCCAAGTCTCGACCGTTTCAGGGTTCGTGTATTGCGGCAAGCCATAGGTCTTATAATTTTCAATAAATTCATCCACATGACCATTAATATCGGCCAGTTCGAAATTTTTGGCTGTACCAAAAGCCCAGTTCTGATAATCAGGATGGATGCCTGGGAATGTGATCGGGGCGATACCGGTTGCTTTAATGTCCGCTAACAATTGTTTAAACTCATCCCATGTGTGCGGATTTTGATTCCAGCCATGCTCTTCAAATAGCTTTTTATTGAAGAACAATCCGCCGAAGCTGCTTGCCGTCGTGAACTCGTATCGCTTACCGCCAATCAACGTCGTCGATTCGAACATTCCCGGCAACATGAGATCTTTAACCTTTTTGTCCGGCACATCTGGTAGCTGATATTCCCAGACATCATCCATAGCCTCGAGCTTTCCAGCTTCCGCAAGCGATACGATTCCTCCGGCTGGAGCTGTATTGAAGAGATCAAACATCTCCTTATCATTGCTTGCAGAGATTCTTGTCGATAGGATGTTTTTCATATCAGGGGATGCGGTAATGTCAAACGATACGTTAGGGTATTTTGCCGTGAAGGATTCAACTGCGTGATCGAACCATTCTCGTCCGTAGCCCCCTACGAAGAATCCGACCTTAAGCGTAATCTTCTCATCCTTTGGCAATCCATTTTCATAAACCTCGACTTCCGCTGGCGGCGTACTGCCCGCAGGTGTTGTACCCTCTGTTTTGTCATTGCTGCTGTTGTTACCGCTG
>NZ_JBWDNR010000020.1:0-25841 GCF_056269295.1 Paenibacillus sp. J31P13
CCACCATTGCGGTGGTTATGAACCCAGTTTCAGCGTAAACAGGCTTCATAGAGCTAATTTTTAGCTCTATTTCTCTCATTTTGGTTACTTTCATCAGATTAGAGCTAGTTTCTAGCTCTCTATTTCCACCATTGTAGTGGTTATGAGCCCAGTTTCAGCGTAAACAGACTTAATAGAGCTAGTTTCTAGCTCTATTTCCCCCATTGAGTTAGGTATCAGCTCAGTTTCAGCGTTATCACTCCAAGGGTACCCTGACAGGTACCCTTTTTTTACTGGATAATAAGCCGATTATCAACGTTTCAAGAATACCATTTACAACTATACCTTTTATTGGTAAAATTTGAATGAACGTTCATTCAAATAGGAGGTTGCTTGTGAGCAAACAGAGCAAACAATTAGAACAAAAGTTTATCGACGGCTTCGAAAGTCTAGCTCCCGATCATGCAACACGCCAAATTATTATTCATGCTATTGAGGTGTTTTCCAAGAAGGGATTTGTCGGCGCAAAAATAAAGGATATCGCCGCTAGTGCAGGATTCAGCCAAGGCTATGTTTATACTTACTTCAAATCAAAGGATGAGATTTTCACCAGAATTGTCGATCTCGCGGCGGAAGGAGCAGGTCAATCGGTTCAATATGCATCGGAACTGGACGGAACTCCCTTTGAGAAAATAAGCTGGCTGACTGAGGCTTTCCTGTCTCCCGATAGTATCTCGATGCAGCATTGGAGATTAATCTTGATGCAAACAGCAACTTCTGAAGCAATCCCGGAGAAAGCCAAACAAATAGCTAAAGAAAAGATGAGGAAGCCATTCGAGCATCTGATTCCTATAATTATTGCAGGGCAACAGGCTTCAGAAATCGTTGATGATGATCCATTGTTACTGGCTATTACTTACTTTTCAATGATACAAGGCTTAGGTATCACCAGAGTCCAGACTACGAATCAGACCCCCTTTCCATCGACAGAAATGGTTCTGCGGTTTATGAAGAAGGTGAACTAATCCATTTAAAAGGAGACTTCCCTAATGAAAATTTATAAAAGTGAATTAGGAAAAGAGCAGGTGCTGCATTCCTATAATGAGATTCTTGAGATGTGGTCAACTGACTTTCAAGAGGTGGATGTTCAAACGACATACGGTGTCACTCATTGTATCGTTACTGGTCTAAAAACAAACCCACCGTTACTTCTGCTTCATGGGGTTGGGGATAATTCAGCCGTTATGTGGGTGTTGAACATCAAGGAGTTATCCAAACATTTTTACTGCATTGCGGTTGATACCATTGGCGGGCCTGGGAAGAGCGTTCCAAGCGAGAATTTTAATAAGCTGACATTTCAACAGGTAGATTGGATCAATCAAATTGCTGATGGATTGAGGATTGATACTTTTAATATAGCAGGTGTATCTAATGGTGCCTATATGGCATTTAACTATGCTACCAACCAAACTGAAAGAGTCAACAGGGTTGTTTGTATAGAAGGAGGTATGGTTACTACTCCAGTCAAAGCGATGGTAAATACCCTGCTTATGATGTTCCCGGAACTACTAATCCCTACTCGCAAAAATCTACTAAAAATAGTGAGAAAGCTAAGCTCGCCAAATTCACAAGTTTTTGTGAATCATCCAGAGCTGGCTGATCACCTTGTCCTTCTGATGAAAAATCATAATCAGCAGGCGATGTTTGTTCATAAGCTTCAAAAGTATGATAGAGAGAAAGCTGTGGCGATAAGAAGCAAGCTATATTTTCTTATGGGTGATTATAAGCTAAATTATAAGAAAGATTTTATACACGTATTAAATGAAGGCGGTTTTCGTTACAAAATAATACCCAACGCTGGACATGGAGTCAATCACGAACAGCCAGAGGCTATACATAATGAGATGATCCCGTTCCTAGCAAGTCATGCCGCCTTAAGATAGCCACATCAGGAACTTTACCCAAAAAGCGCAAAACACAGCACTCCCTCGCATTCATTCTTTCCCAACTAGAACAGATTGCTCAATAAAGCAGCGGCAATCTAAGACTCCTTATCAGAATCTCAGATTGCCGCTGTATATTTGTGTCCTTTACGCTAACCTTCATCCGTCGAAGGCTCCTCAATCTGAAATCCAACGTTGAATATGAAGGTGGCGCCCCCCTCATCTGAATGCTCGTACCAAATATCACCATCCATTAACTGAACAAGCTTTTTACTAATCGCAAGCCCTAAACCGGTTCCCTCAACCTTTCGAACCATGAAATGGGCTACTTGATAGAAGGGATCAAATAAATGAATAACCTTATCCTTTGGTATGCCGATTCCAGTATCTTGGATGGTAAACTGAAGTCTCAACTTATTTTTCTCCTGCATTAGCTGCTCCACGGATATCGTGACCGCACCATTTTTAGTAAATTTAATAGCATTTCCAACTAAGTTGATGAGTACCTGTCTCAATTTCATATAATCACCAAATATCATCGCCGGGATATCCGGGCTTATGTTGGCAGTCACATCTACTTTATTTTCTATCGCACTTGCCAATAAAACATCAAGTGTATCATCCATAATCTCTCTCACATTAAACGGCACTTCCAGTAGTTCCGACTTTCCGGATTCAATTTTGGAGAAGTCCAGAATATCATTAATGATCATTATTAGTGTCTGGCCGCTTTTACGAATAATTTCAACATATTCCTTTTGCTCATCATCCAAATCCGTATCCAAGAGCATGTCGGTCATACCGATTACGCCGTTCATAGGTGTTCGAATCTCATGACTCATCACAGCCAAAAACTCACTTTTCGCTTGGTTCGTTTTTTCTGCTGCTTCCTTGTCGATCAGCAGCTTCTTTTGTTCCGTCATATCTTTAATGATCAAATAGAAACCCACAGTGTGCAATTTAATAATGATTGGGGCTATCGTAATCAATACCTCAACAGTATGCCTATCCTTATGTATGATTCGATCTATGCTTCTTTCGACCTCCGCAAATTGCTCAGAGTCCAAAAGTATTTTTTTTAGATTGTTGAGACCTACCAGAATAGAAAGACTTCCTCCGATCAGTTCTTTCATGTTATAGCCAGTGAGCTGCTCGGCCATTATATTCGCATTAATAATATTGCCTTCCAAATCAAAGGAAATAATAGCGTCATGATTGTATTTTTTCAGTGATCTATATCGTTCAACGGACTCTTGAAGCTTGCTTTCAGCGAGTTTATTTTCCGTAATATCTACAATTTGAGTAATAAAATAAAGAGGAGACCTAGCCTCATCACGCACTAGCGATACATGCAAGGTGGTCCAAATGATGTAGCCATCTTTGTGGATGTATCTTTTCTCAACGCTAAAAGATGAACAAACGCCGTTCAAAACATCTTGAATCAGCTTATCATTATTCTCAATATCATCGGGATAAGTAATGTCTTCATCCGTAAGCTTCATAAGTTCTTCTTGCGTATAGCCAAAGATTTTGCAAACGGCAGGATTAACACTTAACCATTTTCTTTCCAGTGAAACTAATGCAATACCGATAGGTGCGTAATTATACACATGTTCAAATAACACATACTGATTTCCTTGTACATTCATAATACTATGCATTCACCTTCTCTCTTCACATAGAGCTATTATAGCAAATAAAAATTCTCATCATTATTTCTTTTATAAAAAAGAAGAGAGCTGCCAATGAACAACTCCGACAGCTCCCTTCTGTTAATTACGCAACCATGAGTTGGCTAAAGCAATAGCACCGCGTGCCGCCGCGGTATCAGCCAATGGGTGCAGCATTACAAAATCATGAATAATCCCCTGGAAACGTACAGACGTTACATCCACTCCAGCCTCGCGGAGCTTGTTCGCATAGGCCTCACCCTCATCACGCAGCACATCAGCCTCACCGGTAATGATTAGAGCTGCTGGAAGATCAGAGAGCTGCTCGAGAGAGGCACGCAGCGGTGAAGCTGTAATTTCTGCACGTTGATTAGGATCTTTTGTATATTGATCCCAAAACCACATCATCCCGTCTCGCCGTAAGAAATAACCTTCTGCAAACTGATGATAGGAATCGGTATCAAAGGATGCATCCGTCACAGGGTAGAACAACAGCTGCTTATGTATGGCAGGGCCGCCGCGTTCCTTAGCCATAAGCGTAATGGCTGCCGCCATATTCCCTCCAACACTGTCTCCTGCTACCATCAACCGTTCCTTATCCATACCGAGCTTGTGACCGTTCTCTGCCACCCATTCCACTACGGCATAAATTTCTTCGATAGCTGTCGGATATTTTGCCTCAGGGGACAAGCTGTAATTTGGAAACACGATGCATGCCTCTGCGCCAACCGCCAGCTCTCGAATAAGCTTATCATGCGTATGGGCATTGCCAAAAACCCATCCCGCTCCATGAATATATACAATAACGGGAAGAGTGGAGGGAGCATTTTGCGGACGTATGATTTTGATGGAAACACGACCGCTTGGTCCTCCCTCAATGGTCAGCTCCTCCGTATCAACAGCTGGCTTGGAAATGGGGCTTGATTGCACCTCATCTACTGTCTCCCGACCCTTCTCAGGACCAAGGTCAGACAGAAAGGGCGGTTTGGCATTATCCTCGGCAAATTTCAAGGCTGCAGCTTCAAGCTTAACGATATTGCTCATATCTATCTCCTCCTCATTCTTTCTACATTAATACACTTAATCGCGTAGAAATAAACAAGGAATGGAGAAATAAGCTTTCGATCAGAAACGTTCCGAGATCACCTTGCCTTGCGTAAATAAAAGCAAATAATCTCGCCCGCCTGCTTTCGAATCAGTACCAGACATATTGAAGCCTCCGAACGGATGGACACCAACGAGTGCACCGGTACACTTGCGATTAAAATAAAGGTTTCCGACATGAAACTGCTCACGGGCTTGCTCCAGTCTGCTTCGATTACGTGAAATGACAGCGCCGGTTAAGCCGTATTCCGTATTGTTTGCAATATCTAGCGCTGCGTCGAAGTTGGCTGCTTTTATGAATGCTAGCACCGGGCCGAAAATTTCCTCCTGAGCAATCCTGGCATATGGGGCAACGTCCTTAATGATTGTAGGCTCAATGAAATAACCGCTGCTGTCACCCGTTTTGCCGCCATGCACAATGACCCCTTCCGTACGCCCAACCTCGATATATTTTAAAATACTAATATAAGCTTTCTCGTCGATAACGGGACCGATATAGGTACGCTGCTCATGCGCCTTTCCTATTCGAAGCAGCTTTGTCCTTGCAATAACCTTCTCGATAACCTCATCATAGACAAGCTCATGCACGACTGCGCGTGAGCAAGCTGAACATTTCTGACCCGCATAACCAAAGGCTGAAGCGGTTATCGCTTCGGCAGCCAAATCGAGATCCGCATCTTCATCGACGATAATCGTATCCTTCCCGCCCATCTCGGCTACAACACGCTTAATCCATCTTTGATCCGGCTGTGTGAATGCTGCCTTCTCGTTAATGCGCAGACCAACCTCCCGCGATCCGGTAAAACAAATAAAGCGTGTCAACGGATGCTCCACCAAAAAATCACCGATCTCGCTCCCCGTGCCAGGCAAGAAGTTGACGACACCATCGGGAACACCCGCTTCCTCCAGCAGCTCGACAAACTTAGCCGCAATAACACCCGTCGCACTTGCAGGCTTTAACACTACCGTATTCCCTGCAACGACTGCTGCCATTGTCATGCCAGCCATAATGGCGAGCGGAAAGTTCCATGGCGGTATAATAACACCTACGCCGAGCGGAATGTATACCAGTTCATTATCCTCACCAGCTAATGTATTGATCGGCTGTCTCTCTGCCAAGCGCTCCATTTCTCTCCCGTAATACTCAAGAAAATCAATAGCCTCTGCTGTATCACAATCAGCCTCTGCCCAGCTCTTCCCTGCCTCGTATACAAGCCAAGCTGAAAATTCATGCTTCCGATCTCGCAGCAGAGCAGCTGCTTTATATAGAACCCTTGATCTCGCGAAGGGAGATACGCTCTTCCACTGCTGGAACGCCGCTGCTGCTGCAAGCATTGCGTTATGAGCCTGCTCAGAATCGGCTTGCGATAGGATACCAACGAGCTGCTTCACATCGGAAGGATTGATTGATTTGCGTTTGACCGTCGTTTCTATTCGATCTGCTCCAATCCTTAGCTTATACTCCTGACCGAGCTGGGACTCTACTAAACGGAGCGCTTCTTGAAAAGCTTTGATGTTATCGGTAATCGAGAAATTAGTGAAAGGCTCGTTCTGGAATGGCTCACGCATCGTCATATCCCTCCTGTTCCTTTATTTTCACAAAATCTGCTCACCCAGCAAGGAGCCTATAAGCTCGACAGCAAGCTTAGCTGTTCCATTATTTAGATCGAGGCTCGGATTAACCTCGACGAACTCCGCCGAGGTAACTAGACCGGATTGATAGAGCACCTCAAGAGCTAGATGCGCTTCTCGATAGCTAAGGCCGCCCTTCACCGGCGTTCCCGTTCCCGGCGCTTCCTTCGGGTCCACACTATCTATATCAAAGCTGACATGTACCCCGTCAGTTGTCCCGCGCAGTTTCCAGATCACGTTATCCATCACTTGCGCAATACCTAGCCGATCAATATCATGCATCGTATAACAGGCCATGCCTATTGATCGAATATAGGCTTTCTCATCTGGATCAAGCGATCTCGCCCCGATAATGGCGACATGCTCCGGTTTTATTTTAGGAGAAATTCCTCTAAGAGCCGTTAAGCTTGGAATGCCTCTTCCGAGACTGATCCCAAGAGACATGCCATGAATGTTGCCTGATGGACTTGTTGTCTCCGTATTGAGATCGGAATGTGCATCAAACCATATTACACCTAGTTTCTTATGGTGATCAGCGAGCCCTGCAATGGTTCCAATTGATATGCTATGATCGCCGCCCAGCACCAGCGGAAACTCGCCTTTAGCAACAATGCCTGACACACGCTCTCCAAGCTGTTCGCATACGTCTGATACCTCTGCCAAATGCTTCGCGTTCTCCATCAATAGAAGAGGGGGCTGGTGAGAAGCACGTACCTCATCCACTACGCTGAATGGGATTCTTAGCTCCTTCAGTTTATCTGGCAACCCAGCTGCATCCATCATACTTGCCGGTCCATCCTCTGCTCCTCCGCTGCCTGCCCCTTTGCCAAAAGGAACACGAACAATAACAACATGCTGTTGACTCATCGCTGTCAGCCTCCTACTGCTGCTTTATTCCAAAAACAGCTTCAAGCCGCTCGTAAGCCCAATCAATCTCCGCTTCCGTAATAATAAGAGGCGGCGCTAATCGAATGACATGATCATGCGTTTCCTTGCACAATAATCCGAGCTCCATCAGCTTCTCGCAATAGCCTCTTGCCGGAACAGACAGTTCAATCGCAATAAATAAGCCTCGCCCTCTCATTTCTACGATATCTGGATGGCTAAGCCCCGCTAGTTTTTTCATAAAATAAGTGCCAAGCGCTTCTGAACGCTCTGCTAGCTGCTCCTTCTGAATAACTTCTAATGCTGCAATGGCTACTGCGCAGCTTAGTGGATTACCGCCAAAAGTTGAACCATGAGAGCCAGGTTCAAAGACATCCATAATATCAGAATCAGCCGCAATGGCCGACACAGGCATGACGCCGCCTCCAAGCGCTTTGCCCATAATGTAAATGTCAGGAATAACCGTTTCCCAGTCGCATGCGAAGCGTTTTCCCGTACGCCCGAAGCCGGTTTGAATTTCATCTGCAGCAAACAATAGGCCATGCTCCCGGCACAGCCGCGCCGTTTCTTCGAGAAACCCGTCTGGTGGAATAATAATTCCCGCTTCACCTTGGATCGGTTCCATAAGGACGGCGGCCGTATGAGGCGTTATAGCCCCTTCTAAGGCATCAATATCCCCATAGGGTATAATTCGAAAGCCAGGCGTAAAGGGACCAAAGCCGCGCCGATAAGCCGCACTTGAGGAAAAGGAAGTAACTGTCAGTGTCCGTCCGTGAAAATTCCCTTCAAAAACAATTATTTCTGCCCTTTCATCCGGTATATTTTTAACGGTGTAAGCCCATCGCCTAATCGCCTTAATAGCCGTTTCTACCGCTTCTGCTCCCGTATTCATAGGGAGAATACGTTCTTTCCCCGTATAAGCTGCCAGCCTCTCACAAAAGACACCCAGCATTTCATTATGAAAGGCTCGTGATGTAACCGTCACCTTATCCGCTTGCTCCTTCAAGGCTTCTATAATGCGCGGATGACGATGTCCCTGATTCAATGATGAATAGGCGCTTAACATATCCATGTAACGCACGCCCTCCGAATTATCGACCCACACGCCCTCCGCACGGCTGATTACAATGGGAAGCGGATGATAATTATGGGCGCCATACTGCTCTGCCAGCTCAATATCCCTCTGTGCCCTGTTCATCATCTGCTCCTTTCCTCATGCCTTGCAAAAAATAGCTGTTTTTGCATTTTATGCGGCGCCTTGAAGACAAATAACAAAGGATCGTAATACCAAGACACAAAGAAAAACCCCGTTCAGCTTCAACGAGGTTTTGTTCATCTTATTTATTGGATAAGTGCTAGCTATTCCCTTCCAAAAAACGAGCCCAGCCCTGCTTCAAATTATCTCGGGACCAATTGATATGATTCTCATCCGTATAATGACGATAGCTGCATTCGATAAAAAGTATGAGATCCAAATAAAGATCATATAGCGCTCTTCTTTCACGCTGCGAAGGTGTTAGCTCGGTCATTCCATAACCCTCAAGATAGGACTGCGAATGATTAAAATGACTGAAGTAAACCTCCAGCAACGGATCTCCCCATATCGCGCGCTCAAAATCGATAAGCCCGTTGATCGCTCCATCATTTACAAAAATGTTGCCGTCCCATAAGTCCCAGTGGACCAGCCGCGGCTCGGTCACTTCATCAAGAGCATCTAAGCGAAGCGAGATTTCATGGCGAATCGTCTCGTAAGAGGCGGGAAGCACCAAATTCTCACTCTCGGCATCCCCTATTACATCCAGAAGCATGCGATGAAACGTCTTCTTCCAAGTATGCCCAAGCTCGCCTGGTGCGGAATAATAACCAAAGCTCTCACCACGAATCTCATTAATTAATCGGTTATACTTGCCTAGCGCAAACTCAATCTCATTTTTCTGCTCGGTGGACATGCTGTCCTTCACCTTGTTGTAAGGCTGTCCCTGAAGCTTCTCCATGATAAAATATTCGCATTCCACAATAGACCTCGATGTATCATACGTGTAGATGCGCGGAACCGGTATCGATCCCGCTTCCTTCACTGATCGCATCGCAGAGACCTCTGCATACATCATATTATGCTCATAGGTCATCATCTTCGTAGCTGAGAGAGGAGCGGCTTTGACAATAAAGGAGCGGCCATCCTCAAGCGTAATGGAATAGGCAGCGTTCGCCCATCCATCCGTTAATTCCTGAATGACTGTTGTCGATAGCCCAAATGCTGCTTCTGCTATAGTCGATAATTCACCTTCAGTAAGCTTCTTCTTGATTCCGCTTTCCATGGTCAATTAGCTCCTTCAACCTCTCCGTTATGATAAATCTCCATTCGGTCCTTCTAATGCTGCTTTCCGTGCTGCTGCCGCCGCCTCACGACGACGTTTAAACCACGACCATAGTGCTGCTGGAATAGCGATCAATACAATCCAGAACTTTTTGAGCAGCACGAGACCTGCAACAAGCAAGCCGGCCTTCTTGGCTGCGACTAGTCCGGCACCGCCCAAAATAAGACCTGTCAAACCGAACTCCGATTTTTTATCGGTCGAAGAATCATAATTGGAATAAAGCTGACCATCATTAATGGTATAGTTGGGCAAAATAAGCGTTTGAAGCGTTTGGACATCCTCATCCAGTTTCGCTGGATCTGTCACAAGCAATGACGATACATAACCTTCTCGTGTCAGCATCCGAACGTTATAGTTAATGATTGTCTCACCATAGCTGTCCTTGGCATTGAGTGCCCAAATCAACGTACGGTTAGCTTCATTGTAATACGGCTCCGTATGCCATCCCTCAACATAAAGGCGATCTTCTTCTGCACGATCCTTATTTGCTTCTTCGGTGCCTTCCTTATAGCTCTTAAGCAGTGCTTTTGCATCGATCTTGTCTTTCTCTTTATCCGAAATATGGCCAGATTCCACATATTCGAACACAACAAACCAATTTTGTGTTTCGTCTACTGGAAATACACTGCCGATATCCGTATCATACGATTGATTGCCTATGTATTCCTGAATAGTAGCGGTATCCTTCTTATCCAAATAAAGCAGAGATTTATCCAGCTTCAGTGAAGAGATCTCTCCTACCTGAACGGTACCGCCACCCTCTACCCAATTCACTTCTGGAGAAACCTCTTCAGGAATGGCTTCCTCTGCAAAAGCTGTCGAAGATAAAAACATAAAAACAGTTAAAAAGCTTACAATTAATCGTGAAAATCTCATCAATAAACCCCCAGTAATAGATAATTGCTCATTAATCGTCATGATCCATCGGCTCATTTTACAAATTTTTCATGACAACTAAATATATTATCATATTTCCATGAAATTGGAAGGTGGTTTATTGATATTAATTATTATTTTACATTTTATTCGCTAGATGGTTGGAAATGTTCCTTGCAAAATGCAAGCACCATCTTCTCTTCATCCTCTTCCAGCTCAAAATCAATATAAGCGTTAGTTGAGGTCGTTAAAAATTCATACTTCGCCATACGTGCGTCCGCACCCTCGATTACATAAATGACCCTAAGCGACACGCCATCCTCATGGTGAAGCTCGTCATCCTCCGGAACATCCAGATCGAGCAAGAATTCATACCTCTCCCCTGTCAAAATGCCAAACGGATCCTTCATGAGCTCCGCGCTATATTCGGTAACTGTAAACATGTTATCCACTCCTTCTTTGTCATTCTAACAAAATAAAAGACAGTTCGAAACTTGATAGCCAAGTTTCGGACTGTCTTTCGTGAATTTCTGCTTTTCCTCTACGCTTTTACAGATTGCTAAGCGTTTCAGTCAACACAGGTACGATTTGCGATTTACGTGATACAACGCCCTTCAGTACTGCTTTGTTGTCGGTCAAAGTCACGTTGTAAGCTTTCTCAACAGCATGAGCTTGCGCGCCGAGTGCAAGAGCAACGGAATCATTGTTCAAGATGTCTGTTACAACAAGGACGAACAGGTCAAGACCCTTCGTTGCAATTTTGTCATTAAGCGCAGCTTCAAGCTCCGCTTGACGAGAAAGCACATCATTCGTATCTACCGCGTTAACTTGCGCGATTTCTACTTTATAGCTGCCCATTGCGAATTCCTTCGCATCAAGAGTGATCAATTGTGCGATCGTTTTGTCGCTAAGATCTGCTCCTGCTTTAAGCATATCCAATCCATAGCTGTCTGCGTTTACGCCAGCGATTTCTGCAAGTTCACGAGCCGCAGCCACATCTTGCTCCGTGCAAGTTGGGGATTTGAAAAGCAAAGAATCTGAGATAATTGCAGACAACATAAGACCCGCAATTTCTTTACGAATCGGTACGCCATTCTCTTTATACAATTTATTCAAAATCGTCGCTGTACAGCCAACAGGCTCAGCGCGGAAGTATACCGGGTGACTTGTCTCAAAGTTAGCAATACGGTGATGATCGATAACCTCTAATACGCGTACTTGATCGATATCGTTTGCGCTTTGTTGACGCTCGTTGTGATCAACCAAAATGACCGTATCGGTCTCGTCAGCAACGTTTTCAATAAGACGCGGAGCTGAAATGCCAAAATAGTCCAAAGCATATTGTGTTTCGCCGTTTACATCACCTAGGCGGATCGCTTCTACGTCTGCACCTAGCTTTGTTTTGAGCTCTGCATAAGCAATAGCTGATGTAATGGTGTCGGTGTCCGGGTTTTTGTGCCCGAAAATAAGCGTTTTAGTCATTTGGAGTACTCCTTAATCGTTTTTTGTCGGCCGGGCTTCAGAAAACATCTGGTCCCTCATCCTCTTGGATTATCATACACCAAGCGAATACGGTTGTCGCCTGAACCACTTAAAACCATTATAGCTTTAAATACTCTTTATTCCTATACCCTTACACCGAATTGATTTATAAAATTTAATAATAGGAATGCTATCCTATGCTTTATATGCTTTTAGGAACTCAACAGCTTTGCTAATATCGCCTTCTGGATTCGTGCCTACTTCACGCTCGATTGTCAGATAGCCGTTGTATCCGATTTCTTGCAGGGCACGAAGATAAGCAGCCCAATCAATACTTCCTTCACCAAGTGGAACTTCACGGAATCCTGGGCCTGATTCAGCCATCTTAGCAATATCCTCGTGATTAAGCTCAACCTCATAGCCATAATCGCCATAAACATCGCGCGGATCAACATCACTAAGCTTGATTCCGTCCTTAGCATGCGTATGCACGATATAATCCTTTAGCGTATAAACACCTTGAACAGGGTCATCGCCAGTAACCATAACCATATTAGCAGGGTCGAAGTTAACAGCAACACCTTTTGTACCGAGACCATCTAGGAAACTTTTCAAATGTGCTGAAGTTTCAGGTCCTGTCTCGATTGCAAAAAATGCTTTCATATCGTTTGCATATTGAGCCAGTTCCTCACAAGCATTGTGCATGGTCTCATAGACGCGGCCATTCTTATCCGCCGGCACGATGCCGATATGTGTCGTGATGATATTCGTTCCGAGCTCTAAGCCCAGTTCCATAATACGCTTGGATTTTTCAATTTTAGCGCGGTTTTCTGCAGGATCCTGAAAGCCATGGCCTCCCAAATCTCCAACCAGAGCTGAGATATCAAGTCCTAGCGATTCAATATATGCTTTCCACTCTTTTCTCGCAGCTGGCGAGAGGTTTGCAGGATCAAGCTCACCTTTTACCGCATACATTTGTACGCCGTCAGCGCCAACTTTTTTCGCTTTTAGCAAGCCTTCCTTAACGCCAAGCTGAAAGCTATCAACAATAACACCAATTTTGTTTGTAATAATAGGGTTCGTCAACTTCTTTCACGCTCCTTCGATTATAGTTCGTTCCACACGCGTTTTACAAAGTCAAAACCAAGCTTCGTTCCTTTGCGACACTCTTCCATACCTTCAAATTCAATGGAAATATAGCCATCGTAGCCGCTCTCTTTTACTTTGCTTAATGCTTGTGGGATATCAATGTCCCCATGACCTACGATTGAGCCGCGAAGCCGATTGCCATTGGATGTATTGAACCAGCCATCGCCTGGATTGCTTTTCGAAGAACGATAATAGAAGTCCTTAACATGTACCATAGATGCTAATTTAACATTGTTCGCTACCGCTGCAACCGGGTTTTCGTCAACGCATAGGAAATTCCCTACATCAAGCGTTGTCTTGAAGTTTGGACGATCAACCAGATTTACAAGCGCTTGCACACGATCGCTGGCTTGGATATAGTAGCCGTGATTTTCTACACTTGTTGTAATGCCAAGCGGAAGCGCATAGTCAGCAATAGCTTGACAAGCCTTTGCCAGACGCGGCAGCTCCGAAAGAAAGTGGGTAATGGATAGGTCTTGCGATGATGCGACATCATGACGCATTTTCTTCACGCCTAGCGCTGCCGCAATATCAACCTCACGCTTCAAGCGCTCAATTTCCTGCTCGAACTGCTCGTCATTCAAATCGGAGAAATTCGCACCTACTGCATAGTTGGAAAGCTCAATTCCGCTTTCTTTCGCTTGATTTCGAATGACCTCAATCAGCTCTGGGTTTTCTGTTAGGTTAAATCCAAGCGGAACGATCTCCGCATGCTCTGCACCAATGGATGCAATATAGATGATGACATCTTGAATAGTCATTTCGCCGGCGTTCATAGCTTGATACAAGCTGTATGTGCTAATTCCTAGTTTCATATACGAACTTCAGCTCCTTTTTCTGCTGACTCATAGATTGCGCACAAAATTTTCATCATCTCTACGCCGTCTGCAACGGGGCTGATCGGCTGCGTGCCGTTCGATACGCTTGTGATGAAATGATTGATTTCGTTCTGAAAAGCGCCATCCAAATCAAACCCTTTATTATCCGTTTGAGGATAAACGTTGAGAATGGTGTCATTTTGCTCTGTTACAATGACCGTCTCCGGATCGATTTCGAATCCGCCTTTGTCACCGTAAATCTTAACAAAGCCTTCATTGGATTTGGCATGAAGCGTGAAGCTTACATCTACAAGCAGAGATGCTCCATTCTCAAAGCGGATCAGCGCGTTCGCCATATCTTCTACTGTGTTTTTGTTGGCATCATAATCTGCTGCTTGGTAGAATGACAAGTTTTTCACATTAGAGCGATTGCCAAGTTTACGGTACGTATTTGCGCTGACCGAAACAGCCTTCGGACGACCCATCATATACCAGCACAAGTCGATGGCGTGCACACCGATATCAATTAGCGGCCCGCCGCCTGAGCGTTCAATATCTGAGAACCAACCGCCCGGATTTCCAAGGCGTCTGATCATAGATGCTTTGGCAAAATACAAATCTCCGAATTCACCGCGATCTGCCATCGAACGAAGCAGCTGCGCGTTGCTGTCATAACGACGAACAAAGCCTACTTGAAGCAGCTTGCCTGAACGCTCAACCGCTTCTTGAACTTGAAGCGCTTCCTCAACTGTTCGGCAGAGAGGCTTCTCTACGAGTACATGCTTACCTGCATCGAGGGCGGCAATGCTTATCTCAGCATGAGTGTTATTCCAAGTACATATGCTAACTGCCTCTATAACGGGATCGGCAAGAAGCTCACGGTAATCAGTGAATACTTTTTCAGCACCATATTTTTCAGCTGCCTGCTGTGCACGTTCCTCATTAAGATCACATACAGCATAAATATTCACATCTGGATTTTTCTTATAAGACGCTAGATGAAATGATGAAATAGAGCCTGTTCCTATAACTGCAATCTGTACCGGCTTCATTACTAATCTCTCCTTTGGCATATTAAGGTTTTCTACCTATACACTTTCGTATTATAATGATTTGAGTGCGTAATTCCATGCAAACTCGTGCGATTTGTTTGTACTTTTGTGCTATCCAAAGGAGAGGTGTCGGTTAAATGGAGAAATTCGAAGCATTACGTGAGCCGATGGATATGCCTGACCCTCATTTTCCGATAAAAGTTCACCGAAACTATGCTGATCAGGTAGGAAAACTTGTCTTTCCTCATCACTTCCATGAGCATATTGAATTTTTATATTTTGTATCCGGCGAAGCCTCTATTGAATGCGGATCTACGACTATAACGGCTTCAGCGGGCGATTTAGTCGCAATCAATAGCAACGAGCTTCATTATGGCATCAGCTTGTCTTCAAATTTGTTCTACTATGCGCTCATCGCTGATATCTCGCTTCTTCATAGCCAGTTGGTCGATGCAGCTGAAACGAAGTTTATTACACCGCTGATTCAAAGCAGATTATTGCTTCGAAATCATATTAGCGGCGATACGCAAGCTGCCTCTTGCATGCTTGCAATTGTGAATGAGCTGGAGCACCGTGAGTTTGGTTTCGAGCTCGCCATCAAGTCTGAGCTTTACCGCTTGCTTACCCTATTATTGCGCGGCCATGTAGCCACCGTGCTCACTCAAGACGAGTACGCTGAGCGAATGAAAAATATTAAACGCTTCGCGCCCGTTTTTCAACATATCGAAACATACTACCAAAATGATTTATCTGTCGATATTCTTGCTGACATGACAAACCTTAGCCGCTTTCATTTTAGTCGTTTGTTCAAAGAATTAAGCGGTCGAACGATTACTGAATATATAACAGCTACTCGCTTGGACAGGGCTGATTATTTACTGCGTCACAGCAATTTGACCGTCTCTGAGGTTGCCGCCGCAACAGGCTTCAACGATATTTACTACTTCAGCCGTACATTCAAAAAGCATAAAAAAACTAACCCGTCATCTCTACGCAAGGGTTAATTTAACTGCTCTATTTTTCTCATGCTGCTTATTATATTTGAAGACGAATATCTTATTGATAAGGATTGAACCATTATGAGGGAGGTGCTGAAATGGGTAAAAGAATAGTGAAAATAATCGGTTCTCTTATAATCGCAGCTGTACTCGTTTTGGGCGGATTTTTGCTGTACATTACGGCAGCCGATTATAAGCCTGCTGAAATTGTTGCGCTCTCAATGAACGCCGACAATAATAGTGAAACCGTTCTCAAACAAGGAGAAGCCTTTACGGTTACTACCTTTAATATCGGTTATGCTGGACTCGATCAAAATCAAGATTTCTTTATGGACGGCGGGACCATGTCCCGTTCCAGCAGCAAAAAACAGACAGAGATCAATCTGGAGGCAATTACTGCTTTCATGGAAGAAGCTAATTCAGACCTCTATTTACTGCAAGAGGTGGATTCAAATTCTTCACGCAGCTTCAAAATTGACGAAGCGACATTTATAGCGGATAGAATGGAGAAATACAGCCATGTCTTCGCTATAAATTACAAGGTACCGTGGGTGCCTGTTCCAGTTTTTGATCCTATGGGTTCAGTAAAAAGCGGTTTATTAACCCTATCTGCGTTTAAAAGCACATCTAGCAAAAGATTTGATTTGCCAGGCAAAGAGAGCTGGCCACGCCAGCAGCTTGATTTGGACCGAGCTTTTATAGAAACAAGACTGCCTGTTGATAACGGTAAAGAGCTTGTGCTCGTTAATCTACATTTATCTGCATTTGATAAGGGTGGCAGCATTCGCAAGCAGCAGCTGAACTATCTATCTAAATATATAAAAAAGGAAAACGAAAAAGGCAATTATCTTATTATAGGCGGAGACTGGAATCATGCACTACCTGGCACCAATCCTGAACAGTTTCCTACGACACAGTCTTGGCCCGAGTGGCTTCAGCCCTTCCCAACAGACTTTACGCCAGAGGGTTATCAGTGGGTAGTGGATCAAAGTCTAGCTTCTGTTCGTACGGTGGATATCGCCTATACGAAGGGCATCAATTTCGAAGCTGTCATTGATGGTTTCTTGGTTTCACCAAACATTAAAGTGGCAGCCGTACACGGCAGCGAACTGCAATATGAGCATAGTGACCACAATCCAGTAACCGCTCAATTTATTTTAGAGTAGTGTGTAAAGCTGATTATTCGATCCTCGAACGTTGGAAAGTGGGTAAGCAGCGCTTCTTGAAAAGATGCTCTATCTTATCAAGAAGCGTTGCTTTGCCCGTTAACTCTTGGCTCTTTAGACACTCTCCTAAAGAAAATCACTAAACACCGTTCTTTTGAGATTCTGCCATTCCGATTTGATAATGCTGTAATACACATCATCTCTACACTCTCCGCTCGCATTTACATAATTGCATCTAAAAATCCCTTCCTGCTTAGCTCCTAGCTTAAGTACAGCCTTCTGTGATCTTATGTTCGCTGCATCTACACTGAATTGCACACGATTAAAGCCCATTTCCTCCATCGCGTAGCGCAATAACTCAAATTTAACAGCCTTATTGACATACGTTCCTCTAAAAGCCTCACCATACCACGTCCAGCCTATTTCCAATCTCTTACTGTGAAAAACGATATTTCCCAAACGTGTCGAACCCGCTACTTGATTGGAAGCTTTATCAATTACGATAAAAGGATAGGAGCCCCCCTCAGCTCGGCTGGTCAGGGTTCTTTGGATATAATTTTTCAAATCCTCTTCATCTCGATAATGATCTCCTGTATACTCTGTAATTTCCTCATCAAATATGATTTTTCTCAAACCCTCTTCATAACACTCATTAAATGGCACCAGTTTAACATAATCATTTTCTAAAATAATATCGCTTTGAAAAAAATCATTCAATTCCAGCACACTCCTAATTTAAGATAAATATTCTTTCCTAAAAATACTGGAAACAGCATCCTCTTGGAATGGAGAAAATGAATAATACTTTGGATCAAAGAACTTCGTTAATACGTTTAAAAGATGGTAAAATCGGGCACCTTAAAAAATGACAAGCGGCATAGCCGCCACTGCACATTTTTGGCATAGGAGGGAATACAGCATGAATAGAAAATTGTACCTCGTCTTAACGATAACGGCTCTTGCCTTCGTATTGACGTTAAGTGCATGCGGTAAGAATAATAATACTGCCAACAACGGCAACAGCGGCACTGCAACATCAAGTCCTACTTCAAATACTGGCGGAACAAATGCCGGTGGAACGAAGGAAAAGGAAATCACGTTAACCGCAAAAAATTTCGAGTTTGATCAGCCTGATATTAAGCTGAACGTAGGCGATACCGTTAAGCTGACATTGAAGAACGAGCAAGGCAATCACGGTCTTGCCATTCCAGGCTTGAAAGTGGATATTAAAAACGGCGAAACAGCTACTTTTACAGTAGACAAAGCTGGTACTTATGATTATGAATGTTCCATTCAATGCGGCAGCGGCCACAAAAACATGGTCGGAAAAATTACTGTTTCATAAGGAACAGGAACATAAAAAAACAGGGGCCTCTTTAAAAAGAGAGCCCCTGTTCTTTTAACCCTATTTCAGGATAATCGACACCATTACGTTCGATACATCCAGTTCTTATTATTTCGTTTTATCGCTTGTTGGACTTCCATCATGAGTGGAATTTGCCGGGGCAACCCTAGCTGGTCTCGTAACCCAATTTTCACGATTCATACGTTTAACCGTCGTTATTCGTTCATTTTTAACTCCACCGTTTCCGTCCGTTGGCAAGGCTTGCACCGGAGAAGGTGTGCTGCCCTTCATGTCTTTGCTTTTACTGACTGGAGGCCCGCCGCCGCCATTACGCTTGCCCTTATTCCATACTCTTCCTTTACTCATCCTAACACTTCATTTCTATGCTTATTTGTCATTTTGGTTTGCTGTTGAATACTCCTAAACCATATCACACTAGGGGTATGGAAGAAAAGCGATTGCTTATTCTTAGAGAACAATGCCTGCCAGCAGCATGAACAACAGAAGATATGCAGATATGGTAGTAATAATATATAATGAACGACGTTCTTTCGCGATTTGATACAACTCCATAGCTCCTGTAATCGCTAAAACAAGCGTAGACAGCAATGCCATCAATAACACGAAAATAGACAGCTTAAAGCTCATTAGAGCCAAAATACCTGATATAATAAATCCTGCCCCCGATATGTATTGCATCGCTCCGATATGAGTAATTAAAGATCGAATCGACTGTTTTTGTCCGCCTTTCCAATAACCGATTGCCCAAATTGCTCCCAGTAACGAGGCACTGGAGAGAATAGCAATCAAGATCATTTTCCCAAATATAGCGGCGCTAATTGCACTTCTCTTATCCAAAAGATCCATAAAGCTTGAAATGCCTCCAAAGCCAAAAGCACGCATGATCGTGCTCTCAATCCGGTTGCCTACAAATAAAGCCCAAATAAGAAATCCAATAATTGCAGCAGCAATACCAAGTGCGCCGTAAACCAAATCCTTGTTTGCATTCAAATTCAAGCTCTCTAGCGGATTTTTCAACAAGCGCAAAATAACGTTTTTATCTACTCCCTTTACCGAAGCATTCATATCATTCAAAAATGATCGTTGCGGTGCTGCCGCTCCTGCAGCCACTGGTGGTATATCCTTCAACAGTTGCTCCTGCTCTTCCACCTCGTTTACTGGTCTATCATTTGATTTATTAAGATCCATGTCACTACCTCCTGTTGCTTTTTTCATTGCCTATATTCTACTGGAATAAGAGTGAAGAGGAAACAATATCCTATTATTTCACTGCATTTTTAAATCTAATAATTGAGAAATCATCCACACTTGATGAAAGGATTGCATCTCTTATCGGATACAAATTGGGAGTAAATCGCAGCTCGATTCCTCTGTTTATTAGCTTATTTATCAAGTTGCACACCGGTTCTACACTCACTGGCGTAATCGTATCCAATGAAACATAGTAACCCGCAATATTATCTAGTAAAGTAAATCCTTCATCCTCAAAAGAGTATTTATAAATGGTCGTGTTTTGGATGCGCTCAGCCCAGCCGGTCTCTACCACAATAATCGTATTGGCTATTGTATTTGAGAAAAACCGTTCCCTATCCTCTTCAGTCATGTTATCCGATTTTGAGAAAATAACTCTTGGACAATCTCTTGGAAAATGGTAGTTTACGGCATGTTCCTCATCAATCGCCCAAACGACAGGCGGCATATCCCCTTGATTTTGCTTATGCTGAGGTACAAATCTCTCTATAGCCGGCTCTTCGCTAAAATGATAAAGCATGTTCTTCCTCCTCATGGATATGAATTCTTTTAATGCTTTCGCAATCATAAAAAAACTAAAAACAATAAGCCGATCCGTTAACGGGTTCGGCTTATTGTTTTTGAGATGCGGAACGGTAATCGAAGGAATAAAAACTCCATAATAAAGGATAGAATTGAACATACAAATAAGAGAAGATACCAGCTGTCTTCTATATTCAACAAAAACGGATAGAAAAATAACTGGATCAAATGAAGCGCCATATATAAATTTCGACGAATGTGGATAGAATCCAGCAGTCGAGAATCCCCCTTAGCCTCTCTCGTCAAGGAATAAAGACCATTAAAAATCCAATAGACCATCAGCATATGGATCATCAGTAATGCTCCAGTGTACAGATGCTTACCCATTGAAAGAGATGCTAAATCTGAAATAGATACATTTGAGCCCATAACTAAACCAGGTAAGGATAAGAATATCATAGCAATTGCTAACCATTTTGACTTCATAAATACCTTATGCAAGGTCCCCATCTGATGCAGGGCTGTCGCTGCCATTATATAACCTATAAAATCCGGTAAAATATCGATGTATAGAATATGAATATCGATCATAATTAAGACCAATCCCCAGCCGAGACGCCTTAAAGCACGATAGGTGGAATGATTCATTTGTCATTACCTCCTGATCGTACCAATTGTTTCAATTGACCTTCACTTAAGTAAAGATTGAAGTTAATTGGTAGGGTTTCTTCAACCAATTGTCCGTCTTCCGTCCGGAAAGTAAGCAGAATTTGACCCTTATACACTTGAAATGCTGCTTCTTCCGTAACAGGAATTGACCATTGATACGTAAATGCTAGATGCTCCCCTTTGGAAAGCTTTATCGGATAGGACAACGTATCAATCGGCTTACCAGAAATTTGAAGTTCAAACCACGACTGAAGCTCGTCACTATAGCTATAATCAATTTTCTCTAACAAAGCAGCTTGGTTAAGCGTAACCCCAGCGCTTCCTGTTCCGTCTGAGGAGCCGCCGCTAGACATGAAATCCAATAACCCCTCACTATCCGCTGCGCTGTCTTCGTTTTTCCATTCTATCTTAATTTCACCGATTGGAATCTTCTCTGGCGGTCCTTCATTGTAGTACACCATAATGTCGGTAATGGAGAGAGACTCCGCGTTATTCGGGGCAACACTTATCGGATCCCACGTTGTGCTCGCTCTTTTTAACGTTTGATGGGTATAGCGATTACTCTCATATAATTCAAATCGCAGCGCCGGCAACTCTTCAATTTGAACACCTGTAACTTTTTTGGATGTACGCTTATTCTCCAAGTAAGTCAGCTCAAAGAAATTCGCATGGTTACCTTCAATCGTAATATGGTGTTTTAGAAATAAAGGCTTCGTTAGCTGCATGCTGCTGTAGTACGAGAAGTTACAAATCCAACTTCCTCCTATAAGAACCAGAACGATCAACCAAAAAAGATTCATTTTTCTCCTCAGCTTGAATACCAGTTCCTCCCACGTCCTTTCCTCTACGCCTTAGGTTTCCATCACATAAGCAAGAAGCAATGCTGCTGTATTCACGATCGCATCTATATGCGTCCGTTCCATTCCGTGTGAAGCATGAACTCCTGGCCCGATTAGAGCTGCACGAATGTTGTTGCCGCCTCTTAACGCCGCTGAAGCATCAGAGCCGTAAAAAGGATAAATATCTACCGCATGAGGCAATATTTCACGTTTGGCTAGTTCAATTAATTTGGAAGTCATATTGTAATCATACGGCCCCGTGGAATCTTTGGCGCATATAGACACATCTCGCTCCGTCGCAGATAGATCATCGCCAAGCGCTCCCATATCTACCGCAATGAATTCCGAAATATCTGAAGGGATATACGAGCCTCCGTGTCCTACTTCTTCATAAGTAGATAGAACCAGCTTAATCGTATGTACGGGAGACTTGCCCTCACGCTTTAACCATTCCATGAAGCCGAACAATGCGGCTACACTCGCTTTATCATCCAGATGCCGTGATTTAATCCAACCGTTTGGCAAGATGCGTGTACGGGGCTCCCAAGATATGAAATCACCGACACCAATGCCAAGCTTCTCGACATCTTCCTTCGTTTTCACCAACTCGTCAATACGTATTTCCATGTTCTCTTCTTCACGCTTCCAATCGCGAGCTTCAGGGTACACATGAACAGACGTCTTCGTAGATAAAACAGTTCCTTCATATTTAAGGCCGTCCCGTGTATGAATCGTACAGTATTCCCCTTCTACTGTATGCATCGCATATCCCCCAATTGGCGTAAAGCGAATCATGCCGTTCGGTTTGATCGAACGAACCATAGCTCCCAGCGTATCCAGATGAGCAGAGATTCCAATTACTTTTTCGCTCATACTTCCTGGAATGGTAATAATCCCATTGCCTTTTGGTGTTATTTCCAGAGGATAGCCAAGTCTTATCGTTTCAGCCTCTATATATTTCATAATATCCATACAATATCCGCTAGGACTTGGTGTGTTCAGTAAATCTGCTAATAGAGTAACGATATAATCTTGATTTAATTGCGGTTTAAGTGGTCCAGATAGGTTAGACATGGTCATGTCCCCTTTCATTTGCATAGTTTCGATTAGCCTTGATGCTAAATGGCTATCGTATTCAATTGTATCCCATTAGCCTGCAGGATCAAAATCCCAGCCTATACTTATTCTAATTACAGTAAATTGTGATATTTATCACAGTCGCATATACAAATATTAACTATACTTGATAATAAAATGTGCTTATTGTAACTTACAGGGGGATTAAACATGAAATTTGGTTTAGTACGCAAGCTTGTGCTAGGCATCCTGATCGTATCTACCGCTACCTACAGCACCAGCGCTTTTTTCATTTTCCAATTAAAGTCCATCTTAGCTCCAAACATGACAGAATGGATTTATGTAGCAGGTGTGCTTGGTTTAGGTGTTTTATGGACTTGCGTTCTCGGATGGCTAGCAGCCCAATTTATTATAAGACCGCTGCTTCGTCTGACAACAGTTGTTGATGTTGTAGCTTCTGGAAACTTAAATAGTACCATTCCTATTTATCGCTCTAATGATGAAATTGGAAAGCTGCACCAATCCTTTGAGAAAATGCTTAGTAATCTGCGGCAAATGATTACTGATGTGACAGACAGCGTAGCCGTTACAGATCGCAGCGCAAACATTTTAGGCTCTGCCATTGGACAAGCCACCGATCAAATTGAGACGATTGCTTTGACCATTGAGAACATGGCAAACGATGCAGCCATGCAAGCAGAATCTGCACAAACGATGCTGCTTACCGCTGAACAAACGGCGGAGAAAGCCCATGATATTAATAATGAAGCAGAGCGTGCAATCGGAATAGCTGAGACTATGGTTGATACGATCTCAGACAATGCCGTACAACTTCGTACGCTTGTTGATGGTATGCTTCATATATCTATGACAAGTGAGAAGACACTGGATATCGTTCGCAATCTCGAGCTGCAAGCCACTGAAATAAGCCAAATCTCTCAGCTTGTCAGTCAAATAGCGGATCAGACTCATTTGCTTGCACTAAATGCTTCCATCGAAGCTGCCCATGCAGGCGAGCATGGCCAAGGCTTCGCCGTTGTCGCCCAACATATCCGTAAGCTAGCAACCGATAGCGCGGCTGCAGGCGATCATATCAATCAGCTGGTTGGACAAATGCAAGAGCAAGCGTTGACGGTAGTCAATGAAACCGATAAGCAGGTTCAGCTTATCCGTAATGAAACAGCAACTGGTGAGAAGGCTAAGCTTGTGCTTGATCAAGTCACGTCTTCCGTAAACGAAACCGCGATGGCTTTGCAGAGCATTGTAAATCATATTACAACCCAGACCGAACAAATTAACAGCACTTTTGAAAAGGCAAAAAACATAGCTGGTACCGCAGCTGCTATCTCCGATGGAGGCTCTCGTATATCGAGTGCTGCCCAGGATCAGACAGCGGTCATGCAGGAGATTTCAGCTTCTTCTGAGCTGCTTAGAAATGAAGCTCATGGTCTAAAAAGCAAAACTACAGTCTTTCTTGCCTAATACTACGAAATAGATATTTTCTTAGCAGCCATATCGAAAAAAAACGAGTAGATCGCCTTATGCCATCTACTCGTTTTTTATTATGTTTCTTTATAGACAATAGATGCATTCATTTATTGGTGCTTTAACATAGCAGTGAAGATTATTAAGCAACGATCTGCTGCTTAATAAACTGTTCCATTTGTTCCATATGATGCTCATCATGATGAATGAACACATTGACGAATTTCTTATATGTATACTTACTATTATCAATTTCAAAGGCTATGGAGTCATCATATCGCTCCTCTAATCGTTCAAGTAATTGTTGTCTTGTTTTCACGACATCATTGATAAGCAGGTCTAAGCTGCTGTACTGCTTTGCTAAAACAGTTGCTTCCTTATTATGATTTTCGATATCTACGAAAAAAAGGCTAGCTCCTTCGATCATATTAGGAACCATCATTTCTAGACTATTTTTATCCCAATTCATGATATGAGTCAAAATCTCTCTAATTGACCATTTCCCTTCCGCTATCGGCTTTAGCCATAGATCATTACTCTCAAGATCACTCAAATCTGCTATCCATGACAAGAATTCACCAAATTTGCTTAACGTATTATTAGGCATTGTCACTCGTTTTTCACTCCTTCATATTTAATATCTTAATTACCTAAAATATACCATAATTACCCCAATAAAGCAAACATCTGTTCGCGTATTGTTATTTGATTTCACAATATTTGTTTTACATTCTCATTGAAAACATACAAAAAAAGCTCTTAAGATCATTTGATCTTAAGAGCTTTTTTATAAAAATATGATGCCGATGAGAGGACTCGAACCTCCACGGTTTCCCTCACGATTTTGAGTCGCGCGCGTCTGCCATTCCGCCACATCGGCATGTTGTAAAGATGGCGTGCCCTAAGAGATTCGAACTCCTGGCCTTTTGATTCGTAGTCAAACGCTCTATCCAGCTGAGCTAAGGGCACATATGAAATTGAGAAAGATTGTGGAGGCGCCACCTAGACTCGAACTAGGGGTAGAGCTTTTGCAGAGCTCTGCCTTACCACTTGGCTATGGCGCCAAACTAATGGAGCGGAAGACGGGAATCGAACCCGCGACCCTCGCCTTGGCAAGGCGATGCTCTACCGCTGAGCCACTTCCGCATAATAGAAACTTGATTTAAAAAATGGGGCGATCGAGGGGAATTGAACCCCCGAGTGTCGGATCCACAAACCGATGCGTTAACCACTTCGCCACGACCGCCATGCTATAAGTATATCAATGATAGGACTGATATGCGAGTTCCACATTAAAGCGGAATACTTCATGAATTGAGTTGGTCACTCATGGAAAAAAATAAGCCCACTAGAGTGGGGTCGTTTCCTAGGGAGCTTCTAAATAAGTTGCGCCCTGAAAACTGGATATGAAAGATAGAGGCTGCTGAAGCCTTAAAGCTATTGTCTGCTGGATGTATGGGTCACAGCAAACCATTTTTAGGATAAGCCCTCGACCGATTA
>NZ_JBWDNR010000008.1:0-267605 GCF_056269295.1 Paenibacillus sp. J31P13
AATAGCTTTCAAGTTGGTAAGTTCAAAATATCAAAGTTGATCATTGGTGTTGAAAATCCTGAAGAAATAAGTAAAAATATTTCCGAAAGAGTGAAGTGATAATTTGTTGATGAACTGTTCTTTGAACTAACGGGGAACGATAGTTGAATAACACACATGATGAGCAGGCGCTACGGTGGCCTGCTCTTCTTATTAGGCTAACGGGCAGGATAGTTTAATAAAACGCCTTTTTTAACAGAAAAATATCTCTCTATGCAACTTGAAGGAAAAAAGTGAATCGCAACCTTTATCGATTAGGAACGTCAAACCATGTATAGACACCAATAGAAGAGGAGATAGGAAACGTAATGAGCAAGGTTATAAGTAAACTCTTATCAGGGCTATTGTTGGTCCTCGTCGTTTGTCTTAGCTTGCCTGGACAGGCATCTATGGAGCAGGCTTCTTTGGAAGTAAACTTTCAGGACGAGCAATTGGAGCGAGCTATCAAACAAGTATTACAAAAGAATGAAAATGAAGCCGTTATGCAGAAAGATATGGAATCCTTAACCGTTGTTGATCTTTCAAATCGAAGAATTAAAAGCCTGCATGGCTTGCAATACGCTTCTAATTTGACGCACCTTGATTTATCTAATAATGAAATTAATGATATTGAACCGCTCAAATCATTGACTAAGATTCGGGGTCTCGATATTTCGAGGAATCAGATCGTTTCAATCGAGGCTTTATCCTCGATGACGGATATGGGTAGTTTGCAAGCGAACTCGAACAAAATTGCGTCAATTGAGGTCGTTAAGAGTTTTCCGCGATTGCATACGTTCGAAGCGAATGATAATCAAATCTCGAGCATACAGGCTTTATCGACGGCTACACAAATAACATGGCTAGAAATGAACGGGAATCAGATTGAGAATATTGGGCCCTTAAGCAAATTGATCAAGCTAAAGAATTTGGATCTCGCGAACAATCGGATCACGGACCTGAGTTCGCTTAAACCACTGTCCAAAAGCATGATGAATCTTAACATCGGGAGCAATCGGATTTCAGATATTGGCGCACTTGAAGGAATGACTCTAATGAGATCTCTTTATGCGGAGAACAATCAAATCAAGGAGCTTGCCCCTTTGAAAAAGCTGACGAACCTGGATACCTTGAATCTCACGTCTAATTTGGTTTACAATCTGGAGCCTTTGAAACCACTTTTGCAAATAAGAAACTTGTACTTATCTGATAACCGAGTATGGAACTTGGAGCCGATTAGAAACCATAAGTTCGATACACATTATGATACAGGAGCGATAAGATATGGTTTGCAATTAAATGATAACTACTTGGACCTGGGGAATACAACCAAAACGTATCAGCTTCTTAATAAGCTTTCTGGGGAAGGATACCCTAGTAATCAGCTGAAAGCCCAACGATTAGTAATCGGCAGCACGACCGCTTACGTAGGGGAAAGTGCTTTTAAGCTCAGCACAGCCCCATTTATAACGTCGAGCCGTACTTATGTACCGATTCGATTTGTGTCTGAACGGCTTGGTTCTGAAGTATCTTGGAACCAAAGCAAAAAAGAAGTAACGATCCACAAAAACAACATGACAATCCGCTGGGTCGTAAATGAGAAGAAAGCGGTCGTGAATGGACAAACGGTTTCTTTTGATACGCCATTGCTGTTGAAGAAAGGCAGTACGTTTGTACCAGTACGTTTTGTGTCTGAGCTGCTGGAATCGACCGTAGAATATATGGCGAATCCCAAAACTGTAATCATATTCGAGAAAAAATAACTCTGCATATTCCAGCTGTTCTTACCCGCATAAATTGCGGGTTTTTGTTTTCAATTAGACATGTTCTTGGAACATGCTAATGTGGCGTCCTTTTCTACGGAACTAACAAAAAGGAAATATAGTATGAGCTTACAATGTCGTTAAACTAAACGGTAACGATAGTTGAATAACAAAAGGGCTGCCAGGTGGCAGCCCTTCGTCGTTAAATTCAGTTTTTATCAAACGATAGTCCATCAGCAAAGGTTAGTGGTATTATATTTTCTGTATATAAAGAGTATCAAAGCCACTCACCTCCACTATATTAACCCCGACTGCAAGAGGTCGGGGTTTTGCTTTTTTACACAACTTAGCTAGCTCCAAGTTTTCTTTCAAAATTACTTAGGAACTTAGGGAACTTTGGGCACTTAATCTTGTCTAATAGGTTGAGAGGAGGAAAAACATGGAATCCGAATACTTGAAATATATACAAGAAGTCGAAAGTACCGAATTGTATAATCTTATGACTCAATACGGGGACGATGTGTGGAGATATGCCTACGCATTAACCAAGAATTACGAACAATCAAAAGATATTGCACAGGAAGTCTTTATTAAGGTTCATTACAAAATGTCTACGTTTCGGGGACAATCATCTTTCAAAACGTGGTTATTTTCCATTACAAGAAACATTGCGATTAATGAGATGAAGTCTAGCTACTTTCGCAGGATTCTGTTGTTCGAGAATGTGAAGTACAAACAGAATGTTCAGTCAGCCGAGGTTGCATATATGGGGAATCAGGCGGCTGTGGAAATCCGAGAAATTATTTTGGGTTTATCACGAAAGCTACGAGAGGTTCTTATTCTGAATTTGGAGCATGAATTGACTATTCAAGAAATGGCAAAATTGCTCAATATACCCGAAGGGACGATAAAGTCCAGACTGAACAGAGCGCGTAAGGAAGTTGAAAAGAAATGGGGGAATCTGGTCGATGGAAACTGAGAAACGGAATTGGTCAGCAATGGTTAAGGCAAGTGTAGTAGGAAAAGGAGTATTCTCTGAGGAGATGAAACAAAGGGTAATTACACGGGTTGAGCAGAATCAGAGGAAGAATATGACCAGACCTCTCTTCTACATTGTTGCACCGCTAATTGGTCTTATGATCTGCATATCAATTCTACCTCTCTTTGATCAGCTGCCTTCTGCCTTTCAATTTATAAAGTTAACAGACACAGAAGCGACAATGGGTTCGGAAGCTACCTCTATTGATGAGATTGTACTGAATTATGAGCCTGCTAAGGTTCTAAGTGTCATTCCTGATACAGATAAGGCAGTTAGAGGATGGACTTTACAACGTGTAGCGTTAAACTCTATAGAAATTAAGGAATCAGTCTCCTTAGATGATTTAGGGGTATATATGGATTACACAAAATCAGAGGATGCACCAATTTCATATTTTGGATTCCAGCTTACAAACGAGGAGTTTTACGAGATTGGTTATGGGAAAATGAGTGAAGTGAAACTTCAGAAAAGTGATGCTTTTGGATTGGCTGATTTTCGATTGGATGGTAAATGCGGCCCTGAGAGAAGATGTGTGTATTGGATTTCCTCAAATCAAGATGGGGTTGTAGTATATGAACAAATGGATGCAGAGCACATTTATGAACAAGATCTGGACGGTGATGAAGTAACGGAGGCTATTGTTCTGACCCATGCACAGGAAATTTATATTTTTAAAAACATAAATGGTCAGATCAATTCTGTACATGTTCAAGAGGCATTAAAGACGGAATATGCGGATACAGTAACTTTTAATCCCGACAATCAAGTATTTCAGCTAAGCAATAAGTATGAAACGAAAAGCTATCGATATGCAGCTGGAGCGGATACGCTAAGCCAATTGCATGAACAATGAGATTGATAGTACAAAAAAATAGTATCATGATGCGAAAAATTACGAATTTTTAACGCCAAAAATAAAAGGCTGATGTATTAATAAATACATCAGCCTCTTTATTTTATAATTAACACTGCAAAATTCAACAAAGGTGATTTATTCAATATCCAAAATGCTCATCTTATCGCTGTTCGTTATTGATTTGAAGAAATTTGTAATCGTTTAGTATAAATATTAGTATATGACTAGGAGGTTGATTACTTTGTTAAGGAAAATCTGTGTCATTTTCGTCTTCGTTTTAAGCACCTTGACTTTAGGGTGTTCACGAGAGGAATCAAAACCATTAGTTGTACCAAGCGAATATCAACATGCTAAGGATATGCTCGATCATTTATACCAAGAGGGGCTCAACATTCAAGAAATACATAACTCTAAGTACACTGCATTTTTTAATACGAATCCAAATTACTCGATGTACATTAAAACAGATAGTGGCATATTCGAGCTTGTACATCTTGAACATAAGAACGGTAAAGAAATTGATATTGTAGAACAGGAAGCTAATGATAATGGGAAATATAAATATGTAGTTTCAGAAAATGGTGAAGACCAACTATTAATACTAGGTTCAAAAAACTATTTTAATAAATCGGACGAATACATTACTATCGCGAGAGATAAAGATTTAAATGATAAAATTAAAAAAGCTCTAAACAATTAATAAACCTGATTGTATATTCGGGAATTGTAGACATTGGCTCACAGTTTGCTACGTTTAGCTGCTCCCCTTCGTTATTAAGATAACGGGTAGTTTAATTAATGAAAGAAAGTGTACTTTTACGTATAATTGAAATACATTGTATCGTTAAACAGAGATATTTGGTAGGGAGAGAATTTTAGTGAAAAAAACAGCTGTTTTATTATATCCTCAATTCAGCGAATATGAATTAACTGTAGCGTTATCCATTCTAATGCAAGGAAAGAAACCAGTTGTTACGGTTGGATTAAACAACCAATCGATAAAAGGTGAGTCAGGGTTATCATGTGTAGCTGATGCTACTGTTGATGAAATTAACTTTGAAGAAATAGATAGCCTCTTGTTACCGGGTTGTATGGATATTACGTCGCTATATGAAGAAGAAAAATTATTTGATTTCATAAAACAAGTAGCTACTAAAGAAACGGTGATTGCAAGTATATCTAGCTCTCCATTCCTATTAGCAAAAGCAGGCGTTTTAATAGGTAAAAAATATACTGTAGGGATGACAAAAGAAAATATGGAGAAGTCTGGCGTATTCGAAATAGAAAATTACTCAGAAGATATGGTAGTGCAAGATGGAAATATAATTACAGCAAGAGGACGAGGGTTTGTTAGATTTGGGAACTATTTAGGAAAAGCTTTAAACCTTGAATTTGATGAAAGATGGTATCAAGAATAACGTAATAGGCTTCTTAACAAAAGGTTAGTTTAATAAGGAATGTAAAAGTATTTTTAAAAGCAATAAGAAGTGCTGATCATTAAGCTAACGGGGAACTTTAGTTCAACAAACAAGGCGCAGTTTGCTACGGTGAACTGCTCCTCTTCTTTATTAAGCTAACGGGCAGGATAGTTTGAATATCCAATATACGGTATTATTTTAAATATATCAATAGTAGTACTTTTTATATGCATCGGATACATTCAGTTCCAAAGGACGGTTCAAGACAGTCAAACAAAATCATGAAGGTATAAGCCGCTGTAATGCGGCTTATACTTTTTTTTGATGGAAGTCACGATTAAGCTTAATTTTGGTCCTCGGGTACATCATAAGATAATCGATTTAAGAGTCGGATCAACAATTTTATCAAGGTGATTTTCCATTACAAGAGGGATTTTTTATCGGTCATAGGCCGTTGGAATAGTCGAAGAGGTAGGACCAGAAGTTTCAAAAGTGAAACAGGGGTTATTCCTTTCAATATTGTATCTGACTTCATACGAGCTAATATTTAACTACTGGCTACTCAGAAAATTGTAAGGTAATATCGCCGTTATTTGTATAAGCAGATAATTTTTTTGAACCATTCTCTTTATTGGCAGGCAAATTGCTATCTCCTTTCTTTACCTTGCTTAAGATCGTGAAATCATCATATGACCCTAAGATTGAACCGCTAATATTTCCGTTTTTTGTTTCAAGGGTTATAGCCGTCCCTACATTCAATTTGTCCAGTTGGATATTTCCGTTATTTATGTTTACTTCCACTGTCCCTAAAAACACGATTGTTGGTAATACAATACTTTCATTTGATGTTTTTAAAGTCAAATTTTTTAAAGTTGCATCAGGTATCCATACCTGAATAGTTCTGGTTACTTGCGAGCCTTTTCCTCCGATATAGTCGTTCCATTCCTTATTACTGTCACTTACCATTGACAGTTCTTTATCGTCAGATAGATCAATCTTGTAAAAATCTTTCTCATTTTCATAGTAAACAATATGAATTTGTTCATCTTTAGATTGGAGGATATTTATTTTTTTGTCCTTTACATCAATTGTTAAGGTATCAATCTTTTGGGCAGGGATGATGTAATTTTTTTCCTCCATGGAATTGGAGTCGGAGGAACATCCTGCCAATGATATCAATAGTGTCACCAATATGCCTATAGTAGTTAGTAATTTTTTTGCAGTACTTTTCATTATAAAATGCTCCTTCGTTAAATCATTTTTCTTTTTAATATAACCAGTCCTACGAATGCCAATCCTAAGCTGCTATGCAGACAAATTCCGATATGCAACAAAGCATTAGAGTTGAACATAATGATCGTGAAAAAGTCTACCCAAATATGTTGCAAGGGTTGGATTGAAATAAATACACAAAATGATAGTCACTAAAGTAGGATCTGTCAGCCAACCATACCAATATGACTGCATAGACAGCAATCCATGCAGGAATATAGCCGTCAATAGCAAAAAGGCAAACTACTGAAGAAATGCAAGGATAACACCATTTTCCCACCAGCGGCAAAGTTCAAGCAGATTGACTATGATTTGTGTCTTATTGATGGGGTCAACTACCAGATGGATAAATGTATTCACCATTGATACCAAAACTGCGGTAATAGCATAGGAGTAAATACCACAGGTCTCAATCTTTAACGTAAAGTCCTTAAGGACAAATGCTTTTTGATAATCCTTTGATACATGATTTAGTTCTATCATGTTTGCCTTCCTCTCTGGTAATAAATTCATTTTTGTATTTCGTTGCGTTTATCAGTCGCATATGTTTTAATCATCATAAACTTTTGTGTTACAAAAAGGTCAAGAGGGTAGATATGAACAACTATTTTACAATTAAGCAAGCAGCAGAGATCGTAGAGATGACCAGTGAGACCTTACGGCATTATGATCGTATTGGATTAGTCAAGCCATGCCATAAAGATGAATTGTCGGGATATCGATACTATTCCGAGCAGGAGCTCGTAAAGCTGCAAACCATTGAACTGCTCAAAGCAATGGATCTTACTTTAATGGATATTAAAGATATTTTGCAGCAGAATGATCTCTCTAAAGTAATTGCATTTCTAAAACAGGCAGAAAAAAGAGCAGACGACAAAATTGCTCGTCTGCAGTATGCAAAATCGAAAATTAAACGTGCCTATCTACATTATGAAAATAAGTTCCACAACGGTTATAGTCAAAGTGAAAATTACTTTGTCAGACACATAGAGGAAAGGGTAATTATGCTTTCGAATAAAATGGAAAGCCCCACACTTAAGAATTTATGGGACTATCACAGACATTTCTATCAACAAATTGAAACGTCTCTACATTCACAATTTCTGTTTGAAGATATGGCGGGAATGTTCACGACTGAAGGAATAACACGGTTATTTGCTGTTTGCTTGAAATATCCGTCTTTAGAGGAACTGACTGTTCTACCAGAAGGGGACTATCTGTGTGCAAATTGTACCGAAGAGAATAAGAATGCTGTATTACAAAATTTACTTGAAAGGGCAAAGACGGAATACGATGTGTGTCCAGATTTTGTTCTTCATAACATTATTGTGACTGGAATATTGCAATGGGATTATCAGATACAACTGTTCATTAAGAAACGCACATGTTAGATTAAATACAAAGGAAAAGGTTTAGGAAAAGAAAATTGTTTGATTGAAAGTCGCTAATTTAGCGGCTTTTTTTGATTAAGGAATTACGTTTCTTGCCCCTGGCTGAGGACAAGAACGTTATACTTCCCCGATTAGAAAAATATTTAACTATAGTTCAAGCCTTTGAAGAGGACTTTAAGAAATCTAATGATTGTAATGTAATTGCACATGAGATATTGAAGGCAATACACGAACGAGGATTAAGCTAACGGGAAATGTCGGAGGACAAGAATATGAGCCGATTAATTACCGCGTAAATCGCGGTTTTTTTGCTTTATGGGTACATATTCTTGGCAATGTGCAAAGTCAAGAATATGTACCGAATGCCGAAAAACGCCAAGAATGTATACCGATTGCTGACAGGAGAGGTGTTTTTATGGAATCCATCGGAACTGACTTGAGACGATAGTTGAATATCATAACTTTGAGCAGGCTACCAAAGCCTGCTCATTTTATTAAACTAACGGGCAGGTTAATACAGCCGTAAGGTTAAAAATTACGTTGTAAAAATTCGTGTTCGTAAATCATATTAATCCTTTCCAAAACGTTCGGCGCTTGATCTTTAAATTTTATTTCGGCAACCTGACCTTTCAGCAAAAATACGCCGGTCTCATTATGGTGTTCCCCGAGAGCACCCTCATACAGCTTGTCCGCGCCATGGGTAGGAGGTGAGAAAAACAGCTTCATCAACGGTATAACCAATATGGGCAGTCCGGATTTTTTTCCTTTTCTTAGCGTATTATTGCTACCCGGGTCAACACTGCGGATCTTGATGTCGTCCTTGGCAAGTTGCGACGCGATGGCCTGAGTCCACAGCGAAAGCGCTAGCTTTGAAGTGGCGTAAGGACCAATCAGCTTGCGGAAGGTTTTGGGGCGCTCTAGAATTTCGATATTAAACTCTTTCGTAAACTTTAGCGCTGAAGATGAGGTATTGATCACCGTTTTTAAGCTACCGCTTTTTATGAGTTCCTTCAATTCCATAAGAATGATATACGGAACGACCGTCAACAGCTCATAATGCTTTTCGCGTCTTTGTTTCGAATAGCTCAGCTCAGGAAAGGACCCGCCGGCGTTGTTGAATAAAATATCGATCCGCTGTTCCTTGTCTTTTATCTCTTCCAAAGCCCTTCTCAAGCTGGCATAATCGGCAAGATCAGCCGTTTTATAAATTCGAAGCCATCCACTTTTGACGGCTTCTTGGATTCTCATATCGTCCGTCGGAAAGTCGGAACGGTTCAAAGCAACCACCTGCCAGTCCTCCGACAGCAATTTGCGGGTTAATTCCAACCCGATCCCGGCGCTTGCGCCCGTAATCAATGCTATATTTTTATGTTGGTTCTTGTTCATAGTACGTCTCCTCCTGATATCGATATATACCTGATAGTGAACACTCTATAACTTGGAGTCGACTCCAAGTCAAGGCGCAAAAAAAAGTTTTTGTCCTAATGATAAGAGACTTGACTTGGAGCCAGCACTAAGATGGTATAATACACAAAATAACAATTTCCGGGAGGGAACAGGATGAAGGAAGAGCAAACTTTTACGATAAAGCAAACCACCGAGCAAACCGGAATTTCTGAGGATACGATCCGTTATTACGAAAAGATCGCGCTTCTGCCCCGTGCAGACCGGAAGGATAACGGGCACCGCATCTACCGGCAGGAGAACATCAATACGATCCGGCTGATATCTTGCCTGAAAAAAACGGGAATGCCGTTGGATGAAATTCGGCCTTTTTTGGCGGTTTCCGCCGATTCTGATCCCGCGGAATATCCCGAACTGGTGGAACACTTAAGGAGCCACCGGGAAAATATCGTCAGCCAAATAGCCTCGCTGCAGCAGGTCGTCGATTTTATTGACATGAAGTTGGACGAGGGGAGATACCGACGGGACTGCTCTGATGAAAGTCAGGTCGGCGTGTCAGAGAAAACGATGGGAGAACCGAAACCAAAATCTGTCTCAACCGTTGAGATGAGTTATTTTTCCGTATCGGCCAAAGCGGGCAAGTCATCGTCTTCCGCAAGATAAGCTCGCAATAACAAGGGGGAGTACCAGCGAAGCTGACACCACCGGCAAACATTTGTAAATATCTGTTTGAAAGGGTTATTGTTTGCGATGCGCGGCGGCCAGTTTCTCGCACAAACTGCTACAGAGCGTTGAGCTAACGAGACACGATAGCGCAATAAAATGCAAGGGAAGCCTGTCAAAGGCCGGTTGCTTATTCCAATGAATATGGAGGGAAGACGTTGTCTTTAGAAATGCGAATTACTGGTTTGTGGTCCTTAGATGACTTATTTGCTCCGGGCGCTATGGAGGATGTTATTGTTACTTTCCTCCCCAGTGGTGAAGGTTGGTTGTACTTTGCTCATCCATGCCAACATATTGTGGAAAAGTTCAAATGGGTAATCGATGAGCGCGATTTACTTCACATTAAAGGAACGACGACAACAATGTTCTATGATGTAGAAGAAGGCGACGAGTTAGCGCTGGATAGCTTTTTTGATGAAAGATCCGATTTGGAAATCCTCGATGTAAAGGTAGATATTAAGAAAGAGATTACTCCCCGCGGGGAAAATGAGGTGATTACATTTTCAAAACCATTGTGGTTTACAGATAACAAATTTGCTTTAGTACATAGAGAATTCGCTCGTATTAAACCGCCTTCATTTAGTTATAGTTGGCGTTCAACTAACGGGTAACGATAGTTAAACACCAGAAGGGCTGCCGCGTGGTAGATCTCCGTTACGCTAACAGGCAGTTTTCTTCAACAATAATAAACGCATGTGTGGTACAATTCGGGTTATCTTGGGAATGAGGGGGATTACAAGGTGAGAAAAATAATAATTCATCACACAGTGATTAATTCTATAGATAAAACCGGATTAATCTATACCGACTTCGAAGGTAATCAGGCTCAAATTCGATTCGATGAGTGTAGAAAGAACTGGGTTAATTATGCAAACTCATCGACTGAATTTGAAAAAACCGATTTAAAAGAAGAAGAAACAAGCTGTGTCGGTTGGAGAGATGCTTTTGACAAGACGCCATACATTGAATTCTTCACTGAACCAAGAGCTCGATTCGTTTTTCCTTACAAAAGAACATTTTACGAATGGATTCGAAAATTGCATTCACGCAAAGGTTACAAGTATTTCCGAGCTACGTGTAATGAATTAGAAGCACACGGCTGGTCAACTTTTGACTTAGGATAATAAATATTAAGATTGCTCTAACGGGTACGTTAATTGAATTAAAACAGAAGAACCTCGACACAGCTTCTTGTAAGCAGTGCCCGAGGTTCTTAGTATTGGAATGGCCCTTAAGCGGCGACGTCGCGTCTCGTAAACAGTAGCCAAGCTAAGAATTGGAATACAATGTAGTAGGCGACGAGTATCATAATCGAGAACGTCAACGTCATTTCCGGTCTTAGCGGCGACCCACCTTGCATATATTGCGTCAGGTCGATGTTGGAGAAGAGCAAATACTTGACCCAGCTATAGCCGCTGAGAAGCGCCGATAACGTATTGCCGACCAGCATGAACAGAAGCGAAAAGGCTATAGCCATCGAAGAGCTGCGGAACGCGGACGAAATCATGAAAGCCATCGTTACGTACATGAGCATTGATACGATCGAGAAAGCGTATTTCTCCAACGAATTCAAGAAATAGGAACTTTCTTGGATAACTCCGCCATCGGTAATCGATATTTTTGCTTGGCTTGTTCCTTCGAAGCCTTCGAGAATACCTCCGGCCGCGTAAGCAGACGCAAATGTCAATATGAGCAGCAGAAGCGCGAACCCAAGCGTGGCGATGTACTTGCTGATCATAATCTTCGTGCGCGAAGCCGGACCGACAAGCAGCAGCTTGATCGTGCCCCAAGTGAATTCGGCCGCAATCATATCGGCAGCGATAATGACGGTTAGAATCGTCGCTAAAATAATTAAGTATGATGATGTATCTACATAATTCCATAATGACAATTCGTTAGGATTTATATTTTGTTCCAAATTATATTCATTGAGCTTGATCTCGTTAGCGAAGTATGTTTTGTCCTCTTCCGAGAGTTCTTTGTTTTCTTGAAGCTCCTGCTGCATGTTGCTATTCCGTTCGGTCAGGTTGTTTTGCCAGTCGATCGTATTATTTTGGCTTGATTCCCACTTCATGATGCCGCTCATCAATGCGATTGTTAAAACGAGGAAGGCGATCATAAGCCATGTACGAGGACGACGATATATTTTCATATTTTCGTTTCGAATTAGATTAGACAGACTAGACAACCATCTCACCTCCGGTAATTTCCAAGAACTGTTCTTCAAGCGACTTCTGCGCCACTTGAATGCCGAGCACGTCAATCTCCGAGCTTACAAGCAGCCTGGTAATATCGGGGATGGCAGCTTTGTCAGCCGCAATTTCGAGCTGATTGCCTTTCACCGTAATGCGGGTTGCATCGAAGATGGCGGATAGCAGCTGTTGAGCGGCAAGTAAATCGCCGACTTCGATAACGATTTTCGACTGTATCGAATCGCGAGTTTCCTGCAACGAGCGAATATCAATGAGCTTGCCGGCTTGTATTATCGCAACCCGGTCGCACATAAGCTCCATTTCGGACAGAAGATGGGAAGAGACGATGACAGAGATGCCTTCTTCTCTCGTGAGCTTGCGCAAATAATCGCGCAGTTCTCGAATGCCCGCAGGGTCGAGCCCGTTTGTCGGCTCATCAAGGATGAGCAACGATGGACGATGCAGAATCGCTTGGGCAACGCCAAGCCGCTGCCTCATGCCGAGAGAGTAACGCTTAACCTTCTCGTGAATACGGTTCTGAAGTCCGAGAAGCTTAACGACCTCATTGATCCGTTCCTTCGTAATGCCTTTATGCCGACGGGCAAAATGAACAAGGTTTTGATAACCGGTCAAAAATTTATACATTTCCGGGTTTTCGACGATCGCTCCTACATGCGTCATGGCAAGCTCGAAGTGCTCGCGGACGGATACACCTTTAATTAGGGCCTCGCCCTTCGACATCGATATCAAGCCAACAATCATCCGTATTGTTGTCGTCTTACCGGCACCGTTCGGTCCGAGAAATCCGAATACTTCGCCTGCGGGTATATCGAAACTAAGATTGTCGACAATCTTACGTCCACCAATCGATTTGGTCACGTTGCGAAGCTGCAAAACGGCTTCTGTCATGCGTTAAAACCTCCTAGTATTATCATACATATGAACTATACTGGAAGTTGCTTTGTCATAAAATAGACCTTTGATCAGGATTTCCCCCCTGCTTAGGTCGAGTATGAACATTTTTCAAAGCATTTTTTAAACAAATACTTAAAAATATGCTTTTTAAAACAACTAAGGATTATTTACAACATAATGAGGTATCTCTCGAATTTGAACAGGAGGGTATAGGTGCACTGGTTTAGATAGCTCTATGCGGTGAACAGAATCATAAATTGAAGTTCTGATCATTGCCCTGACTAGACAAAACCCGAAAGATGATCACTTTTTCTAAAGTGTCTATCTTTCGGGTTGCAGTTCAGCCACGGCAGCTGCCCCTTGGTATTATTAATCTAACGGGCAGGATAGTTGTGTAGCACATTGTTGAGCAGGCGTTAAATCAGCCTGCTCTTTTTATTAAACTAACGGGCAGGTTGTGGAGAATGAATAGTTGTTTTTAACAGGATTCATTTCATCTCTCCCTGTTTGTGTAGAATTTCCGGCAGCACTTACGTTTTCTTCTTGTCGCTCCATAGCATCGCTTATCATAAGGGATCTCAAGTCCCAACCCAGCCTCAATCATGGTCATGACAAGTAGGGGTGAACATTATAGCGCTCGGGATCGAGTCCCACGGGCAGTTACGTATGACCAGCCTACCTTTATCCTCCATTTAATTGAAAAAAGGATCAACCAGAAAGAACTGGTTGATCTCATTCATTTGCATCATAGTGTACCTGCATCTCTTGCCGAATAGAAAGAAGGAAAGATCGGACGATAATTTAATTCGCTCCGTATGCGCGCTGTATCCACAATCATGTCCCAAGGATTAAATTCACACTGTTCGGATTCTGCAGAAATTTGTTCGCTATGTAGATGAAACAACTCCCTTACTGAGATCGGAGCATCGTCGGCAACATTATAGATTCGTCCATCTATTCCAGGAGTGGATGCGGCAAGTAATAGCGCTTGGCTGACATCTGCATGGTGCACCATATGAAATCGTTTGGCGGGATTCCATGCTCGCATCATCGGCAGAAATTCAGAGATATGGGGGTCGCGTTCACCATAGACAAAAGCAAGTCTTATAATGCGTAACCCTAATCCATGCTCATTATGAAGCCGCAACAGCGCTTCCTCAGCTTCTGCTTTTGTTCGAGAATAAGGCAAGGAGGGTCGCAACTCGTCATCTTCTTGGCTTGGTCTCGAATAATTCAAGGGACCGTATACCAAATTGGTACTAGTAAAAACGAACCTTGGCACATCTGCCTTCAAAGCCGCGCGAGCTAAAGCTATACTTGCATCGATGTTTGACTTTCTCGCGATGTTCTCGTCTACTCCGCGGAACTGTGCAGCCAAGTGCACCACGACATCTGTACCCCGAAGAGCGTCGACCAAATTGCCCGCCTGAAAAACATCTCCTTCTAATACTTCAGCGCCTTGCTGTTGAAACAAATCCGCATTTGAAGCGTTTCGAACCAAGAGTTTGACATGATGACCCCGCTGCAGCAAACGCGGAACAAAGCGGCTTCCTACTTTCCCTGTTGCTCCTGTTACAAAAATGTTCATTTTCCAATTCCTCCTAAGTTTTGCTGATGCTATACTGGCATTATGACAGAATGTGAAATCGGCTTCCTTCCTGTCTTTATCGTATGATTGGCAGTGTCAGGATAAGGAGGAATGGTCAATGGAAGTTATCTCGTCCAAAATCTCGTTAGGTGAATTTTTGCGTTCGCGTCGAAAACGTCTTACTCCAGAGGAAGTAGGGTTACAAACCTATGGACGACGTCGGACGCCAGGGCTTCGAAGAGAAGAAGTGGCCCACCTAGCCCATATCGGAACATCGTGGTATACCTCTTTGGAACAGGGCAGAAATATAAATCCATCAGAGGATGTACTTAATAACATAGCAAATGCGCTGAGATTGAATAAGGATGAACGTAACCATCTTCATCTTCTGGCAAGTCCGGTTAAACAGGCAAAAGTGGAAGATCATGAACTGAATGTCGGTTTGGAGCGGATGGTATGGGCTCTTGAACCGAATCCTGCTTTTATCTTGGGAAGAAGTTGGGATTTGCTACTATGGAACCATGCATCAGAGATCGTATTTCGACTACCAACATATTCAAAGAATATGCAGCAGAGACCCAATTGGATGAGACGGTTTTTGACGGATTCCTCGCTTAAGTCGAACAATGAGGATTGGGCGGCCAAGGCGTACGTCATGATTTCACGCTTTCGTGCGGATTATGCACACTTCCCTAATGATGTGAGGTTTAAGTTGCTTATTGAGGAATTTATGCAGGTTAGCGAGCTATTCCGGGAGGTTTGGCCACGACATGACGTACAGGTCATTGCTGACTGTCACAAGCGATGGAACGACTCTCGTTTTGGAGAGATGGACTTTGAACATGTGACCTTGCAACCGCCGACCGATCCGGAGATAAAAATTATGATTTATACCGCATCTATGGATTCAGCTGCGCGTTTACAAGGTTTACTGGGCATTACAGATAACGCGGAGAAAAAGTGAACAAACAAGGAGCAGTTGCTGCCGCAGCAACTCTCTTTCTTTTCTAAGCTAACTGGCAGTTTAGTGCAATAAAACTTGACCAATTGTAGTACTATTATTAAAATAACTTCGAAAAGTGGTGATATCATGAAATTTGTTTTGATATTTGGTCCTCAGGCAGTAGGTAAAATGACAGTGGGGCATGAACTGGAAATGATATCTGATTTAAAATTGTTCCACAACCATATGACGATAGAATTGCTGGCTCCTTATTTTGGCTTCAGTAGTGAAATGTGGGGATTATCGGATAAATTCCGTCAGGATATATTTGAAGCGACCGCCGCCAGTAATATGTATGGAATGATATTCACATATGTATGGGGATTCGATTTGCAGAGCGATTGGGATTACGTAGATAAAATTTGTAAAATATTTGAGGATCAAGGTGCGGATGTCTATTTTGTTGAGCTTGAAGCCGATCTTGAGGAGAGAATAGAGCGTAACAAGACTCCCCATAGACTTGAACATAAACCGACAAAGAGAGATATCACATTCTCTGAACAGGATCTAAAACAGACAATGGAGCAACATCGATTGAACTCGTTAGAGGGAGAAATTAAAAAAGAAAACTATTTGAGAATAAACAATACGAAAATCAACGCTCGTGAAGTTGCTGAAATCATAAAAAATGGATTCGCTTTATAACGATTCTTGTTAAACTAACGGGGAACGATAGTTCAATACTGACAGGGCTGCCGCATGGCAGCCTTTTGTTCAACTAACGGGCAGGATACTTCAATGAATTAGCAGAAGTATAGTTATATAGGCTTGAAGTATGTTGAGTGAGGTGTCACCATTTGGAACGTGAAGAAGCAATTCTCCATATTATTAAAAACACTATTGCCAATATGACCAACACAGAACGATGTGAAGTGTTGTTAAACTGGTGGGGAATAGATCAAGGAGATTCTTTTTTCAATAATCTACCGGATTCTCTGAAGTATGAAATATTGAATACTAGTGAACCACCTGGGTATGTAATGGATGTGAAATATAATCCACTTATTATCGAAGCCCTAAAAGTTAAATATATTGGAATTAAGAATGAATATTTAGCTGAAAAAGTTTCGGAGATATTAAAGTCGAATTATGTGGTAGAGGGAGCGAATGAGGAGCTGTTACCTTGTCCATGTTGCGAATATAAGACGCTACCCAAAAGAGGTGAATATGAAATTTGCCCAGTATGTTTTTGGGAAGATGATGGAAACACAGACCTACAACATTTTAGTTCGCCTAACCACATGACCCTTGCCCGAGCCCATGAGAATTTCACTAAATTTGGTGCAGCGGACGAATCTTCGTTAAAGTTCCTAGAAGTGGATAGATTTAAGTTCTATAGCACGGAGTGATCATTCAACTAACGGGACACGATAACTGAACAAACCAAGCATCGGTTAGGGTATAAAGGAGTCTACATATGATTAGAAATATAGATATTAGTAACAAAGAAATGGCCCGAAATGTTCTTAATATCCAGATCCCATCATATCAAGTTGAAGCTCAACTTATTAATTTTTTTGATTTACCTCCATTAGGGGAAAATGCTGAAAATCTTCAACAGAGTGGCGAGAATTTTATTGGTTATTATATTAATGACGAATTAGCAGGAGTTATTTCATATAAAATAGAAGCTAATATTTTGGATATTCATCGTTTAATGGTTGCCCCTAATCACTTTCGAAAAGGAATAGGTAGAATACTACTACAGTACATAGAAAAAATTGATAATCATATTCATGAGATCATTGTTTCAACGGGAGCTAATAATAACCCAGCTAAAAACCTTTATATTGATCAAGGTTTTAGTGAAATTGGGAAAATGGAAGTAACTAAAGGCTTATTCATGTCCAACTTTAAAAAGAAAATGAAGGAAATATAAGAGCTAAAACATCAAGAAGAACTCCATATTCCTTTAATTAATTTGACTGATAGAGCGGTTGCTTTGGCAGCCGTTTTTTATTTATTAAGCTGTCTACTTCGTATTCAATAAACCGGCGTAGGTGCTAAATATTTATTTTTCATCCTATAAGAGGTGCAGAGATGCGCTTCTTTTTTTGTTTTCTGTTTTAACAGATGGGGTTAAGGAGAATACAGTTAGGACAATCCTAGAGAAAAATATGGAGAAAATGATGCTTACGTCGAGCCAAATAAATCGTATACAATCAAACGTTGCAAGAATGGAAGAGATTACATATAATTAACATATGAGCATTTATTCATATGTTATAAGAAAGACAAATAAACGATTGAGATTTATTTGTTCAAATGAACGGGGGAAAGCAATATGAGCAGAAGAAATGCTAAGGGGCAAGACGGTAAGGAATTTGAGCATGAAAGTAGTCATGATGATCTGCATGACCATGCAGATCATCAGCACGACCATAACCATCACGATCACAACAACCACGACCATAATCATTCGCATTCGCACTCTCATCTTGGGCACCATCATCATGGTCCGAACAATAAAGCGGGATTGCTAATTGCACTTATCATTACAGCAGGCATTATGGTTTTGGAGTTCGCAGGTGGCTTGATAACTAATTCATTAGCTTTGTTATCGGATTCGGGTCATATGCTTAGCGATACCGCAGCACTTGCGTTAAGCTTAGCGGCGATGTGGTTCGCAGCTCGTCCATCTTCACCGAATCGGACTTATGGCTTTCATCGTTTTGAAATCTTGGCTGCTTTATTAAACGGCGTTACGCTGTTTGTTATTGCGGCGTTCATTATTGCTGAGGCAGTGAAACGTTTTGGAGAACCGCCAACTGTAGCTAGCGGTCCTATGATGATTATCGCGGTGATTGGTTTGGCAGCTAATATAGCAAGCGCATGGTTTCTTATGAGAAAAGGCGATGTAAAGGATAATTTGAATGTTCGCAGCGCCTATCTGCATGTGATAGGGGATGCCATTGGATCTGTTGGAGCCATCATTGCGGGGATCCTTATGTCTCTGTTTTCTTGGTATATTGCAGATCCTATTATAAGCGTGGTCGTAGCTCTTCTTATTTTGAAAAGCGCTTGGGGGATCATTAAATCAACCGTCCATATTCTAATGGAGGGAACACCATTGTCCGTTAATACTGAACAGGTTAACAAGGTTTTGCTCAGTATTGAGGGGGTAAAAGACGTGCATGACCTTCATATATGGACAATAACGTCTGGTCTTGATTCACTAAGCTGTCATCTCACAGTGGAAGATCATGTGGATTGTCAGATCGTGCTGCAGGAAGCGGTTCAGCATATTGCAGATCAATTCAAAATAGAGCATACAACCATACAGATTGAGAAGTCGCAGCTAAAGCATCCCACATTCAAGGTGTGACGGATAAGAAAGCTTGCCATTCTTGTATCTTCGGACTGTTGCTGGATTGCCGGTTAAATAATTAATGCAAGTATTGGTATTTCGCATAAACTCCCTATTTTTTCAAAAATGTAATCATGGTTACAGAATGAAGGCCGGAAAAATAATAAGATAGGTGTAGTTAAAGATGATAGTGAAAAAACCAGATAGTAGGAGGTAGTTAAGTTATCAAAATAGCAATCGACGTCTTTGGCGCAAGTGCTAGGTAATGGATCAATAGAGTTACGAAAACTATTGACTCCAATATAAGGAAATAATATGCTAAATAAGCATGATGAGAGGAAGTTTGCAAATGAACATGAAGAAAAAGATATTATCTGTTAGCGGTATATTTATTGCAGGTGTACTTATCGGTTCGGCCCTCATGTATAATGATTCGTTCTACCATACGGTCAATGACGCGCTAGGCAGAGGTGCAACGCAGAATTCGATTGCATCAGTTGGCAATGTGGGCGGAGTAGAGGCGATTAACGTAAGCAGCATGGATCTTGAAACGGCATTGAAGGCAGTTCAAGATCAGCGATCGCAATTACTGGAACAGCAGTTGAAGGATCAAATCTTAGCAGTGCAGAATAAGAACGATGAGATAGCCAAATTAAATGCCTATCAGTCTAAACTGAATGAGCTAAAGACAAATTTTCCGGCCGATGCAAAATCTGATTCCGCTATAGATGACATACAGAAAGAAGCCTTAAGAAAAGCAATGGAAGAAGCCGGGATGAATACTGCAGACACACCGAAAAGTAAAGGGGAACTCGATGCGTTAACGTCACAAGTAAAAGGTCAAATTGACGCACAATCGAATTCGCAACAAATGGATATGCTTCGTTTGCAAAGTCTGAGTAATAAACGAAATGAAGCGTTTGACGTAATGACGAACTTTATCAAGAAGATGCAGGATTCCAGAAGCAGCATTATCGGCAATATGAGATAAGGGAAGTTGAGCTGATGTCCTCCGAAGACGTATTTTCTTTTTTGCAAGAGCACCCTCTGTTGCGTGGTATCCCCGAGGATGAGCTGCGGATTGCGGCCAGTTCTGTTCAATCTATAGATTTCATAGACGGACAATCGCTCCTTGTTGAAGGAGAAATGGGTACGGAATGTTATTTTATTCGGTCGGGTAACGTACAAGTCTCATCACGTAATTTGGTCGGGAAGTCCATGCTACTAGCCGAGCTCGGACCGGGGGCATTAGTCGGAGAAATCGGATTGCTGCAAAACGAACGGAGAACTGCCCGCGTAACAGCCATTGGTAACGTATCGGCTTTGTGCTTAGATCGTCAGTTATTCGAATTATTTGCCGAAAGCAGCCCGCTGTTTCATGAGAGCATGCTGTTAACCGTCAGCATTCGCATGATCCATCGGAAGCTTCGCAACGCTTCGATATGGTCGGTCATTCCTGACGCTGAGCTTCGCGGTTTAGCGGAAGTTACAACAGTTCGAAAAGTTGCGAAAGGTGAAACCATCGTGGCGGTAGGAGCGCTTACTGATCAGTTTTACATGGTCAGCAAGGGCAGATTGGAAGCTTGCGGAAAGAGAAGCAAAAGGAAGATTCTGCTCGAAGGTGATTTTTTCGGGGAAGCCATGCTATTGACCAATACACCTTCAGAAGTTGCAATTACGGCATCGGAGGATAGTGAATTATTGGTGATGGGAAAGAGTGAGTTTCTGTATGTGCTGCGTTATTACGCACCGATACAGAAGCAGTTTATGGAGATCCTCCACATCCGGACTCCACATCTGGTTTCCAAAGTTAAATATGAGTTTGGGGGAGAGCAAGCCCCCCTCTCCGAGGTACGCAACTCCATACTCCCGAAAGCCAGGGAGCGCTGGATTGACGTACTTCTTTGGCTTGGCGGAGGCTTCATCGCACTGTCCCTGCTGGCTCTATGCCTGAATAACAGTTGGCTGAGTGTTGTGGTTTTGATTGTAGGAGGATTCGTAGGCCCGGTAACATTCGTTGCTTATATTCGAGACCACCAGATATTAGGTTTTCGACTGACGCGGTTAAGCTTGATTTTCGCAGCTTCCGCGATGTTCGCGGTTCCTGTGGCGTGGTTCCTGGAGAGAGCGTTGCTAGTTGGAATCAACGACGGCGGCTTGGATTTCGCACAGTTTAGATTGCCGCTTTCTGTATCATTGATCGAGGAAAGCGTTAAAGTTCTCGTGTGCATCGCGCTTGTCCGGACGAAGCAAATACATTTTCTGATGGATGCGATTGTGTTCGGAGCGGCAGCAGGCATGGGATTTGCCGCGTTAGAAAGCATAATCTATGGATGGTCGCATATGGAAGAGGCATCTTCAGTGGGAATGTTATCCGTTCTCTGGATCAGAGCTTTATTGTCACCATTCGGCCATGGAGCGTGGACGGCGATAGCGACAGCAGGAATCTGGTTCGGTGTAGCGGCAACGAAGTCGAAAGCCTTTGGCAGCGCGCGTGTTGTGTACAAGGTTGGAGGCGCGATTCTCCTGCTTCTCATTGTCATCAGTTTGCATGCGCTATGGGATTACCGTTTTTCCAATGGCTGGACAAAAATTGGGATGATGGTTGTTATCGGTTGTATCGATATCATCCTGTTATACGTCCTTATCCGTATCGGTAGAAGAGAAGAGATTCAAACTCTTGCGACTATGAATCCCTATGTGCAAGAGCATCTGAGACATCCTAATCCGGACGATACGACCGATGGTGAGCTTCATTGCAGCGGATGCGGTACCTTATCTCCTAGAAGTACCAGATATTGCGCTCGTTGTGGAAACGCCTTGAGAATCAAATAAATGGATCAGAATGATGATTGATCAATAAAGCAGCGGTAGTCTAGGACAAGTGTATTTGGCCTAGACTACCGCTGTTTCTACTATTGCATAGATGAGGTTAACCTTAACCTCATCGTGTCGCTGTAATCGCTTTGGATTTGTATACCTGTGAAGCAACAAGGAAGGAAACAACACCCCAGAGCAGCATGATGCCAATTCCCATCCAAAAGTTACTGGAAAAGACACCGGTCGCATAAATGAGACCATCTCGCATGCCATCTACAAAATAGGTGAGTGGAAGCATTCCCGTAACCGGCTGCAGCCATTGTGGCAATGATTCAACGGGAAAGAATACACCGCTGAGAAACATCATGAGCATACTGGCGATATTGGCCATGCCCATGTAAGCATCCGTCGTTTTACTGAATGATGAGAATAAATAACCTAGTGCGTTAAATACGATTCCACCTGCAAAAAAGGCAATAACCAAGCTGAATACATTAATATGCAGATTAGCTCCGAATCCAAACACACCAATGAGAGTGAGCATAATAATTTGAAGAATTCCGAGCATAAGCCGTACGAGCATGCCAGCCAACCCATAGAGTCCCATATTGGCAGGTGTCATTCGAAGTCTTTTCATTAATCCGAGCCTTCGCATCTCTACAAGACTTACCATACCGAATAATCCACCTTGTGCGACAGAAAGACCTATCATGCCTGTAAGGAGAAAATCGGCATAATTCAAGTTTTCAGCCCCAGGGGAAACGGTATCTTTTGTTATGCTGTAAGTAGGAGTTGCACCCGCAACAGCCCAATTGGTTTGTTGAATGAATTGATCTAAAATACCAGATATGGCTTGTGCGGCAGCTCCTTGCTCATTTTTTTTGTTGACGATGAGCTGTAAGGTAGAGGCATCGTTGGACTCGGGAAGAATTATGAGCGCATCGATATCTTCCTTCTCTACCCATTCCTTTCCAATCTCTTTGCTGACGGGCTGCTGCTCTTTGAATTCAAACATAGGCAGCTGTCGCAATTGCTCAAGAAGCATACCCGATGCAGCATTTGGCTGCGAATCCACGACAGCGATTGTAGCTTTGAAGCTGCCGCCCGAATTCCCTCCGAAGATAACCATGAAGATGACCATCAATATAATGGGAAAAAAGATATTCCAAAACCATACCTGCTTCTCACGGAACATCATTTTGAGCTGAGCGGAAAACATTTTGGAAAATTGCTTCATATTGTTCATTTAGTCCCTCCATTCCTTTCCGGTGAAGGCTATGAATACATCCTCTAGACTCATTTCGCGAATTGAAATTTGTTCGACGCGGAAGCCACGGTCTTTCGTAAACCCAAATAACTCATAAAGCGTTTCCTCCGGCTGTGTTGTCCATAACTGAAGAGAGGCACCTTCACGGTTTGTGCGAACGACAGCTGGGTGGAAGCTGGCAAACGTCTCCGTTTCAATCGCTGCTCCTTCTCCATCAAGCAATGCCAGTCTAACCTCTCGTTCATGCGTAAGACGATCGATGAGTGCAGCTGGAGTATCCAAGGTGATGATCCTTCCCTGATCGACAATACAGACGCGGTCGCTCAGTTTCTCGGCCTCTTCCATATAGTGAGTGGTAAGTATGGTTGTTTTTCCGAGTGCCTTCAGCTTAAGTATAATATCCCAAATGTTGCGTCTTGCCTGAGGATCAAGTCCAGTTGTCGGCTCATCAAGGAAGATAAGCATAGGGTCATTTATCATAGCGAGACCGATTGCAAGCCGCTGTTTCTGACCGCCGGACAGCTTCTTAACCTGCTTAGCACGCTGATCGGTCAAGTTGATCATTTCAAGGACTTCTGCGGTTGGGCGTGATTTTGGATAAAAGGTTGCGAATAGATCAAGATTTTCTTCCACAGTCAACAAATCAAATAAGGCGCTCGATTGCGGTTGGACGCCAATGGCAACTTTTATTTGGTCACTATGTTTGGTCCAATTCAAAGAACCGAACTTTATCTGACCTGAATCTGGCGATTGAAGGCCTTCAATCATTTCAAGTGTAGTTGTTTTGCCGGCGCCATTTGGCCCAATGATGGTGAATATCTCACCTGCTTCTACCGAAAAGCTGATATCCGCGACTGCGGTGACAGAGCCATAAGCTTTTCTCAAATGACTAACTTCTAACACGGGCATAAGGCTGGCCTCCTATTGGTTGAAGATTGGCAGATCGCTATTTGCGGCTGGGTTTTATTGAGTGAGGATTGACTGTAGATTCATTTTAAAACAAATCTATTTTATGTGAATACCGCCCAGAGCATGCTTTCGAATCGGTCTGCAGAAGGAGAAGCCGTTGCGTTTACAGCTAGTGTTTAAGTGAAAGAGAATAGAAGCTTAGTTATGAGAAAAAAGCCCCCAGCCTTTATCGATAATCAAGTTATCGAATCGGTTAGGGGCTTATCACTTCTTATAGGATTAGCTTAATATCATAACACCGTAGCCTTCAAGTGTTATGCTGCCGCTTAATACTCGTCCGGTTAGCAGATCCGTTTTCTCTTCGCTTATCTTCAATAGCGCAGACTGTTCGCTGTAGTTAAGCAGGAAGTGAAGCGGTCCATCGGCATCCTCACGAATGGCAAGCTCGACTTCCTGCGGGAGAGACAACCAAGCATCCGTTGGGGAGAGTAGCCCAAGTCGTTCGATGACTTGAGCAGCGGAGTCCTCGTTGAACACCGCGCCGAAATACCAAGCCTCACCCTTGCCAAAGCGGTTTTTTGTAACGGCAGGCTTGCCTGCGTAGTAGTCAGATGCGTAATGTGCAATAACTTCAACAGAATCATTTTCAACTTGCAGCACATCATTGAAAGCATCGGCAGCAGTTAAAATGTCAGCTCCTGTTGAAACCTCAGCATTTGCCAAGGTGTCGTTTATGTTGTTCCACTTCATAAGCGTTTCAGGCCGCGTTCCTTTGACCATCGTAAATTCTTCGACGGAAATGCCGCACAGCCCAGCTGCTGCGCCCGGGAAAGGACGCATATAGCAATGTCCGCGCTCATCCTTATAACCAGTGCGGCAGCCGAAAATAATAATGCCGCCATCACGTGTATACTGCTCTAGAAGAGCGGCTGTCTCATCACGCATAATGGCTGGGTGAGGATAAACGAGCACCTTATAGCGTTTCAGATCTTCAATCGTCGTACTGCTGCGCATATATAAGGTGTCGCTTGGAATATGACGGCGTGTTAGTGCTTTGTACCAAGCCTTACCGCTTTGCCAAGAGAATGGGCCATGCCATACATCATATTCGCCATCCCACTCATTGTCATAATCACGCAGCAGAGCGATTTCTGCTTTGTATTGTGTCGAAGCGATTCGGCTGCCAGCTTGAGCCAGCTCTCCACCAATTTGTCCAGCTTCGCGTACACGTCTGTTCGGTTGGTTATGGTAATCATTAATGCCATGCCAGTAGATTTCATTGCCGAAAGTCGCTGTCCGCCAGCGGAAGTATAAGACCATGTTGGCTCCGTGGGCGATGGATTGATAAGTCCATAAGCGCATTTGTCCTGGTTTTGGCGAAGGCATATCCATGCGATTCACCCAGCCGCCTGGTCCAGCTTGCTGCTCCATGATGCAGAAGTTAGGTGAAATGGATCGAACAGCGCCAAGCGTCTGGCTCCAGCCTCTGTCTGCCAGTGGATTTAGTTCATTTTTATCGTAATAGATCGTTGAGAATTGCGGATAAGAATCATAGCTAAAAAAATCGAGCAAGTCATCATGCAGCTTATGGCTGTCCAAATGTCCAAATAATCCATTTGTCGTTACCCATTGATTAGGTGCAACCTCCCGCAAAATATCGCCCTGAACCTTCGCATAGGAGATCGTATTATCGGATACAAATCGTTTCTCATCAAGCGCTTGATGCGGATTCGGTTGCTTGTGAGCAGGCGTTGGGCGAGGCAGAAAAACCTGCTCCCAATCCGAATAAGTTTGACTCCAAAAAACAGTACCCCATGCTTCATTCAGCTTATCCAGCGTACCGTATTTCGCCCTCGTCCATTCGCGGAAGGCATCATGGTCTGCTGGCGCATAAAATTCGCTGATCTCACAGTTGAATTCATTATCGATCTGCCAGCCGATAACAGCAGGATGATCCTTATAATGCTCGGCCATCTTACGAGTAATGATAGCGGAGAGATCGCGGTATTTCGTACTGCTATAGTTGTAATGACGACGCAGACCATGCTGCAAGGTGACACCATCCTGTGTGACATTCAACACCTCGGGATAACGATGAGTTAACCATGCTGGAGGCGTAGCAGTCGGTGTACCAACAATAACCTTTAACCCATATTTATGTGCAAGCGCAAGTGTGCGATCGAATAGATCAAATGAGAAGACACCTTCCTCGGGCTCGAAAATCGACCAAGCAAATTCGGCTACACGAACGATGGAGAAGCCGAGTTCCTTCATACGGCGATAATCGTCCTCCCATAAGCTCTCTGGCCATTGCTCCGGGTAATAACAAACGCCAAGATGAAAATCCTTTAGTGCGTCAGGATGCTTCATTATTTACTCCTCCTATGAATTATTGATCTAATATGCAAATATATTGCGAACCATTGTCTTATTTAATTATTGTAAAATCAATAACTCTCTTCGTAAATAACAATATCCTGCGAACTATGATACAATATTGCGAACTTGAAAAGTAAGGAGATTGGCTATGAAACAGCATTATATCGTTCCGAAGCCTTCCTATTCTCACTATGTATGTTACCCTGATTTAATCGGCAGGTATCAGCAATTTCCGCAGCATGCTGAGCGAAGAGAGCATGGACAATTAAAGCATTATAATTTGCATTTGATATTCAGCGGAAGCGGTTATGTTATAAATGGAAGTGGAGAGCGAATGCAACTGGGAGCAGGAGATGGGTTTCTATTTCCGAAGCATGCTTTTCAGCAGTATGGCGCGAGCGTGGAAGATCCTTGGGATGTGCGATGGATTCATTTTGAGACACAAATCCCGTTGCCTATGCTTCGAGAAGCAGATGATTTTGGAAGCTGGTTGTTTACCTACTCCAATAGTGAGCGGTTTAAGGAGCTTATGGAGGAGATGTATGTATTATGCAGTCCCTTCGAGACGAGCAGTGAACCGCGGTTATCAGCACTGCTTTATGAGATATTAGCGCAGCTGATGCAAAATACGGAACGGCTGGAGGGTTCTTCGGCACTGGAGAAGCAGAATGCTATTCGCATGGCTGCGGATCAGATAAGGAATAAAAGCGAGGAAGCATGGAGCTTGGAGAGAATGGCGGCACTTTCGGGCTACAGTACTTATCATTTTCTGAGGCTGTTTCAGAGTGTTATGGGCAAAACGCCAAATCATTATGTCACGGAATGCCGAATCGCAGCAGCCAAGCTGCTGCTTGCGACTACGGCATTAACCGTGACTGAGGTTGCAGCGAGATGCGGGTTCGCACAAGCCAGTTATTTTATACGCGTATTCCGAACTGCTGAAGGTTTATCTCCGAAAATGTACCGAACCATCTACGGACAAAATGCGCTTCATTAAGCGGATTGTAAGCCCAGACGGATCGCTATGCCCGTAGGATCATGAACGACAAAGATGTCCTCTTGCTCATCAACGGAGACGTCTTTACTGCGAAGATGTGTAAGCACCGATTGGCGTGCTTCTTCATTTGGAAATAAGATCGTGAAGTACGCTAAGCCAACTGTCTGAGCGGAGGGCAGCTGAGCGCCAACGCCAGCCCATATATTCATCCCAATGTGATGGTGATAGCCGCCAGCGGATACGAAGAGAGCGGAATTTTGAGCGAAGTTGCCAACGACTTCAAAACCAAGAGCTCCTTCATAGAAAGCACGAGAAATCCGCAGGTCGCCAACATGCAGATGAATATGCCCCATAACCGTATCGGACGGCAGGCCTTTCCACTCGATCCCCTCGCTCAGAGCAAGCAGGTTATCCCAATCAAGGGGATCAGTTGCCATTACATAGTAGCCATCAGCATCACGTTCCCACTGATCCCGCGGGCGGTCCCTATAAATTTCAATGCCGTTATTGTCGGGGTCAGCAATGTAAAGCGCTTCGCTGACGAGATGATCGGCTTGACCGATATGAATGCCTGTTGCAATCAGGTTGCGCAAAGCAAGTGATAGAGAAAGACGATCCGGCAGCAACAATGCAAAATGGTACAAGCCCGCTTGATTGCGTCTTTGCGGTATAGCTGCCTGTGGAATTTCTTCCAATAGAAGCAGTGGGGATTTTCCATCAGCGGTTAAGGACGCTGTGTGTTCTCCAGCTTCATGCTTTAGCAGCTTCAATCCCACAACTTCTTCATAAAAACGTATAGATCTCTCTAGTTGACTCACCTTAAGTTTAACTTCGCCTAGTGCTATTTGTGGATCTATGTGTGAAGCCATTCCAATCACTCCTTCTATCTTGTTTGAACTCACCTATCTATTATTACTTACTTAAAATAAATAACTTACTTTTAATAATAAACGGTATCGGAACGAAGAGCAATCATTTTCTCGCTATATAAACGAAATCCATTTTGGGATAAAACAAAAAAAACGTCTCAAAATGAGACGCAACAGAGTCATTTACGCTTGAGCGTTCAAGCTCTGTTCTTTTGTAGCGGCAGGTTTCTTCTTGGTCGGAAGAGGTCCAAATAGAATCCAGTGCCACTTAAATTTTGCACTTATCGTTACGATCAGCCAAGGTATGAACAGCGCAACTAAGAAGCCGCCAGCTGCCCAAATATGATAGAGAAGAGGCTTTCCGCTGGCATCTGCTTGTCTGTACAGATATAGTATGGCTGGATGAATTAAATAAATACCAAACGAAACCGCTCCGAGATGAATGAGTGCTTTGACCGCTTTAGCATTCCACTTGGCATATACCCAATAGGCGAGTTGAATAAGTACAATACCAGCGGTTAAACAACGAACCTCGTCGATAATCTCCAGCAAATTTGAATCTATATTAAGCTTATTATGTAAACGTAAATAATAATAGGTATTCACTTCAATCATGCTTGATGTAATAAACAATGCCCATAAAATAATCCAGGCTGTTATTTTTGGAGGCGTTGCATTTTGCTTCGAAATTTTGATCCAATCAACCAGCTTCATATAATAGATGCCGAGAAATGCGCCAGCTGCAAAATACAACATATACGTAAAGGAATAGCTGCCGCGGTTGTGCAGCATCAAATCAGGCGCTATTTTGAAAATAAATAACCATTGTATGAAAAGACCGATCCAAAGAAAGTGTATGCCAAGTGATTTAAAACGTTTGACAGCATAAAGCAAAAAAGGAGCCAGTATATAAAACTGAAGAATAATGACGACAAAATAAAGATGCGTATAAGTTTTACCTATAATGAGAGTATCGAAAAATTTCTTAGTCGTAAAATAGCCCAAAAATGTCCCAACATCTGTGAAACCATAGGTTGCAATTCTGGTTAGTCCATAATAGAGAAATGAAAAGACGAGAAAAGGGATAAGCGTTTTGAAGATTCTTTTTTTGTAGAAATCACCGAAGGTTTTGAGTGTGAATGGTTTATCGTAGTAGTTGTAAAACAAAACAAAGCCGCTTAAAAAAACAAAAACAGGCACTGCGAATTTGGGGAATGTATTCAAGAAAACGTAGAACGGGTAGAGAGTGGATAAGTGATCGTAACCTCCTATAATCGCTGAAGTGGCATGAATCATGACCACTGCCATTATGCCAAAGGCTCTAGCGATTTCAAGCTCGGGCAGGTACGGTCTTTTTGCAGCCTGTGCCATCAAAATCCCCTTATTCGATTGGAATGAGTGCGGTTTATTTTCTAAAAAAAGCCGCTAGCGTTATTATAAGATTTTTGTTAAATATATACAATCTATTTATTTTTTGCAATTTAGAAAATTTACACTTATGGAAATTCCCTTCTTTTGTGGCAGACAAATAGAGCTCCTCTTGTTATGATTGGATCTATTATGCTAATTATGGAAAGGGGATTTCACCTCTTATGTGGCTTACTTATTCGGTGTTTGCAGCCGTCTGCTTTGGGTTGCGCGGCATTCTTTATCATTGGACGAGTCAACAAAAGCTTAGTCGGAATTTATTGCTCTGCGGAACCTTTACGATGGGAGCGCTTATCTGCGGACTATGCGCCCTTATTTTCTCTTCCAATTGGACACTTCCGGCACTTATTGGCATTCAAATGGGTCTGTTTTCATTCGGAGCCAATGCCAGCATGTTCAAGGGTTTTGTAGTGGGCAAAGCTTCGCTTGTTGCGATTTTGACGGCATTGCCGTCAGTCGTAGTCGTTATTGTTGCATTTGGACTTTGGGGCGAGAAGCTGCACCTGATGCAGCTAGTTGCCTTTATCGTTATTGTGGGGGGCGTCCTGCTTGTTCGGCTATCTAATGATATATCGTTAAAAAACCTCCAAGGCGCACAGTGGGGCTTGCTTGCTATGATTCTGTTTGCAGCGAATGATCTATCAGGCAAATGGTCGACTATTATGGAGGCAGAATTGTTTCCAACGATGTTTTTTATGTTTATAACCGGAGCAAGCTGCTTTGGGATTTGGTGGATGCGTGATTTGAAGCTGGAACGAAGTCGACAGGAGCGAATGCCGCAAACGGCAGGCTCAGCTTTATCCTCTCGCACCGTGCAGGTATCACAGCACGCATCTAAAGAGATGGAGGAAGCAAGATCGGTTAAGTGGAGCAGTAAACGTACCTTTTTCGTCGGCATGGCTGTCGGGACAACAAATGCATTTGGCATGATGCTGATCGTGACTGCTTTTGATTTAGGCAAAGCTGGCTTGGTATCTGCTGTTACGGCGCTTAACGTACTTATTGTTCTACTATATACACGATTTGTGGTGAAGGAGAAATTCACAAAAACCGAAATTACGGGCATCTCTCTAGCATTTTTTGGCATTCTATTAATGAGACTTTTTGGAGCTTAATTTTATGCTGGAATCATCGCGACAACATTCGACATCTTTCTAGTAAATATGATATTATACTACTTTGATAACATGGTAACGTAGTAAAGCAGATTGGACAACACGAGGGGGACACAGAGATTATGAAACGTTTTGCAGCAATGATTCTAGTTATCTCGGCAGCTATCGCAATTTTTACAGGATGCTCCAGTTCGAAGAATGCCAACGGTGATGTAAACAAAATCGTCATCGGCATTGATGACAAATTTGCACCGCTAGGATTCAGGGATGATAAGAATGAGATCGTTGGTTTTGATATCGATTATGCCAAAGCAGCAGCAGAAAAAATGGGTGTGACTGCAGAGTTTCAACCTATTGATTGGAAAACAAAAGAATCCGAGCTTAATAGCGGTCGTATAGATTTGATTTGGAACGGCTATACCATTACTGATGAGCGTAAAGAAAAGGTATTATTTACAAATCCATATTTAGAAAATGCACAGGTTGTTGTAACTTTGGCGAAATCAGAGCTTACGAAGCTTGATGACTTGACTGGAAAAACGGTCGGCATTCAATCTCTTTCTTCAGCATCGGATGCACTGAATGCTAACCCTATTCAATCCAAAATAAAAAAAGTTACGGAATACAGCGATAATGTTCTTGCGCTTAGCGATCTGAAAATTGGACGCGTAGACGCAGTCGTTATTGATGAAGTCGTTATGAAATACTATATATCCAAAGAAGAAGGCAGCTTCAAGCTTCTGGATGAAGCACTGGCACCTGAACAATACGGAGTCGGTGTGAAGAAGGGCAATGAAGCATTGCTTGAAAAGCTGAAAAAAGCGCTGGATGAGTTGAATCAAGACGGTACAGCGGCTGAAATCTCGAAAAAATGGTTTGGTGAAGACAAGATTCTTAAATAGAAGGAACGTTAATTGAGTGATGATAGGGCAAAACGGGTTTCTCATGAGAAATCCCGTTTTGTTTTTTGGGGGAATATAGGATGTTTTCAGAGTATTACAGCTCGATGATTAAGCCCATGCTTGAAGGGGCACAAATGACGGTATTATTGTTTCTGATCGCCATCGTGGCGTCGATTCCGTTAGGATTCGGGCTGACACTAGCTGTAAAAAGCAAGTATAAATCAATCGCTTGGCTTGCAACAAGCTATATCTACGTCATGCGGGGCACTCCGCTACTGCTGCAGTTGTTAGTCATTTGCTTTGGACTGCCGATGATCCCGGTAATAGGAGAATACATGGTGCTGGATCGGTTTACTGCAGCATGCGTCGGCTTTATTTTAAACTATGCTGCCTATTTCTCTGAAATATTTCGAGGAGGCTTGCTGTCCATTGATAAAGGGCAGTATGAAGCGTCACAGGTGCTGGGCTTCAACAAATGGCAGACCATGACTCGTATTATTTTGCCTCAAATGTTTCGTGTTGTACTGCCGGCTGTGTCTAATGAATCGATTACACTAATCAAGGATACCGCACTGCTTTATGCCGTAGCCGTTCCAGAGCTGCTGCATTTTGCACAAACGGCGGTCAATCGTGATTTTACGATCGTACCTTTCTTTATAGCTGGTATTATTTATTTAATCATGACGCTCCTGTTAACCTTCCTCTTCAAATGGATGGAACGTAAATTTAAATTTGAATAAAAGGAATGGCAAATGTGGCTATTATAGAAGTAACTAAACTAAGTAAATCATATGGTTCCTTGCATGTTTTAAAGGGAATGTCGTTTGAAGTGAATAAAAAAGATGTTATTGCGGTTATCGGACCTTCCGGCTCGGGAAAAAGTACGATGCTAAGAACGCTCGTTCATCTAGAAGGAATCGATGATGGCAGTATTCAAGTGGCGGGTGATTTCCTAGTCAAAGACGGCAAGTACTCTCCTGCCAAAGAGATTAAGCGAATTACGGCAAAAATGGGCATGGTCTTTCAGCATTTTAATCTGTTTCCTCATCTCACTGTGAAGCAAAACCTAGAGCTTGCGCCGAGGTTGGTCAAGGGTGAGCTCGCAGCGGATATACAAAAAAGAAGTGTTGAGCTGCTGGACAAGGTAGGACTGTCCAATCGGGCATCCGCATACCCGTCTAATCTTTCGGGCGGACAGAAGCAAAGGGTTGCGATTGCTAGGGCGTTAATGATGAATCCAGATATATTACTGTTTGATGAGCCAACCTCTGCATTAGATCCAGAGCTAACTGGTGAAGTGCTGCAGGTTATGAAAAGCCTTGCTGAGGAGCATATGACAATGATTGTGGTTACGCATGAAATGGGCTTCGCTCGTGAAGTGGCAAACAAGGTCATGTTCATGGATCATGGTGAAATCATTGAATCTGGTCATCCAGATCAGCTCTTTTCTAATCCTCAGTTTGATCGGACCAAAGCTTTCTTGAACCGCACTTAGGGAATAAGCTGACGCAAAAAAGAAGCCTTTCCATTTGAGGAGGGCTTCTTTTTGCTCTGTCAGTATGCTATTTATTTGGAACTAATGATATTTTACTTATAAATAGGATGCTAAAGACTGTTCCTCTTTAATGAAGCATTTCTCTACCCGCTGACTCCATAGGGCTAATATGAATACCCTCTTCCTTTCGCCACTCGGCGTAAAATATATTTTTTTCATCGCTGTAACCGTGAGTTTCCAGCTCGTTATATAACCATTGCTTGTCGAATCCGCTGTCATGAAGATTGCCCCATAAAACCTTGCCATCTATTATAAGGGAGACGGGAAGATAGACATGCCCTTCAGGAAGCTTGAGATCCTCCTTATTGGGCTGTTGATACTTGGAGTAGAGCAGCAGGCTGATCTGACCGTTCACCTCTAAAATGCCGTATTTAACCTCGCGTAAGGAAAAAACGCTGCTTTGTCGCAATAGGCTTAGCAGATCTCCAACCTCCAGCTTGTTTTTCCTTAGCGCCTTGCGGTCAATGATTCCGTCACGAATAACAATGGAAGGATTCCCAACTAGCAAAGCGCGAGTTGATTTATATTTTTTGGTGACCTTCTCCACAACAAGCAAGAGAAGTGTCCATAATCCAATCGCATATAAAAAGTGGAAAATTCGAATGTTGTTATCATAAATCGTACTTCCTAGAAACTCACCGAGCACGAGCACAAATATGAAGTGAAAAGGCGTGAGCTGATTGATGGCCGTTCGACCGGTTAATGTAATTATTAAAAATAAGGATATAAAACCGATAATTACTTTAATAGAAAGCAGCCCGAGATGAATAGTTTCCAATTTATACGCTCCTCTATACTGAAATGAACATGGGATCGTTCTATGCTATTCATGGTCATATGTCGGATAAGATATACACGGAGTGGATGGATGAAGCATGTTGAGTTGTTTTGAAGGAAAAGATGTTTAAATTTGTATTGACCATTTTTACTAAATCCTATAGGATTACTATTAATAATGTTTTTATCTATCAACTAGGGGGAATAACAGAATGAAAAACAGAAAAATACGTATTTTGTTCGGCTTATTGATGGTATTCGTAATTGTTATTACAGGATGTGGCCAAACAAATGGTGGAAACACGAACGGTGTCGATTCCAATAAAACGGGCAGCAAAGAGGTTGAAAATCTTCCTGAAGCAATCGCAGCAAAGAAAGAAATCAAACTAAAAGTGATTCGCAAAATCGGCGGAGATGATCATACAGCGCAGTTTTTAGCAGGGGCAAAGCAAGAAGGAGAGTCATTAGGATTCAAAGTGGATACCTTCTCAGCAAACGGCGATACAGCTAAATTTCTAGATGCGCTAGACCAAGCCGCTGATAGCGACTACGACGGTGTTGTCATCTCACATGGTGAAGATCCTGCAACAGTAGCGGCTGTTCAAAAGATGAGAGATAAAGGCATTGAGGTCGTAACCTTCGATTCTGTTGGCGAGCTTGCAAATGTATCAGGCGTGACGTTAACCTCGCAAGATGATGAAGCTCTTGCTCAATATGCGCTGGACCAATTGCTTAAGGAGCAAGGCGAGGATGCAAAAATTGTTTATCTGTGGGTAGATGGCTTCCCTCCAATGGTACGCCGCAATAACGTATATAAGGATACACTTGCAAAACACACTGGGATTAAAGAATTGGAGCGTTTTGGTGTAGCGACTGATAACACAACCGTTGAAACGCAAAATGCGGTTGCAGCTATGCTTACGAAATATCCAAAAGGTGAAATTGATGCCATTTATGCGACATGGGATGCATTCGCTATTGGAGCGGCAAGAGCATTAATTGAAGCAGGTCGTACGGAAATCAAAATTTATGGTATTGATGTATCAAATGCGGACTTGCAAATTATGCAGGAAGAGAACAGCCCTTGGGTTTCGACTGCTGGTGTTGATCCTAAAATGATTGGTGCAGTTAACGTGCGCTTGCTGGCCAAAAAAATAGCTGGTGAAGAAACGCCAGCTACGTATAGTCTTGAGGCAGCGCTCATTGATCAAGAAAGCTTGAAAAAAGCTTCTGAACCGGTAAATATGGTCACTCTAGCTGAAATTGTTCCAGGCTGGGGCACAACGGATGCATTTTTAGAGGATTGGATGACAAGCTTGAAAGCCGTGCACGGCAAATCAAAATAATGCTAAATTAGAAATGGTTCTTATCATACTGGCGCCCTTATCCATTGGATAAGGGCGCTGTATCCTGTTTAGAGAGGAAGGTGCGTCTGGTGAGTGATTCGGTGGCAAGCCGATTAGAGATGAAGGAGATTTCGATTACTTTTCCAGGAGTGAAGGCATTAACCAATGTAGACTTTCATACGGTCGCAGGTAGAGCTCATGCATTGATTGGAGCGAATGGTGCGGGAAAATCTACTCTTATGAAGGTACTCGCTGGTGCTTATGATCATTATACGGGTCATATTCTGATCGACGGCTTGGAAGCGAATATTCGCACGCCGAAGGATGCTAAGGAGTATGGCATTCAGGTCGTTTATCAAGAGGTGGATACCGCATTAATTCCTAATCTTACAGTTGGTGAGAATATCATGCTGGAGAGAACTGTGCATGATATGAGAGGCCGACACTGGGTTCGTTGGAAGCAGCTTCACCAATCGGCGCAAGCCATTTTAGAGAGAATGAATGTAAGGGTTCCAACTAAGAAGCTTGTTCAGGATTTAACACTAGCTGAGAAGCAAATGGTGCTTATTGCCCGTTCAGTCGCTATGAAATGTCGTTTTCTCGTATTGGATGAGCCTACTGCTCCGCTGAGTCAGACGGAAACGGAACAGCTATTCCGCTTAATCCGATTGTTGAAATCGGAAGGGGTAGGCATCATTTTTATATCTCATCGTCTGCCAGAGCTTTTCGAAATATGTGATGATATTACGATTATGAGAGATGGGCAGCTTGTTGTAAGAGAAGAGATGATAAATGTAGATCACCAGCAGGTCGTTGAATATATGCTGGGAGCCAAAATGGATGGTCAGTTTCCCAATATGGAACGTACGATTGGTGAAAAATGCTTTGAAGCGAAGGATATTCATGACAACGGCAAAGTAAATCATGTCGATTTCCATATCCGCAAGGGTGAAATTGTGGGGCTGGCAGGCTTAGTAGGCGCGGGGAAAACAGAGCTATGCAGAGCGCTGTTCGGCGCTTCTGCTTCTTCTACTGGAAATATCTATTATGACGGACAAAAAATAAATAATAGTTCTCCTCATCAAGCGGTACGCAGCGGGCTTGCGCTCGTGCCTGAGGAAAGACGGCGTGAGGGTGTCTTTGTAGAGGACACGGTGTCCCTTAACCTGACTGCGGCTAATTTGTCCAAGTTTACAAGATGGGGATCATGGCTTAGCGCCGCCAAAGAAAAAAAAGCATCCGATGAGATTATTCGAAATCTGGGCATCAAAACCCCAAATGCCAGTGCTAAGGTTAGAAATCTTTCTGGGGGCAATCAGCAGAAGGTTGCCATTGGAAAGTGGCTGCTAGCTGATGCTGATGTCTATATTTTTGATGAACCGACCAAGGGTGTCGATGTTGGTGCAAAGAGAGACATTTATGAGCTGGTGGCTGAACTTGCGGCGCGCGGGAAATGTATTTTATACGCATCCAGTGAGTTATCTGAAATGATAGGCATAACGGACAGGATGTATGTCATGTATGACGGCGGTATTATAAAAGAGCTCGAAACGAAGCGGACTAATGAGGAAGAAATCTTATTGTACAGCACGGGAGGCATATTATCATGAATGCGGCTGGATCATTGAAAAACAAAAAGGTGTTTCACTTTTTTGATTTTTTGTACAAATACGGAACACTTATTACAATCGTTTTGTTAATAGCTTTTTTCGGAACGGCTACAGATAACTTTTTGAGCTCATCTAATATTATTAATATTTTACGATCCATTTCAATCGTTACAATTATCGCAATCGGTCTGACTGTTTCTTTAGCGGTAGGGGGCTTTGACTTGTCAGTCGGCTCAACAGCTTCACTAGCTAATGCGCTGGTCATTTCTATGTATGTCTGGCATGGACAATCCGCTGGATTAGGTATCGCGATTACGATTGGGTTCTGTCTGGTTGTCGGTTTGATTAATGCCTTTCTCGTTATTAATTTTAAAATTCAGGATATGCTGATGACGCTCGCAACGATGTTCATATTTCAAGGCGTTGCACTAACCTATACAAGAGGGGCGACGATCTCCCAAAACATGATTATGCCTAATGGAGATTTCGCAACGGGACAAATTCCTAAGGTATTCGGAAAAATTGGCCAGGTTCCTTGGATTATTGTCATTATGCTGGTTGTTGTTCTAGCGGTTCATATCTTTCTTAATTACACAAAGCATGGCCGTTACCTTTATATGATTGGGGGCAATCCTGAAGCGGCTAAGCTGTCGGGTATCGCGGTAAGCAAATATCGTTTGATTGCCTATTTAGTGTCAGCACTATTTGCTGCAATAGGGGGAATTGTGCTCGGTGCGCGCATCATGAATGCCGAGGTCAATGCAGGCGGCCCCTATCTCATGGATGCCGTAGCAGCTGCATTTATCGGTTATTCTGTGCTTGGCGCAGGCAAGCCAAACGCTTTTGGTACTTTTGCAGGAGCAGTGTTGATCGGTATTTTATCAAATGGCCTCATTATGCTGTCCGTTCCTTATTATGCGATGGATATTGTGAAGGGCTCCGTGCTTGCTCTAGCGCTAGCAATTACGTATTACAAGAGAAGATAAAGATTACCCTATCTCGTTTTTAACATTAGGCGGCTATTCTGAAAGTAGAAATAGAGCTAGATTAATCTAGCTCTATTTCGTATGGCAGAGGCAATATAAAGGTCAGTTTAAGCGGATGATTTTTGAAAATATTCTTCATAAAAATTTAATGATTGAAAACGATTACACAATGTTGTATTATAAGCTCAAACGTTCCGGTAACGTTCCCGGTAACGTTACCGGAACGTTGGCAAGGAGGCCTCTGTGACAAATATTAAAGATATCGCTAAGCATTTAGGCATTTCAGTTTCTACCGTATCAAGGGCTATCAATAATCATGCAGATGTAAGTCAGGAAACAAAGCTTCAAGTAATGGAAGCCATTCGTGCTCTCAATTACCGGCCTAATGCAATCGCGAAAGGTCTGATTCAGAAGAAGACCTTTACGATTGGTTTAATGATTCCCGACATTTCGGATCCATTCTTCTCTTCATTGGCCAATGCAGTGGAAGAAACGTTATTTGAATACGGGTATCAGGTGGTATATGGCAATGCGAATCGTAATCCAGACAAAGAAAAACAGTTTATCTCCAATGCGATTTCTAGACAATTTGACGGACTGATCATCACGCCGGATTTTCTGGATACTGAATTAATTGAGCTAATCGCTGGTTTGAAGATGCCTGTAGTTTTCTTGAGAAGAAGAACACCGAATGGCTTGTCGATTCCTTTTGTTGATGTGGATCATTATCAGGCCGCTTGTACGGCTGTTAATTATTTGATTGAGCTGGGGCACAAAGGAATTGGTTTCATCAGCATGCCGGAGAAATCATTTACCGGGTCCGAAAGGTTGAGAGGATTCAAAGATACGATGCGGGATCATGGACTCCAATTCGAGAGTACAGATGTCGTTCTTGGGGGTCGAACGATTGAGCACGGCCGGGCGGCTATGAATAGGTTGTATCAGAGCAATCCTAATTTGACGGCTATTTTTGCCGCGAATGACTTGCTTGGAATTGGTGCGCTGGAATGGCTGGCTGTTCAACAGATTTCCGTTCCCGAAAAGCTTTCTGTAATGGGCTTTGACAACTTGGAATATGCCGACCTCCACTGGATACAGCTGACAACCATGGAACAGCCGCGTGAAATGATGGGGAACAGGGCAGCCAAGTTGCTGCTGGACATGATCACGGATAAGGACAACAACAAGAATAACTCCAAGAACAACAACAACGACATAGACATCGCTCCTCCCTCCGAATTGATCGAAGCAAGACTTATTGAAAGAAAGTCATGTAAGCGATTGGATTAGCTAATAACGATAAATGTGGCGGTCAACTTATGGGGAGGACTGAGTATTTATGGGGTTTAATAGAAAAGTGTTCGGTGTGTTTACATCGTTTATACTCGTAAGTATTTTATTATTATCAGGTTGCAGCGGAAACGATAATAACAGTGCTGGAGTAGATGGTAAAACAGGGGGATCTAAAAAAGGATCTGGCAAGCTTGTTGTTTACTCTGCTCTGAATGAGGATGATACGGTACAAATTCAGAAGCAATTCAAGGAAGATACTGGAATTGAGATTGAATATTTGCGCTTGAATAGTGCCGGAGAAGCCAGCACAAGGGTACAGGCCGAGAAGAACGCTCCAAAAGCCGACATTCTAGTCGGCGGCTCAGCCGAATTTTACAATCCGCTTGCCGATCAAGGTATTCTAATGAAGTACAGTTCCCCGAACGCTAAAGATCTTAACACCATGTTTAATGACCCCAACGGATTCTATCAAGGCTGGTATATGGGGGTTTTGGCTGTCGCACTTAATAAGGAGCGTTTTGACAAGGAATTAGCTCCTAAGGGCATCAAAGAGCCGAAAACATGGGAGGATTTGTTAGACCCCGCTTACAAAGATGTTTTGATTATACCCAATCCCGCAACTGCCGGAAGCGGCTACATATTTACTGCAACCCAAATTTTCCGCTTAGGTGAAGATAAAGCATGGGATTATATGAAGGCTCTTACTGCCAATGTACATCATTATGTTGCTTCAGGCGGAGATGTCGTCAACTTGGCTGCAACCGGTGAGTTTGTAGCTGGCATGCACTGGGCTCATGATATTATAAAATCCGGTAAGAAGGGTTATCCGATTCAACCTATTATTCCTGAGGAAACAGCTTTTGAGATAGGTGGAGCGGCTATTATTCAAGGCGGAGCCAACAGTGAGAACGCGAAGAAATTCATAGACTGGCTGTTGACGAAAGAAACCCAAGAGATGAGCACAGAGATGTCCAGCCGTTATTCCGTTCGTACGGATGTCGCTGCACCGGAAGGAATGCCTGCCATTGATACGCTGAAGTTAGTCGAATACGACCGTGTTAAAGCGGCTGAGATGAAGGAAGCGGTCATTAAGAAATTCGGAGAGGTGAGCGGGGGTAAATAATTACCCTAGGCTCCCAAGAGGATTTAACTTTGCGCAGAGCAGGATGACTGATATTGCCTGCTCTGTGCAAGGGGCAGTCCTTCTGGAAAGGTGTGAACATCATTGAATTCAACAATCTTCAAAGACATGTGGTTAGAGTTTAAAAAGCTGCGGAATGAACCGCTATTAGCCTTAGTCATTGCTGCCGTCGTGCTCATTACTGCTTTCTTCGTGCTATGGCCGATCATAAAAGTAGTAAGTGCGCCGAGACTGTCGGACTACGCCCAGCTTTTCACTAATTCCCGTTGGACGAATGCGGCAATCAACAGCTTGACGATGACCTTCTTGTCGACAATTTCCTGTACCTTTGTCGCATTTATATTTGCTTACTCTATTTCTCGGCTAAATATACCATGTAAAGGGCTGTTCAAGTTCATTACGATCTTGCCGATCGTGTCGCCCCCTTTCATCGTAGCCCTGTCCTATATCTTATTATTCGGGAGACAAGGCATTATATCCAAACATGTGCTAGGAATCAGTATTGATGTGTACGGCTGGCACGGACTATGGATGGTACAAACGATAAATTTCTTTCCTTTTGCCTATGCAGTTATTTATGGTGTGCTTAGGTCAAATTCCACAAATCTTGAATATGCGGCCTATAATCTAGGGGCAACTCGTTGGCAGGTATTCAAGGATGTATTTCTACCGCTGTGCAGACCTGGTCTCGCGGGTGGAGCCTTAATCGCGGCAATGAATATATTAGCTGATTTCGGTAATCCCATTATTATTGGAGGGAACTTTTCACTGCTACCGACAGAGGCTTATATGCAGATGTCTGGTTGGTTTAATTTGCCGGCTGCTGCGATGCTCTCTACTACCTTGCTAGTGCCAGCTCTTGCACTCTTTATTTTAAACAGAAAATGGGTAGGGAAGCGCTCTTATGTTACCGTAACTGGGAAAGAAACCTCACTCGAGCCTTATCCGGTTCCTAGTTATATTAAGTGGAGTTTATTCAGCTTTTGCATGTTTGTAACCGTTGTCATTTTAGCGGTTTACGGTGTTCTGTTCTTTGGGGCCTTCACTCAAACATGGGGGTATGACTGGTCTCTTACATTGAAAAATATGAGTTATGTTTTATTTAAAAAGCAAGAGGTTATCAATAGCCTTAAATTTGCTCTCATGGCTTCCGTAGGAGCAGCATTCTTGTCAATAATTTTGGCTTATATTGTACAGCGGAAGCAGATTGGCATTAATCGGTTTATCGATTTCTTAGCTATACTGCCGGGTGCTGTACCGGGTGTATTCTTAAGTCTTGGTTTTGCAATGGGGTTTAGCGAATCACCGTTAATGTTGTCGGGAACTTCTATCATCATGGTTCTAGCACTCATGTTCTGGAATCTACCAACCTGCTACAGTGCGAACCTTGCTTCTTTACAACAGATTGGCCATTCCCTGGAAGAGGCGTCGACGAATCTCGGTGCGGGCAGCTTCAAGACCTTTCGAAACATCCTTTTACCTCTATTGAAGGAATCATTTATTTCTTGCATTGTATTGTCCTTTTTGAGATCGATCACTTGCTTGAGCGTCATTATTTTTATCTATTCGGCCAAAACCTCGGTCGGTACTGTCTCGATCCTAGGTTTGGTCAGTAACGGCGAGTGGGGAAGTGCGTCAGCATTCACCGTAGTATTGATTTCGATTGCCTTTACTGTCCTGGGAATCGCCAAGCTGATATTCAGGCGGCAGGGCAAGAATTTAGAGATTTAAACGGAGGGAATTATGAGCGTAGCCGAATCTATCATCAAGATTGAGAACGTGACCAAGACGTTCGGAAAATATAAAGCCATTAATGATATTTCTCTTGAAGTTCCTAAGGGCAGCTTTACTACTTTACTTGGTCCCAGCGGATGCGGCAAAACAACGCTAATGCGGATGATTGCGGGCTTCCATGAACCGGATGAGGGGAATATTTTTATTAACGGTAAAAGAATCAATGACATTCCAGCTTATAAGAGAAATACCCCTCTGGTATTTCAGGAGTATGCACTGTTTCCTCATATGTCGGTCTATGAGAATATATCGTATGGCTTGAAGCTGCTAAAGCTGCCAAAGGCAGAAGTTAAAGATAAAGTGAATGAAATGCTGGCTATGTTCGGTCTTCAAGGCATGGAGAATCGGTTCCCAAAGGAAATGAGCGGAGGGCAACAGCAGCGAGTTGCATTTGCTAGAGCTCTCATTACCGGTCAAAATATTCTTCTTATGGATGAACCATTGAGCAACTTGGATGCCAAGATGAGGGTCGAGGTTAGAAATGAGCTAAGAGAACTGCAGCAGCGCACAGGTGTCACTGCGATCTTTGTTACACATGACCAAGATGAGGCTCTTTCCTTGTCTGACCGGATAGCGGTCTTCAACAAAGGCGTAATATGTCAGGTAGGCACTCCGTGGGATATTTACTTTAAGCCAAAAAGTAAGTTCGTAGCAGACTTTGTTGGAGTAGCGAACTTTATTGACGGGGAAGTCATCGGCTTCGCGGAAGAGGACATCGTTGTCAAATGCAATGATCACGTATTTAATGTCAACGGGACCGATCATAGCGTTAAAGTAGGCGATCTAGTGACGCTTATGATTCGCCCGGAATGTATTTCAGTTGAACCTGGAGCAAGAGAGCAATTAAGTGAGGGATACAGCTGGAGAGGCAATATTCAGAAAAGCAGCTTTCTCGGCAGAATGATCCGTTACTGGGTGGACTGCGGGCCGCTTCAATGGATTGTAGACGATTCCAGTCCAAGCCAAGTGTTAGACGGATTTGTGAATATTAGGCTGGATAAAAGCCGAATTCATCTGTTGACTGCAGAAAGGTGATGTCCGTGAAGCCTATACTCTATGCGCTAAATGTTGGACGCGGCGATAGCTTTTTTATTGAAATTCCAACAGCTGAAGATCCCTATATCATTTTGATAGATGGGGGAGATCGGCTGGAGGACGAACGAGCGAGTCCGATTCATTTTTTTCGTAAAAAGGGCTGGCATCAGATCGATCTGATGATTTTGACACATTTGCATCCGGATCATCTTCATGGATTGCTTGATATTGCCTGTCATGTTCCCGTGGTAGAGGCCATTCTGCCTTATCCCAAGCTTAATCTAGTACTGGAGCAGCTGAAGCATGCGAAAGCGATTCAGACTAGGGAGCTGCTGCGAATGTATGAGGAGCTTCAAGCGCTTCTCGCCATACAGAAAACACGAATAACTACGCGTCCTCCATTTGGTGAGCAAACCGTTTGGACATTTGGCGATGTAGCTCTAAGACATGTAGAACCGATTGATATTTGTGATATGGAGGCCTATCAGACCTTGCAAGAAATTAGCAGTTCGAACGCCGATAAGCATGAGAAGTTGCTAGTGAGATTTGATGGGCAATCCAATGCAGACAGCAGCGTGTTTTTGTTGGAGCATAGGGATGGAACGCAACTGCTGCTGCTCTCAGGTGATGCGGTTTTAACGAACTGGGAACGTATTTTAAAACGAGAGATGCTGCACCCCCATGTATTTAAGGTCGGTCATCACGGTATCATGGATGCATGGAATGAACAGCTTTTGCTGGCATTATCGCCTGATTGGGTGCTAATTACGAATAATAAGGGAGAATATGAAATCTTTCGGGATGCGTGGGAAAGGCTTGTGCAATCTTCAAACTGTCAGTTAGTTGTGACAGGTGCGGAGACGAATACCCGCTATTTGAAATCCCATCTACCACAGAGAGCGGAGAGGATTGAATTGGAATGAAACCGTTAATACGGCCTTATCGAATGGTTGTGACCGATATTGACGGAACCCTTGTGGATTCGCAACAAGAGATCAGCGAGCAGAACAAAGAGAAGATACGCGCTTTTCAGAGTCAGGGGGGAATTGTGACGCTGGCAACCGGCCGTATGGAGGAAGCGGCGTACCGGTTTGTGAAAGAGTTGGGCATTATGCACCCTGTTATTCTTTATAACGGTGCCAAAATTGTAGACTTTAGCACAAGTCAATGTCATTACGAAGCCGTTCTTACAGCAGAGGTTATTAGCGCAGCTCTCGAGCTTTTGAATAAGCACCCTTTGAATATGATTTTCTACTCAGAGAGAAAACTTTGGGTTCGCGAGATCAATTCGGTCATAACGGACTATATGAATAAGGATCGGGTAGTTTGCCATCCTTGGAGCACGCCGGACTTCTTGCTCGAAAGCAAGGTAAACAAGATATTAATGATTCAAGAGGACCAAAATTTCACTGCGGCAATGAACGTATTTCTGCCGATGGTCGGCTCAGCATGCGAACTGGTGACATCAGAAGCAACTTATCTAGAGATACTGCCGAGCAGTGTGTCTAAAGGCAGCGCGTTAAAGCTGCTTGCTAGCCAATTGGGCTTGGATATTGGCGAGATTATTGCTATAGGCGACCATATGAATGACTTGGAGATGCTTCAAGAGGCAGGCATGGGGGTGGCGGTTGAGAATGCTCATCCTAAGTTAAAGGAGCATGCGCAATACATCGCCCCATCCAATCTGGAACACGCGATAGCGCATGTTATTGATAAATACTGCTTAGACAAAGCTTAGAAGTCGAGCTGTAAAATGTGACGACTGTTCATTTGCCCATGGCGCTGCAGCAGCATGTGAACCGTTTGAGAGTCTGCATTAGAAAGGAAGCGCATCATGAGCGTAATAGATCAGCATTTAGGTGTATGGTTAGGTGATTACGAATGGCTGTTGCGCATTCTTGTCAGCGCTCTGCTAGGGTTTATGATCGGTTTGAACCGCACCCATAAGCATAAGCCTGCGGGAGTTAAAACGTACATGTATGTAGCAACAGCTTCCGCACTGATTACGATTGTATCCATTCAGAGCGTGACTATGTACGCAGGCATGAGGGAGCATACGATGATGGATCCCATGCGGCTCGCGGCGCAAATCGTTACAGGATTAGGTTTTATCGGGGCTGGAGTTATTTTGAAGGATGGAGCAAGAGTAGTCGGTTTGACATCAGCAGCAATGATTTTCTTTGCGGGGGGCATTGGAATTGCGATTGGAGCGGGCTTCTATACCATCGTCTTGTTTTCACTTATCGTGACCAGTCTTTTAATGAAAATGGGAGAAGAGATTGAAAGAAGAAAAACGAGGCAGCGGAATCCCTTGAGTGAAATTACGATGGAGACAGCGGATTGAAAGAAAGATATCATTTGAATCTATGTATAAATGCTAAGAAAACATTCATTAATTAGAGGAGGATTACTATTTTGATGAAAAAACTAGTATCTGCCGTTTTGATTGTTACCTTATGCGTATGTCTTTATCCTATTCACGACCGTGTGAATGCTTCACCGTCTTATTCAGGGTTAGCTGCCTACTGGGCGCCGACAATCTATCAGGATGTAAATGAAACCTACAGTGTTCGCGCTGACTTTATGACTAAGTTCAATTACGATGGAGATTGGAGAGGGGATAACAACTGGGAGAATCTCAACAACTATCCGATACTGCCCTCTGTCTATTACTCGGTTCGTGAGACGTTAACTCATTATTTTATCGAATATGATTTCTACTATCCGAGAGATGACGGTCCGATCAATCTGGAAAAGCATGAGCATGATCTGGAAGGCAGTATTTTTGTCATCCGAAAAGACGGCTCCACCTATGGTTCGCTTCAACTAATGGAGACACAAGCCCATAATCATTGGTATCAGTATTCGAATGATTCATCCATATCATCCGGCAGTGAAAATATCGATGGTTCCATTCTATTAGATGGGCATAGGGCGAAGCTGTATATATCCGCAAACGGAATCGGGACTGATGCCGGTCACGGGGTGAAGGCATACGATGGCAGCTCTGCAAACGGAGGAGACGGGATTGTTTTCAAGTATCAGAATGGAACCTCTGTTATGCCGACGGATACATCAGGCAGCTATACGAAAGTATATGATTATGCGCTGACCTCAATGGATGAGATTTGGGATCGACGTTATGATACTGGCGGAGCGGGACATACGTTCAATACCTTCGGTTATTTCCACGGAGATACGTATTCCGATAGTTCCTGTACACTGCCATGGACGAAGGATGATCCGGATGACGGTCCGCTTTATAAAGGGATTTACTGGTCAGACCCTGCTTTCTTCATTGATACTCATCTGAACGGCTTGGGTAATTTTTCGCATACGTATCTGTTTAACCCTTATTATTCTCATAAAATAACGCTTTTGAACGTGACTAGTAAGGCTAATAAGGACCCGCTTAACGATGAGAGTGACGTATACCTCAAAGTCAGCGTGAATGGGCAGGGGCATATTGACAATAAGCATTGGAAAGATAATCAGGCTCCGCTAAACGTAACGAAAGAGATTTACTGGGGCTACGAGCAAGCCGAGTTTGGTAACCAATATTCGGAGCCGTTTAATACGATTTATATCGCAGAGCCTAACAATTCGGTTGTAAAAATTGAAGTGCTGGACAAAGACGGTACATCAGGTGATGATACGATGGGGATACTTACCACCAATCCAGCTCCTGGAGTAACGGTAACGTGGACGAATACGCTCACTTCCACTGGAGAAGCTGCTGTTTCAGCAACTATAACGGCTAACTGAAACTAGCTGATAGCCTAGCAGCAAAAAACCTGACCAAACATGGGTCAGGTTTTTTGCTGTTCCTGTATCTTATTGTTGCTGGCCGGGGCGAATACGGACTACACCAATTTCTGATGCATTGATGGCAATGGCGTTTCCGCCTTGTCCAATGCGTGCGTGGGCATTTTGCTTCACGTTCACATCTGTCTTGCCGTTACTCCATTTCACAGTGTGTTTTGAATGATTTTTTCTCATGATTTCACCCCCTCTCATACATTTCAGTATGGATTAGGTAAGGGATGAGAATAGATTAGCGACGACCTTGTTTTTTATGAATGAGAACATTTACTGCATTGCTTGCCAAAACATTGCCTTGCTGTGCGCTTGCAGCTGCCGATTGATGGATGTTAATGATGAGATAGTTGTTTTTGCCGATACGATATCTAAGGGTTTGAATTTTAGAGCGAACCATATGTTACCTCCCTAACTAGCCTTGGTTGAAGCTTAATGTAGCATATGATAGTTTTTCAGATTAGGTATCAGCGAATATCACCGTCAAATTCATCAATTTATTCCTCTTTATTTTCATACTACCCTTTTACAATAGAAGGGCAGAGTAGATAGAAGGACAAGTAAAGAGCAGAACTTCGTGTTCACGTTACCGTCACATCTAAGTTGTCAGTAGAAAAATCCATTGCGATTATAGAAAAATCCATTCCGATCCTGTATATATCGTGTAAGATAAGAAATGTTGCTGATAATGGTTATCAATTGAATGGCGATAAACCACGAACAGCGTATTTTTTTAACCAGTATTGAGAATGATTATCTTTGTTATTATCCATGATGATTCGAGGAATTAGTATGAAGCTATGGTATCTCATTATTATTCTTTTTGTATTATCGATTACTTCCCTGTTTATCGGGGTTAAGGACATATCTCCATTTGATCTGTTTAGTCTCACTGCTGAGCAGTGGCAAGTGTTATCTATTAGCCGGTTTCCTCGACTAGTCAGCATCATTTTGGCAGGCTTTGGGATGAGTGTTACAGGCTTAATCATGCAGCAGCTAAGCCGTAATAAATTCGTATCGCCAACAACTGGGGGAACGGATGATTCAGCTAGACTCGGTATACTGGTTGCCTTAATGATTTTCCCATCCGCCACTACATTTGAGAAGATGCTTGTTGCTTTTGCCTTCGCATTAGCAGGCACATTCATATTTATGAAAATTCTCGATCGTCTCAAATTCAAGGATACAATATTTATTCCATTGGTTGGGTTGATGTTTGGTAATGTAATTAGCTCGGTGACGACATTTTTTGCTTACAAAAACGATCTCATCCAAAATATTTCCTCCTGGCTCCAAGGCAGCTTCTCGCTCGTCATGAGCGGACGCTATGAGCTGTTGTATGTAAGCGTTCCGCTGCTCGTGCTGGCATACCTGTATGCCAATAAGTTTACGATTGCCGGGCTTGGCGAAGAGTTCTCGACCAATCTGGGTATGAATCACAAGCTTATCGTGAACATTGGTCTTGTCATCGTAGCCTTGGTATCGGTTATCGTCATATTGACGGTAGGCACGCTTCCATTCCTTGGCTTAATCATTCCAAATATCGTGACACTTTACATGGGCGATAATTTGAAGAAAAATCTAGCGCATACAGCGGTGCTTGGCGCCATATTCGTTCTTGTCTGCGATGTAATCGGTCGCTTGATTATCTTTCCTTATGAAATACCGATCGGTCTCACCATCGGCGTCATAGGAAGCGTTATTTTTCTTTACTTGTTGATGAGGAGAAAGGCATATGAAGCTTAAACTGAGTTTTCTTGCGGTGCTGGCCGTCGCATTAATAGTCGTGTTTCTTTTCATTCATCTTGGACCCAACTGGGACTATGCATTGCCAAGACGATTGAGGAAGGTGCTGGCGATTGTCATTACCGGAGGTGCTATTGCTTACTCCACGTTGATCTTTCAGACCATAACGAACAATCGAATTTTGACACCAAGCGTTATCGGACTGGATTCACTGTATATGCTCATTCAGACTTTTGTTGTTTACGTCTTCGGTTCCATGAGTCTGCCTAGTACGAACAAACATCTGAACTTCCTTATATCGGTAGGATTTATGATTGCATTCGTAGGATTGCTTTATAAGCTGCTCTTCAAAAGAGAAGGTAGAAATCTCTACTTCCTGCTGCTGATTGGACTTGTGCTCGGAACGTTGTTTGGAAGTATGTCGACGTTCATGCAGGTGTTGATTGACCCGAATGAATTTCTTATCATACAGGGGCGGATGTTTGCCAGCTTTAATAATGTCAACACAGATTTACTCGTCATTTCCATTGTTATTATCGCTTTAGTCGCTCTTTACAGCTTGAGGTTGACCAAGTACTTGGATGTCATGTCACTTGGCAAGGAGCATGCAGTTAATCTAGGCATTCCGTATGATTACATAGTCAAAAGAATGCTTGTTATTGTAGCGATCTTGATCGCTGTATCAACTGCCTTAGTAGGACCGATTACGTTCCTCGGACTGCTCGTTGTAAATGTAGCCTATCAATTCATGCGTACGTATCGGCATAGCATCCTTATTCCAGGAGCGATACTTATCAGCATCATTGCGCTGGTTGGCGGTCAGTTGATTGTAGAGCGAGTGTTCACGTTCGAGACGACGATAAGCGTCATTATTAACTTCATCGGCGGAGCGTACTTCTTATATTTGCTGCTAAGGGAGAAGAAAGCATGATAGAGGTCAGAAATGTATCCAAAGCATACGGGGGCAAGCCCGTCATAGAAGGAGTATCTCTCGAAATTCCTAAAGGTAAGATTACTTCATTCATAGGTCCCAACGGTGCTGGCAAGAGTACACTGCTATCCATGATTAGCCGTTTACTGACGAAAGATAGCGGAGATGTTCTTATTGAAGGCAAAGAGGTAACGGAGTGGAAGAGCAAAGATCTTGCTAAGAAAATATCGATTTTAAAGCAGTCTAATCATATAAATTTGCGTTTAACAGTCAGAGAGCTTGTAAGCTTCGGACGATTCCCTTATTCACAAGGGAAGTTAACGAAGGAAGATTGGACGAAAGTTGATGAAGCCATCGCTTATATGGATTTGGTAGAGCTTCAGAGCAAATACCTTGATGAGCTGAGCGGCGGTCAAAACCAACGTGCTTTCATTGCAATGGTCATCGCTCAAAATACGGAATATATTTTGCTGGATGAGCCGCTTAATAACTTGGATATGAAGCATTCTGTTCAGATTATGAAGGTACTGCGCAGACTGGTCGAGGAGCTTGGAAAGACCGTCATACTCGTTATCCATGATATTAACTTTGCTTCTTGTTATTCCGATTACATCGTGGCGTTAAAGGATGGAAAGGTCGTCAAGGAAGGTTCTACTGAGACGATTATCGATAGCGCCGTGCTCAATGACATCTACGATATGGATATTCCGATTGAGCTTATCAATGGAAACCGTATCGGTGTTTATTTTACTTAAAAAAGCAAGTCCCTACTTACGGTTATTCAAACAATTGATCATACAAAAAAACTAATAATAGGAGTGATTAGAATGAAAAAGTCTTTACCAGTATTGGCCATTCTAGTAATCTTTGCAATGGTAATGGCAGCATGTGGAGCAAACAATAACGGAAATACAAGCGGTGCGACAAACGCTCCCAAAACAGACACGCCTGCAACAGACGCACCAGCAACAGAAATTACGGTTAAGCATCAGCTTGGTGAAACGGTTGTTCCTGTTAATCCGAGCAAGGTTGTCGTATTCGACTACGGCGTATTGGACACGTTAGATAAACTAGGTGTTGAAGTAGCGGCGGTACCACAAGCTAACGTGCCAGCGTACCTAGAAAAATACAAAGATGCTAAATATGTAAATGCAGGCGCATTGAAAGAACCGGATTTCGAGAAAATTAACGAAATCGCTCCTGATTTGATCATCATTTCAGGTCGTCAAGCAGATGCATATGAAGAGCTTAACAAAATTGCGCCAACGATCCACATGGGCGTAGATACAAGCAAATACATGGAATCCTTCACAAGCAATGTGAAAACACTTGGTCAAATTTTCAGCAAAGAAGCAGAAGCTGATGCAGAGCTTGCTACAATTAATGATTCCATCAAAGCTTTGAATGACAAAGCAACTGCAGGCGGCAAAAATGGTCTTATTATTTTGGCTAACGAAGGCGCAATCAGCGCTTATGGTAAAGCTTCACGCTTTGGTATCATTCATGACGTGTTCGGCGTACCTGCTGTTGATGAGAATATTGAAGTATCGACACACGGCAAACCCGTAACTTACGAATATGTAGCTGAGAAAGATGCTGATTATTTGTTCGTTGTTGACCGTAATGCAGTAGTAGCAGGCGAAGGCGATGCACATTCTTCAGTTGAGAATGCTCTTGTAAAAAATACAAAAGCGTACAAAGAAGGCAACATCGTATACCTTAACCCAGAATTCTGGTACCTTTCCGGCGGCGGACTTATCTCTGTAGCTGAAATGGTCAAAGAAATCGATGCTGCAATAAAGTAATAGCTTTATCGCTTTAGGCTAACGAGGCCAATTTAAAGGCTGACAGTCCCTTCCGCAATTAGCGGCAGTGGGCTGTCAGCCTTTTATCTGCTTTTGGTAAACGATATAATGGACAATGAGTGGAAGGAGGGCCGTGTATGAAACCCGTGCTGCAATTGCAACAGCTTGCAAAGAAACTTGAAGGAAAAGAGAATAGCCCCTTATTCGCTAATATTACGGCTGAAATTTTGGAGCCTGCTGTCATAGCTTTGCTTGGCGTGTCAGGGCAGGGCAAGAGTACGCTGCTTCGAATACTTGCGGCTCTCGATCATGCAGATGAAGGCGATATTCGTTTACATAATGAATTACAAAGCGAGACGGATCCACAGTTGTGGAGAAAAAGGGTTTGCTATGTTGCACAGCAGGCAGTCATGCTTCAAGGAAGCATTGAACATAATTTGAAGACGGTTAGCCGTCTCCACCGGATTCCTTATGAGAAAAAGCTCCTGAAGCATTTGCTGCAGCGTCTGGGGCTGGATCATTTGGAATTGAGCAAAAGCGCAGAGGATCTATCAGGAGGGGAGAAGCAACGCGTATCTTTGCTGCGTTCCTTACTGCTGCATCCGAAGGTGCTTCTTCTTGATGAGATTACAGCCTCGCTTGATAGAAGCAGCAAGCAGATGGTTGAAGAGGTTATAAGAGAGTGGCATCATCAAGAAGGAACGACGATGATTTGGGTTACTCATGACGTCGAGCAGGCGAGAACGATGAGCCAAACGGTATGGTTTATGGGTGAGAGAACGTTGCTGGAGCAAAATGCGACGGATGCTTTTTTTGAGAATCCGAAGACGGAGCTCGCACGAAATTATATTCAAGCACCAGCTTATAAGGAGCAGTCATGTCTATCTTAGCACTTACTTTCACGCTGTTATTCGTGATGATCACTATGCTATTATCCGTATGGCAAAAGCTTGGACTTGAGCGGGATATTGCTACTGGTACGATTCGTTCTGCTGTACAGCTTTTGCTTGTTGGTTATGTGTTGCAATTTATTTTTAATACGAGCAATCCTATTTTCATCGCATTGATTTTGATTCTAATGATTACAATCGCTTCCTACAATGCTGGCAAGAGAGGCAAGGGGCTGAAGGGCATCATATGGAAAATTGCGATTGCGATTACGTCAACAGAGCTTCTCATGATGGGGCTGCTGCTTGGCTTTCGTATTATTGAAGCGACACCGCAGTATATCATTCCGTTAAGCGGGATGACGATTGGCAACGCGATGGTTGTGTCGGGTTTGTTTTTGAACCAGATGAGAAGAGAGGTCAGCGCTTCGCGGGGTGAGATTGAGACATTGTTATCACTGGGGGCCTCAGCAAGGCAAGCCATTCAGGATGTAATGAAAAGATCGGTTAAATCAAGCATGATTCCAACGATTGACGGAATGAAAACGGTTGGTCTTGTCCAGCTTCCAGGCATGATGACAGGGATGATAGTCGCAGGGGCAGATCCCATTGAGGCTGTACGATATCAAATTCTAATTGTATTTGCATTTACCAGCTCGGCAGCTGTTACTAGCATCATTTTATGTCTAATCAGTTATCGGCTTTGGTTTACGAAGGATTCACGTATTCGGAATATAGAGCAAAAGAGCTGAGTGAAAGAATTCACTGATACGAATGATAAAAATATGGAGTCGTAAGTAATAAGTAACCTACAACAACTAATATGCAATATGTCATTTGCTTTTCCACATGAAAACCATCGCAACAGGGTAAACTGACAGAAGCGTGATGACTGGAGGTTGAACGGCTGTGGCAAACAGAGCATTAGGGACGGCGCTTATAGCTGTAGGTGCTGCGCAGCTGTTGAAGCTGCCCTTGCATTATGCAGAGACAGGGGAGTGGGATACTCGAAAGATCATTGGATCTGGCGGTATGCCTAGCTCGCATTCCAGCGGCGTAACCGCACTGGCAGTCTATACAGCGACGAAATACGGAGTTAGGACACCAGAATTCGCTATATCCGCTATGCTTGGCATAATCGTTATGTATGACGCTATGAATATTCGCAGACATGCGGGTGAAATTGCGATGCAAGTCAATGATTTGGATGTAGATGTGGAGAAGCTGGCGGGCGAGCATCCCGGTATTTATCACAGACGCCGACGTGAGAAGCTTAAGGAAAGTTTAGGGCATCAGCCGCGAGAAGTATTAGCGGGTTCCTTGCTTGGAGCTGTTCTCGGATTTGTTGGAGCCATTTGTTCTTCAAAATAATAAACATCATCCCACTGGCATATTGCTAAGTGGGATTTTTAGTATTATGTTGAACCTATATCGATATCATTCAGTTCATATAATAGGGGGAACGGTTAGATGGGAATACAGGGAAGGGAACATTTGTTGTGGGAGAATGGAGCACCTTATGCAGCGGGGATTACAGCGGAGGATCAACCAGCAATTACAGCATATTTAGCGGAAGGAGACAACCGTCCATCCGTTATTATATGCCCGGGCGGGGGATATGCGGGTCGGGCTGATCATGAAGGTGAGCCGATTGCAAGGTGGTTGAATGCACTAGGTATATCAGCATTCGTTGTCAGATATCGTGTAGCTCCCTATACATACCCATGCGCTCTATTAGATGTACAGAGAGCTATTCGGACAGTAAGGCAGGAAGCGGATCGCTTCCGCATTGATCCTAAACGAGTAGGGCTGCTTGGCTTTTCAGCGGGAGGGCATTTAACGGGGAATGCAGGGACGAGCTATGACCTCGGGAATGCGCTGGCTGATGACAGGATAGAGAGACAATCCTGCCGTCCAGATCTGCTTGTACTTTGTTACCCGGTTATTACAATGATGGATCCTTACACACATGAAGGATCCAGAAACAACCTCCTAGGCGAAAATGCTAATTCCGAAGCCTTCAATCATCATAGCAATGAGAAGAATGTAACGGCGGATACGCCGCCAACCTTTCTCTGGCATACAGCGGATGACGGATCTGTGTCTGTTGAGAACAGCTTGATGTTCGCATCAGCGCTAAGTAAGCATAACGTGCCGTTTGATCTCCATGTCTATACAAAGGGAAGACATGGCTTAGGATTAGCTGAAGAAGAGGAGCATACAAAGGGCTGGACTGACGTATGCGCGAAATGGTTAGCTTACAATAATTTTCAGTAAAGACTCTCATATTGCAAGACTAGGAGCAGACGATAATATGTCTAATGAAATTGCCCTTCCGAGTCGTGCAACGATCAAGAATAGTGAAGCCAACACTTGCAAGCATCTCATCGATTGGATCTACGGAAATAATAACGGCCTTATCGGCAATTCGTCTTGTATTCCGGATTAGGGCTAACTGATCCTCTGGCGTCGTTCTCGAGAAGTGATTATAAGGCAGATCGAGAACGGCTGCATCATAATGCCCGGAAGCTTCAGCTATATCCCCGCATATGACTTCAGTCTTATAATTAAAATGCTCGATGTTCTCTCTAGCTCCGCGAACGATAAAGTGATTAATATCCCGTCCAACAATATCGATGCCCATAGATAACGCCTCGACAAGTACGGTTCCAATGCCGCAGCACGGATCGATGAGTTTCATGCCTGCCGGTTTCGGTGCGGCGATATTTGCTGCTGCGCGAGCTACGCGAGTGCTTAGTGCGATAGAATAGCTGCGCGGCTTATGCATATGCTCAAGCCATACCGCTTTGCTTTTGACATAGTTGCCGAAATACCAGCGTCCTCCCAAGGTGATAATGCCGTATATAAAGTCGGGATTGCGCACATCGGCCTCAGCGTCAATATAAACACCGATTTCTCGTTCAATGCTGCGAGCCTCTTCGAATTCGATCTTATGCTCGGGTGCCAAGTCATTCATTTTGACAAAAATAACTTTAAAGGTCGCATCAAATAACTGAATTTGCTTAACCTGCTCGCATATATCACTTAACGTGTCCCCATGATAAAGGACCTCGATTCGCTCTTTCAAAAAAGGACTGCGATCAGGATGGATATCCTCCCCGCTTATTAGAATGCCAGAATCGGAGTCTTCTCCAAAAAAAGCTCGCATTTCTAATTGGCATAATTCCGTTTCTTCCAGTCGATAGCCATAGGTATAAATAAACAACGGTAATTGCTTTGTATTTTTCAGAGTAGTCTCATCCTTCGATATATATAATAGAAGCTTCTATTATACATCAAACATCAGGAGTGCGTATGAAGCTCGATTGCAAGTACTTATTACGAGTGGTAAATGGACTCAAGGACCAAAGATTAAGGTGCCGACAAACATCCATATGAATAGAAATAAGAAGGCGAAAATATTAAGCAGAAGCAATATGATATCTGTTTTGGAGCCGGTTTTGTTGATTGCAATGATTGCAAATACAATGCCAATTGGCGGTAAGATAAATGAAGAAAAAATGCCAAGACCGTCAAACCGTTGACCGTTTTTCACGAAAAAGCCGTCTATTGCAAGTAAAATAATAGTCGTGGCAAAGGTTACAATCGAAACCGCTCGAATGGATTTTATCGACATGTATTCAACTCTCCTGTCTCCTCTCACTTGTCACGATAGTCTGCTCTAATATTTAGGGTTATGACATCGATTCCTTTTGAGGATCTGTCCGTGCAGGGTATGATGGGGTGGAACGAAACTCCCAATTATACAAGAGCGATGAGAGCTTGAATTTCAATGCCAAATAATAAAAATACTCCTTCATGCTGCTGCATTTGTACATGAAGCCGATTTCCTTCGTGCTCTCCGTAAACATGTCGTAGCGTATGAGCTTTGCCCATTCTGACTTGCTTATGCAACAAGGACTGTTTTTCGCATTTCGCACTAACATGCCGTAAATGGCATTGATATAATACTGGGCCATATCTCTTCTGTAATAAGGGTAATCGAGCAAGCCGAAATGAGCGGAAATCTCTTTCCTTAAATGATATTGCAGGAGTAAGCTCTTCTCTAAAGTTGGCTTATAAAAGGAGCTCATCAAACTGTCTCCGTTATTTACTGTATAGTAGTACAAAGGGTCTGGAATCGCAAGTACACGCTCTGACTTCAGCAATGCCTCCAAATGAAAGATTGTATCCTCTCCAATAAACAACTCCTCATGAAATTGAATACCGCTATTGAGAAGCATTTCTCGAAGGAATAGGCTTCGCCAAGTGAAGCATAAATCATTATCGGAATGAACAGAAGGAGAGCTAAGTATGAAATCTCGTCCGTTCATAGGCGTTTGATGTTTAAAATGAGGACTGATGACGATATTGTTCGGGACCGTTTGGTAACCGCTCACGACAATATCACAAGCGTGCTCCTCTGCAGTGTTAAATAGCGTGACGAGAAATAATTCGTCTATTACGTCATCGGCGTCCAGAAAAGCTATATATTTACCCGAAGCAGCCCGTAAACCTATATTTTTGGCAGTGCTTGCGCCGCAGTTGGGCTGATGCAGTACTTTAATTCTATTGTCTTTGGCTGCAGCTTCTTGGCATAGTCTTCTGCTTCCATCGGTTGAGCCGTCATCGATAAGAAGAAGCTCGAAGTGATGAAATGGCTGAAGAAGAATGCGGTCTATGCATCGATTTAACCATTTTTCAGCATTATAAATCGGTATGATTATACTAACAGCATAGTCCATCGTCATCACCTCTTTTATCTTATGATTATGATTACCTATGAAGGTATCATAACATATTCGTTATAAAGAACAACCGTAATTAGGTTTTTACACGTTCATTGGCAGATATAAACTAGTCCTTAGACTTGAATCAAATTGGTGCAAAAGACTTAATGTTAGATATGTGGAATATTATTCGGGTGATTAGGACAGATTATTACGTAGAAATTTCAGGACTTTCTACTAATTGACAGGGAAAACGTTCCAATGTATACTCTTCATTATAATTCATGTTAGTTTACATTACATTTATATGCGGTGGCTCAAATCGCTTTGGGCCCGAAGCTGATTTCCCTTTACTTTCAAATGCAAATAGTCTGTTTTTCGGATGTTATGCATGGTTTAAGGTAGAGGGATTTTTAATGCCACCCATGAACAAATGTGCATGTTTACTAGAACTTAATTTCAAATTGATATTGCGATTACAAAATTTAGTTATTCTATTCAAGGTTATTCATTTTATATCATTTATAGTTTTAGAGAGGAGAAATAAGAGAATGCAGAAAATGTTTAAACGTATAAAGAGACAAACCTGCATGCTGTTGGCTGCGCTTCTGTTAGTCGGAGGAACACTTGGCAGTATTGGTGCTCCTGCCTTCGCAGAAGCAACTGGTCACGTCGTTATCTCGCAAGCATACGGAGGCGGGGGCAATAGCGGGGCTCTGTATAAAAATGACTTTATTGAATTATACAACCCGACGGATGCGGATATTGATTTGACGGATTGGAAAATCCGATATGCAGCCGCAACTGGAAACTTAACGGGATCAACAAACCTTACTTCATTAAGCGGTACAATTAAAGCAAAAAGCTATTATCTTATTCAGGAAGCAGCTGGAACAGGCGGGACAGTAGATTTGCCCCAGTACGATATCCTAGGAACAATTGCAATGGGTGCTGCATCGGGACAGGTAGACTTAGTTAACGCCTCGGGCAACCGAGTCGATTTGATTAGTTACGGTCCAACGGCGAAAGAGTTTGAGGGGGCTCCGACCGCAGTACTATCCAGCACGACGTCGGCTATCCGTAAAACGGCTGATGCTGCTCCAGCTGGTAGTCGCGGATTAGATACGGACAATAACCTCAATGATTTTGAAGTCAAAGCGCCAGATCCGAGAAACAGCAGCTATGTAACCATCGAGGTTCCTGTTAACTCAGTTGATGCTGTTGCTGCTGCGCCTTCATCAAACGCATGGCCAATTGGGACAACCATCTCACTCAGTTCTCCTACGGTCGGTGCATCCGTTTATGCGGCTGTATACGGATCGGGTGGAACAGAAGCGTATATTCCTTATGCGGGGGCTATTCAACTAAATGAAGCAACCACAATTAAGACGTATGCTTCAGCTCCTGATATGGTCAATAGTGCGGTATCGACCTATGACTATACTATTTTAGAAAAAACAGATGTTGCAACTGCACGTACAGCTCCTAAAGGCCAGAATGTATGGACCCAAGGCGTTGTGACACATATCGATGGTGTGGAGACCTATATTCAAGACGGAAGCGCTGGCATCTTGCTATATGGATTCCCGACATTTGCAGAGGTCGGCGATCTTGTTGAAGTTAGCGGCGCTATGGAAATCTACAATAATCTACAGGAAATTAAACCGCAAAATGGGCTTTCATATGGGGTCATTACACCAAATGTCGGTGCTCCTGCACCGAAGGTACTCACTGCAGCTGATTTATCTGCTGCCAGCGGTGAACAGCATGAAGCTGAGCTTGTTTCATTAGAGAACGTTACGATTGTAAGTAAAAACGGTACTACGGTAAAAGCTACACAAGGAGGGCTAACGGAGGAGTTCACGATTTATTCCGGTCTTTCTAAATTGGAAGTAGGTAAAACGTTTGAAAGAATTACAGGTGTCATTAAGCAGTTTGGAGCGGTATATCAATTCGTTCCGCTTAATGAGAACGCACTGGTAGAGAATGTATTCTCTGTTATGGCAAGTCCGGGCGCTGGCCGAATCATCATTGGAAGCCCCGTTACGCTCTCGAGTCCTACAAGCGGAGCCACGATCTACTATACGGTGGATGGATCCCAACCGACTACGGCGAGTACGCTATATGCCGGTCCTATCCAAGTCGATGTGGACGTAACGATTAAAGCGATTGTTGTAAAGGGCAATGAGAAGAGTGAGGTTTACAGCTTCGCTTATGAAGCTTCCGAAGTTCCGCGTATTCATAATATTCAAGGCGAGTCCCATAAGTCAGAGTATGAGGGTCAAACCGTTGCAGATGTAGAAGGTGTTGTTACACAATATAGCTATACATTTGCGACAGGCGGTTATAGAGGCTTCTTTATGCAAGACCCAAATCCAGATGATAACATCAATACATCTGAAGGCATATTTGTATACAGTACAAATGAAGCGTTGAAGCCGGCAATTGGCGACCTCGTTTCCGTCACTGGAGCTGTTTCCGAATACAATGAAGGAAGCACAAGTAATTTAACTTCCACACAAATCACAATGAATGCAAGAAAGATTTTGAAATCTGGCGTTAAGCTTCCTGAAGCTGTTATTCTCGGCAAAGGCGGAAGAGCGATTCCATCTGCTATTATTGATAATGATAAAATGACGACATTCCAGCCGGCAGAGGATGCTATTGACTTCTATGAGTCTTTAGAAGGCATGCTTGTGAAGCTGCCTGCTCCTACAATTATTAGTCCTTACTGGACAAGCGGCAGCGGCAATTCCATGCTTTATAATATTCCAACACGCGTAGAAAATGATTTGGCGGATACCATCACTTCAGCGGGTGGTCTAGTACTGAAGGGACTGGACAATCTCAATCCGCAGCGTCTTCTTATCGCATCTGGAAATCCTGGCAAGGAAGTTAACACTGGCGATAAATTCGACGGGGATGTTACAGGTGTCATCGGATACAATTACGGCAATTTCAAAGTGATTCCAGCATATAACAGTTTACCTGCTATTAGCGGAGGTACGTTCAAGCAAGAGACGACTACTATTGCAGTAAATTCGGACAAGCTGACTATCGCGTCATACAACATTGAAAATTATTACCCAGGTGTCGGTGCAGCAAAAATTAATAAGCTGGCTGATTCGATCGTAAGCAATATGAAGAAGCCGGACATTATCGGTGTTATTGAAATGCAAGATAGCAATGGTGAAACCGACAATGGTACGGTAGAAGCAGATGCGACTGCATTGATTCAAGCTATAAAAAAGGCTGGCGGTCCAGAATATCGTTACACGGACATTGCTCCAGTCGATAAATTGGATGGCGGGGCGCCAGGCGGCAACATCCGCGTTGGATTCTTCTATAATCCAGAACGCGTAACGCTTGCAGACAGTGTAAAAGGCCAAAAAGGCGGCTCGACAACAGCTGTTGGATATGATGCGGCTGCAGATGCACTGACTTATAACCCAGGTAGAATTGACCCAACCAATGCAAGTTTCGCAAGCTCACGCAAACCGCTGGCTGCTCAATTTGTTTTTGGCGGCGAGAAAGTAATCGTGATCGCGAGCCATTTCAACTCGAAATCAGGAGATAACGGTCCGTTCGGAAACGTTCAGCCTCCAGTGTTGTCGAGTGAAGCACAGCGTCATAAAATTGCAGCAATCGTAAATGGTTTTGTAAAGGATGTCTTGGCGAAAAATCCTGCAGCGAATGTCGTTGCATTGGGTGATTTGAATGATTTCCAATTCACGAAAACCGCTGAGATCTTGAGAGGAAATGAACTTGATAACCTCATTGATACGCTGCCGATTAATGAGCAGTATACGTATACGTATGATGGAAACTCCCAAGTGCTTGATCATATTTTGGTCAGCAAAAATTTGACTAGTCACGCTCAAGTCGATGTTGTTCATCTTAACGCTGACTTCTCACCGTTGAATGGAAGAGTATCTGACCATGATCCGGTATTGGCGCAAATTGATATTAGAAAAGACTACAACTTCCCGCTGACGGTATTGCACACGAATGATACGCATGCGAATTTGGATACAACCAACTCGCCAAACAGCGTGCTGCGTCGTGTTACAGCCATTAAAGAGCAGAAAGCAAGCTCTACGAATCCGATTCTCGTTGATTCAGGAGATGTATTCTCAGGAACGCTTTACTTCAATAAATATCTAGGCCAAGCGGATCTTGCCTTTATGAATTTAGTTGACTACGATGCCATGACCTTTGGTAATCATGAATTTGATAAAGATTCTGGCATACTCGCTAACTTCATTAAGAACGCGAAATTCCCGTTCGTATCCTCTAATGTGAATTTCTCGAAAGATGCGATTTTGAGCAAATTGTTCAAAAATGAAATTGGACGTCCAGCTGCTGCAGCTAATATCTACCCAGCTCTTATCAAAGAGGTTGATGGCGAGAACGTGGGTATTTTCGGACTGACGACGGAAGACACAGCGAACATTGCATCCCCAGGCGATGTAACGTTTGAAGATGCTGTCGTTAAAGCTAAAGCAACGGTAGCGATGCTGGAAGAGCAAGGCATCAACAAAATTATTGTCCTGTCCCATCTCGGTTATGATGCGGATTTGGATCTGGCAAAAGCGGTTGGCGGCATTGATATCATTGTAGGCGGTCATAGCCATACTAAATTGGATGAAGCCGTTGTCGACAATACGGATCCGAAGGCTCCGAAGCTAATTGTACAAACAGGAGAAAAGGGTCAGTTCCTTGGCAAGCTTGAAGTTGTATTTAACAAGCAAGGTGTATTGACGAGCTGGAAGGATCAATTGATCTCCATCGATGCCAAAACAGGGAATAACTACGATTTGGCTGAGGATGAAGAAGCCAAAGTGCTTCTCGAAACGCTGTATAAGCCGGGCGTAGTTGAATTGTCCAAAGAAGAAGTGGGCATTTCCAATGTTGTGCTGGATGGCGTACGTGCGAATGTGCGTTCCAAAGAAACAAATCTAGGCAACTTGATTGCGGATGGCATGTTGGACGCAGCGAAAGCAGCGGGTACAAATGCAGTAATCGCCTTGCAAAATGGCGGAGGCATTCGTGATTCGATTAACGAAGGACCGATTACGCAAGGAGAAGTATTAACGGTACTTCCATTCAATAACGATCTGGTGACGATCTCCTTGACGGGTCAAGAAATTAAGGATGCCATGGAGAATGGTGTATCCACGATTACAACGACCAAGGATGGCCGCTTCCCGCACATTGCAGGAATGCGCTTTGATTATGATTCAACGAAGCCGGTCAATGAACGAGTAGTACGTATTCAAGTGAAAGTCGGCAACAGCTATGTACCGATGGATATGAATGCGATGTATGAGGTAGCAACAAATGCATTTACTGCAAAAGGCGGAGACTTCTATGCTTCCCTTGAGAAGGCTTATAACGAAGGCCGCGTAAAACTATTGTATCTGCCGGATTATGATGTGTTCACTAAATACATCCAGAAGGTTGGAACGGTAACAGCGACAACATCTGCTGTTGAAGGGCGCATTGTTGATCTTAACGGAAGTCCTCTTCCAGGCGGGGAAGTGACGCCGACGCCAACGCCAACACCGACACCAACACCGACACCAACGCCAACGCCGGGCGGCAATGAAGGATCAGAAATGACATTCACGGATGTTGCTGGACATTGGGCTGCGAAGTCGATCGAGCAAGCAGTAAAGCTTGGCTTTGTAAAAGGATTTGGAGATAACACATTCCATCCTGGAGATACAGCTACAAGAGCAGAGTTTGTGACAATGTTGGGCAGAGCGTTTAAGCTGGAATCGACAGCTGGCAAGCTAAGCTTTGCAGATGCTGCTCAAGTGCCGGCGTGGGCGCAATCCTTCTTCGCACAGCTCATTGATGAGAAGGTCATTACCGGATACGAGGACAACACGATTCGTCCATCGAATCCGCTAACAAGAACGGAAATGACTGTCATGCTGGTACGTGCACTCGATATCAAAGTTGATCCGAATGCGACCGTGACTTTTGCCGACGCAAGTAATATCCCAGCATGGGCTGCTCCGTATATCGCTGCAGCGCATAAGGCTGGTCTTATCTCAGGAGTGGGCGGCAATCGTTTTGCGCCGCAGCAAAAAGCAACAAGAGCCGAAATTGTTACCTTGTTGTTGGCAGCTATTGAATACAAGAAAAGCAATAGCTAATTCATAATTTAAAGAGCCCCTTTCACTTTAATAGAGTGGAAGGGGCGTTTTATTTTGCATAGCATTCAATATTATCAATGTAGGATAGGGATAGAATTCTCCGCCGCAGCAACGGTATGCTTCAGAAGCATCGCAATAGTTACTGGACCGACACCCGCTGGCACTGGGGTAATAGCACTTGCTTTACTCAAACAGGCTTCATAATCTACATCTCCGACATTTCCTGCGTTATAGCCGGCATCCAGTACAACGGCCCCTTCACGTATCCAATCTCCTTTTATAAACTTCGGTTTACCAACTGCAGCAATGATTAAATCTCCAGTCTGTAACATTTCAGGGAGGTTTTTCGTCTTAGAGTGACAGATTGTAACGGTGGCATTTCGATTCAACAGCATGAGAGATGCAGGCTTTCCAAGAATCGGACTGCGCCCTACGACGACCGCGTGCTTGCCCTCGATCGGAATATGATAATAATCGAGGATTTCCATAATAGCAGCAGGTGTGCAGGATGGAAAGGAGGCGTACCCGAAAGCATTTTGTGCAAAACCGAGTGCAGTAACGCCATCTACATCTTTATTAATGCTTATTGCTTCAAAGGCCGCCCGCTCATCGATTCCTTCTGGAACGGGATGCTGCAATAGAATGCCATGAACATCCGGGTCAGTATTTAGCTGTTGAATAACAGCGATTAAGTCTTGGGTAGAGATATTGCTGTCTAAGCGAATGCGCCTGGATTCGATACCAAGCCGCTTACAGGCATTGCCTTTCATTCGAACATACGTCTCAGATGCGGGATCGTCACCAACCAAGATTGTTGCTAGGCAAGGAATGGTTCCCCTTTCCTTAAGCATTGCTACTCTTAGTTGCAGCTGTTCTTTAATCGCATGAGCAACTATACTGCCGTCTAAAATTAATTTTTCCGTCATCTTAACCCAGCTCCTTCGAATAATCATGTTCGAAAAACATAAAAAGGCAAGGGGAATATCCCCCTTACCTTTGCCCAGGCGTACGGCTAATCATCTATGCGCTTCCTCATGGTTCCCCATGCTCCGCCAGTTACGCACAGCAGTTAATGTTAGAACAATCGTAACAGGAGTTTACAGAAAATTCAATATTAAAGGAGAGAATAGGATGAAACGTTTTTCCATGATTCTTATTAGTTTTCTGCTTGTAGGGTTGTTGGTACCATTCTCGGTTGCATCAGCGGCAAAATCGGCCATTAAGGTAGAGCTCAATGGTAATATCATTCCATTTGAAGCGCCGCCATTAATGAAGAATGGGCGGGTGCTTGTGCCTGTTCGATTTGTGTCCGACGCTCTTGCTCAAAAAACAGAGTGGAACAATAAAACAAAGGTCGTAAAAATTAGCGGACCGAAAAACAAATTAGAACTAACAGTAGGGAGTAAAACAGCTTACTTGAATGGCGTGAAAAAAACATTGGACGTACCGGCTGAAATTTTTAACGGTAGAGTATTTGTACCCTTGCGTCTAGTTTCAGAAATAGCTGATGGAGAGGTCAACTGGGATGCGAAGAACCAGATCGTAACCATTTGGAGCTTTTATAGAGTAGTGAAGCTTTCCAGTGGAGAGGTCATATCCTTGCAATGGAAAACAGGTGAATTGTATTATGCGGATAAAAATAAAAACTATAGTAAATTAACGAATGTGGAGTTACAAACACCAGGGGACAGCGCGGTAATGGCAGACCTCACAAAGGAAGGAAATATATTGGTTTCAGTTTCCAACTATTATGGAGAGCCTATGCTGAATACGAAAGAATACAGATTTTACTTAAAGAATAAACAAATTAAGCAGCAAACAACGGCTCACTATTATTATCACACCCCAATGAATGTACGTTTTTACAAGGATCAGGCTGTGTTAACAGATGGTCATAAGCTTTATCTTGTTGATGATCAAACGGGTGAAATAGCAACTACGTATGACTTGGAGCAGCTGGGGGGAGCCGAAGGAGACTACTCCATTGAAGCTATAGGTGAGAACTATCTATTGATTCGTCCAACGAAACCGTTTGCTTATTTGACTCTAATCAATAAAACAACAAACGAGAAGGTATTGTTGTACAAAGAGCTGCTGAGCGGCAACCAACTAGAATATGCGGAGATTGATGATATTCAAAGGGGTGACCGTCTGGTATTTATAAAAGAAGAGAACCAAATTCTGTACTTTAAAAATAATGCAATGCAAGGCAAGGATGATAACATATACGAGTACGCATTACCGAAATGATTGCTTTAGAATGGAATAGAGCATAAGGAAAAGAGTCGTTCAGAAGAAGCTTCTGAACGACTCTTTTTTATTTCACATTTATTTTAAGAGAGTGAGAATGCTATAATTGCATTACTATTCTTTTACATAATCGAGGTGTTTATTTGTTTAAGCTTGCTAGATTTCTGAAGAAGTATTGGCTTTCAGCCCTGTTGGCGCCGCTTTTCATGCTGCTGGAGGTATGGATGGATCTGCTGCAGCCCAAATTTATGGCTGTCATTGTGAATGAAGGAATTATGAACGGAAATTTAAGCCATATTGCAGGTACAGCACCTAAAATGCTACTTGCGGCTATTATAGGCTTGATAGGCGGGGTTGGGTGTACGGTTTTTAGTACGATAGCTTCGCAAAGCTTTGGAGCGGATCTTAGGCAGGAGCTTTTCCAGAGAATTCAATCCTTATCGCTGCGATCACTGGATCGTTTCGGCTCAGGCTCTATTGTGACGAGGTTGACCGGAGACATCACGCAAATTCAAAGCCTAGTTCTATTAATGCTTCGTATGTTTGCGCGAGATTCCTTCATCATTATAGGCAGCTTGATTATGGCATTTACGATAAGTCCAAGGCTGTCCCTTATTTTACTGGCAATGATTCCTCTATTGATCGCTTTTCTTGTTCTTACAACCCGTTTGACGATTCCTCTCTTTTCCAAAATGCAGCTCAGACTTGACCAAGTTAATACGGTCATGCAAGAGAACCTATCCGGTATTCGAGTTGTGAAAGCTTTCGTTCGTTCTGATTATGAGGAATCGAGGTTTAATGAAACAAATTCCAATCTGCTGCATGCAAGCTTAAAAGCAACCAAAATTGTTGCAATGAATACACCGCTCATGTCTATTATACTGAATTTCAGCATTGTTGCTGCGCTTTGGTACGGCGGTATGCTCTCAGAAGAAGGCTCATTAGCTGTCGGCAGTCTTGCTGCCTTTCTCACTTATATTACGCAGCTGCTGTTCTCTACACTGGGTCTTGGCAATCAACTAATGGCGATATCACGAGCGAAGGCTTCTGCTGATCGAATTAATGAAGTGCTGGATATGCCATCAGATAAGGCTGAAGCTGAGGAAGTAATGGGACGTACATTTACACTGGCTGAGGGAACAACCTCTAAGCCGACAAGTACCGCAAAGATTAGAGCAGGCCGTTTGTCCTTCGAGCATGTTAGCTTTAGTTATGAAGGGGCGGATGGAAAAGCTGATCTGAGAGATATTCATTTTGTAGCAGAGCCAGGAGAGACCATTGGGATAGTTGGAGTGAATGGAGCGGGCAAATCGACGCTCGTGAGTTTAATACCTCGGTTTTATGAAGCGACAGAGGGTATGATTCGCATTGACAACTACCCTATTGAAGAAATAGATCCTCACGAGCTTCATCGCGAGGTCGGTATGGTGCTCCAGCAAGCACTGCTCTTCAGCGGAACCATACGTGAGAATATCAGTTACGGGAAGCCAGAAGCATCCCAGGAGGAAATAGAAGCGGCGGCAAAAGCTGCCCAAGCACATGAATTTATTTTGAAATTGGAAAAGGGATATGACACCATACTAGGTCAACGCGGAGTTAATTTATCAGGCGGCCAGAAGCAGCGTTTATCTATTGCTAGGACATTGCTGCTTAAGCCGAAAATTGTCATTCTCGATGATTGCACAAGCGCAGTTGATCTCAAAACAGATTTACTCATTCGTCAATCATTGCAAACCGTGATGAAGGATAGTACTTGCCTCATTATCGGACAGAGAATTGCTTCTGTTGAGAAAGCGGATAAAATAATTGTACTTGAGGACGGTCAAATAACAGCGATTGGCACGCATCGGGAGCTGCTTAACGGTAATAAGCTCTACCAGCAAATTGCCTTATCCCAGCAAGGAGCCTAACAGATGAATTCTACAATTTCAACGATAAAAAGACTTAGCACTTATCTCTTTCAGCAGCGGAGCAGACTCATAACGGTTATTCTACTAACCATCGTTGCAGCTATGCTTACGCTTATGGGACCTTACCTGCTTGGGACTGCCTTAGATGATTATATTATTGCAGAAAAGTATGACGGCTTGCTTCAAATCTGTCTGCTTATGCTTGCTGTCTATGCAGGGGGAAGCTTGGTTGGCTGGCTGCAAGCCTTCTTCCTAGCAGGGGTGTCGCAAAGAACGGTTTGGAGCATGCGAAAGGATCTGTTCATTCATTTTCAGAAGCTGCCTATCCCCTTCTTCTCCAGCAAAAATCATGGTGAGCTTATGAGTCGAACGACGAATGATATCGATAATGTCACAAACACGCTTAACCAAAGCTTAATTCAAATTATCTCAAGCATTATTATGCTTATTGGCTCCTTCACTATGATGCTGTTGCTGAATGTTTGGCTTACATTGGTTGCGCTTGTGATCATTCCGCTGATCGTATTTGTCTCCAAGCGAATTGCGAAGATTACACAACGTCAGTTCAAAGGCCAACAGCAGGAGCTTGGCGGCTTGAATAGTTTTATTGAGGAGACTGTAACGGGTCAAAAGGTAGTTGCGCTTTTTCATCAAGAGGAAAGGATGGCAACTCGATTCGGTGATGCCAATACAAAACTGAAAAAAGTCGGTATCAAAGCCCAAATTTTCTCGGGAACCATGGGTCCTATGATGAATATGATGAGCCATATCAGCTATTTGACCATTGCGAGTGTTGGAGGCTGGCTGGCGGTGAATGATATGGCTACCGTTGGCGTTATAATAAGCTTCTTGGGCTATTCAAGGCAGTTTAGCGGTCCGCTTAATGAGATAGCCAATCAGTACAATATGATTCAATCAGGGGTTGCAGGAGCAGAGCGCGTGTTCGAAATTATGGATATCCCTTCGGAATATGAGGAAGAGAATAGTACCAAACCAGTAGCGACTGTTGATGGAAAGGTAGAATTTCGCGATGTGGGGTTTGCCTATAATGAGGGAACGGCTGCATTAAAGAATATTAGCTTTACCGCAAAGCCGGGAGAGACGATTGCGTTGGTAGGTCCGACAGGCGCGGGTAAGACAACTATTATTAACTTGATCGGACGTTTCTTTGAGATTAACGAGGGACAAATATTGATTGATGATGAGGACATTCGTTATATCGAAAAAAACAGTCTGCGGAGCCAGCTCGGAATCGTTCTGCAGGATGCCCATTTGTTCACAGGAACAATTCGTGAGAACATTCGATACGGTAAGCTGGAAGCGAGCGATCAAGAAGTTGAAGCAGCTGCTTTCCAAGCTAACGCATCAGGGTTTATTGAGAAGCTGCCTCTTGGTTATGAGACGGTATTAACGGCAGAGGGCGGAAATGTCAGTCACGGACAGCGTCAGCTGATTACCATTGCTCGCGCGATTTTGTCAGATCCTGCACTCCTTATTCTGGATGAAGCGACAAGCAGTGTTGATACGCTTGCGGAGCTTCAAATACAAGAAGCGATGAAGCAGCTGCTGCAGGGCAGAACCAGCTTTGTCATCGCTCATCGCTTGAGCACTATAAGAAATGCAGACACCATTTTGTTTATAAAAGACGGTGAGATTGCGGAGCGGGGCAGCCATGATGAGCTAATGGAGCAAAAAGGGCTGTACTATCAGCTTCAAGGAAATCAGCTCCTGCAACAGGTTTAGGGATCGGTTTTCATAATGAACATACTAATGTGGTATAATAAAATGACTATAGTTTGAGGAGATGACAGTTACAGTGAGCGAGCAAGTGAACGAGAAAGAACTAATAAGTTACATAATGAAGGAAACGGATGCAGATGAAAAGCTGATCAAGCTGGTATTGAAGCATGAGCATGCATTCATTGAAAATGCGAAGGAAGACAAAAACGGCGAGATCGAAATAGATGGCGACGAGCTAGTCGACTATGTATTGAGTCGGTCTGACGTGAAATCGAATGAGTTAGTCGTAGAGTCGATTTTGGACGCAGAGATGGACTACTTGATGGACAAAGGCGTTGCCGGTTATATCGATTAAAGTTACTTAATCGTTTTCCATTTAGATCATTACAGGATTTAATGTGTTAAGTCGATAAGATAGCCATTAACACTCCGTGTGAGCGAAATTTTGGAAAGCATTATTAATGCTGAATTTTTACAATTTATAAGATAAAACGGAGGTTAAATCTATTGACAAAGGCACATAAAGGGTTATCATTCTCAGAATTATTTACAAGGTTCTTCTTTATTACTGCCGGGTCCATCATGATGGGTGTGGCATTAGAATTATTTCTCGTACCGAACAGTGTAATTGATGGCGGGATTGCTGGTATATCGATTATGTTGTCCTATTTAACATCGGTTCCACTGGGCGTATACTTATTTATTGTCAACTTGCCATTTCTCATTCTTGGCTACAAGCAAATCGGTAAAACCTTTGCGTTCTCGACACTGTACGGCATTGTGGTTATGTCGATAACAACACAAATGCTTCATCATGTTGAGGCATTTACGGAAGAAAAGCTTTTGGCAGTATTGTTCGGAGGACTTATTTTAGGTGCTGGTGTAGGTCTTTGTATTCGATATGGCGGATCGCTTGACGGCGTGGAAATCGTCTCCATTCTTATTTCGAAGAAGATGCGGATGCCAGTTGGACAAATCATTATGATATTTAACGTCGTAATATTTATCATTGCTGGTTTCGTGTATGAGTGGAATTCTGCGATGTACTCTATGTTCACGTATTATATAGCGATTAAAGTGATTGATATCGTAGTTGAAGGTCTAGATGAATCCAAATCAGTTACGATTATTTCAAGTGAGTTTGAAGAGATTTCCCAAGCGATTATCGATCGCTTAGGCCGCACAACAACATTAATTCAAGCCCGGGGCGGTTACTCGAAGGATGAAACGCAGATGATTTATTGCGTAGTATCTCGTTTGGAAGTAGCCAAGCTGAAGTCCATTGTACAATCTGTAGATAAATCTGCATTCATTGCTATCGAGCATGTATCCGACGTTATGGGCGGCGGATTCAGCAAAGGAAGCATTCATTAACAATAGATGAAACAAAAAATCCGGACCGCGGTCGAAAGACGCGGTGCCGGATTTTTTTTGTTCCAGCAGGGTTTGGCTATTCGCTATGCACCTGCTGATGTATTGGAGGGGTTTGGAGCAGTTAGTGTTTTGGACAAACCCTTGTCCTTCACGCCGAGCAAGAATAACAAAGCGATAAGCATACTGCCAGAAGCCACGTAGAACAGTATGGAGTAGCCGAATAAATCGATTAATCCACCCATTAATGGTGGTGATGAGATGGCGGCAAGTGATGAAAATAAATAATAGATGCCCGTACGAGTACCAATGCTCTCCTCTTTGCCGAGCGCGACAATGAAGGGATAGGAATTAATGTTAATCATAGCCCATAATATACCGCCAACCACTAACAATAAACGCAGCGGCAGCAATGTCTCAATAAATGATATTGCCGCGAAAATAAGAATAAGTCCAATGACACCAACAGTAATGATGAGTTTTTTACCAAATCTTCTTCCTAATAGACCGCTTGGGATAGCGGCGAGTACGAATGCCAAGGAAAAGTAAGCGAGCGAGAACGAAGCTTCGCCTTCCGATAGCTGCAAATGGTTTTTTCCGTATAGAGTGAAGAGTGCCTCAACCCCTTGATAGGAAAGAAACCAGAAAAAGATTGCACCCAATAAAAAGACGGTAGGACGATTCCATTCGCCCCGAAAGGGTGTGCGCTCCTTAGGCGCTACAGGTGTATAAACAAAGGAGTCGCGTTTTTCTTTGATCGTGAACCATAGAATAGCTAGACAGATCAGTGTTAAGACGGAAGCGGATAGAAAGGGCAGGGAGGAATGCTTCTCATAAAGCAACGCTCCCCCTCCGAAGGCTATGACAGAGCCAACGCCGCCCATAAAATTAATAATGCCATTAGCTTGCGTTCGTTTATTGTCAGGCGTAATGTCGGGCATTAATGCTACCGTAGGCGATCGGTACAGGCTCATGGACAAGTTCATCAGCACCATAAACAGAACGAGAGTAAGCAAACTCGTATGCCAAGGAATCAATGCGCCAAATACAGCAGCAAGCGGCATGCCAATGAGCAGGTAGGGCATTCTTTTACCAAAACGGTTCCTTGTGCGATCACTTCGACTTCCAATCCATGGCTGCAAAAATAGGGCGAAGTAATTATCGATCGTCATCATAAAGCCGATAAGCGCAGTGCTTGTAAAAAACTTTTCTAGAAAAAAAGGGACGAAAGCGTTGTACAGCGCCCAAGTGATGCTGATACTAAAAAAACCAAACCCAAGCAGCCATGTTTTTTTCACTGAATCTATTCCCCTCTCTTAGCTAAAGCCTCAGCCAGTCGATCTGGGTAATCCGTTATAATTCCAGCTACTCCTGCATCTATAAGTTTTTCCATTGTTGCAACCTCATTAACTGTAAAAGGGTGGTAAGCGATTCCGTTCGCTTCCGCCTCAGCGCACCATTCTGGCAATACAGCTATATAAGGAGCGTGAAGGGCATCCGCTTGAAGCGTCGCGGCATAGTCCCAAGGACGATATAGTCCTTCCATATATAAGATACCTGTACGAATTTCTGGAGCAAGCTGCTTGCACAGCTGCAAGGAATAATGATTGAAGCTGGAGATAATAACGCGGTCGGTCATTTCATAGCTACGAACCAAATCAATAACCTTTTGTTCCAGATCAACATATTGAACATAACCATTTTTGAGCTCAATATTAAGAATGGTATCCGTATCCTTGAGGAGCTCCAGCAACTGCTGTAATGTCGGTACACGCTCATCTTTAAATGAAGGATTAAACCAACTGCCAGCATCAAGTGTTTTTATTTGATCATAGTGGGTGTCCTTTACAAGTTGATTCAAGCCTGCGGTTCTAGCTAATGATTCATCGTGAATAACGACAATCTGACCATCCTTGGATAGTTGGACATCTGTTTCGATACCAGTAGCCCCGAGATTAAGCGCTTTCGCGAATGCTGCTATCGTATTCTCTGGACAGTAGGCACTGGCGCCGCGATGGGCGAAATTAATAAGTTGTTTAATGGGAGTTCATCCTCTCGGTTGTGTTTAGGTTCATTTGAGACTAGTCTACATAGCTATTGTTTTCATAAAATAAAAATGGGTTTGTGCAGTGTAAACATTTGCTGAAGAAGTGAAAGATTGATAAAGATTGAAATGGCACATAATAAACATTATTGAAGTTAAATGATTTTTTTAGATCTATTTGGATCGTAGCATAAAGTTTTCCTGCTGAATAGTGTTTGATTACTTATGAAAAAAGAATTTCAAAATACCTATTGAATACCCTGTGGGGGTATGTTATGCTGTGAATATAGAAAATACCCCATGGAGGTATACGATATGACTGATCATACAATAAATACTGGGGTAAATAAGCTTGACCACTGTTCAACTGATAGCTGTGACCCCGCTGCTCCGCGCAAGAGTCACCATTCCGAGGCCATAAAGGATAATTTAACGAAAAGGCTCAATCGGATTGAAGGGCAAGTCAGAGGGATTAAAGCCATGATTGAGAAGGATACCTACTGCGATGATGTGCTTAATCAAATTGCCGCAGTCCAATCTGCTCTTAATGGCGTAGGCAAGCTGCTTCTTGAGGGCCATATGAAGAGCTGTATTGTAGAAAGAATTCAAGCAGGTGAATCGGAAGTGATTGATGAGCTTCTTACCACCGTCAAAAAATTAATGAAATAGGATGAAGGAGGAATTTATAATGGCAAACGCAGTATTGAAGGTAGAGGGTATGACATGTGGTCATTGTGTTAGTTCAGTGGAGAAAGCAGTAAGCAAAGCAGGTGCAGTCGGCAAGGTTGATTTGGCAAGCAAGAAGGTAACGGTAGAATATGACGAGTCGAAGGTAACAATTGATGCGGTTAAAGCGGCAATTGAGGATCAGGGCTACGACATCGTTTAAGAATAATATTACACAGAGGCTGAGGAAGCCTCTCTTTTTTACAAAAAAATATACCCCCTAAGGGTATTTGGAGAATAGGTGAGCAACGATGGAAAAAACACAAACGACTATTGAAATTTCAGGAATGACCTGCGCAGCCTGTGCGAATCGAATTGAGAAGGGGCTCAATCGGATGGAGGGCGTTGAGGCTAATGTTAATTTGGCGTTGGAGCGCGCATCCGTAAGCTTTGATTCCAGCCTCATCAATAATGAGAAGATAGAGCAAAAAATTATAGATTTGGGTTATGGCGTTATTAAGCGTTCAGAAGATGAAGAGGGCAATCCAAAGAATTATAAACAAATAGAAATTAGGAAGCAGAAGCTTCGCTTGGTCGTTTCGATTGTGCTGTCATTACCGTTGCTGTGGGCAATGGCCGGACACTTTTCCTTTACAGATTTTATTCCAGTTCCAGATTTGCTTATGAATGCGTGGTTTCAGCTTGCGCTAGCGGCTCCCATTCAATTCATTATCGGTTGGCCTTTCTACATCGGTGCTTATAAAGCGCTGCGAAACGGCAGTGCCAACATGGATGTGTTGGTGGCGCTTGGCACGTCGGCAGCTTTCTTTTACAGTTTGTATGTGACATTTGCTTCTTTGGGAGCGTCTGGACACGGTGCACATGAAATTGAACTTTATTACGAGACGAGCGCAGTCTTGATTACCCTTATTGTTTTAGGCAAGCTGCTGGAGGCTTTGGCAAAAGGCAGATCGTCCGAAGCGATAAAGACATTAATGGGCTTGCGTGCACAAACAGCAGTGGTGATTCGCAATGGTGAAGAGCAGAAGATCGCTATTGATGAGGTTGTTGTAAATGATGTTCTCTTAATTAAACCGGGAGAAAAGATACCCGTAGACGGTATCGTATTAGATGGTGTATCAACTGTTGATGAATCCATGCTGACGGGCGAGAGTATGCCGGTAGATAAACATGCGGGAGACATGATCATTGGAGCGACGATTAACAAAAACGGAGCTCTGCGCATGCAAGCGACTAAGGTTGGCAAAGAAACGGCACTGGCGCAAATTATTAAAGTCGTAGAAGATGCACAAGGCTCGAAAGCACCTATTCAGCGGGTAGCTGATCGCATTTCCGGCATATTTGTTCCCATTGTAACTGGGATTGCTTTACTTACCTTCATTGTATGGTTTCTGTTCATAGAGCAAGGCGAGCTTGGTCATGCTTTGGAGAAAGCGATAGCCGTTCTCGTAATTGCCTGCCCTTGTGCGCTTGGGCTAGCTACACCAACCTCCATTATGGCTGGTTCAGGGCGAGCTGCTGAGCTTGGCGTGCTGTTTAAAGGCGGAGAACATCTGGAGAGTACACATCGAATTGATACGGTCGTATTAGACAAAACAGGAACAGTAACAAAAGGCAAACCTGAGCTTACCGATGTTATTGTTTCTCCGAAATTCAAGGAAGCAGAGCTTTTGAGCTGGGTAGGCGCAGCGGAGCGAAACTCTGAGCATCCTGTTGCTGCAGCGCTAGTTGAGGGGATTACAGCAAGGTCTATTCGAATTCCGACAACTCAGCATTTTGAGGCGATTCCAGGCTATGGGATTGAAGCGACAGTTGATGGTCAACAATTGTTAATAGGAACAAGAAAGCTAATGGAGAAGCATGACGTTGGCATTACCGCTGTAGAGCGCGTACAGGAGCAGTTGGAGTCTGAAGGGAAAACAGTCATGTTAATTGCCGTTAATGGCGAGTATGGAGGTATGGTCGCAGTTGCAGATACGGTTAAGGAATCTTCCTCATCCGCTGTTGCTCGTTTGAAAGCTATGGGACTGCAAGTCATTATGTTGACCGGTGATAATGAGCGGACTGCCAAGGCGATTGCAGGACAAGTGGGTATTGATCATGTACTTGCTGAGGTTCTTCCCGAACAGAAAGCAAAAGCGATTCAAGAGCTTCAAGCCGCTGGACGAAAAGTAGCGATGGTTGGTGATGGTATGAATGATGCGCCAGCACTAGTTGCCGCTGATATAGGTATGGCAATCGGCGGAGGTACGGATGTAGCGATGGAAGCTGCAGATATTACATTAATGCGTGGAGATTTGAATAGTATTTCTGATGCGATTGGGATGAGCCGGGCTACGATGGCGAATATTAAACAAAATTTATTTTGGGCGTTGGCGTACAATATTATCGGAATTCCTATTGCAGCAGCGGGTTTTCTTGCTCCTTGGCTTGCAGGGGCAGCGATGGCATTAAGCTCTGTATCCGTCGTGTTAAATGCATTAAGGCTTCAAAGGATGAAGGGATGAGAGTTTAAATGATGCGGAAAAAGAGTAGATCATATTTTAATAATAGTAAAATCATAGCGACAGCAGCAATTCTTGCATTTAGTCTATTGGCTGCTGGCTGCGGTAATGAGGGAAAGAATGCGCATAGTGGGCATGACTCAGATCAGGAAGCCGCTGTGAATCAATTGGAGACGAGCGGTAAAGTGACAGATGAGCATAGTGAGCATGCTGGACATGATAGGTCTCAGATGAAGGAAGATGACGGCGAGAGTGAAAGTGCAGACAATATTGTGCTGGAATGGAGCTATTCGCCGGCATCTCCAAAGCCAGGTGAAGAAACGAAGATTGAGTTGCTTCTAAAGGATGAGAACGGAAAGCCGATTGAGAAATACGATCTTAATCATGAGAAGCTCATGCATCTTATTCTAGTAAGCGATGATCTCACGGAGTTTAACCACATTCACCCCGAGTATGTTGGAGAAGGAAAATTTGTAGTAGAGACAGCCTTCGCTGCTAGCGGATCACACAAGCTGTATGCCGATTTTATTCCAACCGGCTCCTCGCAGAAGACGGTAACATCAACCGTAAACGTGGAAGGAGAGAAATCTGCAGCTAAGAAACTGACAAAGGATGCTGAATTAACAAAAACAGTCGAAAATATTGAAGCTTCATTAGCTATTTCTACTTTGAAGGCGGGCGAGGAGTCGAAATTAACCTTTACGCTTCGCAATGCGAAGACGAAGGAGAATATTACCGATCTGGAGCCTTACTTAGGCGCCATTGGTCATGTCGTTATTTTGAGCGGTGATTTGAACCGTTACTTGCACGTTCATCCGACGTCGGATATTGGCAGTGGTCCAAATGCTGATTTTGCTACGACTTTTCCTGAGCCAGGCTTGTATAAAATCTGGGGGCAATTTCAACGTGCCGGTGAAACATTCATTATTCCTTTTACAGTCGAGATAGAGAAGTAACAATAAATAGAGACTGTATCTAAAACATTAAAACAGCTTTGGAACTATTGCATTTAACGTATAAAAGTTGTAAAACTAATTTATATAAATGCTAATCACTCAATTTTGAGTGATTTTTTTTGTGATTTAAAGCTTCATGGAAAGGAAATGGACGGCGAAATGGTTTGGATTTACCTGAAATCTAATGTGTTTTGAAAGCATTAGTTAGAAAAATTGAAGAAAATGCAATTTTAGGGCTTGAAAACGTGGAAATTCGTGTTACACTAAATCATGTAATAAAGTTATTAATCAATTAACATAATGGTTACTTCTTTGGGAGGTGCTAGTCAAGTCGAGTGATAATGACGGCGTATTAGTGGTTAAACCTGATTCAAATTTTACGATTAATACTTTTATTAAAATATAAGCATACATAGATTTTCGAACGAATATGAGCTTATATTTCAGTAAATGTGTTGAGGAAGCTCGAAGGACTGAAGCTTTAATCGTGAAGCGGGTTGGATGTATTTATCAAAGGGAGTCATTACAACATGACAAACAAAAACAGATAAAGCAGTCACTGCATTTTTCTATTCCTAGTAATTAGCAATTGTGTTAAACGAATAATAGTTAGTAGATAATTGTAGGGATACTTATGACTATATCGTTTAAGGCATGGATTGTAAACGCTTTATTCTTAAAACTTAGGGAGGAAATATCAATGAAAAAGATTGCAAGCACTTTCATTTTTACGTTAGCTCTAATCATATTCATTACGGCATGCTCTAGCGGCACAAAAGGAACAAATTCAGGTACAAATGCAACGAATGCACCATCTAATGGCGCGAATACAACGACAGAGGAAACGGCTGCTCCGGAAGATGATGTTGTTAAATCTTCAATCGATCCTTCCATTACCGGTGAAGTTACGTTCTGGACGTTCTTGGATAACAAAGAGAAGGATGCTGCTCTTCAAAAGGCTTTTAATGAAGCGTATCCGAACATTAAGTTGAAAACGATTTTCGTACCTTTCGATGATCTTCATAATAAGCTTCAAACCACTCTTGCTGCTGGTAAAGGCGCACCGGATGTAGCCCTTGTTGAACAAGGTCAATTCACGCGTTACAGCACAGGCGGCGTGCTTGAAGATTTGCTTCAACCGCAATATGACGCTGGCAAATACCAAAGCCTCGTTTCAGAATACAACTGGAACCGTTGGTCCTCCATTGATGGTTCTAAATTGCTTGGTATGCCTTGGGACGTTACACCGGCTGTAACTTACTACCGCTCAGATATTTTTGAAGAACTTGGATTGCCAGCTGATCCGACTGATCTTGGCGAGTACATTCAAGATCCAGAAAACTTCTTCACGCTCGCTCAAACGTTGAAAGCAAACGGCAAGTTCTCGATGGAATGGCGTGATTCACCGGTTCACTGGCTAGGTGATTCTCTTGGTTACTACGACAGCGAAATGAACTGGGTTCGCAACACGGAAGAGTTTGTGAAATTCCTTGATATTTCGAAAAAAGTTAACCAGTTGAAAATCGCTCCTCATGACAGCATCTACAGCGACAAAGGCAAGCAACGTGTTAAAAAAGGTGAGTCCCCAATGTACGTTGCAGGAACATACGGCGCACGTGATCTAGAAATCAACTTCCCTGATCAAAAAGGTAAATGGAAAGCTACAACAATGCCATTTGGTCTTAATGTAGGTATGGGCGGATCGACTTTCGTTATTCCTGCACAAAGCCAAAACAAAGACGCAGCATGGGCTTTCGTAGAGTTCATCACTACTACTGAAGCAGCATGGAAATTATGGATCGAGCAATCCGTACAACCGGATTACAAAAACATTACTAGCCAAGACTGGTACATCAATCACACAAATCCATACCTTGGTGATCAAGAAGATTACAAATTCTACACAGAGCTAGCAGACTTGCTTCCAATCAGACGTTACACTCGCCTTGATGGTATGGCATGGCCGCTATGGGTTGAAGGTGTGCTTGCAGCACTTGATAAAAACATCGATTCCAAAACAGCGATTCAACAAACAGAAGAAAACATTGCGAACAAGTTGAAAGCAGAAAAGGATAAATTGATTAAAGAGCTTCAGCAATAATAGCTCATTCGAAAACGATCATCTTTATCTATCCGAATCATCCTTTCCTATAAAGGATGATTCGGATCTTTTAAATCACATTCAAAAATCATAAACATAATGCCTGATATATCAACGCGAAACGCAAGCCGTTTCCGCTAGTATGGCAAGGGGGTGCTCCTTGGTGGTTCGTTGGCTAAGTAAGTATAAGGTGACATTGGTTGTCATTGCCGCATTAATCTGCTTCTTTTTATGGTGGAATAATTCAAGGGGCTACAACGATGATGCAATGGCTGGAATTCAGCTGGATGCAGGAATTGATGAATCGTCCATTTTGGAAGGTGAAGACGCTAGCAATAAGCTGGAGCCGTCTTTTAATAAATATGTGAATAGTTGGAACGAGCAAGGCGCTGCGGACTCAACAGATTTCAGCATCACGCTGCCGTCCATTGATTATTCAGCAATTAGTTCGACAGGTACCAAAGTAGAATCGGATCTTGGCGGTCAATCGGGAAAATCATTGGCGCTAATTGACGAGGACAGCTGGGTAGAATACGCCTTTGAGGTGCCTCAGGATGGTTACTATCAAATGGGTATGAGCTACTACGCAATCGAGGGCAAGCGCTCATCGATTGTTCGAAGTGTTCAAATTGACGGAGCCTTTCCGTTTTTTCAAGCGAAAAAGCTTGAATTCCAGCGTATGTGGAAGGAAGCTGGAGAAACTTGGTTTGATAATCAAGGCAATGAATTCAATCCGAAGCGTGAAGAAACGTTAGGCTGGCAATATCGTGAATTCCGTGATGCGGAAGGCAAGGTATATGAGCCTTTTCGCTTCTATTTAACGAAAGGCAAGCATACGATGCGGCTTCAAGCTGTACGTGAGCCTGCAGCAATTGGGGAAATTAATATTTATTCACCTGTTCATACCCCTACCTATTCCGAGGTTCTTAGCACGTATGAAGAAAAGGGATATAAGAAGGTAACGAATCAGCTCATTAAGGTACAAGCTGAGCTTTCGACACTGAAGTCTGATCCTACGCTTAAGCGTATTGAGGATCGGGAACCATTAACGGAGCCGTTCAAGAAGGATTCCATTGCACTCAACACGTTCGGCGGAGCAAGCTGGCGTACAGGCGGACAATGGGCAGAATGGGAAGTTGAAGTGCCGGAGAGCGGTTTATATGAAATCGGTGCGCGTTATGGTCAATGGTTCCTAAACGGTATGCCGGTAGAACGTTCCGTCACGATTGATGGAAAGCTTCCTTTTAAAGAGATGAATGAGATTTCATTCCCGTATAAGTCTGAATTCCAAATTTCTAAATTCGGACATGACAGCGAAAACAACGAACCTTATCTCTATTATTTAGAGAAGGGCAAGCATACGATTCGCATGGAGGTACAGGTTGGTGCGCTTGGCGGATTGCTGGAGACGGTAACCGACACGGTTCGCAAAATGTCATTGCTAGGCCGCGAAGTTATTCAGGTAACGGGTACGAATCCCGATCCCAACGGTGACTGGCGCTTAGAGCAAAACATAGCAAATCTTGTACCGCGCCTTCAATTGATGGCAAAGAGCTTCGACGAAACGATCAAAGGTCTTTACGTACTTGGCGTAGAGGAAGGCAGCTCAGAGGTGAGCACGCTTTACGAGGCGCGCGACGTACTCCTCAGCATGGCGAAAGACACAACTTCTATTCCAGGACGAATGCTGCAATTTACAGATCTGCAGGCTTCGCTTGGAACATGGGTGAACGGTCTCAGCAAGCAAAGTCTACTGCTAGACTACTTGATCGTCAAATCGCCAGATACAGCTTGGCCTAAGCCAGCTGCGGGATGGTTTGCAAGAACAGGCACGATGCTTTATGACTTTACAAGCTCCTTCACCAAAAATTACGGCGGTATCGGCAACGTCTACGAAGACGAGCAGGTACTCGATGTATGGGTGGCAAGGGGACGTGATTGGGTAGATATCATCAAGCAAATGATTGATGAGGATTTCACAACGGAGACGGGCATTAAGGTGAACGTTAACGTTATCCCTGCGCAGCAAATGCAAGTGCTTTTGCTTGCAAGCACGGCAGGTCTTGCACCTGACGTAGCGCTTGGGGTTGAGGGTGAGATTCCGATTGATTATGCGGTTCGTAATGGACTTGTCAACTTGGAAGAGTTCGATGATTACGAGGATGTGGCGGCGCGCTTTAGACCAGGTGCTCTCATTCCGTATAAATACAATGGCGGAAGCTATGCGATTCCGGAAAATCAAAACTTCAATATGCTCTTCTATCGGAAGGACATTATGCAGCAGCTAGGCATCAGCGAGGATGATATTCCAGATACATGGCAAGAAGTGATGGATTTGATTCCTATTCTTCAGCAGAACGGTATGGACTTCTTCTATCCGCATGCGCCAAATAACCCGGCACTTGCGATTAATGAATTTGCTCCGTTCTTGTTCCAACAAAACAGCGAGTTCTACCGTGAAAACGGGAAATATTCCAACCTTGATTCGCCTGAGGCGATGAAAGCGTTCAAGCTGTGGACGGGTTTATTTACGAACTTCAAAATTTCCAAGCAAGCTGATTTCTATAACCGCTTCCGTTCAGGTGAAATGCCAATCGGTGTTGCGGATTACTCTACTTACGTTCTTCTTTCAACGGCAGCACCAGAGCTTACTGGCTGGTGGGGCATGAAGCCTATGCCGGGTATCGAACAAGATGACGGTCAAATCAATCGTTCAACAGGCGGTCTGGCACAAACGGGCATGATCTTCAAGGATACAGACATGAAGGATCAATCATGGGAGTTCTTGAAATGGTGGACCAGTGCAGATACGCAAGAGAGATTTGGTTCAGAGCTTGAAGCACTGCTTGGCGTAGAGGCTCGTTGGAATACGGCGAATATCGAGGCGCTTAAGCGTATGCCATGGCAAAGCTCAGATATCAACGCGATTTTAGAGCAGTGGGAATGGTTCAAAGAGCGTGAAGTCGTCATCGGTGGCTACTACACGACAAGACATATCGCGAACGTATGGAACCAAATTGTCTTGAACGGTAAAATACCGCGTGAGGCGGTAGAGGAAGGCGTCAAGGAGATTGATAAGGAATTGCGCAAGAAGCGTGAGGAATTCGGTCTCAATGATGAAACCAGCAAGAAAGAAGCGACAAAAGGAGGCGGCAATCCGTGATAACAAACACAGATCCAGCGGCAACAACAGCTATACCAGCAGCGGAGCGCCTCCGCAAGCAGAGCAAGCTTTCATTGCTATGGCAGGAGATGAAGAGACACAAGGTATCTTACTTGTTTCTCGCTCCTTTCCTCATCTTGTTCACATTGTTTACAATCGTGCCTGTCATTACATCGGTTGTGCTCAGCTTTACGTACTACAACATACTTGAGCCGCCGAGATTCATTGGACTATCCAATTACAGGCTCTTGTTCGTCGATGATGACATCTTCCTGAAGGCGATCGGCATCACGTTGAAATTTGCTTTTATTACAGGTCCAGTTGGTTATGCCATGGCATTTATTCTGGCTTGGCTGATTAGCCAAATACCGCAAAAATATCGCTTTTTCTATACCCTTTGCTACTACACGCCTTCGATTACGAGCGCAACGGCGATGTCGGTCGTATGGCTCTATCTATTCGCGGGTGATCGGAAGGGCTTGCTGAACTATTTGGCTTCGAAGCTAGGCATTATTGATGAGCCCTATTTATTTTTGCAAAATATTAACTCTATCGTACCGGTCATCATTATCGTATCGCTATGGATGTCCATGGGCGTAGGCTTCCTAGCCTTTTTGGCTGGTTTGCAAAACGTACCAAAGGATCTGTATGAAGCGGGCGAGATCGATGGAATCAAATATAGATGGCAGCAGCTTGTTTATATTACGATTCCTTCCGTTAAACCGCAGCTGCTCTTCGGAGCGGTATTGCAGGTCGTAAGCTCGCTTACCGTATTCGATGTTAGTGTGCAATTGGTCGGCTTACCGAGTCCGTTGTATGCCGGACATACGATTCTGACGCATTTATTCGATTACGCATTTATCAAATTCGAGATGGGTTATGCCGCGGCTATTGCCGTTGTCTTGTTCATTATGATGATCGGGCTTAATCGTCTCATATTCAAATGGCTAGGAAGGGACTGAACCGATATGACTGGCTTAGTGAAACGCAAGAAAGTAGATTGGGGCGGTTTTTTCCTATATTTCTTTTTGACGGTGTTCGGTCTTGTAATGCTGGCTCCGCTCGTTTACATGGTGTCAACCGCCTTTAAACCAACAAGCGAATTGTTCCTGTTTCCGCCGCGGTTTTTCGTAAATAATCCAACTTTGATTAATTTTCGAGATTTGCTGCTTATCACGGGAACGACTAGCGTGCCGTTCTCCAGATTTATTTTTAACAGCTTACTGATCAGCTCTTGTATTGTTGGCTTCGGTATTATTGTGTCTGCCATGGCGGCTTATCCGCTTGCAAAGCATAATATGCCTTTCCGCGGCGCGATCTTCAACATGGTCGTACTTGCGATTATGTTCTCGCCTCTGGTTGTACAGATTCCACAATACTTACTCATTAGTAAAATCGGACTTATTAATACGTACTGGGCTATGATCTTGCCCTATTTGGCAGCTCCGATCGGGATGTTTCTTATGACACAGTTTTTACGTCAAATACCAGACGCACTGCTTGAGGCTGCACGGATGGACGGCGCTTCGGAATGGAAAGTATTCTGGGTTGTCGTCATACCGATGCTGAAGCCAGCCATTGCAACGTTTGCTTTGTTCAGTTTTATATCTGCTTGGAATGATCCATATCCGGCTATGGTTTATACAACGGATCAGGATATGAAATCATTGCCGCTGGCCATACAGACGTTAAGCGGCGGATATGGCGTTGTTGCGCGTGTGGGAACGTTGGCCGCAGCCAGCTTATTGATGATTGTGCCGACGATTATCGTCTTTATCGTAACGCAGCGCTTGGTGCTGCAAACGATGGCGCATTCAGGTCTGAAAGAGTAGGGGGACAACCGGGATGAAGCAGGTTTCAAAATTCCGATTCGTTGTCAGTACAGCTATTGCTTTACTGATGCTAGTTACGGCTCTGCCGGTTCAAACGCACGCGGCTGTTCCATATGAAGGCTACACCAGGAATAAGCTCGGCGCTGATGTTCACTCGATCAACGGCTATATGTACGATAGCTCTATTGATGGCTTTAATTTGTCATCAGGCCCATTCAGTGCGCCGGAGGATATCTTTATAGCAGACGATGGTACGATCTACGTCGTTGATACGGGAAACAGCCGGATTGTGCATATCAATGCCAAACATGAGGTAATCAACATAATCGGAGATACGGAAGGCGACGGTAAGCTTAACGAGCCGAAGGGTGTGTTCGTAAAAGGGGATGGCACCGTCTTTGTCGCTGATACCAAAAATCAGCGGATCGCGATTTTTGATAATAACGGTACATTTCAAAAGCAGTATGGCAAGCCGGACAGTCCGCTTTTGGGGGCAACCTTCTCCTATTCTCCGTCAAAGCTGCTTGTCGACAAACGGAATTACATGTTTGTAGTGAGTGACGGCAATACACAAGGTCTCATTCAAATTGATCCAAAAGGTGCTTTTAAAGGCTTCTACGGTGCCAATCATGTCGGCTTTAGCTGGAGCAGATTGATCAACAAGCTCATAGCGACGGATGAGCAGAAGGCTAAGCTAAGCGTAGTAAAGCCGCTCGAATTTTCGAATGCGGTACAGGATGAAGAAGGTTTTATTTATACATCAACGCTCGGAACTGAGATGAATCAATTGAAGCGGCTTTCGCCTGTTGGTGTTGATACGCTTAATATTGTGCCTCGCAGATATGGCGGACGGTATGACTTAGGTCCTTTTCAAGTACCCTCGTTTCTTGACGTTGCAGTAGATAAAGATGGCGTAATTACGGCGCTTGATCTACAGACCAGCAAGGTTTACCAATACGACAAGCTCGGAAACTTCTTGTTTGTATTTGGAGGTTTAGGTGATCAGAATGGTTTATTCATCACGCCTTCAAGTCTTGATCAGGGTCCTGACGGAAAGGTTTATGTCGTAGACAAAGGACGGAATCGTATCGATCTATTCCGTACAACCCCTTTTGCAGATTTGGTGCATGACGCTTCTAGATTATTTGTTGACGGTCGCTACAAAGAAGCCGAAGGCATGTGGAATGAAGTGCTTCACTTCAATTCAAACTTTGATCTTGCTTACTTGGCTATCGGCAAATCGCTCTATAAGGCTGAAAATTATAAAGAGGCGATGAACTATTTTGAGCTCGCAAGATCACGTTATGATTATTCCGTTGCATTCAAGGAGTACCGGAAGGAATATATAAGAGCTAATTTTGCTTGGATATGCCTCATTATTGTTATTATCATTATCGCTCTTCGTTATATCATTCCTTTCTTATGGAGAAGAGTGTGGGTCATGCTGGCAGCGCGAAATGCGGCTAGAACGGCTCAGATTAAGAAAGGGGTGTCCCATGATCGCAACCTTTAGATTGATGCGTCAGGTGATTGTTCACCCGATTGATTTCTTCAACGACATACAAGAGCCGGGTCGTGTTAAATGGTCGCAGGCCTTGTTCATTATTGCTCTAGCTTACATCGCGAGAATGGTTGCCATTCTCATAACAGGCTATGCCTATGAAACGAGAGAGCCGTATGAAATTTCATTCTTGAATGAGCTCATTTGGATGGTCGTTCCATTGGTGACTTGGACGATATCCAATTGGGGTGTCAGTGCGATTCTTGAAGGGGAAGGAAAGTTCAAGGAAGTGTTTGTCGGAAGCGCGTTTGCGCTGGTGCCTTACGCGGTTTTCATTATTCCCATTACCTTGCTAACGAATATTTTGGCGCTGGATGAGAGCTCTATATACACCACTCTCTTGAATGTAACGATTTATTGGGTGGCTTGGCTGCTATTGCTGAAAGTTAGAATCGTTCATGACTTTGAAATTATGAAAATGATTTGGATTACGCTGCTCAGCGTCGCAGGCATCTTAATCATTTGGTTTGTAGGAATCATGCTGTTTGGTCTGATCAATCAGCTCTTTAATTTTGTGTTCGATATGTTCAAAGAAGTAAACTTCCGAAGGTAGGTGGACGAGATGAGGAAACAACGGAAATGGCTAATTATCGCGGCTTTGCTGCTCGTTGTCAGCATATTCCCTCACTTCGGGACCGGGGAAGGCAGCATCCTAGTGCTAGCGGAGAAAGATACGGACATCAGCACGACAGAGAGCAGCGATGATGCCGCTCCCGATACGGAGACAACGGCTGCGGAAGTGGAGCAAGCGGATGAGGCAGTCGTTGCAGAGACTGAGGATTCAGCTGCTGAAGGTGCAGGGGATCAGGAAGAGGTAAAACTGTATGACGTATCTGCAGTGAAGGAAATTGCGGCAAATGACAGCTATACCATGTATATCGATGACAAAACCGGAAACATTCGGCTTGTGGATAAGAAAACAGGGAAAGAGTGGCTGGGTACACCGCGGCTTCCTCGTACGACAATGCCCAACAATAAGAAATACATGGACGCTGCCGTTCATGTAAAGTATACCGAGGGCTCAGATACCGTACAGACTTATTTGTCAAAGGATAAGGAAAACAAGCTCAAAATCGAGACGATCGAGAATGGTGCAAAGGTAACGTTCCTATTCGTTAAGGAAGAGCTCGAGTTCGCAATCGAATATCGATTGAAGGCAGATGGGTTTGAAATCACGATTCCGCAAGATTCGATTAAGGAATCTGGCAAAGCGAAATTCGTAAGCATTGAACCGCTTCCTTTCTGGAATGCAGCTGAGGAAACGGATGAAGGAGCTATTTTCTTGCCAGACGGCTCTGGTGCGCTAATGAAATACACAACTAGCCATCCACAGTATTTCTCCGGCTATTCAGAAATGATTTATGGAGCAGATCCTGTTTATGTTTCGCAAAATAATAAGATATACGATGAGGTATGGAGACAGCGTCTGGCTCCAAAAGAGAAAATTGCACTGCCGGTATTCGGTAACTACCGCAATGGCGTAGGCTCGCTTGGTATCGTTACGGAGGGGCAATACGATGCCAAAATAAACGGTACGCCTTCAGGTATTCGTGCTATTTCTTACTATCGAACATCTACTGAATTTGTATATCGTTGGAATGATGTCATCTTTATTGGAACATCGGGCGAGATTCCATTCTTCCAAGGAGATTGGATAAAGGGTGATCGTCAGACACGTTATTTATTGCTGCAGGATGAGCAAGCAGATTACGTAGGTATGGCGCAAGCGTATGGAAACTACTTGCAAACCGAGCAAGGCGTTAAGCCAATCACGCAGGATACGGTCCCAGTTAAGGTAAAGCTGCTAGGCGGTATTTTACGTGACGAAGTGCTTGGGAAAACATTTATATCCATGACTACCTTCGATCAAGCGCAAGAAATCATTGATGCTTTTCAGGAAAAAGGAATCAAAAACCTTGAGCTTACGTTCACTGGTTGGTCAGATGGCGGCTTGTACGGCGATCAGCCTGATCATTTTCCGGTCGAGAAGAAGCTAGGCGGGGCCAAGGACCTGAAAGAGCTCGCTGCATATGCCGCAAATAAAGGTGTGTCGCTTTATTTGGAAGCTAACTATGCGCGAATCTTCAATGAAAGCGACGGCATGAAAAAGAAGAAAGACGCCATTCGCGGCATGGATCGTGAAGTTGCTGTAAGTACGGATTATACGCTTGGCGGCAGATGGAATGATGACTATCGTATGTATTATTGGATGAAGCCTGAGCGCGTCATCAGCAAGCACTTGAACAAAGAGCTGAAGGATTATGCGAAGCTGGGTATCTCCGGTGTGCATTTAGCTTATTGGGGCGAAACGCTGTACTCTGACCTCGATAAGAAGTCACCTACAACGCGTGATGAAACCGCAGCTGCATGGGTAGGCGCTACAGATGCAATAAAAGAGGCAACGGGAAGCGCGTCCGTTGATTACGGCTTTGCTTATATGCTTGGTCATGTTGACGGCATAAGTAATGCACCGATGGATTCTAGTCATTTTATCTATAATGATGAGACTGTTCCTTTCTATCAAATTGCGCTGCACGGTCTAGTTCCTTACTCTGCTTCTCCTATTAATCTACAAAATGATTCTCAAAATGAGCTGCTTCGTATGGTTGAGTATGGTGCATTGCCAAGTCTTGAATTGACTTATGAGGCGACTTCGAATCTTCAAAGAACGATGGAGGATCGCTTGTGGAGCTCGCAATATACATCATGGATTGATGTAACGGTTAAGCAGTATGAGGGACTTCAAGAGATCTATACAGCGATTATGAATCAATCCATTACGGATCATGAAATACTTGGAAATAACGTATTCCGCACAACCTATGCGAACGGAACGAAGGTTATCGTCAATTATGGAGCAGCAGCAGCTGCTGTTGACGGCGTCTCTGTACCAGCAGCAGGTTACGTTATGCAGAATGGAGGGAAATGAACATGGGCAAAAAATTTGGACTCTCCATGAGAGGCCGTCACATCCTTGAAGGTTATTCGTTCATTTCCATCTGGCTCGTTGGTTTCTTAGTATTCATGGTAATTCCATTAGGTATGTCTCTCTATTATTCAGTAAATAACCTGGAAGGCTCCAAAGAGGGCCTTCAGGCCACATATGCAGGCTTAGAGCATTATCGTGCAGCGTTTACAACAGATATTGACTTCTTCCCTTTATTGAAAGAGACATTAACGTCAATGGTGACGCAGGTTCCGCTTATTCTTATCTTCTCCATGATAAGCGCATTGCTGCTTAATCGTAATTTTCGTGGCAGAACGCTGTTTCGCGGCATATTCTTCTTGCCGGTAATCATCGCATCAGGCGCGATTTTACGTGAGTTGCTGGAGCAAGGAGCGGCAAATCTGCCGATCTTTGCTCAAAATGATCTATTCGGCAAGCTGAGCATGTTCATTCCGGAAGATCTTCTTGAGGATGTTCTGATGTATGCTGAGTCACTGACGATGGTCATGTGGGATTCAGGCGTGCAAATTCTAATATTTATTGCAGGCTTGCAGACGATATCACCGTCGCTATATGAAGCGGCAAGATGTGACGGAGCAACAAAATGGGAGAGCTTCTGGAAAATTACATTCCCGATGATTATGCCCATGTTATTTGTAAATACGCTCTTCAGTATCGTTAATTCCTTCACAAAGACAGATAACCTAGTTATGGACTACATCATCAAAACTGTATTTAACTCCAATAACTACGCGTACGGTTCTGCACTGGGCTGGATTTATTTTGTTGTCATATCGATTGTGCTTGCGATAGTCTTCTTATTCTTCCGCAGAAGCTTATCAGCGACCGAAGGCAGGGGGTAGAGGCTATGAATTCAACAAGTGGCGTTCAACAAAAATATACCGATCTGCAAGGCAAGGCAGAGGCGGCTTGGAAAGTAACATGGGTTAAGCGAGGAAGGGGTATTATCGGAAGCATCTTCTTTTATCTGGTAATCCTTAGCTTGGCATTCGTATTCGTTTTTCCGCTGCTTTACATGGTTTCCAAATCGCTCATGAGGCCTGAGGATGTAGCAGATGCGACCATTCAATGGATTCCTAAGCAATTCAGCTTGCGAAACTATTCCATCGCGATGGATCAAATCAATTTTTGGCCGGGACTGCTGAATAGTACGATTATTTCATTCGGAAGCGCGATGCTTCAAGTGGTCAGCTGCTCCATAGTCGGTTACGGCTTTGCACGCTTTCGCTTTCCGGGGCAAGCTCTTTTTCTAGCCCTAGTCGTATTTACATTTCTTGTTCCGCCTCAGACTATCGTCGTGCCATTATTCAAGTTTTTCCTTGATATTGGCTGGGTAAATACACATTTGCCATTTGTCGTGCCGGCGCTGCTGGGACATGGTCTGAAGGGCTCGTTATTCGTTCTTATTTTCATTCAATTTTATCGTACTCTTCCAAATGTGCTTGAGGAAGCAGCGCGCATCGATGGCGCGGGCGCATTCCGCACATATTGGAGTATCATGTTTCCGCTTGCCAAGCCTGCTATGCTGGTCGTCTTCTTATTCTCGGTCGTCTGGCATTGGAATGACTTGTTTGAGCCTAATATGTATTTGCTCGTTCCAGAGTATTTTAACTTAGCTCAAAATATGGCCTTCTTCAACGGTAATGCGAATTTAGATTTGCAGCAAGCGTCCAGCTCCGTATCGGCTGGAACGCTTGGGATGGCGCCAACGCTTCAAAACCAAGTTATGGCGGGCGTTATGCTGACGATTTTGCCTGTGCTTATCCTGTATATGTTCACTCAGCGTTATTTTGTAGAAAGCGTAGAGCGTTCCGGTATCGCAGGTGAATAGCAGATGGATGCGCCTTGCTTTGAAGAAAGAGGTGCAGCTTGAAACATAAACGTTTAGCTATGCTCTATGTCTTAATCGCTCTCCTTGTAGTTGGGGCAGCCGTCTGGCTGCTGCTTCTCACAAAACCGCAGAAAGAGAAAGATGAAGCTGACCAGTTGAATTCAGCAGCTGCTGAATCGCTAGTGCTTCGATATTCCTTTGACGGTGAGGAGCTGGGGAAATCGAATCCAACTTCCGGCGAAGCGATGGATATGACGGGAAATGACAATCCAGCAATATTGAATGGCGGATTGCTTGTAAGCGAAGGCAGATTCGGCGGTGGATATGAGCTGGATGGGATTAATGCCTACGCTGAAATGCCGACCGCCGTTCTGAATGGATTAGATGAGCTAACATTATCCGCATGGGTGAATCTGCATGATCTTCGTACGTGGCAGCGCATATTCGATTTTGGCAATGGTACAGATCGCTATCTATTTCTAACACCTATGTCGGAAACCGGCAAGATGAAAGTGGCAATCAAAAACGGCGGAGGCGAACAGTTCATTGACAGCGCCGTTGAGTTTCCAGAGGGTAGCTGGACGCATGTAGCCTTTGCATGGTCGGGCAATGCAGGCATTTTGTATTTGAATGGACATGAGGTTGCCCGAAATGAAGAGCTGTCGATTAAGCCAAGTGATTTGGCGGGTACGACTGGCAATTTTATCGGAAAATCGCAATTTGACGTCGATCCATATTTAACAGGTCAAGTGGATGAAGTGCGGTTGTATAACCGAGTACTATCGGCCGATGAGATCGCAGATCAGTTGGCGGATGGTATGAGTGATGAGGAAATTATCGCTTTCGCAGCTGATTGGCTTTCAATTGATGATAGTGATCGGGTTGTAGCTTCGTTGACGCTGCCAAAGGTTGGCCCAGGCGGCTCAACCATTTCGTGGACTTCCGATAACACGGACACGGTTAACGAGGAAGGCGTCGTTAAGAGACCAGCGAGCGGAGCAGGTGACCAGACGGTAAACGTAACCGCTAAGTTTAGTAAAGGGAAAAGATCTGGAGAGAAATCTATTCCGCTACAGGTATGGGAAGAAGGAGCTGCAGATTATGACATTGCGGTTGATGCAGATGGATTCGGCGCTCCGGTAAGCGATACTTTGTACGGTATTTTCTTCGAGGATATTAACTTTGCTGGTGATGGCGGTGTATATGCGGAACTGGTTGAAAACCGATCATTCGAATTTTCGAACGCCCTCTGGAATTGGACTACGCATATTACTGGCGGAGGCGAAGGGACGATAGAGGTTCGCGATAAGGCATCACTTTATCCTAATAATCCCCATTACTTAACGATGAAGGTAAACGCACCGGCAAAAGGTGATGAGTTCGCTATCGTTAATAGTGGTTTTGGCGGTTTGGCACTGAAGCAGGGCGAGACCTATGATTTCTCCCTATATGCCAGAAGTGTCAGTGGAACCGTGCCTAATCTTCGTATTTATTTGGAGGGTGAAGGCGGTGTTCATCTAGGTGAAGCATCGGTAACTGGTGTCGGAACGGACTTCAATAAGCTGTCTGCAACGATAACGGCTTCAGCGGATGCGTTGAATGGACGACTTGTTGTGAGTGCTACAGGTGTTGGTGAGATTGATGTTGATATGATCTCCTTGTTCCCGCAGTCAACGTGGATGAATAGGCCAGGCGGTCTTCGCGCAGATCTTGTTCAAATGCTTGCAGACTTGCAACCATCTTTTATCCGGTTTCCAGGCGGCAGTATTGTTGGTGGAGACGGTATCGACAATCGTTATAACTGGAAGGATTCTATCGGGGATCCTGCAGAGAGAAAACAAAATTCAAATATGTGGGGCGGCGGCGCGCTAACAACGCCGTATTATCAAAGCTACGGACTTGGTTTTCATGAGTATTTTCAGCTAAGTGAGGATTTGGGAGCAGAACCGCTGCCTGTCGTTAATGCTGGAATGGGTGACCAATTCCGTCAATCTGATGTAGCTTCCATGGATGAATTGGACTCTTATATCAAAGATGCGCTTGATCTCATTGAATATGCGAATGGTTCCGTTGCAACCGAATGGGGAGCAAAGCGAGCGAAAAACGGCCACGCTGAGCCATTTGGACTTCAGTATCTAGCAATCGGAAATGAGCATTGGGGAGTAAATTATTTTACTAGATTCGAACAGTTTCAAGCGGCTATAAAAGAGCGTTATCCCGATATAGAACTGATTGCTTCAGCAGGACCGTCACCAGCAGGTGCGATCTTTGATGATGCATGGCGCTGGCAGCAAACCCAGCCTACTGATATCGTAGATGAGCACTACTATATGAATCCTGATTGGTTTCTAAACAACTCGAATCGATATGACAATTATGATCGTAATGGTCCGCGTGTGTTTGTTGGGGAATATGCAGCCCATAACGGCAAAAGGGCTAATAATTTCAGTTCGGCGCTTGCAGAAGCGGCATATATGATCGGTCTTGAACGTAATTCTGATGTGGTGGCGATGGCATCATACGCTCCTTTGTTTGGTAAAGAGGGGTATAGTCAATGGGCGCCTGACTTGATCTGGTTCAATAACTCGGAGGTATACGGCACTCCGAATTATTATGTGCAGCAAATGTTCGGCAATCATGTTGCAACCAGTGTGCTGCCAGCTAAGGTTGGTTTGCGAAATGGTGAATTCTACGAAGCCGGCCGCGGTGGAACACAGATTGAGAAGCCTTTTTATTTCATAGCGGGCAAGGATCAGGAAAGTGGAGACTTGATTTTGAAGGTCGTCAATGCAGCTAAGCATGATCTGCTTGTGACTGTTCAGCTGGATGGGATAACCTCGGCTCTGCAAGGAACGAAGCTGTCTCTTCAAGGAGACGCAAGTGCGGAAAATTCGTTTGCAGAGCCTACAGCTGTGAAGCCAACGGAGCAAGTTGTTGATGGATTATCGAATCATTTTGAGCTTCAGCTTCCAAAAGAATCGATTACTATCTATCGTCTGAAGTCCAAATGAGGAAGCGAGATAAGAGAGATACGGCTATGTCTGTATCCTCTACTCAATTCTTTCATAATACAGCTTGAAAATAATATCTTGATTATAGTTTCCAAATCCGGAACCAAATAGGGTGACACCGCCAACATTCTCGGCGTCTTCCTCAACGGCGATTCGGAATTTCCATTGTTTTTTCAATATATCAACTTGATCTAGGGTCACCTCGGAAATTTTCTGACCGTCGATGAAGGTTCCATTATTCGTAATCTTCAGTACTTTCAGTAAACCGTACTGGTTAATCTCATCCCACCACCAGTCGGGCGTGAACTTTCCGCGTTTGCCGCCGAAGTCTCCGGGACTTGTCCAAATGCCGACTTTTGTACCGTTCAAATAGAACGAAATGTCGGATGGCCAGTTTTCGTTGGCAAAAGGGGCCTCGGATGAGATTTCGAAGGAAATCTCAAGCTCTGTTGGTTTTTCAACCTTCAATAAAAAGTTAGCGACCTTATATTCTATGAAGCCGCTGCTGAACCATAATATTTTCGCATGAATACGATCCCCATCTAGAAAAAAGCGCGGTTCATCGAACATGCCGATAACCTTTGCGGTAGTGGCAAGTCCGCAAGTCGGTTCAATTTCGAAATCTGTATAATGTCCGACAGATATGATGGATTCATGATAAGTGCGAAGAGCTGGCCGTGATTTGGATGGAAAGTCAATGAGAATCGAATCGGTTATCAACTTGCACATTTTTTTGGTACCACCGCTGCTGGCGACCATTTCTGAGCTGATTAAACCAGCCTTTTCCAGCTTTTTGACATGCATCGTCATAATGGGACTGCTTAATTCTAATGCTTGTGCGAGATCCTTAATATTCATCTCTTGCTGTGCGAGCAGTTGAATGATTTTCAACCTAACATCACTGGCTAGTGCCTCATAAATAGGTAAATGGGTATCTGAAATATCAATCTTCATGCTTTCACTCCGCTCGATTAGTTTTACATGACTACAATTTATAGGAAATGAAAAGAAAAGAAGCTAGCTTGATAATTAAAGCGCTATCTTTTGATTGCTATTTACATTTTATATGGAAACAGTTGGATTGCCAAATCATTTTATCGGAACACATTTTATTCATTTTAGCTTGGATTTTTAAAATAAGAAAACTATATAGAATATTTATTTGGAGGATTGAGAGTAACCATGAACACACAGACATCCATGCATTCGCAGACAGGACTGCGTAATCCATTAGTAGAGCAAAGGGCCGATCCTTGGGTGTATAAGCATACAGACGGCTATTATTATTTTACAGGTTCCGTACCAGCGTACGATTGTATTGAGATTAGAAGATCCAAAACGATAGCAGGACTTACAGATGCGGAAAAGATCATTGTATGGCATCAGCATGAGACTGGTCCAATGAGCAAAAATATCTGGGCGCCAGAGCTCCATTTTGTCGGTGGAAAATGGTATGTATACTTCGCTGCGGGTAGAAGTGATTCGCCATTCACACACCGGATGTATGTAATCGAGAATGCTTCTGCAAATCCGCTTGAAGGACAGTGGGAAGAGAAGGGGCAAATTATTACGGATTGGGATTCCTTCTCCCTGGATGCCACAAGCTTTGAGCATGAAGGTGAGCAGTATTTGGTATGGGCGCAGCAAGACCCTGCGATTAAAGGAAATTCGAATTTATATATCGCCTCAATGAGCAATCCGTGGACGCTGAAAAGCAAGCAGGTGCTCATTACAAAACCGGAGTTTGATTGGGAAAACATTGGCTACATGGTTAACGAAGGTGCAGCAGTGCTGAAGCGAAACGGGAAAATTTATATGACCTATTCCGGCAGCGCGACCGACCATAACTATGCAATGGGCTTGCTCATTGCTTCGGAGACGGCTGATTTGCTTGATCCGAAATCATGGGTAAAGTCACAGACTCCGGTCTTCACAAGCTGTCCGGAAAACAGTCAATACGGGCCTGGACATAATAGCTTCACGGTATCTGAAGATGGAGAGCAGGATATTTTGATCTATCACGCTCGCAGCTACAAGGAAATTATAGGGGACCCTCTATTTGATCCGAACCGTCATGCGCGTGCTAAAGTATTTACATGGAGTGATGAGCTTCCGGATTTCGGAACACCTCCTGCTGATACGCAGTAGGATTGAGGATAAGACCTCGAGTCAAAAAGCCAGCGCTTAGACGCTGGCTTTTTGTTTATTTATGAGAGAGCAAGATTTTTGATCAAGGGACATATTCTATCGGAAATAGTTATTAAATCGCTTGAAGCCCAGCTTGGTTCAGCAGGTTCCAAGGCTTGTTGTAATGCGGCTGGAAGAAGAAATCAACAAAGCTTAGTTCCTCCATCGTCATGCTGTTCTGAATGCAGACCGAGAGCGTATTGATCGACTGAGTCATATCAACCTTCGATAACACTTGAGCGCCAATAATTCTGCGCGTTTCTGCCTCATAGACAACCTTTAATATGACCTGCTCAAAGGTAGGCATAAACTCTGGACGATAATTATCTTTGATTGTGATACTTTTCACATTCATTCCTGCGGCTAATGCAGCAGTTTCGTTTAAACCAGTCGATGCTATATTGTAGTCATAGATTTTTATGCCCGAAGTTCCTTGCGTACCTAAATATCTGACAGTCGGTTTAAGTAGGTTTTTGGCTACGAGTGTGCCCATTCGAACAGCGTTTGTTGCGAGCGGGATGTAAGCATTTTGACCAGTTGGATTATAATGAACCGCACAACTGTCACCTGCAGCAAAGATATCCGGCTTACTGGTTCTCATATATTCATCCACGATAATTGCTCCATTTGGAAGCATATCGACCTGACCTTTAAGCAGCTCCGTATTAGGACGGAAGCCTATGCAGAGAACAACGAGATCAGCTTCATATTCGCCTTCGGTCGTAATGACTGTTGTTACACGACCCTCGCTGCCAGCGAATGAAGTAACTGTCTGACCAGTTGCGATCGTGATTCCCTTGTCGAGTAGTGCCTGTTCAGTCAAATCAGTAAACTCACGATCCAAATATTTATATAAAATGCGTTCCATATTGTCAATTAATGTGACTTGCTTGCCAAGCTGTTCGAAGGCTTCTACGAGTTCTATTCCGATATAGCCTGCACCAATAACTGCGATGCGATTCGCTCCTTTGGCTTTTTCAATAATCGTTTTCGAGTGTGCATAGTTTTTGCATAGCAAAATATTTTCAAGATCGATGCCGTCCATTTGAGGAATGATCGGCCATGAGCCGGTCGTTAGGACAAGTTTATCGAAGGTATCCGTAAATTGTTCACCCGTTGCGAGGTTGCGGACGAGAAGTGTCTTCGCATCGGTATCAATGTCCAGCACATCATGGCGCATGTTTGTCTTTACGCCAAGCTCAGCCAGCTCATCGGGAGTAGCATAGAATAACTGCTCTGCGTTCTTCACAACACCGCCGACATGCAGTGCTATACCGCACGACAGAAACGAGATATTATCATTTCGTTCATAAACCGTAATTTGAGCATCCGGATATTGTTTTGCTATCTCTTTAATTGCAGCAGTTCCAGCATGAGTACAACCTATAACAGCTATTTTCATTGTCATTTTGAGCGCCTCCTGTAAGTTAAGCAAAGAGCTTTTAGCTGTTTGGGGCAGCTGCTCCCTACCGTGTGATTAAGTGAATTAATTCACAAACTATAATGCGAGTAACTTTCAAAAAATTAAACGACTGTACCGCGATGAAGCTAGATACAAATTAAATCGACAAGTGATAACAGGGTGCTGAAGGGAATGCAAATTAATACTGAACGAAAAACTGAACCGAATGAAAAACTTAACGAATAACCGAAGGAAATACGTTAACGAAAAACTTAACGAAAAACTGAAGGAAATACGTTAAAGAAAAACTTAACGAAAAACTGAAGGAAATACGTTAAACCAATCAGTGATAATAGAGAATCAGCTTTCATAAATGAGCTATGAAAAATAAACGGTTGATCATGAAAAATGAATGATCGGTAGGACGTAGAAAACAAACAATTAAGATTTATAACTCAACCTATGTGAAATAAATCACATTCACTTCTTATTTATTATGATATACTCTGTGGATTGAATACACAAGGGTTATTGTGAAAAAAATCACAGTTGCTGATCCTATTGTTTACTGATTTGTCACGGTTCGGTCACAGTAGTGTAACTCAGGGTTAGTGGAACAGGATTGTTTGTACTGAGTGGGGGAATTGATTGGGATTAGAGTGGAATTAACATCATTATTTGATGTTATTTCATTAAAGATTGGTTAATATAACGTGCGAGTTTCAGAAATTGAAATTAGACGGGCATTGTTTAATAAACTAGGAGCAACTTAGATGCTTTAAGATCAGAAATTGAAACTAACAGCTGCTTTTCTAGTTTTTTTGGGTCTTTAGTTTCAATTAATGAAGCTAAATGGTGGTATGACTATAGTACGTATTAGAATTGAATCAAGGTTTGAGTAATGAAGATAGAAAACGAATCAAGCATCAGAAACGGTGAATGAAGCAACCGAGCAGAAACGTAGAACGTAACAAACCGAGCAGAAACGGGGAACGAAACAAACCAGAAGAAGCGGGGATCGAAACAAATCAGCAGAAGTGAGGAACGAAAGAACGGAGCAGGAACGTGGAACGAAAGAACCTAGTAGAAACGTAGGACGAAAGAACCGAGCAGGAGCGTGGAACGAAAGAACCGAGCAGGAGCATGGAACGAAAGAACCGAACAGAAACGTAGGACGAAACAAACCAGCAGAAGTGTGGAACGAAACGAACCAGTAGAAGCAGGGAACGAAACAACCAAGCGGAAGCATAGGACGAAGCACCCCAGCAGAGATGTAGAACGAAACAACGCAGCTGAAGAAGCAGGTAGCGAAACAACCAAGCAGGAGTGTGGAACGAAACAACCGAGCAGAAACGTAGAACGAAACAAATCAGCAGAAGTGTGGAAATAAACGAACCAGTAGAAGCAGGGAACGAAACAACCGAGCAGAAGCGGTGAATGGAAGCATAGAACGAAGCACCCCAGCAGAGATGTAGAACGAAACAACGCAGCTGAAGAAGCAGGTAGCGAAACAACCGAGCAGTAGTGTGGATGGAAAGAACAGAGCAGGAAAGTAGAGCGAAACAACCGAGCAGGAGCGGGGAACGAAACACTTGAGCAGTAGTGTTAAACGAAACAAACCAGCCGAAGCGTGGAACGGAAAAACCGAGCAGGAGCGGTAAGCCCAGCAAACGCGAGTACCCTAACTTCATTCAGTTAAGGTATTCGCATCGTTAAACCAGGACTGTAATCTCACTATTAACGAACAGGCTCTAGTTCTCGTCCAGAACCTCGTCATCTTTCAAAATCGCAAGTAGTGACAAAGCGCCTTCATGTGAGGGCTCCAATGCTAATGCTTTATTTGCATATATTAATGAAGAAAAATATTTGGAGGCTTCGTCATCAGCTTCTATAGGGGCTTCATTTTCAGCATCCTCATCCATATCCTCGTAGTCATCCTCATTATCAAATGCATCATCTGCAATGGCTATTTCATAGCTGCATATCGCCATATTATATAGCAAATCGGCATCAGCTTCATAATCCTGAAGCGAAAGTTCAAAATATGCGAGTGCTTCTGAGAACATATCCATTTGGAATAATAGCCTACCACAGTCTAGAGCGATGTCATGCTTCTCCTCCATAGGATAATAACTAGCCCACATTTGCTTTATACCCTGCCGAATATCATCCATCTCTTCATCGCCGCTAACTGGAAGAAGCTCAGAGATGCGCTTTGCGCTTTGGATGAATAATTGTGCATCATAGCCGCCCATTCTCCAAAAGGACAGAATTTGGGCAAGCCGCAGTTGTTCCAGATGCTCATCGAACCACTCTTTTATGCTGAAGAAATCATCTGGTCCAAAGCGGTCTACAAATCTGCGATAAGCTAGGCGGGTATGAGTATAGTGGAGAGGATCTTGCAGCATTAAGATACAACCTACATTTAAGTTTTTGTAGTGATGAGCGCTAAAGAGGGAGTGCGCTCCCTTTTGCTCAAAGGTATGTTGAATCGCATGATAGTTTGCCGTTAAGGAAAAGCTTCCATGGTGAATAAGCATCGGAGGCTCGGCAAACTCCCAATTTTCCAAACGATGATCACCCTTGTCTGCAGTAAGAAGAAGAAAGCCTGCTTGTGACAGCCGATTTAGCCGCTCTAAGCATGAGAGTCCGATAATAGGAAATAGGATGTGGGAATCCTCAAGCTTATTTCGATAGACATCAATAACATGACGATATGGGTAGCTCTCTTGCTCGTAATGCTCTGCTCTATGGTAGTGATATTCTGGCGTTAGCTGCTCCAAAACCTCGGATGCACCGAGATTGGCAGCTTGCTCGGGAAAATGAAATGAAACTCTGCATTCAAATATTTTGCCCTCATCCACATATATGAGCTCTTGCGGAATACTATCAAAAAAGTAATTAGCGATAAGGAGAAGCGGCTGTCTCAAATCTCCAGGACGTATGCAATCACCGGATTGTGACAAGCTTAGTTCTGTATCAAGTACAGCATCAAATACAGCAAAATCTAATATTCCTTGCTCTACATAAGGCTTCAAGCTGCGGTGCTCCTGCCAATAGGCAATGTTTTTTGAAGCTAAATCACTCATGACATAGCGGAATGTAGGGAGAGAAATGCCTGCATACTCAATCAACTGGCATAGTTCCTTCAGTACATGAAAGGCAAGTCTGCCGGAGCCAGCTCCAAGCTCAAGGATGGTTACGGGTTCAACTGTAAAACCCATTCTAGCTCTGTCTTGAAGAAATCCAAATATCATTTCCGCATAAGCGTGCGCAATCGTAGGGTTACTCGTAATGTACTGCGGGACATCTTCATTTTGCCATGCTTTAATCCCTTGTTCTTCGAAATATGCTCGCTGCAGCTCCCAAATGGGCGCCTCGCTAAAACGGTAGTGGGTTTGTTCGTTCATGGTCATTTAATGAAACCTACTTTACTTAAAATATAGTGGTTGGGACGGGATTGGATTCTAGATTCGCTATCTCTGTTTAAGTAATGAGATGTGCCTATAGTATAATGGTATCATGTCAGGAATAAAAGAACGGAGGAAAAAAAGTGAATAGTCATTTTGCTGAAAAAATAGTGCTCGTTACAGGAGCAGGCGGAGGAATAGGACGAGTAATCGCTAAAGCGTATGCCGAGGCTGGTGCATTGCCGGTCATTGTTGATCGGAATGAGGATGGGCTGGAGGAAACAGCGGAGCTTTTGCAGGATCTAGGCTTCGATTCCCTGTCCTTTGTCGTAGATATGAGCAAGCCAGATGAGGTTGTTCAGTTGTTGCAGGATATAGAAACAATGGTTGAGGGATTGGATATTGTTATAAACAATGCTGGATTTGGCATTTGGAAGTCACCACTCGAGCTGTCGATTGAGGAATGGGACAGTGTAATCAATACAAATCTAAGAGGCACTTTTGTTTGCTCTCGTGAGGCTGCAAAGCTCATGCGTAAGTCGGGTGGAGGAGCTATTGTAAATATTTCATCCACTAGAGCCTTGATGTCCGAGCGTAATTCAGAAGCTTATGCTGCCTCAAAGGGAGGCATTCTTTCACTTACGCATGCACTGGCTGTCTCACTGGGTGAGGATCAAATTACAGTCAACGCGATCTGTCCGGGCTGGATTGAAAATGGAGACTATAGCAAGCTGCGCTCTGACGATCATAGTCAGCATCCAGCGGGACGTGTCGGCAAACCAGAGGATATTGCACGGGCATGTCTTTTTTTGACGGATCCAAGCAATGACTTTGTAACGGGCACACATATGACGATTGACGGCGGAATGACGAGAAAAATGATTTACGAGGAATAGGAAGGCTTTTGAAATAAGAGGCTGGAAATTGGATAGGGCTGCCTGGTAAAGCGTATAAATACGCCTACTAGACAGCCCTTATTTGTATCGTATATTTAACCGGACCTCTTCTTATCGAAAGGCCGTGTAGAATCCCCTTGTTAACATCAAACAGCATGTGTACCAAGTTGCCCAAAAACTTGCATCCTAAAACAACGAAAGCCCTACCTCTCTTCCGTCCTCGCGGCTCCGATGACCGCGCCAGTGTGAATCAGAAATACTGCACGAAACATGATTTGGAATTAACAGCAAAGAAATCAAAATCTGAGGAGTACATTGAATCTTAATGGGGATTATGTGGGGTTAAATATCATACATTCCTATTATCATACTACATATATTTTGAAAAAGCAACATGATATTGAAAAAGAATGTAATTTTTGATTTTGGACACGCTATGTGTACGAAAGGGGGGATACATATGCCAAGTTGGTTAGAAATTGTACTTCGGACATTAGCAGCAATCGTTATTTTATTTGCGCTCACGAAAGTTCTAGGAAAGCGTCAAATATCTCAGTTGTCATTGTTCGAATATATAACAGGTATATCCATTGGTAATATTGCTGCTTATGTTTCACTAGATCTCGATAATCTATGGTATTTAGGGATCGTCTCACTGGCTGTTTGGGTTAGTGTTTCTGTCGGTATGGAATTTGCTACGATGAAAAGCAGAAAATTTAGAGATGTAGTTGATGGGAAAGCGACGGTATTGATTCAGGATGGTCAATTGCTTAAGAAAAATTTGCACAAAGAACGCTTAACCTTGGATGAAATGCTTGAACAGCTGAGAAAGAAGGATGTTTATCGCGTTGCAGATGTTGAATTTGCTGTTATGGAAGCAAGCGGTGAAGTGAATGTCATGCTGAAGAAGGAATATCAACCGATCACAGCTGATCTTCTTGGGTGGAAACTCCCTGAGGAACGTGCGGCTCAGACGATCATGATGGATGGTGATATTCAAGACAAGGTTCTTCAGGAAGCTGGTTATGATCGGAACTGGCTTAAGCATGAGTTGAAAAAAAGGAATTTGAAAGAGGAAGAAGTGTTTTTCGCTCAGATTGACAGCAATGGAGAACTCCTGTTGCAAACGGGTGATCTTAATCATCAACCCAATAATACGCAACCGAAGCCAGGAGATCGAGTGTCCATGCTGATGGAGCAATTTCAGGCGGAGCTAGCCCGCCTAGAGAGATTGTCGCGGAATGAAAGTGATCGCCGCATTTATCAGACAGCTAGGGATCGATTTCAAGCTGGTTATAATGCTCTTGTTGAATCGCCTTTGCCGAAAAAATAGTTTAAGTCCATCTAGCTGACCACAGCTTCATTTCTTTTAAAATATGATGTAGATCCTCGCCTTTTGGTGTCAATGTATATTCGACTGTTACTGGCACTGTTGGAAAAACCTTGCGCTCAAGCACGCCCTTATCCTCGAGATGACGAAGCGTGCTTGTTAGCGCGCGAGGACTGACAGCAGGAATAAGCTTTTGTAGCTCTCCGAATCTTCTAGTACCGCAAAACAGCTCCCGCAGCACCAAAAAAGACCATTTTCCGCCTATCACATCTAGTGTTTTTTCAACGTTGCATTCAATATGAATAGGTTCCTTTGGTATGTAATTTTGTAAGCTCAAATGAATAAACTCCTTTCCGTTTCCTACTAAACATAAGTATAGTATATATATTCTAGATAATAAAATGAAGAAATATTCACTACTTTAATTTAATTACGAACTCCTATACACTCTTAATGAAGTTAGCCGAAATATAATAAGAGGAGCGATTGGAGCATGGGCATGAAATATAGAAGACTTGGCACGAGCGGATTAAAGGTTAGTGAAATTGGGCTTGGCAGCTGGCTTACATATGGTACGGCAACAGAAGCGGAAACTGCGAAGGCATGTGTTCATAAAGCCTATGATCTAGGTATAAACTTTTTCGATACTGCTAATGCCTATAATAATGGTGAAGCGGAAAAAGTAATTGGGGATGCTTTGAAAACGTATACACGAAGCAGTTATGTGCTTGCTACTAAAGTTTTTTTCCCAATGGGTTCCGGACCAAATGATCGCGGGCTATCCCGCAAACATATTATGGAGCAATGCGAGGCTAGTTTGCGAAGATTAGGCACTGACTATATTGATCTCTATCAATGTCATCGCTTTGATTCGGATACTCCAGTTGAAGAAACGTTGCGTGCACTTGATGATTTAACAGCGCAGGGGAAGGTTTTATATACAGGAATAAGTGAATGGTCTGCTTCTCAAATAAGTGATGCTGCTTTGATAAGTAGAAGACTTGGATTGCGTCCGCTCATTTCAAACCAACCTATATACAATATGTTTGAGCGTTATATCGAGAAAGAAGTTTTGGATGTGTCTGCTGCCGAGGGTATGGGGCAGGTTGTATTTTCACCGCTAGCTCAAGGTGTGTTAACTGGGAAATACAAACCGGGTCAAGCAGCGCCAGCAAATAGCCGTGCGGCGAACGATAAGACTAACGGTGTGATTAACAGCTATATGCGTGAGGATGTACTGTTAGTTACGGAGAAACTAGCACAGCTTGCTGATGAAATTGGAGTATCCCTCTCTCAATTGGCACTCGCGTGGGTGCTTCGTCAACCAGGAGTGAGCTCTGCCATTATCGGTTCAAGCCGGCCTGCTCAAATTGAAGAGAATATAAAAGCGATTGATATCGTGCTTACGGAAACACTTTTGGAGCAAATCGAAGCTATTCTATCAGAAATCAAAGAGTTTGCACCTATGCGTTAAAAGTAAGGATGAAGAGAATAGCAAAAAAGGCTCATATTGTAATGAGCCCTTTTTGCTATTTTTTTGCTCTATATAATAGGAAGCGATTTTTTTTATTCATTCAATTTCTTCTCATTTTGCAAATTGGTTCCCGGCAATGTGATCGGCGTTGGCATGACCTTTCCACCAGCAAAATGATACTGTACAACGGTATTGAAAGTATCGATCCAAGGCGTAAGCGATCTACCGCCCCAAGCTTCCTTCGCAAATTCATTAAGGTAATTGACCAAATCCATATTTGCTGAAATGTGAACCTCTTGTACGGAGGGAGCAAGCTCACGGACCCTCAGAGCTACAGTTTGTTTTAGCTCGTTCGATAAATCATTAATATCATTGACTGAGAAATAAGAATTGTATGGGGATACAAGTAATCGGCCATTCCCGTAAGGATTCCCTGTATCATGATTATAGACGCCTTCCGTTGTACCTGTATTGTCTTGTTCCTTATGACTGCCTGAATTTCTTGTTCCAACAGCTGTCCAATCGAGCATAAGTCCAACATAAGCATTTTTATCTGTCAACATAACGATAGCGGAAGCGACTCCGTTAAGGGCACTGACCTTATTTGAAATAACAGAACTGTATTCAAAGAAGGCATTATCATGCTGATTTGGATTGTTGGAAGCTGGACCATATGATTTGCCATGGAGCATTTTTGGATCATTTTGTTGACGGCTGCCGTAGTCAGTATCGCTATTCTGTGCAAGCTCTTTATAGTTGCAGCCTGCAGCAGCAGAGAGAACAACAGCGGAGATGAGCAGTGCGGCCATTCGTTTAACCATTTAGAACGGACCCCCATTCATAGGATGATGGCTTTAGCTTTTGTTTTTACAGCTTAAATATACGTTTCATTGTCATACATAATTGACCATAGGTTTGGTGCACAATGAAGGGGAGAGAGTTAGTAATGCTGAGGTATCGGACAATATGCAGCAGTATGCTAAAAAACGTTGAAGAAATAGGGAATTTGACAGCTTTGAGAACAATTTGTGAACTCTCTGTGGAACATTGACAAAAACAGGCTTCAACTTTATATTTAATAAAGTGATTTAAGTTGCAGGAGTTGGAAAAACATCTGTGAAACACGCAGTTTGCCGCTTGCCACGTGATATCTGGCGACTGCGAAAACGTCAAAAGTGGGGTTGATTAATGATGAAACGGTGGCATTATTTTAAACGGCTAGCGCCGCTTATGGCCATGATGGTACTGGTGCTAGCGGCATGCGGACGGGCTGACTTGTCGACGCTGAATCCCCAGGGACCTGTAGCGGAAGAGCAATTCGGACTGATGAAGCTTACGATTGGAATCATGTTATTTGTGGTTGTTGTCGTATTTGCGATTTCTTTGTATGTCATTATTCGTTTCCGCAGACGACCAGGAGATAAGACTATTCCGAAGCAAGTCGAAGGAAGCCACAAGCTGGAGATTATCTGGACAGTTATTCCAATTATCTTGCTTGTTATCCTTGCAGTTCCAACTGTTCAATCCGTATTTAACTTAGCTAAGGATTACAGTAAAGATCCAGACGCGATTCAAGTAGTCGTGACTTCACACCAATACTGGTGGGAATTCGAATATCCTGACTACGGTATTAAAACATCGCAAGAGCTTATTATTCCAAAAGGTAAAATCATTTCAATTAAAGCAAAATCAGCAGACGTGCTTCACTCGTTCTGGGTACCATCACTTGCAGGTAAAATTGATACAAACCCAGGTGCAAATGAAAATGCAATGTACTTCTCTGCTCCAAAAGAAGGCGTTTACCTTGGTAAATGTGCCGAGCTTTGCGGCCCTTCGCATGGTTTAATGGATTTTAAAGTGAAATCAGTGGACGAGTCTTCCTTTGACCGTTGGGTAGCAGCTATCCAAGAGCCAGTTGCTCTTCCTAGTGATCCAGCTGTTGCTGCTGCATTTGAAAGCAAATGTCTTGCTTGTCACGCAGTAGGTGATTTGGGTGGACCAGCTTATCCAAACTTAACGGGTATCGGTAGTCGTCAGACTGTTGGCGGTATACTTGTTAACACCGATGAACCAGAATATAGCAATGAAGGTTCTGTTTATGATAATCTATACCGTTGGATCAAAAATCCGGATGAAGTTAAACCGGGCAACCAAATGGGTGTTGTAGATTTGACTGAAGAAGAGCTTAAAGGCATTGCAAAATACTTATCTGAACTGAAACTTGACTACGAACAATAATTAATCGGTGATTGAAGGAGGTACCTACTTTGGCTCATGCGCATACGCATAAGGTCAAACGTTACAGCGGTCTGATGGACTGGCTAACAACGGTTGATCATAAGAAAATTGGAATTTTGTATATGATCGCTGGCGGATTTTTCTTCCTGGTCGGCGGTTTGGAAGCAATCCTGATCCGCGTTCAATTATGGAAGCCGCTAAATGATTTTGTTAGTGCGGATACATATAACGAGCTAATTACTATGCACGGTACGACCATGATTTTCCTAGCAGCCATGCCGCTCTTGTTCGCGCTCATGAATGCGGTTATACCGTTGCAAATCGGTGCACGTGACGTAGCCTTTCCTTTCGTTAACTCATTAGGCTTCTGGACATTCTTGTTCGGTGGAATTTTGCTTAACGTCAGCTGGTTCACAGGCGGTGCTCCAGATGCAGGCTGGACATCCTACGCTCCCTTAGCAGGGACGACCTATAGTGGGGATCATGGTATTGACTACTATGTATTGGGATTACAAATTGCAGGTATCGGTACACTAATCGGGGGCATCAACTTCCTGGTTACCATTATTAACATGCGTGCTCCTGGTATGACGTTCATGCGTATGCCAATGTTTACATGGGCAGCATTCATTACTTCAGCGCTTATCTTGTTCGCATTCCCGGCTCTTGCTGTCGGTCTTGCAGCGCTAATGTTCGACCGATTGTTCGATGCAAACTTCTTTGATCCTGCAGGAGGCGGTAACGCGGTTCTGTGGGAGCATATTTTCTGGATATTTGGGCATCCTGAGGTTTATATCCTCATCCTGCCGGCCTTTGGCGTTATTTCCGAGGTAATAAGCACTTTCTCACGTAAGCGTTTGTTCGGTTATAGCTCAATGGTATTCGCAACAATTTTGATCGGTTTCCTAGGCTTCATGGTATGGGCGCATCACATGTTTACAACAGGTCTTGGACCTGTTGCAAACTCATTGTTCTCGATTGCTACGATGCTTATCGCGGTTCCGACAGGTATCAAAATATTCAACTGGCTGTTCACGATGTGGGGCGGTTCGATCAAATTCACTTCAGCGAGTTTGTTTGCAATCGGATTTATTCCTACCTTCGTAATGGGCGGCGTTACTGGTGTTATGCTAGCGGCAGCGCCTGCTGACTTCCAGTATCACGATTCTTACTTTGTAGTTGCACATTTCCACTACGTTATCGTAGGCGGTTTGATTCTAGGTATTTTCTCAGGTCTTCACTACTGGTGGCCGAAAATGTTCGGAAAAGTGCTTAATGAAACATTGGGCAAATGGACGTTCTGGACATTCTTCATTGGTTTCCACATGACATTCCTAATCCAGCATTTCCTTGGTTTGCTAGGAATGCCGCGTCGTATCTGGACTTACCTAGACGGTCTTGGTTTCAATGAAATGAACTTAATCAGTACAGTGGGCGCATTCCTAATGGGCTTTGGTACAATCTTCTTCCTATTGAATGTTGTCATTACAGCATTCAAACCGAAAGATGCACCAGCTGATCCTTGGGAAGATGGACGTACATTGGAGTGGACGATTCCATCCCCGCCTCCAGAGTACAACTTTGCTCAAACACCGCTTGTACGCGGTTATGATCCATACTGGAAAGAAAAAATGGACGGTCACAGCGGTATGACTCCAGCTGAGCCAATTGGCCCTATTCATATGCCATCTCCATCAATCTTGCCGTTCTTTATGGGTGTTGGCTTGTTTATTGCAGGTTTAGGATTTATGTATGCTCCAGATTGGGGCAATGTATTTGGATCATTCAAAGCAGGTTACGCTGTAGGTATCGTCGGTTTGCTTATTTTATTCGGATGTATGTTCCTTCGCTCCGTTATCGACGATCATGGATTCCACATTGAAGAAGATGAAATTCTTAGAGATATGGGGGGAAAAGCATGAGTGCTCATTCGCATGTAGACGGGCAATTGCCTCATGAGCCCGAAAAGGCGACCCTCGAGGGACGCAATAAGGTATTAGGCTTCTGGTTATTCCTTGGCGGCGAAACAGTGCTATTCGGAACGTTGTTCTCAGCGTTCCTTGCACTTCGCGGTCAAGTGTTGGATGGTCCTACCGCTAATGAGTTGTTCCAGCTTCCACTCGTAGCAATGGCAACAGCGCTTCTGTTAACATCAAGTTTGACTAGCGTATTCGCTATTCATGCACTTCACACAAATAAGGTGAAGTCCCTAATTAACTGGTTGATTGTTACCGTTGTGTTAGGCTTAGCGTTCCTTGGACTAGAGATTTATGAGTTTGTTCACTACGTACATGAAGGCCACGGCTTTACAACGAGCGCGTTCAGCTCCTCGTTCTATACGCTTGTAGGTTTTCACGGAGCGCACGTCGCTTTCGGTATTGCGTGGATCACTTTGATCATCATTCAATTGATGAAAAAAGGTCTGACTGTCGTTACTGCACCGAAGGTATATGTTGCTGGTATGTACTGGCACTTTATCGATGTTGTATGGGTATTTATCTTCACCGTCGTTTATTTGATGGGAAAGGTGGTCTAATCGATGGCAAACAATCATTCAGCCACAGAGGAAAGCACCAGACGTCATAAGGTAGAGGGCCCCAAGAAGGCCATTATCTCTTTTTTATTCTCCGTTCTGCTAACTTTTATTGCGTTCGCAACCGTTATTAGCGGAGAGCTAAATAAAGATTTCATTTACATTGTTTTGGTCGGATTAGCAATTGTGCAAGTATTTGTTCAAATGGCTGTCTGGATGCATATGAAGGATCGCGGTCACACTTTCGCGACTATCGGAATTTTGATGGGTGTATTCATCGTATTTACTTGTGTCATTATGGCTGAGTATTGGGCATGGTGGTAAATCCATCGTATGAATGAAGGAGAGGAGGGTTCCCAAAGCGGGTCCCTCCTTTTTTCTAAAATGTAGCTTATGTAATGGAAAGGAGCCTCCACGATGCTTGGCTTACAGTATTTCCGCTTCGAAGAATTGTGGACCCCAATGTTCTTGTTTGGAATGACGGCTGTCGTTATTCTATATTTCTATTTGATTGGTCCATGGCGTGAAAAGCATTTCCCTGAGGAACTAACAGCAACGTGGTTTCAAAAAGCGATGTTCGTAACGGCTGCCATCCTGTTTTATATGTCGCATGGAGGGCCTCTCAATCTACTTGGTCATCTCATGTTTACATTTCATATGGTAAATATGTCAGTATCATATTTACTTGTACCTCCTATGGTACTGTTAAGTGTGCCGGGCTTTATTTGGCGCAAACTATTTTCAGCTCATTTCTGGAAAAAGATAAGTTTCTTGATGCATCCTGTTGTTACTCTTATTCTTTTTAATATGCTATTTTCCATTTACCATGTTCCACTTATCCATGACTATGTGATGACGCACTTCTCCGTGCATCGTCTTTATTATTCTGTTTTGCTCATTACTTCATTTATGATGTGGTGGCAAATCGCTTGTCCAGTGCCGGAATGGAGTCGACTTACAGATATTAAGAAAATGGCCTACGTGTTTGCCAACGGTATTCTGATTACACCTGCTTGTGCATTGATCATATTTGCATCAGCACCTTTGTATGCGATATATAATGATCCCAACGTATGGGTAACGGCTATGGGTTATTGTGTATCAGGAGATCCTAGCCGATTGCTAGAGATGTTTGGCGGTCCGCAGTTTTTCAATATTATGAGTACGGTTGAGGATCAGCAGCTAGGCGGTATCATCATGAAGCTGATGCAGGAGCTCATGTACGGTCTGATACTAGCGTATATATTCAAGCAGTGGTTCAAGCGTGAGCATGCTGACGATGATTTGCCTAATACAAATACAGGAACAGCGTAGAATAAATATTCTTTTATAATAGGTGGGGTAACATTGAATAGTTATAATATTATGCCGACAATAAGCACCTTCTTCATCGTGCTTAGCGCGGTGCTCGTGGCGGTTGGCTGGAGATTAGCCATTAAACGCAGATTGGAAGAGCATCAGAAGGTGATGTTCTATGCAGCAGTGTCTGCGACGATCTTTTTTATCGTCTATGTCTCTCGTACAATCTTTGTTGGGAACACGGCATGGGGCGGACCCGATTGGTTAAAGCCTTATTACCTCGTTTTCTTGCTGTTCCATATTGTGCTTGCAACGGTGGGTGCTGTATTTGGAATAACGACACTTACACTGGGCTATAAGAAGAAGTTTGCAAAGCATCGTAAATGGGGGAAGGTAACATCTCTCGTTTGGTTCGTTACAGCTACTACAGGAACAATGGTATATGTTTTGCTCTACCTGTTGTATCCAGGCGGTCATACTAAGCCTGTTATAGATGCTATATTCGGCTAAAGAATATATAGAAAACGTAATAATAAAGCGTGTTTCCGGAAGAGATAATCTCTTCCAGAAACACGCTTTTTTTATTTTATTGGAAAGTGTTGACATGCGTGTGCTTAGTGAATATACTGTGTATAAGGATATATACAGTATAACAACTTTTCAAGTTGGAAGGAGCAAATGCAGTGAATGTATGGAAAGGTGCTTGGTTCCTAGCGAAGCATGAATTGAAAAAGGATAAATGGAAGAATCTTTTTACACTCGCAGTCGTAGGATACTTGTTACTCTTTACAGTACCAATGTTTTTAAATAAGGGTGACGAAGACGCAGCTTCTTTCAATTGGGCGTTGGATTTCATTTACTTATCTCTTCTGCCTATTCTTGGCTTCTGTGTTAATTCATCCATGAAGAGCTATTGGAAAACAGATGCATATACGAACAGAATGGCACAGTGGAGAACGATGCCGATCTCTTCCAAACAAATAGCAATCGGTAGAATGATTCAATTAGTTATCATATTATTTCTAGCTCAGTTCGTTTTTTTCGGACTTCAATATCTATTCATTACATTAAGTGGGACAGATATTAATATTGGCAGCTTTGTATTATATGGATTGTTCTGGTTCGCTTACTCCTTAACGATTGCTACAACCTATATCTACTGGGAAGTTGGTCATTCCGGTAAAGCTTATCTTTATATCAGCATTATCTATGTCATCATCTATTTGATCGTTACAATCGGATTGGCGCTTTTACATGTTAAGAGTCTAATCTTCACCACACTGAATGCTGTTGAGAATGGGAATTGGTGGATAGTCATTGCAATAGCATCTATCGCCGTCCTAGTGGTGCTTATCGGAACAAATCGAATCGAATCTCGACTAGAAAAACGCAGCTATAAAGCATAAATATTTGATACTGAAAGTGGGTGAATGTCATACTGCTGCCGATCCAAATAAACGAACAAAGCGCCGAGCCGTTATACCATCAGATTGAAGTGCAATTGCGCGCTTTGATTGTCAGCGGCCAGCTAACAGAAGGTACATTGCTCCCATCCATACGTGAGCTTGCACAAACGGTGAAGTGCAGCGTTATAACAGTCAAACGAGTATATAACGATCTGGAAGGTGAAGGATTACTCCGAACGAGACAAGGAACAGGCACCTACGTAGCCCAAGTTGGAGAAATGGAGCGAGATCGACATCGACTTTCAGCAGTTATAGAGGCATTAGAGCAAGCGGTTATAGCCGGCAAGCGAGTGCAGTGTACGGAGGATGAGCTTAAGGCAATGTTTGAGGAAGCGATGAAGAAGCATTTTGAATAAAGGAGGATAACTGCATGAGTGAGACAAATGCGCTGCAAATGACGGGAGTCTTGCAAGAGAGATCTAATTTTAAGCTGGGACCGATTCAATTGCAAATACCCAAAGGCTATATTACGGCAATTGTTGGCCCGAACGGATGCGGCAAGAGCTCGACTTTTAATCTTATGTTAGGCCTATCTAAAGCAGATGAAGGAATAATTGAGCTGCTAGGTCATAAGCTCGATGAAGGCCCTTCAGTGGAAATGAAGCAGCGAATAGGTTATTTGCCAGAACAGCCTTTTCCTCATGAAGACAAGATGAAAGGTACCGAAAAAGCTGAGTTTTGTCGGTACTGGTATAAGAATTGGGATGTAAATCGCTATCGTGAACTTTTGCATCTGCTAGAGGTTGATGATAATCAGCTCTTAGGTAAAATGTCGAAGGGGATGCGTCGCAAATTTGATTTTACAGTAGCATTAGCCCATAGTCCTGAGCTGCTTCTACTCGATGAGCCGTCTTCTGGGCTTGATCCACTAGCATGGAAAACGATGATTGCCGTACTTCATAGATTTATGGATCAGGGTGATCGGACTATACTAATGACTTCCCATATTATTGAAGAAGTGAAACGACTTGCCGATTTTATCGTATTTATGGCACAAGGAAAGGTGCTGGGCATGTATGAAAAGGATGAGTTATTCAGCAGCTGGTTCACTTTATTCATTAGTGGTCCTGAGCTTACTGCTAAGCTGGCATCAACCATGCCGGGAGAATGTGGTATAGAGCATGCAGGTGGAACAACTTACCGCATTACGACAAGCAAAGCAGCAGAAGCTGAGCAATGGTGCGGCACTAAGGGCTTGCAGGTTATAAGCAGGCAAGCATTGGAGCTAGATGAGATTATGAGTACGTTATTAATGCAAAATAGCTTGATTACAAGAACAAAAGAATTGAGAGGAGATTTGAAATGATTCCATTACAAGTAGAACAAATTGTTAAGCAATATGGAGACAAAACAGCAGTCAACGGTATTAGCTTTGAAGTGAACGAGGGAGAGATATACGGATTGCTAGGTGCCAACGGAGCAGGAAAAACGACAACCATGCGTATGGTGCTTGGACTCATTTATCCAGATGAGGGGAAAATCCTTTATAACGGTAAAGGCTACAGCAATGACGAGCTTCGTCATCTTGGTTATTTGCCAGAGGAGAGAGGCTTGTATCCAAAGGTTCGCGTCAGTGACCAGCTCATCTATTTGGGCCAGTTGCGTGGGATGTCGAAGAAGGATGCGGATACAAATCTTAAGAAATGGCTCGATCGTTTCGAGGTGCCAGAGTACTATAACAAGAAGGTAGAAGAGCTTTCCAAAGGCAATCAGCAAAAAATTCAATTTATCGCAAGTGTCATTCACTCACCAAAAATCGTTATTCTTGATGAAGCATTCAGCGGTCTTGATCCTGTTAACGTAGAGCTATTGAAATCAACGGTTAAGGAGCTTCGAGATTCGGGTACGAGTATCTTATTCTCAACCCACCGTATGGAGCATGTTGAAGAGCTTTGCCGCAACATTACGATTTTACATCGTTCAAACGTTGTGCTGAAGGGTAACTTGAAGGACATTAAGAAGCAATTTCCGAAGGAGCGTGTTATTTTGAGCACGGAATCGGAAGTAATTGGTTTAGATAAAATTGTTGGCGTTACAAATGTTAATCGTCATGAATATGGTTATGAAATTGGAATTGCTAATGAGTCGGCAGGCGGAGATATTTTAAGATTAGCGATGAATCAATCGACGATTACGAGATTTGAGATTAAGGAACCGACTTTGAATGAAATATTTATTAAAACGGTAGGTGGTGATGGCCATGAATAGTTTCTGGACAGTAGTTGGCTTTACAGTAAAAAATAAATTCCGTGGCAAAGCGTTTATTATTACAACTTTGATTATTGCACTCATTATGACCATCGGAATAAATCTTCCTTATATTTTCACGCAATTCAGCGGTGGAGACAAAGTAAGCAATATTGGTTACATTCAATCAAGCGCAGAAGGTTCTGCAACTGGCGATCAGCTCAAAGCATACTTTGAAGCACAGGAAAAGCCAGGCATTAAGCTAATTCCTTATACCGATAAAGGCTCAGATGCTGAAAACGAGAAGCAATTAAAACAGGCTATTTCGGATAAAGACATTAAAGGTTATCTGCAATTCGGGGCCATTACGGAGAGCGGTTTTCCGGTGATGACTTATAAATCAGAGAAGCTTATGGCATTTGATCTGACTAGCGAAATTCAAAGTGCCCTTCAAATTATGCGCCAAGGGACAATTCTTCAGGATGCTGGATTAACCAAAGAACAGCTTGCTCAGCTTAACTCGCCAATCGATATTGCATCGGTTCAAATTTCGGCTACGGAAGGCTCAGAAAAAGTAGACGAAGGTAAAACGCCGGAGCAGCAAGGTGTTAATATGGGTCTCGTATACTTCCTTGTTGTGCTGCTGTTTATGGCGATTATGATTACCGGTCAACTGATTGCATCAGAAATTACAGCTGAGAAAAGCTCACGCGTTATGGAACTGCTTATTACAAGCGTATCGCCATTGAAGCAAATGTTTGGCAAAATAGTAGGTATGTTCTTCGTAGGACTTATTCAGATAACAACCTACGTCATCGTTATAATCCTTAATATCTTGTTACCGCATAATAAAGAATTGCTAGATAAATTTAATATTGATTTAACACAAATTGATCCTTTGATACTCGTATACGCGTTACTCTTCTATTTAACAGGTTACCTATTGTTTGCAACACTGTTCGCTGCTGTAGGCTCAATCGTAAGCCGTACTGAGGATTTGGGTCAGGCTGTACTTCCTATTACCATGCTTTCCTTGGCTGGCTTCTACATCTCCATCTTTAGTATCTCAAGCCCGGACAGTATGCTTGTAAAAGTAGCATCATTTATTCCTTTCTTCTCACCATTCGTCATGATGCTAAGACTTGGCTTAACAGATCCGCCAATCTGGGAAATTTGGACTTCCATCGGTATTCTCTTGATTTCCATCTATGTGTCCGTATGGATTTCCGCTAAAATTTACCGCACAGGCGTGCTTATGTACGGTAAACGTCCTAGCTTCAAAGAAATTCGTAAAGCGATGAAGGCTTACAAGTTTTAATATCATCCAGATAGGCTTGATGTGATTTGAAAATAAATCAAACTATTGGAGGATGATTGCTATGGAAAAAAGCAATGCGATGTTAAAAGACGGTACTCTCTTATTGTTGATGTGCTCCCTAGTGCTTAGTTGGATCGCTAAAGATATGGATGGGTTCCTAGGCGGTTTTATGATTGGACTGAGCGGGGTTGGGTTGGCAGCGAGTTTGGTTTTGATGTCGAGAAAGCTTAAGTTGAGAAAGTAAATTTATACTGTTTATAAAAAAGAATAAAAGCTAACTTGTTTGAACTGTGCCCCACAAAGAAAGTCACTTTGAAAAAAAGTGTCTTTCTTGTGGGGCATTTGTATTTTAATCGGTATGCCCATTTATAAAAGTTGATGAGCCGACACTCTTAGCACATCAAAGATCAAGGTTTTAGTCTAGAAGGTCTGTTAGAAATGCCCCTAAAAGGAGGAAACACATCATACGTACTCGTTGAGCTTATCCCCAAAGGGACAAAGCAGCATTCTCTATGGTTTAATAAAGTTGATATATAGAGTAATATCCATCAATCTACGCTGAAACATCTGGCCTGATTATGCTTAATAATATGGGGACTGAACGTTACAACATCCCAAACTTTTGTAAGCGCTTTCTGTTTCGGGCTACATTTTGTTTCTAAGCTTCGACTTAACAGGCAAAAAACACTAAAGCCCAAGTACTTATGCTGGAATGAACTGATCCCAAATCGAAAAAGGATAGTATCACAAGAATGGAAGGGTGCTATTTCAGAGTGAAGGAATAGTAGCACAAAAAGTGGAGATTTCGGCAAACGTACCGTACATGTTACTTTAGGTTGGTAAGGCGATACTGAAAAACATTATAACAAATGAGAAGAAAGGGGGATTACATTGAAGCAACATTCGCAATCGGCGGCTCATACTCCAATGCCTGAGTTGCCGAAGACAGGAGCAGGCTCGAGATGGTTAACGTCCATGCGAAAGGAATTAACCCGCAATCGATTTCTTTATTTGCTTCTATTGCCTGTAATCATTTATTTATTGCTCTTTAAATACGCACCTATGGCTGGAGAAATAATTGCCTTCAAAAATTATCGATTGTCCGATGGGATTTGGGGGAGCTCGTGGGTAGGATTTCAACAGTTTGAGAAGCTGTTTGCGAGCCGTGAATTTTATATCGTTTTAAAAAATACACTGCTGCTCAATCTGTATCATTTGCTCTTTGCCTTTCCTGCCCCGATCCTGCTGGCGATCCTGCTTAATGAAGTAAGGGTGGAGTGGTACAAACGAACACTGCAAAACTTGCTGTATATTCCTCATTTTATTTCGTGGATTGTCCTTGGCAGCATCATCATTGCACTATTATCGCCATCGACAGGAATTGTGAATTATTTACTTCAGGCGTTTGGGATCGAGCCGATTTATTTTATGGCTGATAAAGTCTGGTGGCCAGTGACCTTTATTGTGTCTGGTATTTGGAAGGAAGCAGGGTTTGGGACGATTCTCTATTTAGCGGCAATGGCCTCGATTGATCCAACACTATATGAAGCCGCTAAAATAGACGGAGCCAATAAAATTAGGCAGATCTGGCATGTTACGCTGCCAGGCATCCGCAGTACAATCGCGATTCTTCTGATCTTGCAAGTAGGTAAAATGATGGATGTCGGTTTCGAACAGGTATATGCACTTCGAAATCCAGCTGTAACCAGTGTGGCCGAAGTAATCAGCACCTTCGTTTATACCCGGGGAATTGTGAACTTGCAGTACAGTTACACTACCGCCTTAGGCTTGTTCCAATCACTCATCGCTCTCATCCTTATTGTTTCGGTGAATCGAATTATTAAAGCGCTGGGAGAACGAGGATTATGGTAAGAAATGAAAGGAATGAAAGGAATGAAAGGAATGAAAGGAATGATGCGCTCTGAAGCTTGGACAACAAACCGTTACTTCGATCCTTTTTCGCTGGCTTAATTACATCATTCTTGCGCTGTTCGCTTACATGGCATTATTTCCGTTTATTAACGTCATTGCTGTATCGTTCAGCAGCAGCAGGGCAATCAATGCAGCCGAAATCTTCATGTGGCCGATAGAATTCAATGTGGAAGCCTATTTAAAGCTGCTGAAAGACGGACAATTAATAGTTGCCATGAAGAACACCGTTATTATTACGGTAATTGGAACGGCTTTGAATATGTTTTTTACGATAATTGCCGCATATCCGCTATCTAAAGCGAGATTGAAGGGCAGAAATGTTATACTGATGGCCATTTTATTTACGATGCTGTTCAGCGGCGGACTGATTCCAAATTTTCTTCTTATCAATAGCATGGGTCTGACCAATACGTATTGGTCACTTTGGCTGCCAGCACTTATAAGCGCTTACAATATGTTTGTTATGAAATCGTTTTTGGAAGGGCTGCCGGATGAACTGGAAGAATCCGCTGCGATTGACGGTGCTGGTGATTTCACAATTTTATGGCGAATTATATTGCCGCTCTCTAAACCGGTCATTGCCGCATTGACCTTGTTCTATGCAGTGGGCTGGTGGAACTCCTATATGAATGTCCTGATCTATATTCGCAGCACAGACAAAGTGTCCTTGATGGTGAAATTGTATCAGATGATCGATTTGGTAAGTCCCGAATTGCTGCGCGGAAGCGGGGAAGGTGTCTCGCAAGTTTCAATTACGCCGGAAGGTATTCGGGCTGCGGCTGTCGTGTTTGCGATTGTGCCGATTTTATGTGTGTATCCATTCTTGCAAAAGCATTTTATTAAAGGCGTGCTGCTTGGTTCTATAAAAGGTTAGCTGTCCGAACCGTGCAATGAGCTGAATATCAAGAGCGCCTTAAATGTGCGTTTTGATATAAAAAAACAATCCCATAGGAGGTCAAGTATGAAACAAAATAGAATACAAAAAGGAAAAATGTTGTTTATGCTGGTTATGATCATGGCTCTCTTGGCAACGGCGTGTTCCAACAGCGGGGGAAATACGAAGACAACAAACCAAAGCACTGCCAAGCCTACCGGCGAATCATCAACCGGAGAAAAGGACCCCTATGAGGGATTAGCCAAGAAAGTCAGCATATCCACGTTTGATAGAGGCCAAGTATCCAGTGATGAGGGCACTTATGAGGAAAACCGCTGGGTGAAATGGATTCGCGAGCAGTCGGGTATTGATGTAACGGTCGTTCCTGTACCGCGCAACCAAGCGCAGGATACGCTTAACGTATTGATTGCATCCAAACAAGCGCCGGATCTGCTATGGGAGTATGATCGGACATATATTGGCAAGCTGGTCACCCAGGGGGTTATTCAACCGATCGGGGATTATATTGAGAAATACAGCACGACTTATAAAAAATATTTAGAAGAGAATCCAGACTTGCTTCCTTATATAACTTTTGATGGCGAAGTCTATGCGGCTGTGACGAAACGTGCGATTACAGGCATCGTGAATCATGGCATGTGGATTAGACAGGATTGGCTGGATGAACTAAAGCTTGAAAGGCCTACGACAGTGGAGGAGCTTGTTGTCGTGGCTAAAGCGATGAAGGAGCGTTATCCAGACAGTACGCCGATTGTTGGTCATACGACATTCGATATTTACTCTGCACTTTATGCGGCAATGAACAATCAATGGTATGTGGAAGACGGAAAGATGGTATATGGTGCGACTCTTGATCGTTTCGGCGAAACGATTGCATTGGAGAAGCAGCTGTATGATTTGGGGCTTGTCGATCGCGAATACTTAACGGACAGCAATAATCAGCGTGCAACCCAGTTGTGGACAACAGGTAAAGCCGGCATCTATATGGGGCAATGGGGAACCGGCACTATGGATATTTTAATGAAGGACCTACTGATCAATGTGCCGGATGCCAAACCTGAGCCTCTGGAAGCGGTTGCTACTTCGCATGGCAAATTTGGCACGTACCAGGAGGCCTCGCCGCTCTTTTATATCGCTTTTAATAAGGATATGAAAAATCCAAAGGCCGCAATGGAATACTTGGATTGGATTTTGGAGAAGGGCTGGTTCACACTAGTGAATGGTGAGGAAGGCGTACATTATGAAATGGTAGACGGCGTTGCAAAGCGTCTTGATCCAGATAAATTTACGAAAGAAGTCATTTACGCAGGAGAATACGCTGTATTGCGTGATGAGAGTGGCTTCAAAGCGGAGAACCTGCTTGTTCAAGCTGCCAGTGATGAGGTTTCACAGCGCATTGTCAAGTTGGATATGAAATCTTTGGATATTGTACTGAAAAATGAGTTCCGACGCGATATTCCTTATCAGCCAAGTTTTGATGAAATCAATGAAATTCGTTCAACGCTTGATACCTTTATTCGGGAAACACGTGCTAATGCTGTAACGCAAGGAGCGAAATATACAGGACAGTGGGCACTGGACGAAATTCGCAAAGAATGGAAACGTCTGGGCGGTGAAAAAGCAGAAGAAATTGCCCAGCAGTGGTATGAAGATAATAAAGCCAACTTTTAGATTCTAAAGCGTTTGCCCTCGAAGACTAAAACGAAGGAGGAACAGATATGAAGCTCGGACAAAATCGGCGGTTATTTAAGGCGGTTGCAATACTATCGATGCTGCTGTTCTTCCTCGTTTTTTCATCCGCCTTTTTAACCTATTCCGTATTCAACCGCCAATTGGAGCGGCAGTTGACCAGTACGAACATGGAGCTCCTAGGACAGCTTGATCACAAGCTTGAACTGTCACTCAAGCATATTGATAAATCAGCTATTCAACTGCTAAAAGCTTATGATGTTGGACGGTTTTTCAATGATGAGCTCAGCCAGCAGGAAAGTCACAATAATGCTTTTCGAGTATCTACTCTGATTACGAATGCGATTAATAGTATTGATTATATTTTTTCGATTGATCTTTATTCATACGGCATGCAGCGGCTGGTTTCAGGAAATGTATTAACTGAACAGGATTATAAGCTGGATTTCTCATGGATTCCAGAATTTCAGCAGTATGATGGATACTTCAATTGGATGTCGACTCGCAAGGTACAGCTTAATCACTCACAGTATCCCATATATCGGAATGTGGTAACGCTGGTTCGTTCCTACCCGCTTATTCATTCTCCAGGTACACGCGAAGGTGCGATTGCAGTAAATATTAAAGAGGATTTGCTTTATGGCTTGATTCGAAATACGGCAGCGGTAGATAAAGGACAGACTTTCATTATAGATAGTGAAGGAGTCGTGGTGCTGCATTCGGACCAGAACAAGCTGGGCAAGGATATTAGTGAATTTCCGTATATTCATCATATTTTGAATGGAATGGAAGCGAGCGGACATTTCTCAGAGCAGGTTGATCAGACGGAATCCTCTGTTTTTTACGTGAAATCGGATTATACCGGCTGGAATATTGTACGGGTTGTGCCTGAGGCACAGTTTCTAAAGCCGCTTTATGCTATTCGAAATGGCTTGCTTATCCTTGCAATTGTGTTGTTTATGGTAGCGACAGCATCGGCGGCAATGGTAGGCCGTTGGATCTTCAAGCCAGTCAACCGTTTTATTCAGGCCATGACTCGTCATTTAACTGCTCATCCGAAGGAAGCGACAGCACGGAAGTATACAGATGAATTCCAATATTTTGAATCGACGGTACAACATATTTTACAAGATCGAGAAGAGCTGCATAAGCAGGTGATAGAAAGCAAGCCGCTCATCAAATGGCAGCTGCTGACTGAATTGCTATCTGAGAAACGCAAAAACTTTGCAGTGCTGCAGCCTTATATGGATATGCTCGGCATTAGTTTGTATCGAGACCATTTTGTCGTTATGAGCATTGAATTTGACAACAAGCATGAAATTTCCTCACCGCGGGATTTGCAGTTGTATGCGTATGCGCTCTGCAATGTTGCGGAGGAATTGATGAATGCAGAGAGCCGTGGGATCGCGGTGGAACTGAGTAGCGGCAAGTGCGCGGTCATTATGAGTTTTGGCGATAGCGATGACCCGGAGCGCCATATGATGCGGGCAGTGGCAGTCGCTGATTTAATGAAGGATTTCGTACAGGAGTACTTTAACCGTACGATTACAATTGGTATTGGAGATGTTTTCGAAACGGTTAACGATATTCATCGTTCCTACAAGCAATCACTAGAGGCACTGCGCTATAAGCTCGTGATGGGAAGTAATTCGATCATTACTAAAGAAGATGTATTCAGCGATCAATCACCGCAATTTTACCGATTATTCGCAATGACAGAAGGTATTGTTGCTTCGGTTAAGGTTGCTGATGCGGATAAGATGAAGCTGCAAGTGCACAGATGGTTTGAATCCTTCACCGAGCATGTTGTGCCGCCGGAAATGATTATGCAGCTGATTGTGCAATGCCTAATGAAGGCGGCAACCGCAGCTGTAGAAATTGGCGTTGACCCGGAAAGGATTTTGCCGGAGCAGTACATGGTTGAGATGCTGAATCAGTATGAGCAGCTGCACCATCTAGAGGCATTTACGATACAATCACTGGCGAGCTTCATCGAGCAAATTAAGGAAAAACGTAATAACAGAGATCGAAATGATGTCATTGATAAAGTGATGCTGTACATTCAAATGTATTATATGCGCAGCGATTTATCGCTCAATTTGCTCGCGAGCGAGTTTCATTTGAGCGTATCTCATCTCAGCAAGCTGTTCAAAGAACAGAAGGAATGCAATTTTATTGATTATTTGATGGAGACGCGCATGAACAAAGCCAAACAGCTGCTCAAGGATTCTGAAGAGTTGATTCGTGATATTGCGGAGAGCGTGGGCTATACAAATGTGAATAGCTTTGTGAGGATATTCAAGAAAATTACTGGGCTTACGCCTACGGAATTTAGAGAGCGGGTACGGAGGGAATTGGACGAGGAAGTCTAAAAGTCATTTCAATAATAGTGAAGAGAGGAAGATCGCAGCATGTTATTACGCCAGTTGAAGGACTCATTAACGAATATCAATATTCTGGCTGTTGGAAATCCCGGTGCGGATACCGGCCAGAACTATTTTACAGCACAAACCTGGATGGCGGACAGCCGTCATATTATTGTTTGTACGGATATCGATGAGGAGAGAAAAGGACGCTATGTTCGTTTTGATACGGAGACAGGTGAGAATGATACGCTGCTGGAAGAATTGAGCTGGGCCTGCGGAATCATATCGGCCAATGACCTTTTCTATTATTACATTGATTCAACCATTTACGAATATAACCTGCATACGAATGCTTGTCGTACCGTTTGCAGTTTGGAGGTCGGAACTGAGGTTTGTGGTCCGCTCTCTATCACTAATGATGGGAAAAAGCTGGGTATTTATTGGAAGCGTAGCGAGGAATGGATAATTGGGACGGTTGAAGTTGACAGTGGATTTGTTAAAGAGGTGGCAGCACCGGGCTTTCAAGAGCCATATCCGATAGCGAACCATTCGATGATTAATCCTGAATATGAACAGCTTGTTTTTTTTGCCCATGAAGGCAAAACGGAGCACATCGGGGATCGCATCTATGTCGCGGACTCATCAACGCAAGAGATACGCAATGTGTTCCGTCAGCAGCGGCTGGATACAGGGGAGCATGTGGAGTACGTAGGGCATGAGATGTGGGCGGCAGATGGAGAGTATCTATATTTCGTCAAGTATCCGCAAAGCCCTCTTAAACCTACAGGCGTGTATCGGGTTGGTAAATGGGGAGAGGAGTGGGAGTTTATTAATGGCGACTACCCGTATTGGCATGTATCACTCAGTCCTGACGGTCGCTGGGCAGTTGCAGATACGATTGAAGAGGAAGAAGTAAGCAAAATCGTCTTAGTCCATTTGGAATCCCGAACAACCCAATTGTTATGCGAGCTGCCTTTATGGAGAGATCATCCCGGACATCCTCATCCGATGTTCAGTCCCGATAGCAGTCGGGTGTCGTTTACTTTTGCAGATGAGCATCAGCATTTATGGATTGGTGTAATCGACATTGATCAAATTTTGAAGGAGGATTGATATGCCACAACAGATTGCAAATACAATGTTCAGAATCTACCGTTATATGATAGACAATCATCAGAGTAAATGGGGCATGGATATCAATCATTGGGACTGGGTTCCTGGTGTAGGTGTTATTTCCATTTTGGATTACGGAGAGAAGACAGGGCAAGAAGAGGTCATTCATTACGTACAATCATGGGTTGAGCAGAATAAGCATAAGTCCGATAATCAAAAAGTGATTAATGCAATGGCGCCTTTTGCTATATTTCCATCCTTGTATCGTCGCACGGGGCAGGAATGGCTATTGGTCAAATCACAGGAAATTGCACACTGGATGCTAAACGAAGCACCGCGCACTCGCGAGCGGGCTTTTGAGCACACCGTTACTGAAGCAATTGAATTTCATGAACAGGTTTGGGCGGATACCGTATATATGGCAGTTCTTTTTCTTGCTCGTCTGGCAAAGTTGACCGGTAACAAGCGGATGGCTGAAGAGGCGCTGGAGCAAGTGATCCTTCATTTGCAACTGCTTCAAGATACAAATACAGGATTGTTATATCACGGCTGGAACTGTGAGGCAGGCAATCATTTATCAGCGGTTCATTGGGCACGAGCCAATGCTTGGATCGTAATGAGCGTTCCTGAAATAATGACAGAGATTAGTGGACTAATAGCAATTCCTAGTGAACTGCTTGAGCGCTATCGCAGCCTTGCTGCGGCTCTTCGTTCTTGTCAGGCTTCAGATGGGCTTTGGCATACCGTACTTGATCGCGTTGATACGTACAAAGAAACGTCAGCAAGTGCTGGAATCGCATGTGGTTTCATAAGAGGGGTTAATGCTGGCATACTCGATGCATCATACTTGGAGTCGGCTGAGCGAACCCTTCCGAGTGTGTTGTCCTTGATTAATTTGTTTGGCGAAGTGGCGGGGGTATCTGGCGGAACGCCTATAATGCTATCAGTTGATGCTTATAACCACATTCCGATTTATCCTACACTATACGGGCAAGGATTGACTCTGCAACTGTTGACAGAAATTCAGATGTGAACGGAATTGAAAAAACTGCTGAACGTAAATTGAATAGATACGAGGGATGATATGAACATAGGGGACTCTTCAAATAATCCATTTAATAACAGACAAAAGCTTATTAAACTGATCGATTCCCGAGACTCTCAGTACAATCCAGAAAATCACATGCTGAGATCGCCGTTTAGCAGTCCTGGGTATCATACAACCATCAAACAAGCTGATTTTATTCATTCAACACGGAGTTCTCTCTTATATGCGCTTGGTCTGCTAGATACGGAGGAAGAACGCTATGAGCAGCGCGCTTTCGATATTATTGAGCAGGTTATTTCGCTGCAAGATACGGATCGCAGCAGCAGTACGTTCGGTATCTGGTCCTGGTTCTATGAGGAGCCATTGGAGCAGATGTCGCCTCCCGATTGGAACTGGGCTGATTTTTGCGGAAAACTGCTAACGCTGATCATTTCAAGGCACTCCGCCCGATTGCCAGAGATGCTGAGACAGTCGGTGCAACAAGCAATCTACAATGCCTGTGACGCGATTATTATAAGGAATATAGGACCGCATTACACCAATATTGCAATTATGGGCTCGTTCGTTACACTCATTGCAGGTGAACTATTCGAACGGCAGGATTATGTGAAATACGGATATGAACGGTTGGAAAAGCTGCACAACTATACATTACCTCGTCAGGCTTTCCAAGAATATAATAGTCCTACTTACACTTATGTTGCAATATTGGAACTGTCCGCTCTTGTAACGGAAACGAGAAATGCTAATGCGAAGCAGCTCGGAAACGACTTGCTGAATATTGCTTGGAAAAGCGTAGCAGATCATTTCCATATGGCTACAAGGCAGTGGTCGGGTCCGCACAGTCGGTGTTACAAGACTTTGCTTACACCGCAGAGTAAAGCTTTTCTACAATTAGCAACAGGAGGAAAGCTAGTCTTCTATCAGGAGGATGAATTACCCTATGATGAAGATTGGTATAAGTGTGGTATTGCCTGTCCAGAGCAATATTTGGATCGTTTCCTTGACCGGGATCAGCGTACGATTAGGGAATGTTTCGGGATCAGCGGCAACGGTACGGAGAAGTGGGCAACCACATATCTGACGCCGACTTACTCGCTCGGCAGCTTCAACAAAGAGATCATGTGGAACCAGACACGAACTTTACTGGCGTATGTGGATAATGGAGGTCAGGCTACCTATTTGCATCTTCGTGCGTTGCATGATGGATATGATTACTGTTCGGCCATCTTTCACGGAGAGCAGCGGTCAAACCATGTATTATTTGGCGTTAATTTTGCAGTCAATGGCGGTGATACTCATCCGAATTTGGATATGATTGATGGGTCCATCCAGGCTTCTGACTTTCGATTGCGTCTAGAGATTGGCGGAGCGTTGAATAACGTCAGTACATTTGTGGAGAAGGAATCTGTTCAACTTAGAATCGGGGCGACGCTCGTGTCGCTGCGTACCTGGTTTGCTGCATTTGTTGATCAGAGTGAAGGGGCTGAATCTAGAGATTGGAGCTGGGAAGTGAATAAGGTAAATGATGTGCTGGGCATTGACCTTATCCTTCATGCGGGTGAAAGGAAGACCATTCATTTTCAAAACTTAAATAAGGCTGCATTTCTCTTTTCACTTTGCATAGGAGAAGGACTTGAGAGCTTCGTACCGCTGATCGAACAAACAGAGGAGCTGGTATTAGTGAGCGGAAGCTGGAATAACGAGGAAATGTGTCTTTCTTTACCGCTAAGACCAGGTATATTATAAGTATTCGGTATCTATGAGCCCGTCGAATTACCGATGGGCTTTTCTGGTTCCTGTAGACAACCCAGCTGAGGACAACAAAAATAGAGAGGAAGAAATATCATGAGAATCCAGTATACGTTATTTCCTGAAGGACGAACAAAGGCGATGACCTTCAGCTACGATGATGGGTGTACTCAAGACCGTCTACTCGTAGGGAAAATGAATCAGTATGGCTTTAAGGGAACCTTTCATCTGAATTCTGGCTTTCTTGATCGAAAAGGATATATTACAGCAAAAGAGGTTCGATCCCTTTATCAGGATCATGAAGTGTCTGTGCATACGGTCAATCACCCTTTTCTAGAACTATCTCCTACTGACCAAGTGACATATGAAATCTTGGAAGACAGGCGGGTATTGGAAGCTCTGGTCCATTATCCTATACATGGAATGAGCTATCCATATGGGACTTATGATGATAGAGTCGTAGCCATGCTGCCGATGCTTGGTATTGAATATGCAAGAACCGTGAACAGTCATGGTAAGTTCGATATGCCATCAGACCCTCTTCGTTGGAATCCAACCTGCCATCATAAACAATTATTAGAGTTCGCTAAAGACTTCCTAGCTTATGAGGATAGACATGACAGGATGTCTTTACTCTACGTTTGGGGCCATAGCTATGAGTTTGACAACGATGATAACTGGTCTATTATTGATCAGGCAGGAGACCTTTTAAAAGAAAACGATACAATCTGGCATGCTACGAATGCAGAAATTATAGCCTATAGGAAAGCTTTGGAGGAGCTGAGATTTTCTTTTGATAGACGTATTGTTCATAATCCGTCTGCAATGGATGTTTGGATAAGCGTTGAAGGTAAACCTGTTAGGATCTATGCTGGTCAATTACTTCACTTATAAATTGAAGGAATGTGGAGATAGAATTTGAGTGAGTTTTATATGAAACAAGCCAAGGGTCTGAACAGACCGCTTGGCTTTATTTGTTTTTATCATATTTTGTCGCATACTATCAAGAAAATGAGGAAAGTGCGACTCTTTACGACAATTTCTCTTATTATCCACAAAACTTTCCAAAATTTAGACGATTTTCTATTGACGTCATAAACTATTATTGTTAAATTTTGATATAGTGTGGCAACTAGGATTATTGAAAGATAAATATTTGCTTGCGAGAGAGAATAGCATTCATTTAAACCAAATCCGTTACTGCACTACATAGCGAAATAGAAATATTTCCTATAGTGATCTAGAATATGAGGTTTTTTAAGAGATTAAGGAGGCGTTGAAAAACGATGTTGAAAAGAAAAACGAGTGCTTTACTGATTGCGCTTTTGGTATTCATGCAAGTGATTCCAGGAGGCGGCTTTTTCAATCAAGTAAATGCTACGGGCATTACACAAAATATCATTGATAGTGTAACGATGTCCGTTTACGACAGTGCAGGACAGACGGTGACGAATAGCGTCTATGAGCAAGGCTCCAAAGTACAAGTAGATTACACATGGTCGCTGCCTAATGGTCACGGCTATGAAAAAGGTGATACATACACGTTTAAATTGCCGAAGGAGTTTCAGCTTTTCAATAATATAAGCGGAAACCTCGTTACGGATAATGGAGATGTAGGTACTTTCAGTGTTGATAGTTCAACACATGAAGTTATCATGGTCTTCAATGAAGATATAGAAAATGATGAAGTAAGAGGGATTCTTACTTTTAAAACGCAATTTGATAAGTCAGTCATTACTGGAAGTACAACTCAAATTATAAAAATACCAATTAGCTCAGGTGAACAGGTATTTACGCTCAACTTTAAACCTAATGTTAGTTCGACGATTGGGAAGTCTGGCGTACCGCAAGGCTATAATGCTAAGAGCATCGATTGGACTGTAGATGTGAATAAGGCTCTGGATTCAGTTCAGAATGCAGTAGTCATTGATCCGATTCCTGCTGGTCTTGATGTTCCTGTAACTGTTTCTGTCTATCAGCTAAATGTAAACCTGGATGGAACCGTGAATAAAGGTTCATTGGTTGATCCAACCAAGTATACGGTTAATACGACTGGCAATATTCTTAATGTCAGCTTCGTAGACAATCCGATTGAAACGGCCTATCGTATTCAATACTCGACACCGATTTTAGATGGAGATAAGTCACCGTTTAAAAACACAGCTACGTTTAAAGGAAGCAATAAAACGCCAGTTGATGCAAGTTCAACAGTTGCAGTGACGTATGGTACTGCTTTAAATAAGATTACGACGGATTATAAATCTGCTGCGCAAACGATAGACTGGGAAATCCAGTACAACTTTAATGAAAAAACAATTAATCAAGCAGATGCTATTTTGACTGATTTATTCGATGATAGCCAGCTATTGGTACAAGGTCTGACTAATGGTATTCATGTTTACCCGGTGACATTCGATAGCTCTGGCGCTCAAACGGTAGGTACGGAATTGCCAAGCACGGAGTATTCCGTGGTGGCTGCATCCGCTGCGAATAAAACAGGCTTCAAGCTTCAATTTAATAATACGGTTACATCTGCCTACAAAATCAAGTATCAAACGAAGGCAATTGATCGTGTTCTGAGCAATACAACGATAGAGAACAAAGTAACTACAGGCAGCGGAACCAGCGTTAAGTCTGATACAGAAACTAAAAATATTAATCAAGTCGTTATTACAAAAGGCAGAGGTGCAGTAGACTATAAGGCTAAAACAGTCTCATGGACCATTAAATTAAATGAAGACAGCTATGTAATGAACGACGTTGTTGTTACAGATTTGTTCCCTAATAAAGGACTTGAATTTATCCCAACTTCATTGGTAGTAAAACAAGGCAGCACAACATTGAGCAGTCCTGTGGATTTCACGCTGGATAGTGCTACTGCCGCAACTTCAGGATTTAAACTAACATTTGTAAAAGCCTTAACCGGCCCAGTTACAATCAGTTATACGACTAAGTACAATAATGATTGGATCAGCCCTGTTGGCAGCACAACGAATTTCATCAATAATGCGACAGTAGACTGGAAAGACGATTCTGTTCCTTCTGTTCCTCATACCAAAACAGAAACAGCTACGTTTGTACCTAGAGACGAAGCGAAAAATAACGGTTTTAAGTATGGCGAGTATAACGCTGTTTCTAAGGAACTGACTTGGACGGTTGGCGTTAATTACAACAGTAAAGCTATTGCAGCCGCAAAGGTTGAGGATGAGCTGGCAGCACCTCAAAAGCTGGTTCCCAATTCACTTGTTGTATACACGATGACGATTCCGGTAAACGGTGACCGTCCGCTGCCAACGGCAGGCACGGTAGTACCTTCCACTCAATACAGCTACACAATTGGCACTGATAATAAGCTGGTTGTGACGTTCCAGCAGCCTATTTCAACACCGTATTACATTGTGTTTAAAACAACGCTTGAAGATAAATTGATTAATTCTACTTCTATCAGCAACACTGCAAAATTGTTTGATGGAGCAACAGCAGTATCCAAAGATCTCACAGCCTCAGTCAATATTCCTAATGGCGGTGAGTATGTTAACAAGAACGGTACGCAAAATGGAGATAAAATTGATTGGATAATAAATATCAATCGTGGTCAATCGACGGTAGCGGATGCTAAAATCATCGATACGCCAACACCTAATCAGTTATTGATACCGAACTCATTCCATTTATGGGCGACAACTGTTTCAACGAATGGCAGCCTAGCCAAAGCTGCTGAACTCACTAAAGGGACTGATTTCGATCTTGAAATCAAGACAGATAATAATGGTGAGCAAACGTTCGAGTTAAGCTTTAAGAATGAAATTACGAGTGCCTACATCCTAGAATATCAATCATTAATTGTTGCGAATGACAAAGATAAAGTCTCTAATAAAGTTGCATTTAGCGGCAATAATGTTGCTTCAGTAAGCAAAGATACGACTAAAGAGATTGTGGTAGGCGTATCATCCGGTTCAGGAACAGGAAGCGGTGTAAGAGGCTCTTTAACGATTAAAAAAATCGATTCCGCTGACAGTAATGTAACGCTTAGCGGAGCAACATTTGAACTGTACCGAGTATCAGGATCAAGCAAAACATTGATCAACACGTTAACAACAGATGTTAATGGTGCGATTGAATTCAAGAAGCTATTGGCTGGAAGCTACGTTGTAAAAGAGATAGCAGCCCCAGCTGGATACGTATTAGATTCCAGAGAACGTTCTGCTACAATCAACTCAACTACTGGATTTCATCTAGATGTTAAGAACGTTAAGGTAGTCGTTCCTACTCCGACACCAACGACGCCGGTGGCAACACCGTCGCCAACACCAACGACGCCAGTGGCAACACCGTCGCCAACACCAACAACGCCGGTAGCAACACCATCGCCAACACCAACAACACCGGTAGCAACACCGTCGCCAACACCGACAACGCCGGCAGCAACACCGTCGCCAACACCGACAACGCCGGCAGCAACGCCATCACCAATGCCGACGGCACCAGTGGCAACACCGTCGCCGACGACACCGGTGGCAACACCAGCACCAACGGCATCGCCTGCACCGGTGGCAACACCTGCACCGACGCCAATCGCAACACCTGCTCCAACACCGAAGGTTGATGAGAAGACGACGCTCCAGGACAAGCCAACAACAGGTAATGTAGAGGTGCCAACTGGCGGGACTCCATCCATTACGGATAAGCCAAACCATGGTAAGGTAACGATAAATCCTGATGGCAAGTGGACGTATACACCGAAACCAGGTTATGTCGGCAAAGATACATTCACCGTTGTTGTGAAAGACAAGGATGGCAATGAAACAGAGATCTTTATTGAAATTGACGTTGAGGAAATTCCGCTTGGAACGACTCAAGGTACACCAGTAACAACACTTCCAAAAACAGGCGAAGCGAGCTACCTGTATATTTATGTAGCTGGTTTCGGACTCATTCTTCTAGGCATTAGCCTTCGGAAGCGAATGATAAGAAGGAAATAATAAGCTTTTCTAATTTTAAAAAGGTTAGTCTATTGATTAGAGTTATCTATTCAAGAGGACTAACCTTTTTTTGTGCGAAGATGGACAGTCTCTATACTTTTGGTGTATTATTTGGAAAAAATAGCTAGTGTGAAAAGAGTGTGAATAGCGACGATGAGAGATCATATGCTTTCTGTTCTGATCTGCAACTAGAAGCATAGCATCCTAATAGGAAGCTTATAAGGACTTAATTCAAGATCTCAATTCGGAGGTATAAGCTTATGAAGTCAAGAATATCGACTAAAGTCATGTTTATTTATGGAGCCGTTTTCTTAGTTATTATTACGCTGACCTTTGGCTTATCTTATACAGGAACGATAGGCAAGCTGGAGAATGATCTGAATAATACGAATCTTGCTTTATTGAAGCAAGTTGATCAAAAAATTGAGGTAGCTTTTCGTCAAACGGAGAAGGATCTGCTTACCCTAATGGACGAGCTGGAATTTGTTTATTTTATGCATGACAGTTATTTGGATGATGCACAGCGATACAGTAACTTTTATGTACTAAACAACAAATTGAAAAATTTTATTAACACGAATCCCCAGTTCTCATCTATTTTTGTGTACTCCTCTGTAAGCGGTGCCATTTTGACGGATAAAACTTATATGAAGGATGCATCCTTAGATGATAATTGGTTGAATGAATATTTGGATATGTCCGGTTACTTCAAGTGGCTAACGACTCATCAAGTCTGGGACGGGAATGTGAATAAGGATGTCATTACTTTAGTTCGATCTTTTCCGACGATCAGCAAGCCAGGATATCGCAAGGGAATGGTTGCTGTCAACATCAATGAAAAAGCGTTGTACGATATGATAAAGGCCGTATATGAGGATAGCAAAGCCGGTCATATGTTTATTATTGATAGTGAAGGAAATGTAGTAACTCATGATGACAAGACTCAAATTTATCGTAATTTAAAGGAACTTCCACATATCAAGAGCGCGCTCTCTAAGAAGGGGAGCGGATCTTTTTCTAGTGAGCTTAATGGTGTCCGTCAATCGATATTTTACCGGGATTCTGCCTATACGGGTTGGAAGCTGATCAGTATCCTGCCTGAATCACAAATTTATGAGCCGCTCAAGGTTACACGCAATTTACTGATTACTTTTGCTGCCGGTATGATTCTGCTCGCTTTGATTGTACTTTTTTATGTGAACCGTTGGACCTTCAAGCCGCTTGACCGCTTAGTTGGGAAAATGTCTTCAGGTACCTACAAGCTAGGCCAGGAACAGGAACGTACAGATGCGGGGCTTAGCTATCTGGAGAAGGTATTTGATCAATTAGTTCTAGATCGCGATCATCTTCAGCAGCATGTGAGGGATTCCAAGCCTGTACTGAAGTGGAGAATCATGATGGATATGCTTATCGGCTATCGAACGGAATATCAGGCTGTACGTCATCATCTTGAATTTGTTGGTGTTCATTTATTTCCAGAGCGGTATCTGGTATGTACGGCGGAGATTAGCAAAGAGGGTATAGATTTAAGAGATAAGGACGAGACCCTTTATACCTATGCTTTCTGTAATGTAGCGGAGGAACTGATTAATCTAGAAAACGCTGGAATGGCAATTGATTTAGGAGAGGGACGTGCCGCAGTTATCTTCAGCTTTGCAGAAGGGGATGCGGAGCAGAACCACTTGCGTGCGCTTGCGATTCTGGAGTTAATACTCGATGTAATGAAGAAGCAATTTGATTTGATCGTAACTATAGGAGTTGGTCGTGGGTATAGGGAGATGAAGGATATTCCCAAATCCTATGACGAGTCACAGAAGGCGCTTCATTATAAAATGGTATTCGGTCAGCATTCGGTAATCTCTATCGAAGACCTTCAGCCGCTGGACAGTAAAGAGTATTACCGATTAATTCGTATGGCGGATCGGATGACGGACGCGCTGAAGGCGACGGATACAGTGAAGATAAAAGAGTATGTAAAGGAAACGTTCCGCGAGGCGGTTGAACGAAATCTCCCCCCAGATCTAATCCGTCAGCTGTCCTTTGATCTCATCATGAAATCCGTTCAGTCTGTTGGCTCCATAGGGATTGATTTAAAGGATTCGATGAGTCAGCTCGACAGTATTTATGAGCTTATTAACCGAAGTGGAAACGTAAAGGAAATGGAGAGGATTGTATTCGCCTTTCTAGAGGGGATAGCGGATAAAATCAATGATAAGAGAAACCAAAGGGGCAGTAATGTCACCATTGAAAGAATGTTGATTTTTATAGGAGAGAACTTTCATGAGAATGATCTCTCTTTGGATAGGCTTGCACAAGAATTTCATTTGAGTCCGACCTATATCAGCAAGCAGTTTAAGGAATACACCGAAAGTAATTTTATAGACTATTTGATCGGAATTAGAATCCAAGCTTCTCAAAAATGGCTGATGAACAAAGAGATGAAAGTGAATGAGATTGCTGAGGCAGTTGGATATGTAAATACTCGCAGCTTCCTTCGAACATTTAAGAAGTATACAGGGATGACTCCGCTGGAATACCGGGAATGGGCTGCAAGCTCACAGAATGAGAATATTAATTAATGGTACCACCTATTTAGACGAAGAGACATGTAAAGGAATCCTCTCTAGAGGCTGCTCCTGCGCATGTCTCTTTTATTTGGAAGCAAAGCCGCAAAACGGCGTCACTACAAGGTTTTTTAGTTGTAACAACAAGAAAATGCACCCTGTATAAGAATAGTGACTATGCCAATTGCAAGAATAGTCATGGTGTTCAGAACGTGTCTATATCCAATTAAGCGTGCTCAAGTTACGATCGAATTGCCCAAACAAACTTGGGCTTTCAACAACGAAAGGGTGAAGCAAATGAAGGATAGACGACCCGAATTTGAAACGGTGCATGCCCGATCAAATTCATTAAGGACGAGAACGAACCATCGGGGTCCGACGTTCCGAACTCGATTTAGACGGGATCGGCATTTGTATCTGATGCTTGTTCCTGTAATTGGATTTTATCTCTTATTCAAATACGCTCCGATGGTTGGCGAGATCATAGCGTTTAAGGACTATAGGCTAGGAGATGGGATTTTCGGCAGCGAGTGGGTCGGAATCAAGCATTTTCAAAGTCTGTTCGCAAGTATCGATTTCTGGAGAGTTCTTCGAAATACATTAGTGTTGAATGTATACAGCCTTGTCTTCGGATTCCCTGTACCCATTATGCTGGCACTGCTGCTTAATGAGGTTCGCAAGGAATGGTACAAAAGAACCGTACAAAATTTACTCTATTTGCCGCACTTTATTTCTTGGGTAGTACTAGGCGGAATCTTCATCGCTCTCCTTTCACCAAGCACGGGTATCGTTAATGGGATACTGGAGCATGTATTCGGTGTCGAACCGATTTACTTTATGGCTAGTTCAAAATGGTGGCCTGTTGCCTATACATTATCAGGGATATGGCGAGAAGCAGGATGGGGAACGATACTCTATTTAGCGGCAATGGCTTCAATCGATCCTCAGCTATATGAAGCTGCAAAAATCGATGGTGCCAACAAGCTGCGCCAAATATGGCATATTACTCTTCCAGGCATTCGCAGCACTATTGCTATTCTGCTTGTCCTGCGTATGGGAAATATGATGGATGTCGGGTTAGAACAAACATTAATTTTGCAAAATCAGTCCGTACTGGATGTGGCCGACGTTATCAGCACCTACGTGTACAGGGTTGGTTTGCAAAATATGAATTACAGCTATACGACGGCATTAGGCTTGTTCCAATCAGTCGTCGGGCTGATTCTGGTGGTTGGTGTAAATAGGATTACTCGCGCTTTCGGGGAAAGGGGACTATGGTAACCGATGATAAAGACTAAAGGTAGTATGTCTATCTGGTCTCGCTTAGGGACGACTGCTAATTATTTGATACTTGGCTTCCTTTCTCTCCTTGCTTTGTACCCTTTCTGGTATGTTATTATGTCCTCCTTTAGCAGCAGCAGGGCGATAACGGCAGGGGAGGTATCCTTATGGCCGGTCGAATTCAATATAGAGGCGTATCTTCGACTATTTGATGATGGTCAGCTCATTGTAGCCATGTGGAATACGATTGAGGTAACCCTAGTAGGTACATTTCTGAACATTGTATTAACGACATTAGCAGCCTATCCTCTTTCTAGAAAAAGATTGATGGGGCGAAATCCGATGCTGATTTTTATCATATTTACGATGCTGCTCACCGCAGGAGTCATTCCCAATTTCATACTCATTAAATCATTAGGGTTGATGAATTCCTATTGGTCATTGTGGCTTCCGGCATTGATCAGTACCTACAATATGTTCGTTATGAAAACCTTCATGGAAGGCTTGCCCGAGGAAATCGAGGAGTCGGCGGCTATTGATGGTGCCGGGGATTGGAGAATTTTGATCCAAATTATTTTGCCGTTATGCAAGCCAATTATGGCTGCGCTTTCCTTGTTTTACGCAGTAGGCTGGTGGAACTCCTATTTCAACGTACTGTTATACATTACGAAGAGTACTCATCAAACGTTGACGCTTAAGCTCTATCAAATGATCCTCCAAGTTAATCAAAGCCTACTTAATAATGGGGGCGGAAGTGAAGGTGTTGAGCAAGTCATGCTCACACCGGAAGGGATTAAAGCAGCAGCAATCGTCATTGCGGTTACTCCTATTTTAGTCGTCTATCCCTTCCTTCAGAAACATTTTGTCAAAGGAGTACTAATCGGATCTGTAAAAGGATGATATCATCGGACTATATGTCCTTGATATAGTGTAACTATTCAATAGGGGGATGATGGAATTGAATATTTCGAAGTATGTTTGGAAGAGGGCGTCTCTAGCAGTAAGCATTTCACTTGTGATACTTTTGCTGGCAGCATGCAGCGGTAAGGCTGCGACGACGGATCCTACCGCAGCACCTGAAAAAAGCGCAGAGGCCTCGGAAACACCAGCGGCTACAGCGGGACCTAAGAAAGCAATTAGTATTTCAGCCTTTGACCGAGGCAGTGTGCCAACGGAAGAAGGAAGCTACGAGGATAACCGCTGGACAAAATGGATTAATGAAAATTCTCCAGCTACTGTGAATTGGATTCCAGTTGATCGCGGTCAAGCACAACAAAAGATAAGCACGTTGATCGCATCTGGAAGCGCACCTGATCTTATTTGGGAATACGACCGAAACTATATTGCTCAATTGGCCAATCAGGGTGCTATTCAGCCTATTGGAGACTACATTGAAAAATACAGTACAACGCTAAAGAAATATATAGAGGAAAATCCTGATTTGAAGTCAGCTATGACTATCAATGGAGAAATTTATGCAGTTACAAGCAAACGAAGTGTAGAGTCCATTGCCAATAATGGTATGTGGATTCGGCAGGACTGGCTTGATAAGCTGCAGTTAAAGGCTCCGACGACTGTAGAAGAATTGATAGAAGTGGCAAAGAAGTTCAAGGATGAAGACCCAGACGGCAACGGAAAAGACGATACTGTACCTATTGTCTTTAACGGAAATGCAGTTCAAATTATGCGAGCTTTCTTTTTTACCAATGAAAATCAATGGTATTTGGAGGATGGACAGTTGAAGTTTGCCAGAACGCTGGATCGCTTCACTGATTCTCTTGCCTATCAGAAGTCATTATTCGACCAAGGACTAATCGATAAAGAATATATTACAGACAGCAACTTCCAGCGCGCACGTCAGCTATGGACGACAGGCAAGGCAGGGATTTATTTCGGAAACTGGAATATGGACAATGAAATTCGGGATTTAAAGACGAATGTTCCAGAAGCAAAGCTGTCTCCGCTAGAATCTGTGGCGAGTAAATATGGTAAGAATGGTCTATATCAAGAATTGCCGTCCAATGTTTTGGTCGCTTTCAATAGTGATATGGATGAAGATAAAATCGAAACGGCGGTTAAATTCCTCGACTGGATGCTGGAATCAGGCTGGATGAGCATGAAATTTGGTGAAGAGAATGTTCACTACAAGCTTGCGGAAGGAAATGTTCCGCAAAGACTCGATGCGGATAAATACCGTCAGGAAGTGGCTTACGCTAATGAATATGCTATTTTGAGCCAATGGAACACGAAAGCAGAATGGATTCCGATCATGGCTGCACAGGATGAGCTCTCCCAAGAAATTGCTGTTGCTAAATCGCTCGCACTAGAGGTTGCACTAAAAAATGAATATCGCAGAGATATCGCATTTAGCCCAGATTTGCCGGAGGTAAGTCAATTGATTGCTACCTTTGCTCCAATAGCGACACAAATTGAAGTCAAAGTCGTAACAGGAGGCAAAGCATTAACTCCTGAAGCGGGCATGGAGCAAGTTCGGAAGGAATGGAAACGCTTGGGCGGCGAGAATGTAGAGAAGCTAGCACAGGAATGGTATGAAAAAAATAAAGAGTTTTTGAAATAAGCTGTATCAAACCATGATGATCATCAGCGGAGGACCTATTCTAAAGGCAAGCTTTAGTAGAATAGGTCCTCTTGCTAATAGAATTCCTATTATAAAGGAGTGATATTTACGTGATCAGATTAAGAGGAGCATTTGCATTAGTAATGGTTTGTACCCTCATTTCTTTTTTCATGACGCCGGTCTTTCCGGGTATGCCCCAATCGAAGGTCTATGCCAGTGTGAATACACCTGAGCTGACCATTGGTGATTTTGAAAACGCTGACGAATCTTGGGACTTCTTAATTGGAAGTGGTGGGTCACTGGGAAATGGCGAATTCAGCTTAGATGCAACAAACGCTCAGACAGGGAGCTCCTCAGGAAAATTGCAGCTTAATTTCAGCAGCAATTCCACGTATGCAAACAGTTATGTTTCTTTGGAGAAATACGTATTCAAGCGCATTCTCCCAGCAGATGCTTTGGAGCTCAGCTTCTGGGTGAAAACAGCGGATATGGGGAAATTCGATTTGATTCTAGTGGATAATACGAATCAGAATCATCAACAGACGATTGTGCTAGACCCCGCTTCCGAATGGCAGAAGGTTACGGTGAGCTCGTTCACTTCGGGGATTAATTATACCAAATGGGGCGGAAGCAATGATGGGGTTTGGCATGGCCCTTTAAAGAAAATGCACTTTAAGCTGACTAAAGCTTCGATGAAATCAGGTAAGACCATCGGCTCTATATGGCTTGATGATATTCGGGTTAAGGTTAGTGCTCCGGATCTTGCTATTGCCCAGCTTCAAGTCGGAAATGTTTTTGCAGGGAGTCAATCAGGAAGCTTCGACGTACTGACAACGGGTGACTCGATTAAGTGGAGTACGGTTAATGCATGGGGAGAGCCGGAATTGTCGGGAAGCGCTTCGGTCACAGGAGGCAAGCTGCGACTTCAAGTACCTGTACCTGATGATGGCTATCATCGATTAAAAATTGAAGCGTATCTTGCCGGAACAATGATCAAAACATTGGAAACGGCATTTGCCACACTACCTGAATTTGATTTATCGGCAGTGACGGATTCTCCATTCGGTGTTCAGACTCATTATGGAATTAGCTGGAACAAAGAAATGATTCCGCTTATCAAATATGCCGGCAGCAAAAATGTGCGCGACTCCTTCTATTGGTCAGAAGTAGAGCTTACAAAAGGGCAATACTCATTTAACTCGAAGTTCACTCTTCCTATGCAATCGTTTAAAGAGTTCAGCATCAATCCATTTCTTAGCTTTGCATTTAGCAATAAATATTATGACGGAGGTCAAACACCATATACGGAAGAAGCTCATGCTGCTTATGCAAAATATGTGAAGGCTATGATAAATAAATTCGGCAGTCAACTAGAAGCAGGTGAAATGTGGAATGAGTTCAATCTTCCTTACTTCGGCGGCAATGGACCTGCTGCTTCTAGGGCGGATGTTTATTTCAATCTGCTAAAGGAAGGGTATGAAGCTTCCAAAGCTATTAATCCCGATTTCAATGTTGTTGGAGGAAGCACAGTAGGCATTCCAATAGATTGGCTTGAACAATTATTTGAGCTAGGCGGTCTGGATTATATGGATACGCTCTCTGTTCATCCGTACAGATACCCGGAAACACCGGAAGGGCTGCTTGAAGAGATCGACCAGCTTAATCAGCTTATACGCGATCATAATGACGGAGAGACTATCCCTATTTGGTTTACCGAGATTGGTTGGCCAACGCATTTGAATCCAACAGGTGTAGATGAGAATACACAGGCAGCCTATTTGATTCGCAGCTATGTGCTCAGTATGGCGGCGGGTGTTGAGAAAATATTTTGGTACAACTTTATGGATACGGGAACCGATAAGCTCGCAAATGAGCATAACTTCGGGATCATACGCAATACGGGGGATACTTTGGGGTCCTATACACCCAAACCAGCTTACGTTGCGCTAGCTACACTTACGAGACAGTTAACAGGAGCTAATCTTGTTAGTCAAGAAGCAGCAGATGGCATTTATCACTATACGTTCGATAAGAATAATGAAAAAACAAATGTGCTATGGTCGCTGGATAAGAAGGATGTAGCCTTGCATACGCAGGCTCCCCTTACCGTGATCAATATGATGGGAAAGAAGACCATATATACGCCGCTGCAAGGGAAAGTGTATTTGACTTTAACCGGCGAGCCTTTATTCCTAGCAGGAGACATCGATAGTGTTGAACAAAGCCAATCCTATTCTTTGCAAAGCGAGCCTGCTTTTACGAATGATCCTATATCGCTTAAGCTTCGGGTTAATGACCTTGGAGATGAGGATGAGCTTACAGCAAAGATTAGTCTCCAAGGTGTTTCGCAGGAAATCCATATTAATACGTCCGGCGATTATACGATAAGCTTTCCCGGAGTGGATGGGGTTGGTACACGAAAAGCGACAGCTGAACTATTTGCAGATGGTGCTGCTATAGCCGGTTTGTCCGAAACCGTTGTGATACAACAGGCTGAAAAGGTATCGTCTAAGCATGTGATAAGAAATGGCGCAGATGTTATGGAAGTAATGATTGAGAATGAAAGACCAGTGGATCGCCGCTTAACAAAAATAGACTGGAGTATCGGAGCATCTTCAGGCTCTACAGCATTTGATGCGATAATACCAGCGAATACCGTGTACACGGCTGATCTATCCCTATCTGGCATGCCAGAGGGGTCACTTCTTCCCTATGCATTTAAGATCTATATGGAGGATGGTGCTTTACTAAAAAGCGAGGGAACCGTCAAGCTTGTTTCCGCCTCTGCAAGGGTTCCGCTCCCTTTCCGAACACTGGAGCATGGAGAGGATTTAGGGGACTTAGTGGGTATCGATCTTTTGACTGACGTGAATTCTAGAATTTCCTCGCACAAGGGTCAGGAGGATTTCAGCGGCAAGCTCTGGTCAGCATATGATGACAGTCATCTATACTTATACGCTAGAGTGCATGATGATATATTCTCTCAGCCAAAGCAAGGTGATGCTATTTGGGAAGGGGACAGCATTCAATTTGCTATATCTGCAGGCATGCCCGGTGAGAATCTTCAGTGGTATGAATATGGAATGGCATTAACCGGAGGCGGCCCCGAGCTATACAGATGGATGGCACCACAGGGATATATGACTGGCCCGATATTAAATCCTGATCTGCAGGTAACAAGAGATGAGACTGCGAAGGATACGATTTATGAATTAGCTTTGCCATGGAGCGAATTATCACCGATCATTCCGACTGATGGATTACTTAGCATGTCGATCGTTATCAATGAGAATGACGGAAATGGCCGAAGAGGGTATGTAGAGTGGGGCAGCGGCATTGGATCAAGCAAGCAATCCTCATTGTTCAAACCGATGCAGTTGGAGAATGCTGATCGCACTAAGCCAGTGATATTAATATCTGGTGTGCAGGATGGTGAGAGCTATACCGATCAAGTCACCCCTATTGTAACGGTGGAGGATTCGGAAAGTGGACTAAAGCAGAGCAGTGTACAGATTAACGGAATGGCATGGTCTGAAAATACCCCAATTAAGCAGAGCGGTATGAATACACTAATCGCAACAGCGGAGGACTACGCAGGAAATGTGACAACAAAGATTGTCCGATTCATGATTTATTCGGGGACTGTGCTTCAAACAGCTGATGTGGAAGCGCCGATTAATAGTGAAGCCGTACTAACGGCAAAGCTTATGGATCGCGATGGAAATCCGATTGCTTCACAGAAGATAGGCTTCCAAGTGAACGGAGTGCTTGCTGGAGAAGCAGTAACGGATTCCTTTGGAACTGCTGCTCTTATCCATTCTATAGACAGCGAGTCTGAGATTGGAGAATTAGAGTGGCATGCGCTTTATAAGCAGAATGATGATCTTTTTTTTAGAGGAAGTGAAGCTAGCAGTGTGTTAACGCTATTCGAGCCGGCTTCAGGCGTTCCAGGAAAACCAGTTCTATCTCATAATAACGATCATACTACAGGTCTTAAAGACGGCGATTATTTGATCACGATGAATATGTGGTGGGGAGTGAATGGAAGATTATTCAAGCTCTATGAGAATGGCGAATTGATCGAGTTAAAAAACATGGTCAGCATCTCTCCTAATGCTCAAACGTCCGTTGTTGAAGTTTCGGGGAAACCAAATGGGACCTATGTATACACCTGCGAACTGACTAATGATAAAGGAACGACCAAATGTGATCCAATGACTATCGTAGTGACTGATGCTAATCCTGGGGTGCCGATACTCTCTCATAATAATTGGGATAAGGACGGGACTTATGAGGTAACGATGAGCATGTGGTGGGGAACGAATGCAACAGAATATCGGCTCTATGAAAATGGAATTTTAATCGATACGAAGCCATTGATCGACGGAACTCCGAACGCTCAAACTTTCACTACCTCAATTACAGAGAGAGCTCCAGGCGAGTACAAATATCGAGCAGAGCTGGTGAATGCTTTGGGTATAACAGAGAGTGGAATTATGATCGTAACCGTAATGTGATTTTGAGAAAAGAAAGTGAGGACTCCAGGCATGAGTATAAATATTACGCCAAAGCCAGCGAATCATAAAGAGCTCTTATTGAAAAAAATCATTTCTCAGGAAAATGATTTTGATTCAGAGATTAACATGCTGCTAAGACCCTTTCACACACCGGGATACCATACAACGTTAACCGCTGAAGACCATCCGTTTGTTCATCCGACGCATCAATCCTTGCTGTATGCTTTAGCTTTGTTAAATACAGAAGAGTCCAAGTATGTGGAGAGAGCTTGCGCAATTATTGAGCGCCTCCTTACTTTGCAAGACTGTGACCCGAAGCATGATACCTATGGGATTTGGCCTTGGTTTTATGAGGAGCCGCTCCATCAGATGGCTCCGCCTGACTGGAACTGGGCCGATTTCTGCGGTAAAGAGCTTGTGCTTGCAGCCCTTCTTCATGGTCATCGCATGTCCGGTGAGCTGGGGGATCGGATGCGACAAGGGATAAGCTATGCCTGCGATGCCATTATTATGCGAAATGTCGGACCTCATTATACGAATATTTCGATTATGGGGGCATTTGTAACATTGATCGCCGGAGAGCTGTATGGTCGGCAGGATTATATGGATTACGCGTTACAAAGATTAGAGAATCTGAAATGCTACACGGAAGACCTTGGGACCTTTCAGGAATTTAACAGTCCTCATTATTCTGTCATTGCCATTGTGGAGTTGTCCAAAATTTCGAGCTATTCGCGCAGCCACAGAGCAAGGGAAATTGCCGATGGACTGCTCGACATGGTTTGGCGGATGGTGGCGGAGCATTATCATCCCTTTTCTGGGCAGTGGGCTGGTCCACACAGCCGCAGCTATAGTACATTGCTCAATGACAAAATTAAATCCTTTCTACAAGTAGCTACCGATAATAAGCTGGTATTTTTCTCTAATGATGAGCTTCAATATGACGCCGAATGGTTCGGAAGCGGAAGTCGATGCCCGGATAGCTGCTTGGAACTGTTCATAGAAGGAGATACAAGGTTCCTTAAGCAGCCCTATTATCGAAATGAAGTTACTGGATTTGTAAAGTGGGCGGAGACGCATATGACATCGCAGTATGCAATCGGGATATTCAAAGATGAAATCATGTGGAATCAAACAAGAGGATTAGTAGCCTATTTCGAAAATAACGGGGGGGCAACCTATTTGCAGATGCGCTGCCTGCATGATGGTTATGACTATTGCTCGGCAGTACTCCGTGCTGAAGCAGAAGAGGGACATCTTCTGCTTGGCGTTCGTTTTCTCACGAACGGGGGAGATACTCACCCAGGCTTGGATCGCATCGAAGGCCAAATTATGGCATCGGATTTACGGCTGCGCATGGAAATCGGAGGTTGTCTGGAGGGTGTGAGCATTAAAGAGGAGGGAACGAAAGCAGAAGCGGATATTAACGGATTGCCATTACGATTTGACAGCTTATACGCTGCTTTCGGAGAGAAACCTTATGCCGATAGCGATGTACAGAGAAAGTGGGAAGTCACCAAACAAGGTGAAATCTACTGCTTAGACTTGGTTATCTATGCAGGCGAGCGTAAAGCAATTGACTTCCATTCATTAAACAAAGCCGTATTTCTATGTTCAATTGCTGTAGGTGAAGCAGCTGAGAAGCTGCCGCAAATCATGGTCGTAGAAGATGGAGACAATGTGACGGCAAGCGTTACGGACAATGATGTAAATCATTCTTCGCGTAATATAACGATTCCATTAAAGCCGAATGCTAAGCATCCCGTATAAGAATCAAAGAGAATAATAAAAGAAGAGCTTCGGCAGACATGCGTGCTGAAGCTCTTCAAACGATCGTTCATTGTTGGTTTGCATGTAGTTCAGCGAGCAGCATCAGGACAAGACCTTGTCCATAAAGCGTAGGATGGCAGGGAATCTCGTTGTAGGCTTCAATGGAAGGCATGATCGGCGTGCCGCCAGAAACGCCTGTTACTTCTCCGCTAGGCAGCACTTTGGGTATAATTGCGTTCAAAGCCCGATAAGCGGAATCCTGATAAGAATGGTCTAATAGACCATGACGAACTGCCATAAGTATGCCGCATGCAATACCGGCGCTGCCCGAGGTTTCCGTATAGTAATCTGCTCGATCCATGACGGTAGCCCAGAGCCCGTCAGCTTGCTGGAAGCGTATTAGTCCAACCATCATCGCGCGATACCGTTCTAAGACTTGCTTTGATACGATTACCATTCCTGCAAGCTCCTGCAGAATCATTGGTGTTCCTATTGCGATCCACGCATTTGCACGAGTCCAACGTGCAGCAGACAAATGATCTTGTGCAATGGAATTCCATCCATGGAACAATACGCCGCTTTCTTTGTCTTCAAGTAAGCGTAAATGGATTTCCAACTGTTTAACGGCTTCTGTTGCATAGGACATATTGCCGGTCTGGCGGGCAAGGCGTGCTAAGAACAGCACAGCCATAAAGATGGTATCGGCCCACACCTGCTCCGGAAAGCTCACATTTTCTGTGACCGTATGCTCAAAGGCGCCTTCTCTTGTACGGGGGGCTTCATTAAGCATCCATTGACCAATGTGCTCGGCTTTCTCGAGAAAGATGGGGTCCAATGTATGCTTATAGAGCGCCAGAAAGATGGCAAACGGTGCCATGGAATTGATAACCTTAACTTTTTCCGACTCATGCATATTTTTGTAAGCCCATTTGATTAGACCATCCAGTACCTCCCTTTTCTCGGTACGTTCAAAGTAGGAAAGGATAGAAATGACACCAACGCCTGGAACCCAGTCCCAATGATTAATGTCCATTCCCCAATTTTTTGAATGATCCAGCAGCATATAGCGATAGACCTGATCAGCTGTTTGATTTATTAAGTCATAAGAAAGCGTATTTGACATGGGTATCAATCCTCCGCAGCTATGTGATTACAATCAATATACTATGTGGATGGGAAAGAAGCTTGGGATATCGTCTCATTGATTTGTAATATTGTGTTTACTATAGGGGAGGCCGAAAGGGGAGGAAATGATGGAATTAAAAGAGCTTGCCGACATGTACATTGAGCAGGAGGAGGCAACCTTTCCAGAGTTTGTAGTAGATGAATGGACGAATTCAACATTATTGGACTATCCAGTCTATTGCGCATATCGTACAACGAGTCTATTCCAACCTTCATTTCACTCGCATAGCGGTTATGAATTTTATTTGTGCATACAGGGAAAGGGTAAGTTTATTGCCAGTGATCGGATTCATGGTATCGAAGCGGGTACGTTCACGGTAGTCAAGCCTAGGGCGTTGCATCTGCCAAGACCAACTACAGATGTACCCTTTCATCGCTATATTCTGGCGATTCAAAGAAGCTATCTAGAAAGTCTGTTTGCAGAAGATAAGGAATGCTCTTCCTTAATCGGGCAATGGCTTCCAGATCCGAATAGAGATTCGGCACATTTTATATTAAATGCAGGACAGCTGTTGCGCTTGCAAGAGATAATGGGGCGATTAGAAAGGGAATTGCAGGCCAAACAGCGTTTCTTTCCTTTGATCGTTAAGGGCCTGCTCATGCAGCTATTTGCTCAACTAGGTCGTTATCAAAATGAATCAAGGGTGGAACAGAAGGAAAACCATGAACAGAGACGGCTAGTCGAGAGAATTCTCAGCTATATCATGGACCATTACAAGGAACAACTCCGTATGGATGATTTATGCGGTCAGTTCTATATGTCACGCTCTTATTTGTTTCGAATATTTAAGGAGCACACAGGGACGTCGTTGAATGAGTTTCTGATCACATATCGAATTAATAAGGCGAAGGATTTCTTACAGGAAACGGAGCTGCCTATTACAGAAATAGCTGCGAGCGCCGGGTTTCAAGATGTTTCTCATTTTTGTAATACCTTTAAGCGTTTAGCCGGAATGACCCCTAGCCGGTTTCGATCACTGCACAACTAATAGATGAAGAAAAAAACTAAATATGTTTTCTTGCCAAAATAAATACATCATGCTAAACTGAATCCATGAGCGAATGACCAGATTGTATTTTTGGTCAGTCAGTAGCAGTCTAGCAAGGAGGGGATAATGCTGGAAACGGAACGCAAACCGTTCGACCGGAAAAAACAAATTGTAGAAGCAGCAGCTAAGTCATTTGCAATGTTCGGATACAAAGCAACAACGATGGAGCTTATTTCCAAGCTTGCGGGTGTCGGGAAAGGAACAATCTATACTTTCTTCGCCACGAAGGAAGATCTCTTCAATGAAATCATTCGAAATTTAACGATTGAGATGAAAGAAGTAGCACTAGCTGCCATTGATCGAGATAAACCTTTTTTTGATAATTTGAATCATGTGCTGCATGGTGTCTTGCATTTCAGAGAACAGCATGAATTGTTCATGAAGCTGAATCAGGAGCTCCGTGACATTCGAACGCCAATGGTTCAGGAAGGCTTGATCCAGATTGAGCGTGCAGTTGTTAGTTTTATTGAGCAAGAAGTAAGACATGGCATTGATCAAGGCGAAGTGAAGAGCGATGATCCGGAATTAACAGCTTATCTCATTATGCGGACTTATCTTGCTTTGGCTGTGGAATGGAATAGAGTTCGAGAGCCGCTTACGAAGGAACAGATAAGCAGATATTTCACAGGGTTGTTTAAATTCGGTTTGAGAGAGCTTCCTTAAGGAAGCAAAAGCATGAAATAAGGCTTGCCTAACTATCACCGTAATCGTCCCAATAGCGAAGACGGTTTTTTTTAGGAGTAAAATGACCAAATGACCAAAACGTTCAACTGTATTAACCTATATGCTGTTAGAAAAAGAAGGAGTGGATCATACCTTGAAAGGTATTCGTCAATTTGGCAGAGAGCTATCTGCTATCGTTCGCAACAAAAAAGTATTAATTCCTGTTATTGCAATTTTATTGGTGCCTGTCCTTTATAGCGGACTATTCTTAAACGCTTTTTGGGATCCGTATGATAAAATGGAAGATTTGCCGGTTGCAGTTGTTAACTCAGATGCAGGGGCGGACTTCAATGGAAAAACGATCGCTGTCGGCGATGAATTTATTGATAAGCTGAAGGACAATAAAGTATTCAAATGGGATTTTGTAGACAAAGCAACAGCCGAAGAGGGCTTGAAAAGCAATACCTACTACATGGCTATTGAAATTCCAGAGAATTTCTCTCAGCAAACAACAACGTTGACTTCAGATCAACCTTCACCAGCTATTATTCAGTTTCTGCCGAATGAGAGCTTGAACTTTCTAGCCTCTCAAATTGGCGGCACAGCTGTAGATACGATGAAGGCACAATTGAATAAAGAAGTAACAAAAGAATATGCACGTACGGTATTCGATCAAGTAACGGAAATGTCAGAAGGATTAGCATCCGCAAGCAATGGTGCAACTGAAATTGCTGATGGTACGGTTACGGCAAAGGACGGCGCACAGAAAATAGCTGATAATCTCAAAAAGCTTACTGAAGGCTCCGTTACGATTCAAGATGGCGTGAAGAAGCTTGTTACAGGAAGTACAGATTTAGAAAAAGGTGCTGGCCAACTGAACACGGGCCTTGTATCCCTAACAGATGGTATGAAGCAGCTTGGAACAGCTAATGGTCAATTATCTGATGGTGCAGTAGCAGCAGATAAAGGCGCTAAACAATTGAACGCTGGACTTGAACAGTCCAAGGCTGGTGCGGGTCAAGTAGAAGCAGGATCTGCTCAACTGACAAAAGCGCTTGAACAATATGCGGCAGCAGTTCCTGCTCTAGCTGAAGATCCTAATTTTCAAAAAATTATTGAATCAAGCAAAACGCTTGCGGCTGGCGCTTCTTCAGTAGCGAAAGCTCAAGATCAGCTATCCGCAGGAGCAAGCTCCTTGAGCGGTGGATTAGATAAACTCGTTGCAGGACTAGATACTTTCGGAACGAAGCTAAATGATGCATCTGCAGGAGGCAAAAAGCTAGTAGCTGGGTCTGCGGCATTAAAAGACGGTTCACAAAAACTGCATAGCGGCCTAGGCAGCTTGTCTGATGGCCTTAGCACAGTTGTTAGTGGTACTGGTCAGCTTAGCACGGGTGCGGTACAGCTTACTGACGGTTTAGTGAAATTAACAGATGGAACAGGAGAACTATCCAGCAAGCTAGGCGAAGCAGCCGATGCTACTGCTTCCATTAAAGTGGATGAAGGAATGTTTGACATGTTCGCCAATCCAATTAATTCAGAGACAGTAGTATCGGAAAGCGTTCCAAACTACGGTACTGGATTTGCACCATACTTTATTTCTCTAGGACTTTTTGTTGGCGCATTGCTCCTTACAATAGTGTTTGCTGTTAAAGAGCCGGCTATCCAACCGCCAAATGGCTGGAGCTGGTTCATCAGTAAAATGCTCGTTATGCTTGTTGTTGGTTTATTGCAATCCCTTATCGTTGACGCGATTCTGTTGTTTGGACTCGGTCTTGAAGTTCAGAATGTAGGTTTGTTCTGTCTCTTCACTTTCATTTCAAGCATCTGCTTCATGAGCTTGATTCAGTTCCTAGTAACGGTATTCGGACAACCGGGCCGTTTCATTGCAATCGTAGTTCTGATCTTCCAATTAACAACATCAGCAGGAACGTTCCCTCTGGAACTTATTCCGAACTGGATGCAAGGAATCAATACATGGCTGCCGATGACTTATACGGTATCCGGCTTCAAAGCAGTTGTTTCTAGCGGTGATTTCAGCGCCCTATGGAATAACGTTGGTATTCTAATGATCTACTTCGTAATCTTTAGCGCATTAACATTAACTTACTTCATCACTGCTCATCGTAAGGAAAAGAATGATGGAGCAGTTTCAATCGCTTAGATTTTTATAAAAGATAAGGCAGTCTTGCCCCTTAATAGAGGGTCGGGGCTGCCTTTTCTACTGTTTATATGAAAGAATGACTAGTCAAATTGTAATGGCAATCGCTCGTGATTATACGATATTTGTATGATTCTGAAGCTGTATCTCAAACGAGCTGGATGGTAAAAAAATCCCGATCTGATAACTATGAATGAGAAATAGGGAAGCAAGCTATCAGATTTAGCAGCTTGATAAGGCTGATTATTGCAGCAGGCATAGCTATTTAAATGAAAAGAAATAGTAAATTTTAGCCTTTAAAAATAATAAAGCGCTTACATTGATGAAAAAATTCTAATGATAGGGGCTGGCGAAAAATGTCGAATAGAGTTTTTTGACCTATTTTTTTGGGATTCTAGTCAATAGTCCCCCCTTTGTTCTTGAAAATAAAATAATAATTCATGAAATAAAACATTGCATGTTAGATAAATAAGTATAAATCCGTTATTTTATAAGGTGTTATGACGTTTTTTATATAGGTATAAGTGAGTATAGCGATATAAATATAATACCCGACAGCAAGCGCTTTCAAACGTCAAAATATACTAATATTTCATTCAAAATTGTTTATTATTAGTGTTATTTCGGCTTACATTAGAATTTTGTTAGAAATAAAATGAGCAGGATTGTCTAATGGGCACTGCGTCTTTATTCCCTCAAGAATTAACGATAGATGTGTCATACTAAAGAACAAAAGGAAAGGCATACGATATGTCTTCTGCCTAATGGGGAATTTCAAACCCTCTTATCAAAAAATATACGAACATTTCATGAGTTAGCGGAAATGAACGAATGATTCTAGAATAGGAGGATTTCAACATGATGAATATAAACGATGAGCAAAAGCAAGTTAAGCTCAAGCAGTTTTTGAAAAAGTTAGCTGAGGATGGATCACTTAAACAACAAGTCGAGCTAGAGAAACCAAGAATGCTCTCTGATCTACTCCAATTCGCTGACTACCTGCCTCAGAATGAAAATATTGATATGGCGAAGCTGCTGTCGCTGCTGTTAAGAAAGCTTGATTTTGAATTTGACGCGGATTCCATGGTAGAACATGTGATCAATGGCGGAACGGTTGATGGTTTGATGAGTATTGGGAAAACAAGCATACATAATTAGGATGACATGCTGCTTGTTCAACTATTGCTGCAATAAACCATGTCTAAATGGTCGCGTAATGAATAATAAAATAAAAAGTTTATTCGAATAGAGGGATTATATTGATCCTACCGATCAGAATACTTAACCAGTAACGGAGGAAACAATTTGGAATTGAAACAATATTGGATCATCGTCAAAAGAAGATTATTAATGATTTCACTCATTATAACGGTAAGCTGCCTTGCTATCGGCATTTATTCCAACTACTTCATTGAACCGCAATATGAAGCTTCCGCTAAACTCATCGTCAACCAGTACAAGGAGAGCAGCTCTCTAATCTCAAGTATTGATGTTGGCTCTATCAATTCCACGATTGGCCTAATCAAAACCTATAAAGAAATTCTTAGAACACCGCGGATGATGAAGAAAGTCGTGAAGGAGTACCCGCAGCTGGGCGTAACGTTCGGTGAACTGATCGGCAAGGTAAGTGTCAGCTCAGTCAATGAAACGCAGGTTATGTCCATCTCCGTACGGGATGATTCTTATGAGAAAGCAGCGAATATTGCGAATGCTGTTGCTATTGTTTTTCAAAAGTCGGTTCCTGATCTGATGAAGGTAGATAATGTTTCCGTACTGGACCAAGCTGATCCGAAGGAAAATCATAGCCCGATCGCACCTAATCCAAAGATGAATATCGCCGTGGCATTCATGCTTTCCTTGATGATTGGGGTAGGGATCGCATTCCTGCTAGATTATTTGGACGACACAATCAAGACGGAGGAGGATATCTTGGCAACGCTGGATGTACCGGTGCTGACGTCCATTCCGATGTTTGATGAGGCAGATAGCAATAATGTTCGAAATATAGCGCCATATACGAAGGCAGTAGGGGGGAAGAGCAATGTCTCACTTGATACCTAAATGGAACCTGATAACGGAGATTAATCCGAAATCGCCGATCTCCGAAGGTTATCGGATGCTGCGGACTAACATTGAGTTCTCGACAATCAACCAGAAACTGCAGGTCATCATGGTTACCTCATCCAAGCCTAGCGAGGGTAAGAGCACCACATGCGCTAACATGGCTGTCGCTTTCGCTCAAGCAAACAAGAAGGTGCTGCTGATCGATGCGGATCTTCGGAAGCCATCACAGCATCATATTTTTGGCAAGTCTAACCGTTATGGTTTGACGACAGCTTTGTTCAACCTGGAGGAGCTTCCAAAGGTCATTCAGAATTCCAACACGGCAAACCTATCCATTATACATGCTGGACCAACGCCACCCAATCCGTCAGAGCTTCTCTCATCCGATCAGATGGCTGCTCTGCTTGAGACAGTAAGGTTCATGTACGATGTCATCATCATCGATACACCGCCGATTCTATCCGTAACGGATGCTCAGATTGTCGCCACTCAAAGTGATGGTGTCGTTCTCGTTGTGAATTCCGGGAAGGTGAAGAAGGAAGTCGTGCTCAAATCAAAGGCGCTGCTTGAGCATGTTAAAGCGAAGCTGATAGGGGTTGTTCTCAACAAGATTAACCGAAACAACTCAGATGCCTACTCTTATTATTACGGAGATCGGAATGAAGCCTAGTTCAAGCGTTTTTTAAATGAAAGAAGAGCTTTAGAGATAGGTAATGTCTCCTGCACCTCTATCACCGGAGGCACTCGGTCATGCTGTGGGTCAGCCGACCTTAGACGTTCATCGTCAAAGGCGTGATGTGAGGTGGGGTTCAATGCCCTGGCTTATTAACATCTCAAAATGATAGGAACAAACAAACTAAAAGGATAGGGTGAAATCAAATGAAAAAAGTGACAAAAGCCATTATCCCCGCCGCAGGACTCGGAACCCGGTTTTTACCGGCAACGAAAGCAATGCCAAAAGAGATGCTTCCAATCGTCGACAAGCCGACCATTCAATACATAGTGGAGGAAGCAATCGAATCGGGCGTGGAAGACATCATAGTTGTAACAGGTAAGGGGAAACGTGCAATCGAGGATCATTTTGATATCGCCTTTGAGCTTGAGCATACGTTAGAGGAAAAAGGCAAATTCGACATATTGGAAAAAGTAAGAAAATCATCGAATGTAAATCTTCATTATATACGGCAGAAAGAGCCAAAGGGACTTGGACATGCAGTGTGGTGTGCTCGCAATTTCATCGGTAACGAGCCATTCGCTGTACTGCTCGGCGATGATATCGTAGAGGCTGACGTGCCATGCACAAGACAATTGATTCAGCAATACGAGCGTACAGGTCGATCTGTCATTGGCGTACAGATGGTAGGCGTGGATCAAACCCATCGTTACGGAATCGTAGATCCAGGCGAGAGAGTGGATAATCTGTACGAGGTTAATCGTTTCGTAGAGAAGCCGCCTCAAGGTCAAGCACCCTCTAATCTAGCGATCATGGGCCGTTATGTTCTAACACCTGAAATATTCGATTTCTTAGGTCAGCATGAGCTTGGAGCTGGCGGAGAGATTCAGCTTACGGATGCTATTCAGAAATTAAATCAATCACAAGGCGTTTATGCTTTTGATTTCCAAGGTACCCGTTATGATGTAGGCGAGAAGCTGGGCTTTATTATGACGACGCTTGATTTTGCGCTTCGCAACAATGAGCTTAGACATCCGCTTATGACAGGAATTGAGGAATTAATGGAGCGGGAGCTGGCCAAACAACTATTGTTAAAGGCGGGTGAGAGAATATGACGCCACCAGAGTATGGGGATGAAGCAGTTCTGAACTATTCTCGCAGCTTGAATCAACAACAAGACAGCAGCATTAGTGTTTACTCCGTACTCAAACGTACGATTGATATTTTTGGTTCAATAGCGGGATTAATAGTGCTCAGCCCGCTGCTTGCATGTATTGCCGTTTTGATTAAATTGGAAGACCCAAAAGGCTCTGTCTTCTTCTACCAGACGAGAATCGGCAAGAATGAGAAACCCTTTCGGATGTTCAAGCTTCGGTCGATGCTGACGGGAGCAGAAGATAAACTGAAGGACTTGCTTGATAAAAACGAAATCAGTGGTGCGATGTTCAAAATGAAGGATGATCCGCGCGTGACGAAGGTCGGCAAGTTCATTCGCAAAACGAGCATCGACGAGCTTCCGCAATTACTTAATGTGCTTAGAGGCGAAATGTCATTAGTTGGTCCAAGACCCCCTCTAGCAAGAGAAGTTGACGAATATACCGAGCATGACAAGAAACGCCTATCGGTAACGCCGGGCTGCACAGGGCTATGGCAAGTTAGCGGTAGAAATAATCTCTGCTTTAAACAAATGGTGGAGCTGGACATTGCATACATCGAGAAGAGATGTATCTGGTTTGATATCAAAATTATGTTTCGTACGGTAAGAGCTGTAGTAGGCTCCAAGGATGCTTTTTAACGAAGGCATATGGCTGTACTGAAGGAGCGGTGAGGATGGCAAGAGTCCTTCATATATCGGAATTTACTAAGGGCGGCATTGAAACCCACCTGAATGAATTGTTGAAATATCAAGCGGAGAACCATGATATCTATCTCATGGCCTCTCAACAAAACTCTAGCAAGGATACACTTCAGATCAGCCCGGAACGGCTCTACTTGTATCCTTACAAGAGGAAGCCGAAGTATTTCTTCCAGGCTATGAGAGCGATTAGGCAGATGCTTAACGAAGTGAATCCGGATATCGTCCATGTTCACGGAACGTTCGCAGGAGTATTCCTGCGGACGTTGCTTTTTGCAAGAAGAAAGAGGCCTGTCGTGATCTACTGCGCTCATGGATGGGCGTTTCTAATGGATACGCAATCGTGGAAAAAAAGAGTTTTTGCTCTTGTGGAAAAGGTGCTGGCGCATCGAACTGATTTCATTATTCATATATCGGAGCATGAGTATCAAATGGCACTGAATTATGGATTACCTGCCAAGAAATCGGTAGTCGTCTACAATGGCGTATCTGACGCTCCTTCGACCAATAGAGAGCCTTTTATCGTAAATGAAAAGAAGATCAATCTGCTCTATGTCGGCCGCTTTGATCGGCAAAAAGGATTTGATCTGCTGCTGGAGCTGTTTAACAAGCATAAGTTTACGAATGTCGTTCTTTATTTGGTAGGCGATACCGTTTTGGAAGAGATTCAATACGAGTTTCCAGCAAATGCCGTGAAGATCGGCTGGGTGAATAATTCGGAAATCGATCGTTATATGGCTGCGTGTGATGCTGTAATTGTTCCGTCACGCTGGGAGGGCTTCGGTATAGTAGCCATCGAGGCGCTGCGGAATAAGAAGCCGGTCATTGCGAGCAATCGAGGCGCGCTTCCAGAAATCATTGCGCATGGCGTCAACGGTTATATTTTTGACTTTGACAACAAGGATGAGCTTGCTGACATTATTCATTCGCTCGACAAGAGCACGCTGGAAGCTATGGGGCGTACGGGAGAGAGCATTTTTTATGATCAATTCCACGCTGAGAAGATGAATGAAAAAGTGGATCGATTATATGAAAATGCGTTGAAAACGCCAGGTGACCGTTATTCTGCAACAGTCAACAAATATGTCTAGATTCACGAGGATGGAGAGAAGATGATCAGGGGCTTACCAACCAACCTTACGACTACTGAAAAATTAGCTAAGCTGCAAAATAAGGGACAATATTTTCTCGCCTTTTATCTCATCATTCTATTAATGCTGACGTCCTATCAAGACTTTCCATTAGTGAGGATGATCGGTGAAATCGGCAGAACACCAATTATTGTACTGCTCCCGCTCTTTGTGTTTTGCGAGATTACGATGCTAGCCAAATACAAGCGGGTCATGTACGGGTCAAAGCTTCAAACCTATTTATTTGCTTTCATAGTTTATTTGAGCTTCATCAGCATCGTTTATATTCTCGTTCAATTTCTGCAAGGTAACTACAGCTATGGCTCGGAGAGCCTGCTTGGAAAAGCGGTTAAGCTATTGATTTATTTTGTCTTAATTCTGCTTTACATCAGGCATATGCAGCTCGTTTTCTCCAAAATAAAGAGCTTCAAATTGCTATACGGCTGTTTCTTTACAGTGGTAACACTGCTTGCCGGCATTATGATAGTGGAGCTTATAACCATGCCGAATGCATTAACGTTTCTGCATTCAGGCAGCAATCCTTATTGGAGAGTACGAATGCTTACTTCAGAGAGTAGTACGACAGGCTCGATAGTCGTCGTCTATTCCGCCATTCTGATTTACTTGACGCAGTATTTGAGCGGTTATGCGAAGCGTCTTTCAATCCTATATACAGCAAGCTTTTTTCTGTTTTATTTGTTCGTTACAGGCTCGAAAGGCTTCTTAATTATTAGCATGCTGACGCTCGTCGTGACGATGATTAAATTTCTGGATTTTAGGAAGAAGAAAAACTTCATATTGCTCATTGCGGTAACCTTTGCGATGTATATGTTTATTGTTTATTTCTCAGGCGGGCTGATTAGTTCGTTCAATAATGATATGCAAAACTATACATCATCCTATACGCGATTGGGAACGATCATCATTTCATTGCTAACTGTTTTCCACCATCCTCTCGGCGTCGGAACTGGCGCGTACTTGATTTATTTTAACGAGTATATCGATGGCTCAGTCAGCATGATGTCGCATTTCTACTACAACGTATTTGGCATAAGCGAGATCAATGCGAGTGAACTGATGCAATATCAAGGCTCGGATAAAAACTTGGGTGTTAAATCAGGCTTTTTCCAGTGGGTGATGTTCGGCGGGATCTTCTCTGTGGTGTTCTTCTACCTAATGGCCAAAAATTTAATCGTGAAGGCAAAATCAAACTCGATTCTATTTCTAGCATTAGTGTTCATCCTATTTACACTGCTCTTAGTAACACTTGAGATTAAATATGAAGTATGGCTGCTGTTCGCCTTTATCAGTCTCTTCTTGGGCAAAAATGATTTCAATCCATCCAAAATGTCGAGGGTAGCCAAATGAAAATACTAGTTGTATGCAGTGATTTTCCTTTTCCAGCCGATCATGGCGGAAGGGTAGATACATGGGGAAGAATTAAGGTTTTGGCAGAGCTAGGCTGGAGTGTCCATCTTGTCGTATGCGGTAAAGGAAAGCCTTCCATGGAAGACATGAAAGCCGCGTATGCCTATGTGGACGATATTAAGCTCTGTGATCGAAGAAGCAGTCTGACGGATTTGCTTCACAGCACGCCGATGCAGGTTCAGTCGAGAAGCGGGCTTCAGGATGTGGAATTGGAAGGCGGCTATGATTACGTGCTGCTGGAAGGCGATTATGTGTATCCGATCCTGAATAATCCGAAAATTAGACAAGATACCGTCATATTGCGCGTTCATAACGATGAAGCGGTCTACTTTAAGGCGCTGGCGAGAAGCACCAAAAAAATCATTCATAAGATGTATTACCACATGGAAAGCCGTAAGTTTTCTGTCTTGCAGAAGAAAATGCTGGAGAAGGTTGATAAGTATTTATTCATATCCAGCAAGGAGTTTGAAAGCTTCCGTAAGCTTAATCCTTCAGCGAAAAGCTTGTTTCTACCGCCGCCTGTTACCAATGAGAAGTTTACAGCGGGATCTTTTAAGAGCAAGGCTGTTGTATTCATCGGATCCCTGTTCATGCCGAATAATCGGGAAGCGATTCAGTGGTATTTGGAGCATATTCACCCTTCCATGCTGAAGGAGCCGGATTACCAATTCATCGTGGCAGGTAACAGTAGGAAGCAGAGTCTCAGCTGGCTTGAGTCGTATGATTTGACGCGTGTAATCGTGCATGATACGCCGAAGAGTCTCGACGATATTTACAAGGCTGGTTATTTATTCGTCAACCCGATGCAGAATGGGGCTGGAGTAAAGCTGAAGACGATCGAAGCGATTCAGAATGGACTACCCGTCATATCAACCTCTATTGGCTATGAAGGTACTGGGCTGGTAGATAATGAGCACATTATGATTGCGGATCGTCCGGAAGATTTTTATAAGAAAATCAAGCAGCTGCTCGATAATCCAGAAAAAGCGCAATCGCTGCTGGAATCGTCACAAAGCTTCTTGCGGGAGCATTACAACCACAAAAAAGTGTTGCATGGATTTATTGATTCGTTAAATGGCAGTTATAACGTGAAGCAGGTGCTGTAAATGAGAAGAGGAAAGGTCAACGTCATGTTTATCACGCATGCGGATAAAAAAGGGGGCGCTGAGCAAAGTCTTATCCATTTAATTAACTACTTGGATACGTCGAAGTATCGGATTTTCCTATTAAGTCCGGGAAATGCGGAATATTTGCATGAGATTAGAACGGAGTATCAACACTTTCCGCTCCGTCTCAACAGCATCAAGAAGAAACTCGGTATCGGTTATATCCAGACGATTCTTGCGATCAGATCATTTGTGAAGAAAAACAACATTCATATTATTCATGCGAATGGATGGAGAGCGCCGTGGTATGCGGCTCCACTTAAGTTTTTAACTTCATGCAAGCTGGTCTGGCATCATAGGGATCATACGCATTTGCGGATGTTCAATCAGGTACTGCCTAGATTTTTCGATCAAGTCATTTGTATTTCGCATTTTGTTGCTGACTCCATTCAGGCGAACAACAAAACGATTATTTACAACGGCGTAGACCCGGAGCTGTCATTGACGATGAAGAGCCGGACATTTATGCAGGACGATACACTCGTCATTGGCACATTCGGAAGAATCGTGGAATGGAAAAGATATCATCTCATGATTGAGGCGGTTAAGAGACTGGCGGATCATCAAAAATACAATTGGAAGCTGTTAATTGTAGGGGACACCTCGGTTGATGGTTCGGACAGCTACTTCAATGACATGATAGCGAAGGTTATTGAATACGGGCTAGAAAACAACGTCATCTTCTACGGCTACAGCAATAAACCGCTTGATGTCATGAAGGAATGTGATCTTACGATTAATTTCTCGCGAAACGAACCGTTTGGCCGAGTCATCATCGAGTCCATGCTCGTTCAAACGCCTGTTATTGTGTCAGATTCCGGCGGGGCGCCTGAAATCATTCACCATACCAAAGGCGGCTTTATTGTGAAGGACGGAGATGTTGAAGAGCTTTATGAGACTATTCGCCTTGTTTACGAGGGAGCTGTCGATCATCAGGAGCTTTCCAATCAAGGCTATAAGAGTGTGATGAGCGACTTTAACATGGGTACAATTGCCCGCAAGGTGGAGGATACGTACCGTTTATTGCTCGCCAAAAAAATGAAGTCGGAAACGGCGGGATGATCACATGAGTATTTCCAACCATCAATTAAGCTTTGGCAAGCTGCTCGCTGTGCTGAAGGGTGCAGCAGTCCTTCCTTTGAAGACGAGCTCTGTTGGCAGACTTGGACGAATAACAGGAAAGCTGTCAGTGAAGAACAAGGGCGAATTTTCGGTGGGACGGAATGTATCCTTTCACGCGAAGCCCCTCCCATCTTCTATTTCAGTCAATAAGGGAGCCAAGCTGGTTGTCGGTGATAATGTATTTTTTAATTACGGGTTAGATATAGGCTGTACGAAATCCATCCGAATCGGCAGCAATACGATTATTGGACCTATGGTCAACATGATCGATACGAATTTTCACCCTGTAGACATAGAAGACAAGTCACAGAGTAAAGAAATCGTTATTTCGGAAAATGTCTGGATCGGAAGAGGGGCTGTTATTCTTCCGGGTGTAACGATTGGAAAGAATAGCGTAGTGGCATCCGGAAGCATCGTCACACGAGATATTCCGGCTAACGTCTTGGCTGGCGGCACCCCTGCCAAGGTCATCCGAGACATTCAAGTGCCAAGTGATTGGATTCGCAGATACAACTAAAGAAAATCCCGGAATATAGGGGTACTGATTAAAATGATCCGGGCAAGGGTAGGGAGAGCAAGCGATGAGAGTATGGATGTGGCCGAAATCGAGCGAACTCAATTTTTATAATGATTTATTATCAGATTCGCTGAACGGCGCGGGTATGGACATTGTCGATTTGAAGCATGGCAAGCTGCTGCTAGGGGTCGGACGAACGAAGCCAGGAGATATCGTTCACATACACTGGATGCATCATGCTTATCAAAATCGTAATTTGCTGCTGTTCATTGTGAAATCATTCCTATTTATCATGACCATGATTTTTTTGAAGCTTAGAGGGGTTCAGCTGGTATGGACCATACATAATTTGTATCCGCATCAAGTGAAATACCGCCGGCTGGAGCGCATGATGCGCACCTTGATATGCAAATTTTGCAGCAAGCTGATTGTCGCATCGGAATCCATTAAGCGAAAGGTAATAGCGGAATTCAATGTGCCGGCAAACAAACTGTTTGTAGTAAAGCATGGTCATTATTTGGGCGTTTATAAGCCGAACGGAATAGATTTCAGAAAGCGGTACAACATTGGCGAGGATGCAAATGTCTATTTATTTCTAGGAGCAATCAAAGCCTATAAGGGTGTTGAGGATTTAATCGAGGCTTTTAACGCGGTAAAGACCAAAAACGACTTTCTTATCATAGCGGGAAAAGCGGATAGGGAGATGGAGAGATATCTAAAGGGTGTAGAGGATATCGAAAACATCATCATGGAGCTGCGGTTCATCCCAAATGAAGAGGTAGCTGATCTTATTAGCGCAGTGGATGTCATGGTCATGCCTTATAAGGAAATTACGACTTCGGGCTCAGCCATACTTGGACTGTCATTTAAGAAGCTGATCATCATGCCGGACAATGATTTCATTGATGAATACTTCATGGAGGATATGGTTGTTCGCTATGATCCCAATCATTACAACGATTTGGAAAATGCAATGAAAGCTGCGTTGAATGTGAAAAGGCAGCAATTAACGCCTCCTTATGAAGAAGTGCTGAAGGAATTGGAATGGAGCGCGATCGCGCAGCGAATAAAAAAAGTTTATCAAGGGTGGGGATAAAAGATGAAGGTAACAGTAGCCATCTGCACCCATAACCGGGCAAAGGATACGGGAGAGGCAATCGAGAGCGTCCTTGCTCAAAGCTTTGATGGAAATGAGATCGAGGTTGTCGTCATTGATAACTGCTCTACGGACAATACCGCGGAGGTCGTAACTGGGCTTAGTGCGCTGCATGGACCAAGAATTCGTTATATTTTCGAGAAAAAGCTAGGCCTTTCGGTTGCTCGAAATCGGGCGATTAGAGAGGCGAACGGTGAATATATTTTGTTTCTGGATGATGATGCGATTGCTTCAAGGGACTGGGTAAAGCACATCGTGAGCGTATTCGAAAGCGATGCTTCCATCGGCTGCGTCGGCGGCAGGATCGATCCAATCTGGGAGGTAGAGGAGCCAAAATGGATTCCTGAGGAGCATCGTTCGGTGTTCACGATTCTGGATTATGCCAGCACGGTGAAGGAAATGCCTGCTCCATCCATTCCTTACGGCGCTAATGTCGCATTCAAGCTTAGTGTTTTCTCTGACATGAAGCCATTTCGCGAGGATCTGGGCCGGGTCGGCAACAATCTGCTATCCAGTGAGGAGAGTGAGCTGATTGCTCGTCTCCGCCAGCATTACAAGGTGTATTATACGCCGTTTGGGTCTGTAGAGCACAAAGTAGCAAAAGAAAGAACAACGAAGAAGTGGTTCTTGAAGCGGATTTTTTGGCAAGGGGTAAGCGATGCAGTGAAGCGGGGAGATCGAAGCGCATTCGCTGTCGTTAAGCATAGTATTCGATTGCTGCAGGCTTTAGCCTCATCTCTTCTTTCCATCTTTTATTTCAAAAATTTCAGCAGGCAGATCGTGAAAATTTGTTACCGCAACGGTTCGTTAGTCGGCATCCTGCGATATAACGGCAGGAGTTGACGAGAGAGATGTCACAGCTTGCTATTCATAAAGTATGGAAGGGCAACGGGCTGCTCCAAACGATTTTAAGAACAAGTGCTACAAACCTATTCGTCATGGTTATTGTAACGCTGACCTCCATCGTCACAGCTCGAATGTTTGGCGTAGTGGGCAAAGGGGAATTCTCGGCTATTCTGTTTTGGCCGACGCTGCTTGCGGGAGTCGTAGGATTCGGACTGCCAACCTCTTTGATTTATAACATGAAGCAGGATAAAGGCAACGGAGCAGATTTCGTAAGAGCGGGTTTTCTGTTCCAAATTCCAGTCAGCATAGTGGTTGGAGTCATCGCATGGATTTACTTGCCTGCATGGCTGGGCAATTATCCAGATTCGGTCATTGGAATCGCACGTTGGTATACGGTACTGATGCTGCCGATTTTGCTGGCGATTAATCTGATTGCGGCTCTAGCTCAGAGCACAGGAAGATTTAATGTTTACAACGGGCTTCGATTATTCGTGCCGTTATGCAATCTTGCAGGACTAATCGTGCTTTGGGCAATGGGTAATTTAAGTATTCATTATGCTTCATTGATTTTCCTCATCACTAGCATATTTGTCATCGCATGGTCGATTTACAGCATGAGAGATGCTCTTCAAATCGATTGGCTGCGGGGACTAGGAAATCGAATGGCGGCAAAAGCATTGTTCGGTTACGGCAGCAAAGTGTTCGGTGTGGAGCTGCTGGGTACGATGTATACCCAATTCGATAAAATTATCATTCTCTCCATGCTGACCGCGAGGGACCTTGGATTATACACCGTTGTATATGCGCTTTCCCGCATATTCAATGTCGTTCAGACAGCGATAACGAGTGTTATTTTTCCAAAGGTAACGGGCATGGATAAACAAAAAATTATCGCAACGGTTGGACGGGCTTTTCGATTGTCTATGCTTCTGATGACGATCGTTGTCATTCCCAGCATGTTTATTGGTCGGTTTTTAATGGGCATCTTGTTCGGTGCACCGTTCCTAGAGGCAAGCACAGCTTTTTATCTGCTTTCCTTTGAATGTATTCTCGGAGGCGGCTCATGGATTCTAGCTTCCTCGTTTAATGCAATGGGACGACCAGGACTTGTCCTTATTCGACAGCTCATAGCGCTCGCTGCAACGATTGGGTTGTTTTTCGTATTTACACCGCTATATGGGCTAAATGGAATTGCGCTTGCCTTATTAATCGGTGCATTTATACGGATGGCCGTGACGATGGCATCCATGCGCATTATTTTCAAAGTGAGTCTGCGAGGCATGTTGTTTGATAAAAATGATTTTACTTTTCTAATAGAGCGTTTAAAAGACAAGCTACAACGTAAAGGAGCGCGCTGACATGCCAATGGAATTGAGTACTCACCCTATGGATGTATTGAAAGACCAACTGCGTCAAATTTTGAATGTGATACCGCAAGGCTCAAGCATTTATTATATCGACTATCCCGTTCATAGCAACGGCGGGGACCTGCTGATTATGAAGGGCACGGAGGCATTTTTTAAAGACTATAACATTCGGGTTCAAGCGCGTTACAGTGTGCTCGACTTTCCTGACTCACTATTGATTCCGAGGGATGCAATCATCGTGCTGCATGGGGGCGGGAATTTCGGAGATCTCTATCCAGCTCATCAGAAGCTGCGTGAAAAGATTATTGCGGGTTATCCCCATAATCGTATCGTTATTCTTCCTCAAACGATCTTCTATGACAAGGAATCGGAATTTGAACGCACAGCGCAAATATTCAATAAGCATAAGGACGTCCATCTCTTTGTTCGAGATACACTGTCCTACCATATGGCGGCGCAGAAGTTTACAACCTGCAACCTCTACTTATCACCTGATATGGCGCATCAGCTTTGGCCGATTTTGTCCAAGAGCAGCCCGGGGAAGGAGCTTCTCTGCTTCTTCCGTACAGATATCGAGAAAACGAGAGAGCAGGAGCAGCTTGAGAGAACGGGGCGAGGCGATTATCTGGACTGGACCTCCCTTTACAACCGAGTGGAGAAAAAGTCGATCAATATGATCGTTCGAATGATGACCAAAGGTAGCGGGCCGCTGCCGATGCATCTGATTTGGAATAAATATACCGATTATCTCGTGGACAAAGCAGTCAAGCGCTTTAGCAGCTATCAAAATGTACAAACCTCAAGGCTGCATGGACATATTTTGTCCTGCTTGATGGACAAGCCTAATACGCTGCTGGATAACTCTTACGGAAAAAATTCCAATTACTATAACACATGGACCAGCGGCATTGAGTCGGCAAAGCTAGTAGTAAAAAGTTAAGCGCTTTGAAGTGAGCTTTTGTTGCGAAGAAAATACAAGGTAGCATCGCTTCACAAAACTTTCAGGAGGTATCACCATGAAAATAGTTCTTCTTTCAGGCGGATCGGGTAAGCGGTTATGGCCGTTATCGAATGAGTCGCGGTCCAAGCAGTTTTTGAAGGTGTTAAAAAATGCAGACGGCGAACGGGAATCCATGGTTCAGCGTGTATGGGGTCAAATATCGAGCGCTGGATTGGGCGGACATGCTTACATTGCAACCAGCAAGCCACAGGTTGAAATGATTCACAGTCAGCTTGGCAGCGAGATAGAAGTCATCGTTGAACCAGAAAGAAGAGATACTTTTCCCGCTATCGCGCTTGCGGCAACCTACCTCTATTCGGTTCAAGGCGTCAGCTTGAACGAGACGGTTGTGGTGATGCCGGTTGATCCGTATGTGGACGAATCCTTTTTTCACAAAACGAAGGAGCTTGAAGGTGTGCTGAATGAGTCTGGTGCAGATCTTGCCTTGATGGGTGTAAAGCCGACCTATCCTTCCGAGAAATACGGTTATATCGTTCCCTCTGCTCATGGAGAAGGAGAATCCTCTTATGTAAATGTGCACAGCTTTAGAGAAAAACCACGCGAGGCAGAAGCCGTAGCGATGATTGAGCAAGCTGCTTTGTGGAACTGCGGCGTGTTTGCATTCAAGCTTGATTTTCTCATTAATATATTGATTGCGAATGAATTCCCGATTCAGTACGACGAGATGCTGAAGCAATACGGCAGACTGCCAAAGAATAGCTTTGACTATGAAATTGTAGAGAAATCCAATCATATCGTTGCCCTCTCCTATGAGGGAGATTGGAAGGACCTTGGAACGTGGAACACATTGACGGAGGAAATTGAAACGTCATTAATCGGCAAAGGCATCATTACGGAGGACTCCATTAATACGCATGTCATCAATGAGCTTGATATTCCCATTACGCTTTTGAATTTATCGAATGTCATTGTAGCGGCAAGTCCTGACGGGATTCTCGTTTCTGACAAAGCATCAAGTCCGATGATCAAAGAGGTAATGAAGCATTCAGATCAACGTCCTATGTATGAGGAACGGCGCTGGGGACGTTACCGCGTGCTTGATTATTTGAAGTATCCGGATGGTAAAGAAGTGCTGACCAAAAGAATTTGTATCTCAGCAGGCCAGAATTTGAGCTACCAGTATCATCTGCTTAGAGACGAAGTATGGACAGTTGTAAGCGGCAGCGGAGAGATGGTGCTTAACGGCAAACAATTTGCTGTAAATGCAGGCGATGTGCTCGTTATTTCGAAGGACAGCAGACATAGTCTTCGTGCAGATACAGAGATGGACATCATTGAGGTGCAGACCGGATCAGAGCTTATTGAAGAGGATATTGTAAGGCTTGCTTTTAAATGGGATGAGATTCTTGAATTCTGTTCAGTATAAATGAGCGAACCTAAGAGAGGAGTGGTAAGAATGAACATTACAGTTATCGGAACGGGCTATGTCGGTCTCGTATCAGGTGTCTGCTATGCGGAGCTTGGCAATCGGGTCATTTGCGTGGATAAGGATGCTGATAAAATTGCGACCCTGAATGCCGGCGGCATTCCTATCTATGAACCAGGCTTGAAGGAACTGGCTGCGGCGAATCGCTTAGCAGGAAAGCTTTCGTTCACGACTGATTTATCCAGTGCGGTTCAACAATCCGACATGATTATACTGGCAGTCGGAACACCTCCGCTTCCAAATGGAGAAGCTAATCTAGCATACATTAATGGCGCGGCTATTGAAGTTGCAGAAGCGATGAACGGATACAAAATCATTGCTGTAAAAAGCACAGTTCCCGTTGGAACGAATGAGCGGATTGGAAACTTAATACGTGAATATACGAATGAGAGATTCGACAGCATCTCATTGCCGGAGTTTTTGAGAGAGGGCTCTGCAATTGAGGATACGCTTCATCCAGACCGAATTGTGATAGGAGCAGAGAACCAAAGCGCAGCAGAAATGATGCGTCAGCTGCATGAGCCGCTAACCCATCAAATCATTGTGACAGATATTCGCAGCGCAGAAATGATTAAATATGCGTCCAATGCGTTTCTAGCAACCAAAATATCATTTATCAATGAGATTGCTAATATTTGCGAGAAAGTCGGCGCGGATGTAACACAGGTAGCGGAAGGAATGGGCTATGACAAACGAATCGGCCCGTCATTTCTCAAAGCAGGGATCGGCTATGGAGGTTCCTGCTTTCCTAAGGATACCAGTGCTCTTATTCAAATTGCCGGGCATGTTGATTATGAATTCAAGCTGCTGCGTTCCGTAGTGGAAGTGAATCAGGATCAACGCTGGAACGTTATTCGCAAATTAGAGACGATTTTTAACGGACAACTAAGAGGGAAAACCGTTGCAATATGGGGATTGGCGTTTAAGCCGAATACCGATGATGTGCGAGATTCACCTGCAGTGGAAATTATTCGCCACCTCGTCGATAACGGCGTGAAGGTGAAGGCCTATGATCCTATTGCGATGGAAAACTTTCAAAGCTTCTATAAAATTGCTGGGGTAGAGTGGTGCCAGCACGCTTTGGAAACAGCTAAGGATGCCGATGCGCTTTGCCTGCTGACAGAATGGGATGAATTTACAACTGTCGACCTCGGATTGCTGCAAACGATAATGAAGCGTCCGATTCTTATAGATGGTAGAAATGTATTTAAAGAGGAACATTTACTAGGTACTGATTTTATCTATTATTCTGTAGGTCGACCAAGCTTAACCCAAGGTGTAAGAGAGAAGATGCCTGTTCTATTATTTTAATCCAAAACTATTAAGATGAGGTGAACGAAATGACGTTTAGAAGAAAAGCAACGATTACCGCCCTAGCGGCTTCTATGCTGGCTACTTCATTTGCGGGATTTCCGTTAAGCGAGAAGGGGCTGGCGGAGAAGCTCGGGTTAGTCAGTGTGGCAAATGCAGCTTCGGCAGAGCTGCCTTCAAGTGCCTTTTTGGATAGATTGAATCAGTTGCATGCTGCGCTTGCTGCCGGTGATCCTGTCGACGTACAGGAGGTTAGAAATTTACGTGATGAAATCGCGAGTCTTGATGAGACAAAGAATGCAAAGCTGCTTGATCCAATATGGAATAAAATTAGTCCAAAGCTTCCAGAATCGGTTGATCAAGAAGCGCTTAAGGCTAGCTTGTTCCGAATTATTAAGGCAGTTGGTTCCATTCAATATGATCCTGGCGCTTCAAATTTGGAAGCCATACGAACGAACCCTGAGTATCGTGCAACGCTGAAGACGATTGCAGCACTAGGCGGTGATGCCAACATTACCATTGATGATTTTCTAGTGTTTCTGTTTGGTGACGGGGGCAGCCGCAAGGGCGTAGAAGGAACCATTCGTGATCAGCTTGCAGGAATGTCTTCCATGCAGCTCATGCTGCTGCTCGGAAATAAGGGTGGCATTGTTACTGTTTTGCTTCAATCGATGGAGCAGCTGCTAGGCAAAACGGAAGATTACAAGTTTAGCTCTATCCTTAGCAAATTAGACATAACCCCTCAGGATGTTAGGGCAACCGTTCTTAACTTCCAGAATAAGCTTCAAAAGGATGAACCGGCAATCAGTGCGATGACGGTAGCCTATTTCCGCTCAGCGTCTCAGGAGTCCGTGAAGATTAGTGAGGATGGACTTCAGCATAAATATACACTCAAGGTATTTGGTGTTGAAGTGCCGGCTGCTGTGCTGACTTGGAGCAAATCCTCTGGCAGTTCGGAAATAACAGTTGCGGCTAATGGTACCGTTACGATTCCAGCGGGCACAGGGAAAGCTTCAGCGGTTATTCAAGCGAAGCTGATGAATCCATATGGCGGATCAGCAAAGGTTGTTTTTGAAAAGGAAATTACGTTCGATAGAGGAGAAGAAGAGGGTAACGGCTCATTCCCATCTGAACAATTTCTTGCACGCATGAACAAGCTGTATGCCGCGCTAGCTGCAGGCGATTCAGCTGATTTGCAGGACGTCAGAAACTTTAGGGATGAGATAGCAGGCCTAGATGCAGGAGTTGGTCAGGCACTGCTTGCGCCGGTTTGGAGCAAAATTGCTCAAAAGCTGCCCGCGACTGCAGATCAAGCGAAGCTGAAGAAGAGCTTGTTCGATTTGATTCAAGCAATTGGTTCCGTTACGTACGACCCTACTGCATCTGGTCTTGAAGCGATTCGTACGAATCCAGAATATCGCGCTACTCTGAAAGAAATTGCAGCCGCCGGCGGCGGTCAAAATCTAGTGATGGATGACTTCCTCGTATTTTTGTTCGGAGACGGGAAATCGCTTAAAGGTGTAGAAGGTACCGTAAGAGAGAAGCTTGCTAGCTTGTCATCGACGGAATTGCTTCGTTTGCTTGGGAACAGTAAAGGAATAACAGAGGTTCTATTTGGTGCTATGCAGCAGTTGCTAGGGGAAACGGAAGACTACAAGTTGAGCTCGATTTTGAACGGACTTGGCGTTGCTCCGCAAGATGTGCTGCTGACAGCAGCTAATTTCCAACAGAAGCTGCAAAAGGATGAGCCTGCTATAAATGCGTTGACAGTTGCTTACATGCGTTCTGAGTCTACGGAAGAGGTAGTCGTAAGCAAGGATGGCCGCGAGCATGATTATAAACTGAAGATTCTCGGTATCGAAGTTCCAGCACTTGCACTGAAGTGGAGCAAAGTATCAGGCAGCAAGGATATAACAGTACTTGCAAACGGTAAGGTTACGCTAGCTAAGAAAGTGCCAAGCGCATCCGCTGTTATTGAAGCTAGACTTTTAAACCCTTACGGCGGAGAGGCTAAAGTCATATTCAAGAAAGAAGTGAAGCTGGAAGCGGTAAAATCAGAAGGGGCTGTCTTCCCTGAGGAGCCGTTCTTTGCGAGAATGACTAAGCTGTATGCTGCGCTAGAGGCAGGCGGTGCTTCCAAGGTTAAGGATGTACTCAACCTGAAGAAGGAAATCGCAGGGCTTGATCCCGTGAAGGATCAAGGCTTGATTGATCCAATCTGGAATAAGGTATCTCCAAATCTTCCGGACACGATTGATAAAGCGCAGTTGAAGACAGGGTTATTTGCAATCGTAAAGGCAGTTGGTTACTTCCAATACATGCCTACAGCGGCAGATCTGGAAGGGCTGCGAAATAATGCAGAAGCTCAGGCTATACTTAGTCTGCTAGCGGAAGCTGGTGGCGTTGATGCGCTTACGATTGATGATTTTCTCATCCTTATGTTTGGCGACGGTGCCGAGCTAAAAGGAATTAGTGGAACAGTAAGCGATAAAATAGCCGGAATGAAATCAACAGAACTGGCTAAGCTGCTTCGTGATAAAGACAATATGGAAGAGCTCAATCAAGAAGCGATGAACACCGTTTTGTCTAAAACGGACGAGTATGCATTAAGTGATGCGCTGAATAATCTTGGTGTGAAATCGGCGGATGTGCAATCCACTATTAAAAAGATCAAATCGAAGCTGAAAAAAGATGATGCAGCAATTACGGCATTGAATGTGGCATATGTTCGTTCTGAAGCGGTACCGACTGTGAAAGTTTCAGAGAAGGGCAGCCAACATGATTATGGCTTAACGCTTCTAGGTGTTGAAATTCCTTCATCCAGCTTGAAATGGGAGAGAGTATCCGGAAGCAAGGATATTTCTGTGACGTCCCAAGGAAAGGTGACCTTAGCGAAAAAAGCTGACAAAGGAACGGCGGTCATCCAAGCTACGCTAAGTCATGCCTTCGGCGATGGCGGACAGGTTATTTTCAAGCAAGAGGTGACACTCAGCAAGGATACCGGTGGAATCGATGATCCTACAGTTGCTTTAAATCAAATATTGAAGGAATTAGACGTCAAAATTGCGGAAATAGCGAAGAAGCTGGACGCAGCAAAAAATAATAAGCAAAAAGTAGATTTAATTATGGATTCCGTAATCCTTGGCAATGAAGCGGTTACTGCAATCAATAAAGTGAATACAACTACTATTATTAAATTAAAAGCAATAACTGAAGCAAAGCTCAAGGTTAATAAAATGATTTTGCTCATTATCAAAGATTTAATGAGCTTCTAAGCACGAGCCAGCCTTTCTTCTCTTCAGAGAATGAAGGCTGGCCTATTTCTTGAACAGAAGGTGGTGTCCCGCTAATAATGGAACATAAACATAAACGAAAGAAAAGAAGGCATCGCTTACAGAAACCGGATGCTATTAATATTATATTGGCTTCGTTAGCAGTGGTATTGGTGGCCGCATGGGGCGGCTTGCATTGGAAGGATTCATCCAAGACTGAAACGGTACATGCGAGCAGCGGTGAGATCGTATATCTGGATCTCGATGCTCCAAAACCGGTTACCCCAGGCCAGAAGAACGGGGCAGCGGAAACCGATAAATTACCGCCTAAAGGCGATGGGACAGTTATTCCTGATCCGAATGCTTCTCAATCAGAAGAAGAACCAGCTCTCAGTGGAGATGGAGACAGTGATGCAACTGTCCTGCCTAAGCCTGCTCAGACTGTTGATGGGACAAAGGATAAAGATAAGAATACGAGCAACACAGGAGGAAGTAAGCCGACGAGCCCTGCAAAACCAGATCCTGCTCCAAGCAAGAAGCCGGATGTTGAAGCTCCAGCAGGGAATGAAGGACCAAGCACACCAGCTACACCTCCTCCTGTTAGTGAAACCCAGCAATATGAGCAAGAAATTATAGGCATTCAAGCTGCTTGCACACAGGAAATGAACGAGGTTTTGGTAAGTGCTCAAGAAAGTATGAAGGAGCTGGATGGAAATGATCCCTATGCGATTTTGGCATTGCATGATCAATGGGCGAAGGCATTAGGGGATTCAGGAACCTCATGTGATGTTAAATTCCAAGGGGTTATTCAAAACGCGGAAAAAGCCTCTGTCTCGTCAAAGGTTATTGAGGGATGGAAAGAATCTTACAGCACGTTGATGAATGAGCTTAAGAGCGAGTTTGAAACCAAATTGAATCAATATATTATGTAGTGTTACTCCCCATCCTTTGGCAAGGTGCGGTCACGAAGAACACGTTCAAGCAAATTGCGGATCAAATCGAGGTCGTCCTTTTCCAAAGGAACCCCATCCCAATGAAGCTGCTCGTAATTTAAATATTCTTTGGCATTATGATTGAGTTCCGCAGGTGGTTCTGGATAATCGGTCAGTCCTAGAAGATAATCAGCCGATGTACGAAGCTTTCGTGCTATCGTTTGTATGGATTCCAGTGTTGGCTGCCGATATCCAGACTCATATCCTGCGTAGGTGCTCTTTGCAACACCTAAGTAATCAGCTACTTCCTGCATCGTTAATTTCCTCTTCTTTCGGAGCTGCTTTAACCGCTTCTCGAACATTGCAAAACCCCCTCCCATATCCAATATCTATTGTATTTCGCAACCAGCGAACGATATCTACTCTCTCTAGTAAATGCAAACATAATTATAGCATGTCTACCAGTTGGTTGCACAAGGTTGGGGTGTCTTGCCATCAATCTTGGACATCTGCAAATCGCCAAGGCGAGTTTTTCGATGCTCGGGTGAAGCTGAATAGATAATGACTGCTGCGAGGAGAATGGTTTTGCTTCTCAAGCATAATAGGTAAACGAACCTCAGCAGTTAAGCTTTCATTAAATGGATCTAATTGAAGGGAATCATCAGAACCCTTGGATTTAGGCGGTTTCTGTTCACGAATGGAGCGGATTGATTCTAGCTCCTTCACAAAATAGTCGAGTTTTTCTTGGGACAATCCCGTCGATAGCTGTTCAAGCAATTCCTTGTCCCCATGATCCATCACTTCAATAAAGGTTCTAGCTAGTATTCGCGGTGGGGCAGAATCGAAATAGCTTGTTAAATTGCCAGCTGCTTTGTTAACCATTAGCTGATGGGCAATATCGGGCTGATCGGATTTATGCGTGCTGCTTAAATTGAAATGGATGCAAAAGTGTCCTGAAAAAGCATTCTCCGGTATACCATCTCCGCCATGCGGCATACCATTCATAGATGCTGCCATGTAATCATGACCTGCATGAATGAGAACCGCCTTCCGCTTCCAGCTCCAGTGATCATTATAAATTTGTTTCATAATTGCTGTGTCCTTCTTCGTCATTGGCTGTACATCCGCATGATCGCTTCCGGCACGTCTTTGTACTTGAAAAGTAAGGCCGCTCTCGATATCGGTCACGCTAAATATACTTTTATTCGGAATAATGTGCTTTGCCTCATCCCAAGGAATCATTTTTCCATAATGCTGAGAACGAGCAATTGCCGCTAATTTCAGAAGCTTATCTGCCCCTTGCTTCGGTAATTTGATTCGTTCTAACTTGGCTGTATCCCATAGATCGCCTGTTTGCTCTAGACGGAAATGCACTGTGCCATTCGTGTGATGCAGGCTGATAGCAATATCGGGGTAAAATACTCCGGCAGCTCCAGTCTCACGGGATGCATTCTTCAAAGCTGCCGTTATGACATTGCTTTCAAAATCCAGTTCACTAACATAAGCGGCATGTTGGCTTGAACGAACGGTAATCGTGAATGCGGCTGCCTCTGGTTTTACCGATTTTTTGAGAGCATGTACATGCTCTTGCTGAGCTAAGAGGAGTATGTAAAATAGCATCGCCGTCCATATAGCGGTTAAATGCTTTAATTTAATTCTGTTCTTTTTCATTGCATTTCCTCCATCATCATTTTAATTAAAAACATCGTATGATCAGAACGGATGAACAATTGCGTTCTTCCTATTTTCAGCTAACCAATCAAAAAATATGTGAATCGTAAATGTGCATGCGTAGAAGAAATTAAACTCATACTATTCGGGGTAAGAAAGACTGAAGGAGATGAGTGATCATTGCGATGCATATTATTTTAGCCGTTTTATTTCTATTTACGGGGGTGGAGTTGCCCGGAAATCTTATGGTTGAGCTGCAAGGCGAACATATCGCAAATGTCGATAGATCGCATTACACACAGCCGCTGCCTGGTGTACCTATTGTAATCGAAAGCAGATTAAATAAATTAATGGATGAGATCGAGATGCGTGTTCGCCGCGAGCCAGTTAATGCTGTTCTGGATGGGAACGGTAGAATACAATCGGAGAAAACAGGAAGCAAGCTTGATCGGGAAGCTTTTAAGCTGCAATTCCATCATTTTATTTATGAGGGAGCCCCAGCAAAGATCGAAGTACCCTTATTGCCCGTGTACCCGAAGGTGGACAGCGAGCTGCTGTCGACGATAAAAGTAAAGAAGATCGGTCAATATTCTACATATTACAATTCAAATAATAAAAATCGGTCTTATAACATCGGACTCTCTGCGAAAGCAATTAACAATCATGTCGTGTTCCCTGGCGAGTCCTTCTCCTTCAATGGAGTAGTAGGTAAACGTACGAAGGAGAAGGGATATCTTCGTGCACCTGTAATCGTTAGAGGAGAGGTATCTGAGGATATTGGAGGAGGAATCTGTCAGACCTCATCCACCTTGTTCAATGCTGTTGATCGTGCAGGCTTACAGATCGTAAAGCGTTACTCCCATAGCAAAAATGTACCTTATGTACCTTCAGGACGTGATGCTACAGTGAGCTGGTATGGACCTGATTTTGTATTCCAGAATAAGTACAATCAGCCGATTCTCATACGTGCCTTTGCGAACGCCGGGACAATGAGTATCGCTATTTACTCGTCTGATGATATTGATGTTAAGACTAGGGAAGTACCTAATGCATCTAGAAAGCTGCCGGAAGAAATCAAAACAGAGATGGATGCGAGCGGCATTAAACCTTAGCAGTGTAATCAATTAAGAGGCAAGACAGACCATACAGAATTGAGTATATAGCCGCATAAATAGCCATGCTCCGTATTTATTGAATCGGGGGATGGCTATTTATGATTATTGAGCTTCTTCTACCGCGTTATTTGATCAAAGGTTGACAGCAATGAGCGAATTGGTGATGATGGAGTAGTACACGAGTTTCCATAACGTTATGAAGGAGCTGGCAGGCGATGAAATTAGTGGTGGAGAAGACGGCAGCACGCTGGTACAAATCGGAAATGGAATTGACGGATGGAGACTATGTGCGCATTTATGTCCGCCTTGGCGGCTGTGGAAGTGTTCATCCAGGTCTGTCACTTGGTGTCATTAAGGAATCCCCAAGGAGTATTGGCATAAGTGAAGTGGTCGATGGCATAACTTATTTTATTGAAGCGGATAATTTATGGTATCTAGAAAATAAATCACTGCGTATCTCGTTTGATGAGAAATACGAGGAGATTGAAATGACCGTGGCGTAAGTGATGCACAAATTAACTGCATAAGCGGAACGCGATAAGCTGTGTTTATCGCCATTATTCATACATGAAAAGGAAGAGCATCTATCCCTGTTGATTGAACAGAGGTTAGGTGCTCTTTCTATATGTTGAAAAACACTCTCTATCTATAACCCTCACGCTGTTTTTCTCCTCTTCATTCCTATTTAATTAGAGTGATCGCAAGATCATACCCGACAAATTTCAACAGGGCAGTGCTCGCATCTGCATGCATGACGGAGATGGTTCATATCTTTAATGATAATGTTGCCGTTTTTGATATCGATGACTTCCGATTTGCGCATATCGTTAAGAAGACGATTGACGCTCTCCCTCGTAGCTCCTATCATCTCTGCCAGATCCATATTGGTTGCCTTGTAGTTAATGACCGTATAGCTTCCATGCTGTATGCCATAGGAGTTACTCATCCGAATAAGCAGGGAACAGAGAGCACCAGGCTTGCCGTATAGCAGCAGGTCTCTGAATTTGGCTTGTGTCATTCGGTACATAGCGCCCATCCATCTCATGAACTCAATGGCTAGATCACCGTTATGGAGAAGCAGTCTCTCCAAATCTCTTTGTTCAATGACTCCAAATTCAGACTCCTCAATGACTTCGGCACTGAAGGCTTGGAGTGAAGGCTGGAATGGTGTGATTTGTCCGAATAAATCACCTGTATGATGGAGATAAAGCGTAATTTTATTTCCTGTATCCGTTGTTTTGGTCAGCTTCACGCGGCCTTTTCTGACAAAATACATATATTCTGCGGATTCGCCCTCTTGGAATAGATGACCGTTAGTCTCTACTTTTTTTGTTTGCATAATGCTCTTGAGTAACTGGAAGTTCTCTTTGGTGAAGAAAGCTTCCGCTCCCTCTTCCTTCTTCCTATTCCCGTCCTGCAGAAGTGTATATGCACCAACAGCCATTGCAGCCAGCCCCTCTCATCGTTTCTCTTCCTTCTATTCTAAATGGATAACGTTCTCGCGAATATCAGGGAAGCTCCCCATTATTAGCGTAATTATTGCGTGATACCCTGAGACATATTTCAGGGAATTCCCCGACATACAAATGGATAATATTTCCCTAGAATAAGGGTATGGAAAGCGAAACAACACATCAACGACAAACATCAAGCACATGCATACGATACGACTTTTGTTAAACAAAACGGTGAACCGATCTCATATGAATCACCTTTTGCAAGACAAAAAGTTAGGAGGTCTATTAGTGGAACATGCTCCTTTAAGAAAGGTTGAACAGCTTGCTCTGAAGAAGCAAAAAGTTTACATGTCAAGCAAGCTGCGATATATATTGCGATCCATGTTAGCCAGTATGTTTATTGGCTTCGGCGTAATCGTAGCATTCAAAACGGGTAGCTTCTTCTACGTCGAACACAGTCCGCTAACCTATCCAATGGCGGCAATAACATTTGGCGCAGCTATTATTCTGATCAATTACGGCGGCGGAGATCTTTTTACAGGCAACACCTTTTACTTCACGTTTACGGCGCTGCGCGGCAAGATGAGCTGGAAAAATGTTGTGAAGCTATGGTGTACCAGCTACGCCGGCAATTTTCTAGGAGCAGTCGCTTTTGCTCTTCTGATCTGGTCTACCGGATTATTCAAGGATGCATCGGTTAACGGTTTTTTGCTCAGCGTGGTTGAGAAGAAGCTTCATGCACCGGTACTGGAATTGTTTTTCAGAGGATTGCTTTGTAATTGGCTGGTTTGCTTAGCATTTTTCGTGCCAATGTCGCTTAGGGGAGATGGGCCAAAGCTGTTCGCCATGATGCTGTTCGTATTCTGCTTCTTCATTTCAGGCTACGAGCACAGTATTGCAAATTTATGTACCTTCGCTATTGCACTTGTGCTGAATCATCCGGGTACCATTTCACTAGAGGGTATGATTCATAACCTGGTGCCTGTGACGCTCGGCAATCTGTTTGGCGGTTCAATCCTTATGGGATATATGTACTATTACGTAAATAAACCATTTGAAGAGGCGGAATGAATATGAAAAAGACAAGAGTAGTAGTAATCGGTGTAGGAGCGGTTGGTTCCACAACAGCATATACGTTATTGCTTCGCAGCAGAATGGATGAGCTTGTCCTGATTGATGCGAATGCTGGAAAAGCGGTTGGCGATGCATTAGATATGAACCACGGCATGCCTTTCCTAGGGCAAACAAAAGTATGGGCAGGGACTTATGAGGATTGCAAGGGCGCAGATATTGTTATTATTACCGCAGGTGCAGCGCAAAAGCCTGGTGAACCGCGCCTCAACTTATTGAAACGAAACATCGCTATTTATGAGAGCATTGTCTCCGAAGTTTTGAAGTATAACGATAATGGCATCCTGCTTATTGCAACTAATCCAGTTGATATTATGAGTTACTTCTGCTGGCAGAAGTCGGGCTGGCCGACAAACCGAGTTATTGGTTCTGGTACGATTCTCGACAGTGCACGCTTCCGTTATCTCATCGGCGAGAAATTGCAGCTTGACCCGCGCAGCGTTCATGCTCACATCATTGGGGAGCATGGAGACTCCGAGCTTCCTGTTTGGAGCTTAGCCAATGTGGCTGGTTCGCAGCTTAATCTTAGTGAAGAAGAAAAGTCGGATATTTTCTTGCATACGAGAGATGCAGCTTATGAAATTATTGAAGCGAAGGGTGCAACTTACTATGCAATAGCGCTTGCGCTTGACCGTATCGTAACAGCTATTTTGCGTAATGAATCGGCGGTACTAAACGTGTCTACGCTAGTTGAAAATTATCATGGCCTATCCGATGTGTACATGGGCGTTCCTTGTGTGGTAGACCGTCAAGGGGTTAGAGAGGTACTTGATATTCCCATTACGGAGGAAGAAAAAGCGCTGCTGCACCGTTCGGCGAACAAGCTCAAGGAGCTAATCGAAACGATCTCGGTTTAACTGTTATAAACCTATAGAGGCAACAAGAGATGTTGAGGCTTTTCAAAAAAAGGAGCGGATTATTATGTTATTCAAATGGTTGAGAGAGAATAAATATGCTGCAGGCTTATTGCTTTTGATACGTGTTTACTTGGGATGGGAGTGGATGAGTGCCGGATGGCATAAGCTCCAAAGCGGATTTGATGCAAGTGGATTTCTAAAAGCTGCGGTAGGAAGCCCGGTGGTAGACAAAGGAACAAATGAACTTGTATATCCAACCTTCACTGCATTCGTAGAGCATTTTGCACTGCCAAACGCAAAGATCATTAACTTCGTTATTCCATTAGGCGAGTTCTTAGTTGGATTGGGACTTATTCTAGGAGCACTTACTACACTTGCTGCATTCTTTGGTCTCTTGATGAACTTCATGTTTATGTTCGCTGGAACCGTATCGACTAACCCATGGATGATGCTGATCGGAATGATCATATTGGTAGCCGGAGCAAATGCGGGTAAATTCGGACTAGATATAATCGTTCTGCCATATGTACGAAAGCTGTTCAATAAATTCAGGAAAGATAATGGTACAGTCAGCGATAAAACCATTGTTCGTTAAATACGGTAACAAAAAAGATCCACTGCTTAGTTCTAAGCAGTGGATCTTTTATTTTCGCCTTTCGGCCATTTAAACATTATTTATTAGTAACCGCCACCGAAAATTCCACAGCTGCAAGAAATAATCACCAACAGAATAAACAATACAAGAATAAAACCAATGTTGTGATTTGCACCGCCAACTAATCCTGACATTAAACATTCACCTCCTTGCGTCTTGCGTACTCTGTAAGTTATGCACGACTGGAGCTTTGTGACTGGATATTTGTTACGTAGTGACATTTGCCCCGGATGATTCGCCTATTTGATTAAGTCAAACCAATAGGCTCTGGCAATGAGCCTATTGGTTCAGCTATTAGAGGTATTATTAGATGTGGCAGCTACGGGAGATAATCACCAACAAAATAAACAGTACAAGAATAAAACCAATACTATTTACACCACCAACTGATCCAGACATTAAACATTCACCTCCTTGCAATTATCATTCAAAGCAAATTTAATATGGCTAGAGTTTAATAATGGGTAGATGGATGTGGTTGATCGTTTAGCGTATATACTGGCAGGAATGAAGTCAGTTAACAGTTGAGTTTTTAGTAGCCGCAACCGCAGCTATTGCCTCCGACATTACTTCTTTCATTTCTTTTCTCATGATGATTTTCGTTGCTTCTGTCATTGATGCTCTCATTGCGTCTCTCGTTACGGCCTAATACGCCGCAGCTACAAGCGACAATGACAAGTAGAATGAAAAGAACTAGGATAGTACCAACATTATGGGACATTATTCTAAAACCTCCTCTTAATTGACTACTCTATAAGATATGATTGATATCATTTTTTGATTGTGCGTTTGTTACAGAGACATATTATCAATGCCATTAGTCTAGTGAATGAAGATTGGTAGAAGAGGCTATTCCCTGGGGAACAATTACCAATGACGACAGCTACAAGCGATGATCACCAACAAAATAAACAATACAAGAATAGTACCAATGTTATTGTTTACACCACGAACAGAATCAGACATTCTACATTCACCTCCTTTACGTACTCCTTTAAAAATAGGTTAAACATTGCTAGAGCCTAGCGACTGGTTATTTGGTAAGGGAGAAGAAGATTAACTACAATATTAGTAGCCTGTGCCGCAACCGCCTACATAGCCTCTTTCGTCGCTTCTTTCGTTTCTTTTCTCGTTGCGACTTCCATTGCTTCTGTTATTGTTTCTCTCATTACGGCCTAAGACGCTACCACTGCAAGCGATAATTACTAATAAAATGAAAAGAACTAGGATAGTACCAACATTATGAGACATTATTTTAAAACCTCCTCTTAATTGACTACTCTATAAGATATGATTGGATATCATTTTTTGATTGTGTGTTTGTTACAGAGACATATTATCAATGTCATTAGTCTAGCAATTGAAGGTAGATTTTAATTACCATATGCATCGATGCCAATAGCCCAAACAAAAAAAGCTGGCGCCAGTTGAATCATACGTAGGCTATCAGCTTATTACGGGTATAATAGAAAGATCTTATTATGGGTACAATGAAAGGATAAGGTTGAATGATTGGAGGATTTATACAATGAAAATAGAGCTAGGCAGCTGCTTGCTTCAGCAGCGCTTAAATGATAGAGGCATCTCGCGAGAGCAGCTGGCGCAAACTTTACTTGTTAAACCTGAACGAATAGGTGATTATATAGAGAACAAGCGTATAATGCCTCTTAAAGTAGCGATCTCTATTGCCGACACCATTAATTGTGATGTGCTTGATCTGTATGAATTGCATCGATAAATGAAAACATAAGCTATTTAAGGAGGGGAAACGAATGAAGCTGACAGAGGATCAAATCGTAGAGAGTCTGAATGCAGTAGAGGGATGGAAGCGGGAAGATGGCAAGTGGATCGTAAAAAAGTATCGTTTCCGTACCTTTTTAGATGCTGTCGCATTTGTAAACCTTGCTGCGCAAGCCTCTGAAGGGTTGAATCATCACCCCTTTATAGCTATCGATTATAAAATGGTAACACTCCGCATGACTACCTGGCATGATGGGGGGCTGACAGCGCTTGATTTTACGGCTGCTGCAGCGTTTGATCATGCTTATAAACAGCTTGCAATATAACCGCTCATATTATGCATGAACGAATAAAAATACTCCATCCCAAGCCTTGCGGCGGGGTGGAGTATTTGTTTTCATTCAACACTATTGCTTCGTTTTTGATTGATCGACTTCCTGACTGATTTCTTCAAGCGACTTTACTTTACCATGCGGCTGCTGGTTATGCTTTCGCTGATGCCAAGCATTTTCACGGCGACTTTTGGATGATGTCATCGCTTATCACCTTCCTTTCCTCTTGTAGGGTGGCATATTGCTCTCCATCTCATTCAGAGGAATGGACCAGTTCAAGCTTTAAACACCTGAATAAGCGAGAAATCCGCCATCAACAGGAATGGTTGTGCCTGTGACGAAGCCAGAGGTCGTATCATCCGCAAGCCACAGCAAAGCGCCAAGCAGATCCTCTGGTTTACCAAAACGCCGCATTGGAGTATGGGTAATGATTTTGTTGGATCGTTCCGTTAACGAACCATCCTCGTGCAAAAGCAGCTTACGGTTCTGATCTGTTAGGAAGAAGCCGGGAGCAATAGCATTGACTCGAATACCGGATTCCGCCAAATGAACGGCAAGCCACTGTGTGAAGTTGACGATGGCCGCTTTGGCTGCACTGTACGCTGGCACTTTCGTCATGGGCGAAGGGGCGCTCATGGATGAAATATTAATGATGGTAGCGCCTTGCCGCGCAAGCATTTGTTCTGCAAATACTTGCGTAGGAATGAGTGTGCCTACAAAGTTGAGATCCATGACGCTGCGGAAGCCATCAACGCTTAAATTGAATAGCGTGGTCATATTCTCCGCATTCAAGTGCTCAGGTTTAAATGTCTCATTTGTCGTGTTGGCGCTAGGATGATTGCCTCCTGCACCATTGATAAGAATATCGCAGGGACCTAATTGTGTGAGCACGATAGCGCCAGCGGCTTGCGTGCTTTCAACGCTCGTGACGTCACAAGAGACAGCAATAGCTGTGCCGCCAGCCGCCACAATCTCATCTGCGACGGACTTTCCTTTCTCTATCGTGCGATTAAGAATGGCGATTTTAGCTCCTTGGCTTGCTAGCTCCAAAGCCATAACACGGCATAGTACACCAGCGCCGCCTGTAATGACGACTACTTTTCCTTCTAACGATATATGTTTCGGAAATGGGTTCATAGGTCTGATACCTGCTCTTCCTTGGCGGACTCCGCTAGCTGATAAGCATCCCAAAGTCCCCATAAATACATAATGCCAAGCGCGCGATCATATAGCCCGTAGCCTGGTCTGCACTGCTCATCCCAAATATGACGACCATGATCAGGTCTTGCGTAGCCCGTGAAGCCGATCTCGTGATAGGCACGTACGATGCCGGCAATATCAACAGTACCATCTTGTGTACGATGCGAGGTTTCAATGAAATCTCCGTTTTCGAATACGCGGACGTTGCGGATATGCGCGAAAGGAATCCGATCGCCAAATTCATGAATCATCGAGATAATATCATTGTTAGGATTCGCGCCAAGAGAACCGCTGCAAAGTGTAATTCCGTTATATGGACTGTCGTATAGCTTCAGAAAGGTGCGGAAGTTTTCTTGGCATGTCATGATGCGTGGCAAGCCAAATACGGACCAAGGCGGATCATCCGGATGGATAGCCATTCGAATACCGTTGCGAGCTGCGACAGGAATAATTTCATTTAGAAAATAGCGCAGATTTTCCCACAGATGCTCTTCCGTTACCCCTTTATATGCCTCAAACAGCCTTGTTAGATGCTGCAATCGCTCTGGCTCCCAGCCTGGCATAGTCAATGCAGAGTTCGCATTGATCTCCTCGACTAATTGGAATGGGTCGGCATTGGCAATTCGACTTTTCTCATAAAATAAGGCTGTAGCTCCATTCCCCATCGGTTTGTGCAAGTCGGTACGCAGCCAGTCGAAGATCGGCATGAAATTATAGCAAATGACTTTAACGCCAACACTGCCAAGCTTTTCAATCGTTTTCTTATAATTTTCAATATATAGATCACGAGAAGGCAAACCTAGTTTAATATCCTCATGAACGTTAACGCTTTCAACAACATCAATATGCAGACCTGCTTGCTCTGCCTGTTGCTTCACTTCCATTATTCGATCTAAAGGCCATTCCTCGCCAGCAGCTATATCATGCAGCGACCAAACGATCCCGTCCGTACCTGGAATTTGCTTGATGTAGCTGAGAGGAACGGTATCATTCCCCTCGCCAAACCATCTGAATGTCATTTGCATACGTATTATGCCTCCCGTTATTATTTATAGAAATTCGGGTATTTCTCTTTCAATAGGGCTTGATCGGTAATGTTTAGACTAAGATGCTCTTTCATTATTGATTTTGCTGTTATCCCGTCCTGCGCTTTGATTGCTTCAACCATCCGACAATGCTGCTCGAATAGATGTGCCCAATTGTGGTCATCAACTAATCTAAGCATACGGCTTCGATTGAGGTGAACATTCATTTGCTGCATGACAGCCCATATGTGACTCTTGCTGGACCCGTCAAAGAGGATACGATGAAAGGTCTGGTCAAGCTCGAACATGCTCTTATAATCCTGTTGCTCGATACAGGCTTGCTGCTGTTGCAAGTTGGATTCCAAGTGCGCTAACGCCTCCTGCGGGAAGCCGGTACAGGCAACATAAATGACGGCGCACTCAAGCTGCTCCCGCATAAACCTTGCTTCCTCTACAAGAGCAGTATCGATTAGGGAAACGAATGTGCCGCGCTGCGGAAGCACCTGTACAAGTCCCTCTTGCGCAAGCCTCAAGAAGCTCTCTCTAACAGGAGTACGGCTGACCTTGAACAATAACGAGGTCTCGTTTTCTGAGAGAGGTGTTCCTGGAGGAAGCTCGAGCTTCAATATTTGTTCTTTAAGCTGCATATAGACCGCATCTCTAGTAGAAACCGGTTGAGGGCGAACTCTATAGTCCATGGGATCATTCCTTTCAATCTTACACTGCCATACTACCATACAAGTTGAAAATTTGGAAGACGAAATATGCCAGAAGGGCTGCCCCAGAAGTAGTTAATCTACTTTCTGAGACAGCCCTTCAATATTTTATGGTTTTTATTTTACATGGATCGCTACTGTTCCAAAATGTTTCATGATGGACAACAGGATAAGTTGTGCGCTATTATCCGTTTTGCAGCTTATTTTTCTTTTTGTTTGATTAATAAATGTTGTTACGTACATGTTCTACCTTCTCCTATTCAATAAGAGGCCAGTCTTTGTTCCACAATCAAAAATTTACCTCAGTTCACTTCACTTCTCGTTTTCTCGCGTTCACGCAGCGTCTTTAAGTAAGTTGACATCACTCGCGCGAGCTGGTCGGATACTTCTAACAGACTCATATGCCCGACATCCTCAAATGTTGTTTCGAGAATATGCGGATAGCTGTATGTGGTCTCAGCCTCGTCCAGCTTCGTCACAGAAAAAGAATCATCTGGCGCTATGAGACCATCTGCTTCACCTGCAACAAGCAGGACGGGGAATTTGGCTTCAGCCAGCACATGACTCCGGTCTGAACGCTGCATCATACCTTCGATAGTGGAAATAGCAGCCTCCGCTTTCATTTGCTGTCCGACATGGATAAGCTCATTGACATCCTCACGCATCTCATCCAGCTTTTCTTCATTAAAGAGATCAGGGATAGTCTTGCGGACGAAAGCCATAATCCCTTTTTTCTGAATCTCTGCAATATCATCCAATCGTTTTTCCTTCATCTCATCGGAATCGGGACGTACGGTTGAATGAATAAGCGCAAATCCTTTGAGCTTCTCAGGGTATTTTTCCGCAAAAGCAACCGTTACATAGCCGCCTAAGGAATGCCCAAACATGATTGCTTTTTCTATTTGAAGTGATTCCATTAGCTGTGCGATATCCTCAGCCATTAATTCCATCGTATAGGTGCCTTCGGGACTAGAAGAGCCGCCGTGCCCACGGAGATTAGGAATAATGATGCGATACTCATCGCTCAGCAAAGGACAAATTTTTTGCCAGTATTGAGATGATCCGCAGAAACCGTGAAGCAAGATAATTACCTTCTCATTGTTACTTCCACACTCTTCATAGACTAAATCGATGCCATTTACGTTTATACGTTGATTTTCCATCGATCATCACCAGTCCTTTTCTATTAGCGATTTAATTAATGTACTCTATTACCCTCAATCCGAGGGGTCTGAAACATTTGAAAAAATAATGAAAAATCTCTTCATTATAAGCATGCTTTTCGATAAAAAGTTGATTAAATTGGCTGATTCAAAGGAAGTCAGACTGGTTAATTACATGACAAGTTAGCAAAAACAATTCAGAAAAGAAGGTGATACCCATGCTAGGATGGGCTCTATTATTTTTCATATTCGCAATCGTCGCTGGTATCTTTGGTTTTCTAGGCATAGCATCCGCTCTGGCGGGTGTAGCGAAATTATTGTTCGTCGTCTTTATTGTTCTCTTCATCGTCTCCCTTATTGCTGGTCGAAGACGAGCCAATTAGCTTTACGAAGCGGTTAAGCAGTTGAGGCAAATGTTTAATACTAATGAAAAAAATGAAATAAAAAATGAAAATAACAGGAGGAATTAAAATGAATAATCTAACAAATACGAAGGTACACACAGTCAATAACATTGCAGAGGTTCAAGAGCAGGTTTATAAATTCCAATCCGAGGGCTATTCGAAGGATAATATCTATGTACTGACTCATGATAAGGATCGGACTAAACGTATTGTTGATCACACAGATGCTGAAAATATTGGAGTAGCAGAGGAGGGCTTCGGTACTGCAATCGCTAATATTTTCCGTTCAACGGGTGACGAGCTTCGTGCCAAAATGAGATCACTTGGTATTTCCAAGACCGATGCGGAGCGTCTTGAGCGTGATATGGACCGAGACAAAATCTTGGTTATCGCATGGAGCGGCACAGAGTATACGGGGGATGATTATGATCCAGCTGTATACTACTATCCTCACTATGTGGTATAAGCATAACCACTATGTGGACATAAAGGAAAGGAGACCTATCCTAGCGGGTAGGTCTTTTCCTGCATAATAGCAGGAAGGATGGACGAAAATATCATATTTCTTTCTTAATAAGATTGACGGCTAAAGCAAACTTGCTCAATATAGATAAGTACAGACTAAATAGAGGAGCTTGCCCTATGAGTATAATAATTGTTGATGATAATACGACAAATCAGCTTATTATTAAAGCTATTTTAACGAAAGCAGGCTATACCGATTTAAAAGTTGTTTCCTCTGCTCTTGAACTTTATCATGTGCTTGACATTGATTCGACGTGCCCAGCAGCGGAGTCTAATGTTGACTTGATTTTAATGGATATGATGATGCCGGAAATTGATGGATTAGAAGCATGCAAGAGAATACTGAAGGTAGAGCGCTATAAGGATGTTCCCATTATATTTGTTACAGCGCTTGGAGACTCCAGCAAAATGGCAGAATCCTTGGACGCCGGCGCAAGCGACTATGTGATGAAGCCCATTAATAAAATGGAGCTGCTTGCCCGAATTCGATCTGCACTACGATTGAAGCAAGAGATCGATTGGCACAAAGAGAGAGATAAGCTTATGCAATTCAAGCTGAACTTAGCCAAAAACGTGCAGCGCAATGTACTCAGTCAGCCCATCTATGATGAGAAAATTGATATACATGCTGTTTATCAGCCTTCCTCCGAGCTGGCAGGTGATTTTTATGCTTGGTACCGTATTGATGAAGACCGATACGGCGTAATATTGCTTGATATGATGGGACACGGGATTGCTTCATCCCTTGTGTGTATGTATATTTCATCTGTTCTACGGGATACGATTACGCATATTACAGATCCAGAGCTCGTTATGCACGAGTTAAATCGATATATGAAACAGCTCTACAGAAAAGAAGAGTTGTTGAATTACTATTTTACAGCTATCTATTTGGTTATTGATACAGCGGACCGAAGAATCGAGTATGTAAATGCAGGACATCCTCCTGGCAAGCTGCTGATGGGAGATAAAGTGGAGCTGCTTACAGAGGGCTGCAGTGCAATTGGTTTATTTGAGCAGTTGGATATAAAGAAAGGAACGCTTACGTACGACAAGGATATTAACATTGTGCTTTATACGGATGGGCTGGGCGAAATGCTAGCCGATGAGGGAAGCGAGGATGAGGACGCTCATTTAAATAAGCTTATTGTCGACTTAGCCAGCGGCAACGTGTCAGATCCGTCTGAATATGTTCAAGAGGTAGTAGCTCAGCATACAAGCGGTATTCAAAAAGATGATATTTGTGTTGTGCTCATTTCCACGAAATAATGGCTGCTTGCCGATACAGAAAGATTCTTTTGTGAAAAAGATGCTTGATCCTGTTTCAAACGCTTGGGAACGGTTTATATGTAATTATAAACGTAACCGTTCGATGAAGGTGCACATCCATGGAACCTAATACAAAGTACGTATAGGAGGTATTCCATATGAAGCGTTTTATTTTAATGAGCTGTATAATTGGCAGTATTTTTGTTTATATGAGCGATTTCGATCATGCGGGTGCTACATATTCAGCAGCGAAGGATCGAAACCAAGCGAAAACGGAAACACTATTTGAATCAGCTAATAAAATAGTAACGGCTTCATTGTCTCCTTCAACCGTATCAGAAGGAATTCATGCTATAGAGGTAACTGAAGCTGCTGATCTAAATGTTCCAGTTGAAGCAGAAGATCCAGCAAAAGCCGCAGAGCCACTTCAAGTAATTGATGAACCTGATACAATCGATGTGGATGCGAGCCCCCAACAAGTGATTGAATCACAAACGGTAACTGAGAAGGAACCGATGAATCAAACGAAGGGTGAGCTTGCGCTGCTAACGGTCAACGATGTTTCTTTATATGATGATCCCACCTCTTTAATTAAAAAGCTTGGTGAACCCGAGTTAATTAAAGCAGATGAGTATATGAGTGAGGTTGATACGTATCAATATGGGAGCATGAGCGTCATTTTCGATCATGAGATCGTTGGATCTCTTGAATTGGAGGACCTCTCCAAGCCATTGAAGATTGATGATAAACTCATTAAAGCTACCATCGCTGATATTAAAGCTGCACTTGGAGAACCAGATTTTGTGACGGAGGATGGCATTGTATTTCAGAGAGAGGAAGCTTTATTGAAGCTTTTTATCGATGCTGATACGAAGGTACTAATCTCCATTAGTTTTTTCCATACGTCATCCATGTAAAGTGGATGAGCATATCTTGATCGTTGGTTTCGATATTGTTATTATTTATTAAACAAAAGTGAGTGGAGTGAAATGAATGAACGCTGAGAAATTTGAAATTGAACAAGAAGAAACGAACTCACAGCATATTCTGCATATCATTGGTGAACTAGATCTATCTGTTGTACCTCAGCTGAGAGCAGCATTACAACCCGTAATGAATAGAACGGATAAGACTTTGATAATGAATCTAAGCAGGCTTAAATATATTGACAGTACCGGCATTGGCATTATCGTCTCGGTGTTGAAGCTGCGTGATGAGCTTAAAGCACCATTCTACGTGCGTGAGATTCCACCAGCAATCAAGCGCCTGTTTGACTTGACGGGCATTTCCAGATATCTAATAGAAGGGACAGAGGCTCAAGCATGAATGCCATCCGTTTACAGATCCCGGCCCATGCAGACTATATAGATATAGTGAGAATCTGCCTATTTGGAATCGCAACGAAAATGAGTTTTCCCTATGAGGAAATCGAAGATATGAAGGTAGCCGTATCGGAGGCATGCAATAATGCCGTTCTTCATGGCTCTAAGGAAGATACGGAGAATCAGATTGATGTCTGCTTTGAATCCGATAATGAAGGTCTTACTGTAAAAATAAAAAACAATGGCTCAGGACATACTCTTACGAATGAACTAGAGAATGCATCGCCATTGCCCGACGTAGACGTAAGCGGCCTACGCAGCGGTGGATTAGGCATTTACTTGATGCAAGCTCTTATGGATGAGGTTACTGTCGAGGCGACGGAGAGCGGAACAGAAGTTATCCTAACTAAATATTTGAATGCAGTAGCCGGCCATTAAGTTAAGCTGATGATTATTCATGCATAGGAGGAAATGACGCTGAGGTCATTTTCTTTTTTTTTAAATCAAACAAGGATCCCAGGCAGTTATTGCCGAGATCCTTGTTTTTGTTGTTCCAACTTAACTATTGGTTTTGTGAAATAGACGTTCGGGTCCATTGAAATCCTCATATTGAGCCTTATGCGGTGTTATGATGGACTCCATATTGCCTAATGCAAGGAAACCGTTTGATGCCAGACTTTCGAAAAATAAATCATGCACGCGGTTCTGTAAGTCCGCATCAAAGTAAATAAGTACGTTCCGGCATAAAATGACGTGAAATTCATTGAAGGAACGATCTGTTGCCAGGTTATGCTGCGCAAACATAATATTCTCTTTTATAAACGGATGAAACGTTGCATACTCATGATCGGTTGTATAGTAGGAGGAGAATTCCTTGGCACCGCCTGCTTGCATGTAGTTTTTCGTAAAGGCCTGCATGCGTTTAAGCGGGAATTTTCCTTGCTTCGCGATTTCAATCACATTCTCATTCATATCGGTAGCGTATAGCTTTGACTTGTACAGCAAACCTTCCTCAAGCAAAAGTATAGCCATGGAATAAGCTTCTTCTCCGCTCGCGCAACCCGCATGCCAAATTCGAATCTCAGGATAATGACGAAGCAGAGGAATAACATCACGACGAAAGGTTTGAAAAAAGCTTGGATCACGAAACATTTCCGTTACTTTAATGGAGAAATCATTTAACAATTTCTCCATTAAAGAGGGATCATGCAGTACTTTATTCAATAGCATGGTAATCGTCGATAGATTCTCTTGGTTCATCCGATGATGTATGCGTCTGCGTAGAGAAGATCTTAAATAATTTCGAAAATCATAGCCATAAGCTTGAAAAATGCCCTCTGTCAGTAAGTTAATCTCAATACGCTCTATTTCGTTAGGTGAGGCTAAATCAGAATCTAATTCATTTTCCTCATAAGATGTACTCAATTTCCCACCTGCTTAGTCAGCCATACGCGCATTATCGAGAACAATTGATCCATATTCAATGGCTTGCTGATATAATCGGAAGCACCTGCTTCCAAACATTTCTCTCGATCACTCTTCATTGCTTTTGCCGTAAGGGCAATAATAGGTGTATCTTTCAGAGCAGAAGATTCTTGACGAAGAATTCCCATCGTCTCGTATCCATCCATAATAGGCATCATAATGTCCATGAGCAAGATATCAAAGTTAGCATTCTGTTCAATGATTTCCAAGCAATGTTTGCCGTTATTTGCGACTGTCACATTGAACTTTTTGTTCTCCAGCGCTTTAACAAGTGAAAATACATTACGTGAATCATCCTCAACTAGCAGGACATTTTTTCCTTCAAACAAGGAGATATCAGGATCCAATTCTTTAATAAATGATGATGTTAAAATGTCAGGCTCATGTATGGGCTCGTTTGCAGGGAGAGCAGCCGCTACTTCATTATGAGCTGAGATTAGCTGCTCCTTCTCCATATTCGGTTGGCTTGGTACAAATAGCGTGAAGGTACTGCCTTTACCGGGCGCACTTTCCACAACGATACGACCACCGAGCAATTTCGAAAACTCATTGCAAATGGATAAGCCGAGACCGGTTCCGCCGTACTGACGATTCGTTTCCCCGTCGACCTGCTGGAATGCTTCAAAAATCAATTGCTGCTTGTTCTTTGGAATACCTATGCCCGTATCTGATACTGAAATAGCTAATACATCTCCATTGGCATGTTGAGGAACATACTGATTTATGCTTTCTTGATCAGCTGCTTCAATAGATAAAGAAACGGTTCCCGTTTCCGTGAATTTAAATGCATTAGATAGTAAGTTTTTCAAAATCTGCTGCAATCTTTGACCGTCAGTATAGAGAACGATCGGAACATCATCAGCTATGTTGATATCGAACTGAAGTCCCTTTGTCTCAGCTAATTTGCCGAATATAAGCTTCATATGCTCTGGAAGTTCAGAGACATTCACTTCATCCATGGTTAGCAGCAGTTTGCCGGCTTCAATCTTGGACAAATCTAGAATATCATCAATAAGCGTCAATAGATCATTTCCAGATGTATGAATGACTTTAGCATACCCTTCTTCCTCATCGTTAAGCGTCTTGTTTTCATTTTCTGAAAGGAGCTGCGAAAGAATCAAAATACTATTTAACGGGGTACGAAGTTCATGAGACATATTGGCTAAGAAATTAGATTTATATTGTGAACTGGTCTTAAGCTGTTCTGCGTAAGAGAGAAGCTCTTCTTTTACTTTCTCTAATTCCTTCGTTTTTTGCTCTGCAAAAAGATTTTGTTCCTCCAAATGCTCGGTCGTCATACGCATTTCTTCTTGCTGCATTTGCAGTTCTTCCGATTGCGTTTGTAATTCTTCGGTTTGAGTTTGCAGCTCTTCTGTTAAGACCTGTGACTCACTGAGCAATCGCTCGACTTCCATTCGACCCGCAACGTTATTGATTGCTACGCCGAAGTGACCTTGGATTTGCTCCAGCAGCTTCAAATGCTGAGAAGTGAACGGCACGACGGATGCAAATTCAATGACGGCTGAAGCCTTCCCTTCAAACTCAACAGGAAAAATTAAAATACTATGCGGTGGGAATTGTCCCATACCGGTTGTGATATGAATGGGATTCTCGGGAGTTGAATTAAGCAAGAATGTGCGATTCTCAAGCGCTGCTTGGCCAATTAGACCCTCTCCGATGCGGAAGCTTGAAGCAGCCTCGTTAAGATCACTTCCTGCGTAGGAAGCAATCTTGATCAGTCTCGACTGCTCTCCTTTGCCGCTCCGCAAATAAAATAATCCATAGGTCGCATTAAGCATAGGAGCAAGCTTGGCAAGAAATGAATCTGCCAGTGTATTAATATCGTTAATTCCCTGATTCATCGTTGCCACTTCGGCTACCTTGGTTTGTATCCAGTTCTGCCCGTTAATGTTGTCCAACAGGTTGTTAGTTGCATCGGCGAGGTCTTTGATCTCGTCTTTTGTCTGCACCTTAATGCGGGTTGTCAGATCTCCTTCGGAGGAAGCGATATCCGAGATTGTTTTTACTACATCTTTAATCGTTCTTACAATTGCATTAGATACGAAGGAAACGATGATAAATGCGATAATGGAAACGATAATAAGCATGACGTAAAGGCTGATGATAAGAATGTCATTTCTATTTTCCAATTTAATAATATGATTTTTAGTTGAATCCATTTCCTTTTGACGCAGGTTTTCAAATTGTAAGCGCAGGTTGTCTATATCCTGTTTGCCCTTGTCTTCAACAAAAAAATCAATGATTTCTTGTGTTTTATTCTCTTTTCTCATTTGAATGGTTGGTTCGCCTGCATTTTCTAACCAGTTCTCAATACTTAGCTTTATCTCTTCCAGATCTCTCTTCGTGGCAGGATCATCCGAAATATATTGATAAAGCGTATTGTAGTTCGCCAGCCACTCGGATTTCCCTTTCATGAACGGTTCCAAATAAACATCATTACCAGTAATAATATAACCGCGCTGGCTGGTCTCCATGCTTATCGCATTATAGCGAATGGTCGTAATGAGATGTTGAACCTCCAGATCCCTAGTTGTGATCGTCTCCATTTCATTTTGAAGGGAAGATATTCGATCATTAACGACAATAATAGATACAGCTAGGCAACAAATGATCAAAAAGTAGCCAATTAATATTTTCGAACGAATATTTAATTTGAAATATCGCAATATCAGATCTCCTTTTAAAGCAAGGTTTTTATTCTATTCATAACCTCTATTATAACATGAATTGAGTATAGAAAGATTTGATCTATATATAGAATTAAAGGTAAGTTTATGAACTGTTTCAAAATTATTTTTAACGGGTATCTAATAAAAAAGGAAAGTGGTGACTGATATGGACATTGTCATTCAAATTAGTGTAGCTGTTATAGCAATTGCCTTTCTAGTTTTGCTCTATTCACTCGTGAAAACCTTGAAAACAGTGAGAGGAACGTTAGAAGAAACGCGTCAAACGATTGGACAGCTTCGAACCGAGGTATCTCAAATAAGTGTAGATGTGAAACAAGCGATTCATAATACGAACGCTATGACACAGGATGTGCGTACGAAGTTAAGCTCCTTGAATGTGCTGTTTGCTTCCGTTAATGATATCGGTCATGCTATTCAATCTTTCACAGGAGTCGCTAGGGAATCCGCTGCTAGTATTGCCTCTACAATAAAAAGAGAAAGCAGCAGTCCGGTCAAGGAGCCTTCAAGCAAGCTAAGCTCGATTTACAATACGATCTTATCCACAGCTGTATTTTGGAATAAAATAAAAAAAGTGTAAGCTAGAAGAGGGTACACACAGGAGAGGGTAGATCTCATATGAACTCATTTATTCATTTAACGATTCCTGCAAAGGCAGAATACATCGATATTGTTAGACTCACATTATTTGGAATCGCTCAAAAAGCAGGCTTTTACTATGATGAAATCGAAGATATGAAGGTAGCTGTTACAGAAGCTTGTACCAATGCAGTGCTCCACGCTTATAGCAATCAACAGCCAGGGGTTGTCGATATTAGCTTTGAGATTCAGGAAGAAGGGATTTCCATCCGCGTAAAAGATGATGGCAGCAGCTTTAAATACGATCACGCAACGAACAAAAACGCTTCGCATCATGATCAAGAACTGAGCGAAATAACAGCAGGAGGACTTGGCCTCTTTATGATGAATGCTTTGATGGATAAAGTTGAAGTATTTACCGAGAGAGGTACGGAAGTTATTCTAACCAAGTTTGGTAGGAAAGAGGAGATGGCATGATTCCAAATTCATCCTGCCAAGATCCGCAAGTAATGATTGAGAAAATTATTAGCTACCAGGATACGAATTGTAATGATATCGCTACAGAACTACTTTTGCATTTTGAGCCTATCGTGAAGATGGCTGCTACCAAAATGTCGCGAAGCCGGCCTGATCTTTATGAGGATCTCTATCAGGTTGGTCAGCTTTCTATGCTTCGTTTATTTAAACAATATGATATTTCGCGTGAAATTCCATTTGAGGGCTATGCAATGAAAAGCATCATTGGGCATCTCAAAAACTATTTACGCGACAAATCATGGTATATACAGGTGCCAAGGAGAATTAAAGAAAAAGGCTTGATGATTCAGCAGGCGATAGATCACTTAACGGTAGAACTAAGTCGTTCGCCAAAAATGGAAGAGATCGCGGATCATTTGAATCTATCTGTTGAGGAAACGATTGAAGTACTCTCTTGTCGTGAGGCGTATCATTATGTGTCATTGGATACTCCGCTATCCAGCGAAGGTGATAGCGCGGCTACGATTGGCGACCTTATAGGATCCGATCGTGACGATTATCGTGCCATTGATAGCCGCCTTGATCTGGAAGAGGCGCTCAATCAATTGAAGGAAGAAGAGAAAAAAGTCGTTGTGCTTGCGTATCACAATGGTCAGTCCCAACGAGACATAGCGGATCAACTAGGTGTTTCTCAGATGAGTGTCTCTCGCATACAGAAGCGCGCCATCGAGAAGCTTAAAGTGTTGTTGATGCAAAATAGTCAGGATTTGATGATGTAATCATTCTATAGTGCAGCAGCATTCTTATTTATAGGATTAAAAGGTGTGGAACGAGCCCAGAAAGACAACCACTTTGAGATAAAGTGGTTGTCTTTCTGGGCTCGTCTGGTTTACTTGGATGGAAAATGAACGGTGGTCACGGGGAGCCGCGTGGTTACAGGAATAGAGCTAGAAACTAGCTCTATTCACAGGCCAAACTAACCAAAATTGATGCAATAGAGCTAAAACCTAGCTCTATTCCACCCAAACTAACCAAAATCGGCAAAATAGAGCTAAAACCTAGCTCTATTACGGTGAAATTATCCCGAACCAGTGCATATTGGTCCGTCAGCTGAGGAATAGAGCTAGAATCTAGCTCTATCCCACCCAAACTAACCCAACTCGGCACAATAGAGCTAAAAACTAGCTCTATTGCGCCGAAATTATCCCGAACCAGCGTAAATTGGTCCGTTAGCAGAAGAATAGAGCTAGAACCTAGCTCTATTCCGCCCAAACTAACCAAAATCGGCAAAATAGAGCTAAAAACTAGCTCTATCCCCCCCTCATTACGAGCCACAACAGCCAACCTCAAGCATTTAAACAAATGCCTATAGAAGTGAAAAGGGTCACCCACTAAGTAGAAGTTTCTACTTAATGAGCAACCCCGTTCACCTGATCTGATTTATTATTGAATAGGGTCTGGAACTAGCCCTTTTTCAATAACCTCACTGTTGGTGTCCATCTGCTTCATTTCTTCTCCCAGCTTCACCATATCCTTCTCGGTGGGTGCCATAGAGTTGGTTGTTGATTTGATTTTATTACTCATAGGATTACCTCCCAGTTGATGCGAGTTCATCCTTAACCTCTTCTTTCGAAGAAGATAGGGAGTCCATGATGTTCTGATTGGATTTCTTAGCTTGTTCAACTAAATCAGCTGTTTCGTCTTTGATGTTAGTTGCAAGATCCTTTGTATGTTGACCAACAGTTGCAGCGATTTCTTTAGTTGTTTGTCCGACGTTAGAGCAAATGTCCTTCGTTTTTTCACTGACGGCCTGCAACTTAGTAGATAGGTCGTCTCTGAGTTCCGCGCCGGATTTAGGAGCCAATAATAGCGCTGAGATAGCACCGACCGCTCCCCCTATTAGTGCACCAAGCAATAAACCGTTACTCGTTTTTTGTTGTGTCATGTTCATCTCTCCTCTAATCTTATTTGTTGATCTTGTAGATCAACGGTTATCGTAATCTATAGTTATATGTAACCGTATGAGCTCCAATTGAAACAAAGCAAGGGTAAATGAATAGCCATTTCTTTAGTTTTTAAAGTAAAATATATGATTATTAGGGTATGAATCTATTTAGATACAACGCTATAATCTTTTTGAAAACGATTACATCAGAAGAAAGCCTCGTGTTTAGGATCATGACAGCTTATAGAAAATCGGTTATGAAAAAATAGGAGGACGCAGTATGCATAAAGTTCTTTTGGTGGATGATGAGATGTTTGTGAGGAAGGGCTTGCGGAATCTTATCGATTGGGAAGGCTTAGGCTTTACCGTAGTAGATGAAGCGGAAAATGGAGAAGAGGCGCTTAGTCTTATAGAACAGCTTAGCCCTGATCTTGTTATTGCAGATATACGGATGCCGTTGCTTGATGGTTTGGAGCTTATTCATAAAGTGACGAATGAACGTGAGCAGAATCCCACTTTTATCATAGTAAGCGGTTATCACGATTTCTCCTATGCACAGCAGGCTTTACGCTATGGAGTCCATGATTATATTTTGAAGCCGATAGACGAGGTGCAGCTTGAAAATACACTCAAGAAGCTTGCGGGAACACTTAATCTAAGAAAGCTGACCAGTCTTACGGGAGATAAGCTTGTTTCGGAATCGATTGTAGAAACGCTTATTCTAGGCGTAGATTCCGACAGCGATGCCCGTGCACTGGCGACAGCACTCAATATGGATGAAATGGCATCATTCACCTATGTGCTTGCTGAAATAGATGGAGTTGATCTGACTGATGGAACGAGCAAGCTAGTGCAGAAAATGACAGAGTCGCTGCAGCACGCAGCAGAGTGGAAGGATGCAAAATTTACGATATATGAGCAGCAGAAGGGGCTTTACGGTTTATTGATTCAAATGGATTCAGTCCTCTCAAAAGGAAAAGCGGAGGGTAACGTCTTCTCCTCACTTCATCAAGCACTAGTGGAGGGAACGAAGACGGGTTTTACCTTTTATGTAGGCCAAACGATCTTGCAGCTTCGCAATATGAATACCTCCTATCGAACGGCGAATGATGCTTTGTCCTATAAATATGCAGAGAACGGCGAGAGCCTCATCTATGCCAAACATGTTCTAGGCACGCCGCTTTATTATTTTGACATTGAGCAGGAGCTGTATAGCCGAATTATTGAGAAGCTTGAAGAGGGAGATCAGGAGCAGTATTTAAAAGATACGGAGGAGCTGTTTCAGCAATTTCGTATGAAACGCTTTGCTCCCAGTGCGGTCTCCAATGCTGTCACTCGATTCGTAATCGGTGTGATTAACATTATTCGGGATATGGATGGGGATGAAAAGAAGCTAAATCACCTCTTCAACATGATGGAATGGCAAAAGAACCACGGCTCTCTGGAGAGCTTGAAGCAATTATTTATTTCATTCTTCAATGAGGCTTCTGCTTATATTACGGAGCTGAGAAAGCAACAGGCAAAGGGTGGAATTGAAAGAATAAGAAAATATATTGAAGTCAATTATGCTGAAAATATTAACCTCAAGAGCATCGCCGGTAAATTTTATATGAATTCTGTCTATCTCGGTCAGCTGTTTCGTAAAAGCTATGGTGTTTATTTTAATGATTTTCTTCTTGGTCTTCGAATTAGCGAAGCCAAGAAGCTGCTGCGTCAAACCGATCTGCGCATGTATGAGGTTGCTGAGAAGGTAGGCTTACAAAACGCGGATTATTTCGTGACCCAGTTTGAGAAGCTTGAGAAGGTGACGCCCACCGATTACAGAAATATGCTAGTCGGCAAAAAATGAGCAGGTGGAGGAAGCATGTGGACAAGTTTCATTTAAATCATTTGAAGCTGCGGGATAAGCTGCTGCTGATGTATATTTTTTCAGTATTCATTCCGATAGTATTGACGAATATCTTTTTTTATAATGTGACGACCAATAATATTAAAAATCAAAAAACAGAGGATGCGGATATGGCGCTGGGGCAATTGCAGCGAGAGCTGAAATCCGTTATTGATCAGGCCGCCGGCATCTCATATCTCTATTATATTGATCCTCTTCTTAACAGTCATTTGGATCGAAGCTATCCGTCACAGAGCGATTATATTGAGGCGTTTACGAATATAAGAAGCGCGTTCAATTTATCGGAACAGGCATATTTGACGATAGCATCGACGATTATTTATACGAATAACCCGACGATATTGCCCTCTGGTCCTATTTTGCTAACGGATGAAGATGTGAAAAAGTCTGATTGGTATCAGCAATTCATAAAGACTGCTGTGCCCTACCCCTATTTGATTCAAAGCGGCAATACCCTTAGTCTTGTACAGCGTTTGAGTTATACGAACAGCGCCTATGATAGCATCATTAAAATTGATTTGAATATGAGAAAGGTTTCTGAATTATTCGAAGGAGCGGGCTTTGACGGGGTAGTTTATTTTGTTCACCCGAACGGCATTGTCCATTATACGAATGATGGCCAGGTGGATTGGAAATCGAGAGAGACTCTGCTTTCTGCTGTGTCATTGCCAGAGAAGCCGATCACTTTCCACAAAACATACATGAATAACAATTACTTAAATGGCTGGAGCTTAGACGGCGTTATAGACGAGAAGAAGGTACTGCGTGAGGTTCGAAAATCGGGTGCGTTCATTATTTATTTGGCGCTCATTAATTTCCTGCTGCCATCCATAATCATTGCAGTCATCTCCAGATCGATTCACGTAAGACTCGTGCGCATACTCAAGCATATGAAAAAGGTGAAAAATCAGCATTTTGAGACAATTCCTTACGAAAAATCACGAGATGAGATTGGACAATTAACAGGTGAATTCAATCGAATGACCGTAGAGATAGGCAATCTCATCAATGATGTGTACATGGCTGATATACAGAAAAAGGATCTCGAGATCAGACAGAGACAAGCGCAGCTCCATGCGCTTCACAGTCAGATTAATCCTCACTTTCTGTTTAATTCACTTGAGACCATTCGAATGCGAAGCCTTATGAAGGGAGAAACGGAAACGGCTAAGACGATTCATTATATGGCAAAAATATTCCGCAAATCGATCTCTTGGAAGCGAAGCTGGGTAACGGTTCGAGAAGAAATCGAGCTTATCGAATGCTTCTTGGAAATCCAAAAATATCGTTTTGGAGATAAGCTGCAGTATCAGCTTACGGTGGAGGAGGCCGTCTATGAGCAGATGATTCCAAAGATGACCTTCCTTCCGTTTGTTGAGAACGCCAGCATCCATGGAATAGAGAGCTCGGCGAAAATGGGACTGATAGCGATCCATATTGGTTATGCCGATAATAGCCTAGTATTTCGGCTTTCGGATAACGGGATCGGCATGTCTGAAAGCAAGCTGGAGGAGCTGCATCACTATTTAGAAGGTGATGACGCTATCGGGGATAATGTCGGCATGAAAAATGTGTATACACGCTTAAAGCTGTGCTACAAGGATTCCTTCACGTTTAATATGGAAAGTGAGCAAGACAAAGGGACCATCGTGGAGCTTCGGCTTCCCTTAGACGGCGCTCCATAAAAAATAAAGCATAGAAGCACCGATAAAACGGTGCTTCTATGCTTTTCTAAGTAAGAACTAAAGTTTGATGGGTAAACAAGTAAGCGCTTTCGGTTTATGATGAAAAAGCTTACAAAATAATAAGCAAGAGGGAATGAAAGGGGTTATAAAAAATGCTGAAAAAGAAGTTTTTGGCTATTGGCTTGACTGCTATTTTGTCGATTAGCGCAATCGGCTGCAGCAACAACACCAACGAGAAAAATACAGAAAAAAAACCAACAAATGCTCCCGCCGCAACCGCTGAAACAAAAGAAGAAGAGGTTAAACCAGTCACCTTCTCTTATTACGGCTTTGGCAACAACAAGGACATTTTGGCTAGCGATACGGTAATCGGTAAAGAATTGCAAAAGCAAACCGGAATAGATTGGAAAATGGAGTTTCTCGTAGGCGACGTAAAAACAAAGTCCGGCGTTATGATTGCAAGCGGTGATTATCCGGATGTCATCGTTCCAGAGGGAGAGATTGACAAGCTGCTTGATGCTGGCGCGTTTATTCCGCTCGATGATCTGATTGAGAAGTTCGGACCAAACATTAAACGTGTATATGGACCTTATATGGATAAATTCAGACAGGCTGACGGTAAAATTTATCATCTGCCATTCTCAGCGAACCAAGGCTACATCGCAGATCCTGGTATTAGCCAAGGCGCTTTCTGGATGCAGCGCGCGGTATTGAAGGAATTCAATTATCCGAAGATCAAAACCTTGGATCAATATTTTGATCTGATTAAGCAATACCAAGAGAAATACCCGCAAATTGACGGCAAGAATACGATCGGCTTCGCTACTTTTGCAGGCGTAGCTGACAACTTCTTCACCATTACCAATCCATCCATGCATTTGGCAGGCTACCCGAATGACGGCGGCGTTATCGTCGACATGAATACACATGATGCAAAAACATACCAAGGAACAGATTTAGAAAAACGCTGGATTCAGAAGCTGAACGAGGTCAATACCGCTGGCTTGTTCGATCCAGAATCATTTACGGCAAATAAAGACCAATACTTAGCTAAACTGACTTCCGGCCGCGTTCTTGGCTATTTCAACTATGGCTGGCAAGTAGGCGATGCGACGAACAATTTGAAAAAAGCGGACATTGATGAGAAGCGTTACGCACCGCTTCCGATCGTTTTCGATGAAGGAATAAAAGATCAATACGTAGATCCAGCCGCTTTCGTTAATAACCGTGGTATTGGTATTTCGGTATCAGCTAAAGATCCAGAGCGCATCATTAAATATTTTGATAATTTGCTTACAGAAGAAAATCAAATTCTTGTCCAATGGGGCATTAAAGATCAAAACTACAGCGTAAATGATCAAGGCCGTTATGTCATGAATGATCAGCAAATTGCGGATCGAAATGATCCAGAGTTCAAGCGTACATTCGGATGGCAGTATTTTGAGTACAGCTGGCCGCGTTATGGAAACAACTCTCTATTAGCTGATGGCAACTCCTATGCAGTAGGCAATCAGGGTGAAGTCGCTTATGCCGGCTATACGGACGGAGACAAAGCGATTCTCGATGCATATGGCGTGAAGACATTCTCGGAATACTTCGCTGCTCCAGATGATCGTCCTTGGTACCCAGCTTGGAGTATCAACAAGGGTCAAGGAACACCTGAACAAATTTTCGAGCAAAAGGGCGGAGATTTGCAGAAGAAATATATTCCTAAGCTCGTTCTTGCTGAGCCTGGAAAGTTTGATTCAATTTGGAATGAATACGTTGCTGAGTACAACAAGCTGGACGTAAAAGGCTATGAGGCATTCATTACGAATATTGTCAAAGAGCGCGCAGCAGGTAAATGGTAGGGATATAGAAATAGTCGGAGGGCTTGAATGAATTCAGTTCCGGCCCTCCTGTCTATCTTTTTCGCAGGAGAGGAGATTACACAGGTGGAGAAGCATACAGCACAAGCCCCTATCGAGGTCAGTGGCATAACTGCGAGCTCAGGCATGCAACGATTTCTTAAAAAGGTTATTCAGCAAAAGGTTTTAGTGTTTATGTCGGTTCCGTTCCTGCTATGGCTGTTCATATTTAAATATGTTCCGCTCTGGGGCTGGATCATTTCCTTTCAGAAATTCAGACCGGCAAAGGATCTGTTTGATCAGGAATGGGTAGGCTGGACCAACTTCAAGTTCCTATTCAATGATGACACGTTTTATCAGGTTTTACGCAATACGATTGTCATGAGTACAATCAACTTGGTACTCGGCTTTGTGACAGCAATCGTACTCGCTATTTTATTAAATGAGCTTCGTAATATTTATTTTAAAAGAGTTGTTCAGACGATTAGTTATTTGCCGCATTTTATTTCATGGGTGGTTGCGGCCAGCATCGTTTCTTCGGCCTTATCGCCGGAAGGAATTATCAATATTTTATTAGTAAAGCTGCATATTTTGGATTCTCCGATTCTCTGGCTTGGTGAAGGCAAGTATTTCTGGGGCATTCTCGGCTCTACGGAGGTTTGGAAAAACGTAGGCTGGAATACGATCATCTACTTGGCTGCGATTACAACAATTGATCCTTCGCAATATGAAGCTGCGGAGATTGATGGCGCGAGTCGTCTCCAGCGTATTTTGAACATTACGCTTCCCGGGATGAAATCGGTTATCGTCATCTTGCTGATCATGAACCTAGGGCACATATTGGAATCGGGATTTGAGCCGCAATATTTGCTCGGCAACGGTATGACCGTAGAGTATTCCGATAACCTTGATATATTCGTTCTCAAATATGGGATGAACATGGGCAACTATTCCTTGGCGACGGCAGCAGGGATTTTTAAAACCGTTGTCAGCTTTATCTTCCTCTTATCTGCCAATGCCATTGCGAAAAGGCTTGGCGAGAGCAGGCTATTCTAACGTTGTTGAAGGAGGTCACCACGATGAGCGAAAAGAGCTTCACCCGCAAAAGATACGCCGGCTTGCCGGATAAGCTATTCGACTTTTGTAATATTCTGTTCATGATCTGTTTGATGATCGTTACGCTTTATCCGTTCATCAATATGTTTGCCCTTTCCTTTAACGATGCCAATGATTCGATCCGCGGCAGCATCTATATGTGGCCTCGGATGTGGACGTGGAACAATTATACGTACATCTTCAACGAAGCAGCGATCTATCATGCTACGTTCATTTCGGGGCTTCGGACCATTATTGGAACGATTGTATCCGTCTTCTGTACCGCTATGCTAGCTTTTACGATCAGCAGGCAAGAATTCGTGCTTCGCAAATTTGTTACGATTGCGTTCATCTTTACGATGTACTTCAGCGGGGGACTCATTCCCGGCTACCTGTTAATTAAGGAGCTTCATCTTCTCAATAGCTTCTGGGTGTACATTATTCCCGGCATTATCGGTGTATTCAATATGATTGTTATTCGATCCTTTATCGAGGGTCTGCCTGACGGCATCATGGAATCAGCAAAAATCGACGGAGCAGGAGACTTTACGACGTTCTTGCGGATCGTTCTGCCTCTGACCATACCAGCGCTGGCTACCGTTTCATTGTTTGTAGCGGTTGGGCAATGGAATTCCTGGTTCGATGTCTTTCTCTACAACTCCTCGCGAATTGAGCTGAGCACGCTGCAATACGAGCTTATGAAAATATTGCAAACGTCGAATACAGCAGCAACCTCTCTGACGGCAGCTGATCAATTCGCTTCGGGGCAAAGTGGAGTAACAAGTGTTACGCCTACATCCATTCGTGCAACGATGACAATTGTAGCAAGCTTGCCGATTATTATGGTCTATCCCTTCCTGCAAAAGTATTTTGTAAAAGGGATGACAGTTGGCGGCGTAAAGGGTTAATGGAATCGTAAGGATTGGTTGAGATTTCAGGATTGGTTTATAAAAAAAGATAAAGAAAGCCGCCTCCCATTCGACGATTCTGGCAATCGGGCGGGAGCGGCTTGTTTTATGGGGAGGAATTGGCATGGGAGATAGCGGCTATAAGGGTTGGCTGCGTTACGAGAAGTTGAAGGATACCGCTTTGCAGGTGGAATATGCGAGCTGGACGAAGGAGATCATTATTCCAGCTGAAGGGGCACAAACGCTTGAGCACAGCCCGTTAAAGACGGCAGTTGATGAACTGGTGAACGGAATCCGTATGTTAGTCGGAGAGACGCCTGACATTTCTACGGAACCCAAGCAGAAGCGCAGCATTGTACTTGCACGGTTGAACAACTGCAAGTGGCTCCCTAAGGAAGCTTGTATGGAAGCACAGGAACGCTTGTCTGATGAAGGGTTTCTAATTCAAACGATTCGCAGGGAGGATCGCGACCTGCTGCTGATAGGCGGGAGATCGGAGAAGGGCATTTTGTACGGTGTATTTCATCTACTCCGAATGCTGCAGACAGGAAACTCATTGACTGAGCTTAGAATAGAGGAATCACCTAAATACGGACTTAGACTGATTAATCACTGGGATAACATGGATGGCAGTGTCGAACGCGGCTATTCGGGCCAATCCATTTTTTTCAAAAATAATGAGGTGCTGTCGGGTTCGGAGCGACTGCGTGATTATGCGAGAATGATGAGCTCCGTTGGTATTAACGGTATCGCTATTAACAATGTAAATGTACATCGACAGGAAACTTATCTTATTACGGAGGCTTTTCTTGGTGATGTAGCTAGCATTGCGAATCTGTTCCGTGATTATGGGATCAAGCTGTTCCTAAGCGTCAATTACGCCGCTGCTATCGAGCTTGGCGATTTGGAGACGGCTGATCCGCTTGATGAGTCTGTACGTGCTTGGTGGAGGGAGAAGGCAGCGGAGGTTTATAACCGAATCCCCGATTTTGGAGGTTTTCTTGTAAAGGCTGATTCTGAAAATCGGCCGGGACCCTTCACCTATGAGCGCGATCATGCGGATGGTGCCAATATGCTGGCAGAGGCGCTGGAGCCGTTCGGCGGACTCGTCCTATGGCGCTGCTTCGTATACAACTGTCATCAGGACTGGCGTGATCGTTCCACGGATCGAGCTCGCGCTGCGTATGACCACTTTAAGCCGCTTGACGGTCGCTTTAAAGATAATGTTATTTTGCAAATCAAGAACGGGCCGATGGACTTTCAAGTTCGAGAGCCGGTATCGCCGCTATTCGGTGCAATGGAGGCTACCAATCAGATGCTCGAGCTTCAAATCACGCAGGAATATACTGGTCAGCAGCGGGATGTCTGCTATTTGATTCCTCAGTGGAAGGAAATTTTAGATTTTGATACTCGTCATGGCGACGACAGCAGTACGGTGAAGGAAATAGTAGCGGGCAACAAATTCTCCATGAAGCATTGCGGGATTACTGCGGTTAGCAATATCGGGGATGATGGGAACTGGACTGGTCATCATTTGGCGCAAGCTAATCTATACGGTTATGGTCGGCTGATCTGGAACCCTGATCTGACTGCAGCGGAAATTCTCGATGAATGGATCGCATTGACGTTCGGTCAGGATGAGGTTATACAAGAAACGATTGGGCAATTTCTTTTGGAATCACGGTCCATATATGAGAGCTATACAGCGCCACTGGGTGTTGGCTGGATGGTTAAGCCTCACTATCATTATGGTCCTGATGTAGATGGCTACGAGTACTCCAAATGGGGAACCTATCATTTTGCGGATAGGAATGGCATTGGTGTAGATCGGACAGCAGCGACAGGAACGGGATATACAAGTCATTACGGGCGTGAGAATTCTGAAATCTATGAGAACTTGGAGACATGTCCGGATGAGCTGCTGCTTTTCTTTCACCATGTTTCCTATAGGCACCGGTTAAAGTCCGGAAGTACGGTTATCCAGCACATATATGATATGCATTTCGAAGGCGTGGAGCGTGTCGCCTATTTCATCTCGAGATGGTCTCAGCTGGAAGGACATATGGATAGTGAAAGATATACGCATGTGCGAGCTAGATTGGAAGAGCAGCTAGAGAATGCCAAGCAGTGGCGGGACATTATTAATACGTACTTTTACCGAAAATCAGGTATATCAGATGAGAAGGAAAGAGTCATTTATTAGAAGTGGGATTGATAGAGTGAGCAGTTAGCGTATAGCTATTTTCAGGAGGGAAGGTAACCAGCATGGCAAAAGAATTGAAACGCTCGATCCCTAGGCTGGGTGAGCAATACAGGAATTATTTTGATATCGGATCAGCTGTAAATTTAAACACCATAGTGACACAAAAGGAGCTGTTGGCGACTCATTATACGAGTCTTACAGCTGAGAATGATATGAAATTCGAACGTATTCATCCAGAGCCTGACCTCTATACTTTTGAGGCAGCGGATAAGCTTGTGGGCTTCGCGGAGCAGCATGGGATGAGAATGCGCGGTCATACCCTTCTTTGGCATAATCAGACGCCGGACTGGGTATTTCAGGGGGACGACGGAGCTCCTGCTAGCAGAGCTTTGCTGTTGGAACGTATGAAATCGCATATGGATACGGTGGCGGGACGATATAAGGGACGTATTTACGGCTGGGATGTAGTAAATGAAGTCATTGAAGATAAAAGCGGTGTATGGCTGCGAGACTCCAATTGGCTGCAAATTATTGGGGAAGATTATATTGCCAAAGCATTTCAATATGCGCATGAAGCAGATCCTTCAGCTCTGCTTTTCTACAATGATTATAATGAGTGTTTCCCTGAGAAACGTGATAAAATCATTCGTCTTCTACAGTCCTTAAAGGAGCATGAGGTTCCTATTCATGGTGTTGGGCTGCAGGGACACTGGAATTTGAACGGCCCGAGTATAGACGATATTAGAGAAGCGATTGAACGTTATGCTGCGCTTGACTTGCAACTGCAGGTGACGGAACTGGATATATCCATGTTTGATTTTGAGGATCGACGTTCAGATCTATTGGAGCCGACGGCTGAAATGCTGGAATTGCAGGGTGAGCGTTACGAGCAAGTATTTCGCTTATTCCGAGAGTATAAGGATTCCATCACATCGGTTACCTTCTGGGGAGCAGCGGATGATTATACATGGCTTGATGATTTTCCGGTGAAGGGCAGGAAAAACTGGCCGTTCGTATTTGACCAAGCGCATCAACCTAAGCCGTCTTTTTGGAAAATAGCAGATTGGAATATATCGAATGAATGCAATCCGAAGGAAGGATAGATCAGAGTAGACTCAACTCGGTCGCGCTATTAAATATCACTTCATTAGATATCCCGCTCTAAGTTGTATGCAGACCATGCATTCAATTAAGAGCGGGATATTTATTTATTTTGTAATAATATGTGAAGATATAATGACCTTTTTATTAAAATAAATGAGTTTACATAAATTATATAGAGAAACTGTACATTATTTCTGATTTTTTTCCGATAAAAAATACTGACTACATATTTTACCTGCGAATCGGGGGAGATGAATAATGTTCAAGCGAGTTGAAACCGAACTCGAGCTGGCTATGTTTAACGGCATTTGGACAACCGTCTGGATGGAAAAAGGATTTGAACTGGAATTTTCTGATCAGGCTCTGGACAGGTTCATTATTGTTACACCTGAAGGTCATTGCGTGGGTACATCGGAAATTAAATCGTATTGTCGCACTTCAAGTAAAATCAACGACACTGCGCAGTTTCGGGAGCTTCCGAAATTGATCCAAGCGGGCGCTGCAGTTGCTGAAATTGACAAGATGGCACTATTGAGACCGTATCGAGGCTTTTATATTTCGGATCTACTTTCATCAGCGGTTTATATTGCAGAAAAACGTCAATTAAAGTATTTTGTTTCCCTGCTGGAGCCAGTATTTTTAAGGGCGCTGCGCATATCCTTTCAAGTTCCATTGGAGAAGGTAGGAGAGAAGGTATTTTATAAGGGCGACTATGTCATTCCTGTTCTGTTTGACATGGAACAAATGTATCAAAATAAGCATCGTTATCCTTGGCTGAGCTATTCAGAAGAAAGCCAGTTAACGATGCAGCACGCCGCTGCTTCTGGAAGGAAGGAGTAGCTGAAGGACAAAGACACAAACACATTGGGATAAAGGTGGAAATACTGTGAAAAGAGAGCTTACAGAGTTAGATAAAAGAAATCGGTTATTAATAAAGATCATATGGAGCTTGCTTGCCCTTGGCGTACTGACGGATCTGGCTATTGGATTAGGAATAAATCTGGTGCTTCTTCTTCTCGGAGTCGGTTCCCTTTTGGGAGGTATAGCTACGTTTATGACCTATCGCTTTATTCTGACCGAGTATATTAAATACTTTGTACCCATAATATTGACGGTTGTTGTAACGCTGCTCATCACTTCTGATCCCAATCCCATTGTGAGTACCTATTTCCTCGTCTATGTTAATTTGGCTATTATCACGTTATATGCGGATCACAAACCCATCATTATGACTGGCTTGCTTGGAGCAGCGCTGAGTACCTACTTATTTCTTGATCCTGTTCTACAGCCGCGACTATTCCCTAATGAATCCATTGTGTATCTGTATTTATATTTAATTTTTGCGACAGTAGCGCTAGCCTTCTCGGCTAATTTCAGTCAAAAGCTGCAGCGGCAGGTGACGGAGAAGCAGCGCGAGGCGTTAGCTTCAAAGGATCTAGCTGAGGATCTGATTGCCAAGATGAAATCATCTATTCTTACGCTTACTGCTTTCAGCAGCAGTCAGCAATCGACTGTTCGTTCAACGGGTGACATCTCGAAAGAAGTGACCATTACGTTCGCTGAAATGTCGACAGCGATCGAGAAGCAGACGGGTACCATTTTAAACGTTAATGAGTCTACGCAAATTATTGATTCAGCAGTGAAGCAGCTGCTGGAAGGAACGGCTTTATTGCAGCAATATTCCTCGGATAACGCAACGCTTACGGACCAGAATCGCAAGCAGATGGTCGCGTTGTCTAACGAGGTAGAGAGTGTTCGTTCTATTATTATGCATACGGTGGAGATGATGAATCAGCTTAATGAGCAAAATGATCGCGTAAGCTCAATTGTGGAAACGATCAGCAGCATTGCAGAGCAAACGAATTTATTAGCGCTTAATGCCGCAATTGAAGCAGCTCGTGCAGGCGAGCATGGAAGAGGCTTTGCTGTCGTTTCGGGCGAGGTTCGCAAGCTAGCTGATAATGCGAGAACATCCACGAATGAAATCGGAGAAATATTATCCGGTATCCGAACACAAATAAGCGCCGTACATGCACAGGTTGCGAGTGGACAAGAAGCGGTTACGATTAGCCGTGATGTATCCAAGCAAGTACAGCAGCTTATTGGCCGAATTAATGATAATACGGAGCTTGTGAGACAGCATTCCGATATCGTTGGGGGCTCTGCCCAGCATCTTCATGCGCAGTATGCCTCTCTCTCTGGGGAAATGATTAACATAGCCAATACAACGGAGAAAAATATGGCATCGGTTGAAGAGGTTCATGCCAGCATGGAAACACAGGATGAGAAGATTCAAACGATGGTTGAAGGCTATGCACAGCTGGATCAATTGCTCTCGGAACTTAAGCTAATGGTAGCTAAGCATTGACAGCATGTTAAATCGGCCTCTAAACTATTACTATTAGTGAAGCAATCTATTAGGATTAGGGGAAAGCGCAGCCTGGTCTACTCACACTAACGAAGCTAATAGAAGGAAGCCGATGCAGCTATGCAAATTTTTCTACATATTTTATTAACGAACGTGCTTCCGATGATCATTATGATTGGTCTTGGAATCATCATACAACGAGCATTTAAGCTGGATATCAAAACCTTATCTAAATTGAATTTTTATTTATTCTCCCCAGCTATCATGTTCGATTTGCTTTATAAAACCGCTATTTCCGTGAATGTAATCGTAAGCGTCTTATTTTTCTTTCTCTTATTTATGGTTGCACAGTATCTCATCGTTGAAGCGGTCATCCGTATGAGAGGCTATGCGCCTAGTATGAAGAGCGCAATGAGAAATAGTGTTCTGTTCTACAACAGCGCCAACTACGGCATACCGCTGAATCAGCTGGCTTTTGCGGGAAACAAAGAAACGCTGGCGATCCAGGTACTCATTATGATGATGCAATCGCTTGTGCCAAACACTTACGGCATATACAATGTGAACGCTCATAAAGCAAATATGCGGATGATCTGGCGAACGATACTCTCCATGCCGATCATTTATGTGATTCCGATTGCCTTTCTATTAAGAGGGTTCGAGGTTCCGATTCCGCAGCCGATTGCCACGCCTTTAAAGTATTTAGCAGATGCTTTCATCGGGACGGCACTCATTACGTTAGGCGTACAGCTCGGCAATATGGAGTGGAAAATAAAGCGGTCGCTGTTGATCGATGTAAGCTTATCAGGCATGCTTAGGCTAGTCGCAGGTCCCTTGCTTGCATGGCTTATCGTTTCCCTTATGTCCTTTGATACGCTAACGTCAGCGGCGCTAATCGTTTCCTCGGCTGTTCCTACATCACTGAGCAGCGTGCTGCTGGCGGTTGAATTCGACAATGAGGCTGAATTTGCCTCTCAATCGGTTTTCGTTTCTACTATTTTAAGTATTTTGACGGTTACGATTGTTATCTTTTGCTTAAATCTGAATGTATAAATGATAGGAAGCCTTCTGCCCCCAGAAATAGCGGGTAGAGGGCTTTATTTTTTTCTTGTGCGGATAGATAGACACGGTTAAAATGGAAAAAGATACAAATGTAATTGCTTAATTGGAAATGGAGGATTGTCATACCATGCACCCATCAGCGGGCGATATCATTCATGCAAGCGCTTTAAAAAGGACGTTCGGACGCGGGAGCGGCGCTGTTACGGTATTAAAGGGAGTAGATTTGTCGATTCCTGCGGGGCGGTTAATTGCCTTTAAAGGGAGGTCCGGCTCAGGCAAAACGACGCTGATCAACTTGCTCAGTGCGTTGGACAGGCCTACGGAAGGACAAATCATGTTTGATGGGCGCGACTTAACTTCAATGTCTAACATAGATAGGGATCGCGTGAGACGCAAGGAAATGGGACTTATATTTCAATCTTTCGCACTAATACCATTAATGTCAGCTTACGAAAATGTAGAGTTTATATTACGAGTTGCTGGTGTGCCGTCGAGCGGCCGGAAGGATGCTGCTATAGGAGCATTAGAGCAGGTTGGCTTGAAAAGCCGCATGCATCACCGACCTTTCGAAATGTCAGGCGGGGAGCAGCAAAGAACGGCAATCGCACGGGCAATTGCGCATAAGCCAAAGCTGCTGCTAGCGGATGAGCCAACAGCAGAATTAGACAGCCGCACTGGCTTGCAGATTATGAAAGTTTTTCGTGATTTAGTAGAAACGGCGGGAATGACAATCATCATGACGACACATGATCCTGCCATAATGGAAATTGTTGATCATGTGTATGAATTGGAGGATGGACAAATTGTCATTCAAGCGAAATAAAATACTCGGCATGTCATTCGTGCTTCTCATTAGTGCTTCGCTAACGGGGTGCTCCTTGCTTCCAGCGGAAGAGACTGCTTTAAAGCCCCCTCTCGTCAAGCCGGCACAAGAAAACTATCGAACCGTTGTAGTAGAGAAGGGTACGATTTCGCAGGAAATTAACGGAAACGGCACACTCGAATCTACCAACTTTGAAGTAGCACAATTCAAAGGCCAAGGAGGCCGCATTTCGAAGATGCTCGTTTCCTCCGGCGATATGGTTAAGAAGGGCGATTTGCTCGTTCAATTAAATGTGGATGGGCTGGATATTCAATTAAAGGAACAGGAGCTTTCAGTAGAAAGAGCGAAGCTGTCGGTTAAGCAAACCAAATTATCAGGCGATAGTGATTCCTTGAACATCGCACAACTGCAATTGGAAATTGAGAAATTAAAGCTAGAAAGACTAAAGACTACCTCAGATAGCAAACAGCTGGTTGCAGAAATAGACGGTCAAGTAACGTTCGTTGAAGACTTAGAGCCAGGCGATTTTGTCGATGCTTATCAGACACTTGTTATCATTTCTGATCCTTCTAAGCTGCGGATATCTCTTGGTGTTGAAACGGGAACGGATCTAACCGCTGTTAACGTTGGATACCCGGCATTGGTCGTATTAGGCTCGACAGAGCTGAAAGGCAAAGTCGTGCAGACGCCATCTTCTGCTCCAACAACACTCAATCAACAGCTTCAAGAGCGCTATGCGAAGACATTATTTATCGAATTGCCGGATCTGCCGGCTGACGCGAAAATAGGAGCCTTTGCAGATGTGAAAATTATTTTGCAGCAGCGTGAGGATGTGTTGAAAATAGCGAAAAGCGGAGTGCGAAGCTTCCTAGGAAGAACGTTCGTGCGAACTTTGGAGGACGGAAACAAAATTCGTGAAATCGATATAGAGACAGGCATTAAAGGCTCTACTGAAATCGAAATAACAAAGGGCTTGGAAGAGGGCGCGGTAGTCGTCTTGCAATAAGGTAAGCGATAATCCGTTAACAAGCTTTTGCCGCATGCACGGCTTCAGCCGTTTACGCTAGGGAGGTTTTGGAGTGGCTTTGTTTGTAATGATTTTACGTAAAATGGTTCAGAATAAATGGCTGGTTGCCAGCTTGTTTATGGGCCTCGTCATATCAGTCGCCTTGGTAAGCAGCATGCCGATCTATTCAGAGGCTGTCTTGTCAAGGATGCTGGTTAAGGACTTAGAGACGATGCAGAGCCAATCCGGCAGATATCCAGGCTCTCATTATAATAAGATATTTTTTACGAAAGAAACGCCTGAGCAAATGAATCGCATTTATAACAGGATGAATACCTACATAAATGACGAAGCTTCGGCTAGCTTCCAGATTCCCGTTCAGGAGCTTGTTACTGATTTTCAGACGAAAACGATGAAGATCAAAGCGAAGAACGATCCAGAGACGAATGCCAATAAATCACTCAAATCGATGTCATTGCGCTCCTTTTCTGATCTTGAAGAGCATATTAAGCTGACGGATGGTCGTATGCCAGCAGCGGAACAACCCGTCGATGGTGTCTATGAGGTATTGGTAACAAATCGTGCTCTGGTTCAGTTCAAAGCGGTGATTGACTCAGAATTTGTCGTAAATGATGAAAAAATTGCCGGGGAAATAAGGTTTAAGCCTGTCGGCGTGTTTGAGAAGAAATCGGATGATGATCCTTATTTTCGGGATACCGATCTGAGTGAGCTTTCTAACAGCTTTATCATTAGCAATAGTATAGCGAATCAGCAGTTCTTGCAGGAAGCGAGAATACCAGTCGTTTCAGTGGGATGGTTTTTTGTACTTGATTATTCGAAGCTTGAGCTTCGATTCGTGGATGATTTTGTAGGTACGATTACCAAAATACGAAATGTCACGCTCAAAAATGTAACGATGTATCAGAGTGTGTCGGAGACACCTGCACTTGATACGATTGCAAAGTATTTGAAGCGGGCAGATCAATTGAAAACGCTAATGTGGTCGCTCAATGTTCCCGTACTGATCATGCTTGGATTCTACATGTTTATGGTATCTAATCTGATCGCGGAGCGTCAGAAAAATGAGATTGCGGTATTGCGAAGCAGGGGAGCTGCGCGTTGGCAGGTCATTACCTCCTATGGGGTAGAAGGAATCCTATTATGTGGAATCGCTTTCGGTGTTGGACCGCTTCTTGGCATCGTGCTAACGGAAATGTTAGGATCTTCTAACGGTTTCCTAGAGTTTGTGTCTCGTGTGCGTTTGCCGGTTAGAATAACGACCGAAGCCTATCAATATGGAGCAATCGCCTCAGGCATTTGCTTTGTTATCATGTTGATTCCGATTATTATGGCAACTCGCGTCTCGATCGTTGGGCATAAGCAGCAAATGGCAAGACTTTTGAAATCACCGCTGTGGCATAAAATGTTTCTGGATGTCATCGCGCTTGCACTCGCTCTTTATGGGCTGAATACGTTCAAAAAGCGCCTTGCTGATTTGAAAAGCTTAGGTCTCAACGCTACTGATTTGAATATTGATCCGCTTCAGTTTATCGTTCCTGCCTTATTTATTATGGGTGCAGGCTTGCTGCTGCTGCGTCTATATCCATGGGTGCTGCGATTGGTTTATTGGATCGGCAAGAAGTGGTGGCCGCCTTCTGTATATGCCACATTGATTCAGGTAGGGCGCTCCAGCACGCAATATCAATTTTTGATGATCTTCCTCATTATGACGATAGCGACAGGTGTATTCAGCGCTTCGGCAGCAAGAACGATCAATAATAATACAGAAGACCGAATACGTTATGGTAATGGTGCTGACATTATTTTGAAATCCAAATGGGTCAATGATGCCCCGCCGCCGCCAGCGCCGGGTGGCGGCGGTGCTCCTGCGCCGACGACTCCAGTTATAGCGGCGCCTGTCCATTATGTAGAACCTGCCTTTGAACCCTTCAAGACACTTGAAGGTGTGGAATCGGCTGCTAAGGTCTTTACCAAAGAGGTTAACTTTAGTGTGAATGAGGGCAACGGCGCAGCTACATTAATGGGAATTGATACGGATGAGTTTGGTGAAACCACATGGTTCCGGGATAGCTTACTGGACTATCCAATTAATGATTACTTGAATATGATGGCATCTGATCCGCAAGCTGTATTGATCTCCCGAACATTGGCTGATCAGAAAAAAGCAAAAGCAGGCGATACAATATGGTTAGGCTGGGGAGATGTTTCCCAGCAGCCCTTCAAAATATTCGGCATAATTGAGTATTTCCCAACCTTTAATCCCAATCCTGCTATTGGCAGTGTTGATGCAAGTAAAGAGAAAGAATTAAGCAATGCTCCGATGCTTATTGTAGGTCACTTGCCGCGCATTCAGGTTCAGATCGCTCTTGAGCCTTATGATGTATGGATTAAGCTGAAGCCAGAAGCAACGACTGCACAATTTTATGAAGGACTTACTGCATCGAAGCTGCCGATTACAAGTATTGTAAATACGCGAGAAGAGCTAATTAAAGCCAAAAATGATCCATTCTTGATGGCGCTTAATGGGATATTGACTCTCGGCTTCGTATTATCGATTCTGGTCAGCTTCATTGGTTTCCTACTGTATTGGGTGTTATCGCTGCGCGGCCGAACATTGCAAAATGGTATTTTACGAGCGATCGGATTATCACTGAAACAGCTTATCGGAATGCTTGGAATCGAGCAGCTGCTTACCTCCGGTGTTGCGGTGCTGATAGGTATTCTTGTTGGCAATGTTGCAAGCTTGCTCTACGTGCCTAATTTCCAAATTGCATTTAACCCAAGCAGTCTGGTGCCGCCATTTAAAGTCATGTTTGATTCCTCAGATTTGATGCGCATATACATCTTGGTCGGATTCATGCTGCTGTTTGGTCTTGGCATACTGGCCTATATGTTGTCTCGACTGCGTATTCATCAAGCGATCAAGCTAGGGGAGGATTAAACGATGATTCATTGCGAAGGACTAGTCAAAATATACAAAACAGCGGATCTAGAAGTATTCGCCCTGCAAGGCTTAGATCTTCAGATCGAATCTGGCGAGCTGATGGCGATTATCGGCAACAGCGGGAGCGGAAAGTCAACGCTTCTGAATATGCTTGGCGGCTTAGATCGTCCAACAGCCGGCAAACTGATGGTAGACGGCAAGGATATGCTGAAGTTTAAGGAACGTGATTTTGTTCGTTACAAGCGAGAGAGCGTAGGGTTTGTTTGGCAAAATAATGCGAGAAACTTGATCCCGTATTTGACCGCGCAAGAGAACATTGAGCTGCCAATTTTGCTTACGGGCAACCGCAAGCGTTGGCGTGCGAAGGAGCTGCTGGATGCGGTTGGTCTCAGTCATCGCGCATCGAATAAGCTTTATGAGCTTTCTGGCGGTGAGCAGCAACGTGTGGCAATTGCGATAGCACTTGCCAACTATCCGAAGATATTGCTTGCGGATGAGCCGACAGGTTCGGTAGACTCGCGGATGGCCAATCAAATTCTTGATTTGTTCCGTGAACTCAATCGTACAATCGGAATTACGGTCGTTATCGTTACGCATGATCCCGAGCTCGCCAAGAAGGTTGACCGTGTAGCAGCCATCCGCGACGGAAAGATTTCATCGGAAATGCTGCGCCGACGCTCTTATGCCGAAGAGCTTGCTGAGCTTGAGGAGTCAGAGGATGAGGAAAGCACTCATGTGGAATATGCGGTGCTGGATAAAGCCGGCCGTTTGCAGGTGCCTTCGAATTACTTGGAGTCGATTGGAGTGAAAAACTCCAACAAGCTTAGAGTTGAGCTTGAGGATGGCCGAATTATCCTTCTTCCGCCAGAAGGGAAATAGTAATGGAAGGGGCGGCTCTAATTGCTAAGCTAAGCATATAGAGCCGCCCCTTCGGCGTAAACTTCTAGTAAAGAAAGCTTCCTTGATCCATTTTACGATTGAAGGAGTGAGTGCGATAAGCGACATGGTGGAAAGGATCAGAATTGAAATATTTGAATCGATTGCTGCTTTTTTTGGGATAACGGTTAAGGCTTATTCTGAAATTGAGCTTGGCTATATGAATTTAAAGTGGAGAATAGAAGCGGACGTCGGAAGTTTTTTTGTTAAGCAATTTAATAAAATTCGCTATCCCAAGCAGCTTCTCGAAGGATTAGAGATTTCGATGTCCCAGCATGATCTTTTGCAAAAGAAAGGAATCCCCTCTCCAAAGCTATTTTCGTATCGAGGGAAATATGTGCAGGAAACACCCTCTGGGGAACGTTTTGTTTTAATGGAATTATGCGAGGGGAATGTGATAAAGCCAGGCTCTGCCAATGAGCGTCAAATGTATCATTTGGGGCAAATAACGGGAGCCATGCATGAGCTTCTGAATGCTAATAATGATCCAAATCAGCCGCTGCATTGGCATGTAAGAACGAAGGAAAGCATGGTGGAGCTTTGGAATAAGCGATGGCTTGATGCTAATTTGAAGGCATGCCATCAAACGATTGCAGCACTAGAAATTCAAAGGCAAATCATTGATGAGACAGATCTAGATATATTTTCGGGATGTGAGCAAGGCTGGGGACATTGGGATCTGTTTGTCGATAATATTCTATTTCACTCTGACTCCGTTTCGGCCATTCTAGACTTTGACCGTGTCCATTATGTATATCCTGAATTCGACTTATCAAGATCCGTTTTATCCTGTGCATTGGATAACAATGTGATTCAAATGGAGAAAGTGAATGCATTTGTTAGAGGCTACCGAGAGCACAGATCTTTGACAGCTGAGAAGATGGTTAGGTCAATGCGGTTGTCTTGGTGGAAGGAAGCTGAATGGCTCTGGGTTGAGAAGGCTAAGGATACGGCATCCATCAAGCGTTTTAGGGAAGAGAACAAATGGATAGGAAGCAATTGGAGAGCGCTGGACAGCATGTTTGCCAGTCTATAAAAAAAAGAGGAACCCTTAGCTCGGGTTCCTCTTTCCATTATTGAGCCTGCACGCGGTCTTCTTGTGCCAGCTTCGTGTAATAAAGCTTAAAGATGAGATCTTGATTGTAATTGCCAAAGCCTGCTCCGAATAGCGTTACGCCTCCGATATGCTCGGCATCATCCAGAATAGCAATACGGAAGGTCCAGTTGCTGTTGCGGATATCTATTTCATCTAGACTTACATCAGAGAGCTTAATGCCATCCATGTAAGTACCCTCCTTCTTGATAATCAGTCGCTTTAGCAGACCGAATTGATTGACATCGTCAAACCACCAAGAAGGATTGAGCTTGCCTTTGCCCCCATAGTCGGCAGGACTCGTCCAGCTGCCCACGTTAATGCCATTGAAGAAGAAGGTAAGATCAGAAGGCCAGTTCATATTGGTTAAAGGAGCTTCAGATGAAATTTCCATCGATATTTCAAGCTCATCCGGACTTTCGCTGCTTAGCAGAAAGTTAGGGATTTTATACTCAATATAGCCTTGTGAGAACCATAAAATTTTGGCGTTGACACGGTCAGGGTCAAGGAAATATCTCGGATCATCAAATATACCGATTACATTCTCCGTTGTACAAATACCGCAGGTTGGAACAATGCTTAAATCAGTATAATGACCAATGGATACCTCTGTTCTTCGAGATTCCCGATGAACGACATCCTTGCGCGGGAAAATGATCTCTAGTCCGTCCATGTGGAGAGAGCAAACCTTTTGTGCTGCGCCGCCTTTTCCTGGCGTCATTTCAGAACGAATAATTTCTGCTTTCTCCAGTTTCTTGACATGCATGGTCATAATAGCGCTGCTTAGACCTAATGCTTCGGCAAGCTCACGAATATTCATCGACTTTTTAGAGAGTAGGTGGATGATTTGGATACGTACATTACTAGAGATAGCCTCAAATATAGGCAATCGTTGCTCAGATAGGTCGATTTTCAATTTATAACCTCCGGTTGAAAGCAATTATTAATACATATGTGAATGTTTAGTATGCTTATAGTGAGTAATATACATGAAAATAGCCGAAATCACAAGGAATATTGCTGTAAAATGCTTATTTTCTCCCTAAAGAAGATAATCAAAGTATAAATTAATTTGTTGAGTCATTCACATGTGAATAAATAATAGCTTTTGATAAGCGTTATCCATAAAACAGTTGAGTTTTTTGGTAGCATAATTAATAATAAAATATATAACAAACTTTCGGATCAGAAGGGTGATATCTATCATGCAAATTGATTTGACGAATAAAACGGCGTTAATAACAGGTGCAACAGGTGATTTGGGCCGTGTAATGGCTCGTACGCTTGCAAGCTGCGGTGCTAACATTGTTATTCACTATTTGAATAACGAAGCCAAAGCGAAGGAGTTGCATGAGGAAATTACGGCTCTTGGAAGACGTGCGATGATTATACAGGCGGACATTACGAATGAACAGCACATTTATGCAATGAAAGAGAATGTTTCTAAGCAGCTCGGCCACGTTGATATCATAGTCGCTAATGCGGTCATTCAATATCAATGGAAGAGCATTCTTGAGCAGCCAGCATCCGATTATGTGAGTCAATTCGAGTCCTGTGTACTGCAAAGCGTATATTTGGCTAAAGCCTTTCTTCCCGCTATGATTGAGCGCAAGGAAGGGAGAGTAATTGGCATAAATACGGAATGCGCCATGCAAAACTTCCCTAACCAATCCGCCTATACCGCTGGAAAACGCGGAATGGACGGCGTCTACCGAGTTCTAGCCAAAGAAGCGGGCGAGCATGGCATTACCGTGAACCAGGTTGCGCCAGGGTGGACCATTAGTGATCGCGACAGAGCAAATAACGCGGAAGAGAATAATGATTATTCGCGGAATGTACCTCTGAGACGAAGAGGTACGGATCAAGAGATTGCAAACACAGTAGCCTTCTTGGCATCGGACCTCTCCAGCTTCATTACAGGCGCCTACATCCCTGTAAACGGCGGAAATGTAATGCCTGCTATTTAAGAATAGGAGAATTGGGATGAGCTTGAAGCAACGGCTGCGGCGTATATGGGCTGTTTTTGGCGGAATGAGAATGGAGAGGAAGCTGTCTCTTGTTTTTCTGCTGCTTATTACCGTGCCATTATCGTTTATTGGCTATATCTCTTATAGTAATTATTCTCGATCCATTGAAGAGAAAACAATCGTATATTCAACGAAAATGCTAGAGAATATGATGGTTCGGGTAGATGATTATATTGAAGATATGGTGCGAATTTCATCTATTCCCTCTTATCAAGATGACATTAAACAAAATCTAATTAGCTCCAATACCTATTATGAGCAGAGGCAGTCCTCTGCTGGAGAGAATGTCAATCCTATGCCGGATGACTTCAATTTAATGCTGTTGATACAGCGCGGCATAGAAGGAAACATATCATTTATTAATACGATCAAGCGCGGAGCGAATTCCGTTTATATTTTCGATCAATATGGGAATGGTTACTACTCAACGGCTGGCGGCGGTATTCGGCTTAACGTAAAGGAAAGCTATGAAAACTGGCTGGATGAGGTTAAGACGTCAGGTGGAGAGGCAAGGCTATTCAGTACAGAGAAATATACAAGTAATTTACAGAGTGAAAGATATGCTTTTACCGTTGTGCGGAAAATAATCGACAAGCAGCTGAGGCCGATCGGAATGATCGCAGTAGATGCTAATATAAGCGTCATAGAGGATCAGATGAGCGAGCTGGACAAGCTGACCCATGGCAAGTCGGTCATTATTGATGAGCTGGGCAATGTTGTCTATGACAGCGATAAAGAACGAATGGGAACAAATATTAAAGATGATCCTGCTGTGGCTCAAGCAACAGGGATGAAGAGCAGCTTTTATTTGGAAAGCGAGGGTGTTAATCGTCTCTATATTTATACGACCTCGCCGAATACCAATTGGAAGGTTATCACCTCGATACCAGACAGCGAGATAACGAAGGATGCAGTCGTTATTCGGAACGTGACTTGGATTGCTACGATTATAACCATTATTGTCGCGTTGATAATCTCCTTCCTGTTCTCTATTGCACTAACAAATCCGCTCCGAAAAATGATGCGTTTGATGAAAAACGTTCAGGAAGGCGACTTTAATGTGCAATTTCCAGTCAAATATCGGGATGAGGTTGGTCAGCTTGGAAAACAGTTCAATCGAATGATTGTACGAATCGATCATCTTATTCAAGATATATATATAATGGAAACGAAGAAGAAGGAAGCCGAGCTGCACGCGCTGCAGAGCCAAATTAATCCGCATTTCATGTACAACACCCTGGAATCTATTCGAATGGCAGCTGAGCTTAATGATGACCATATTGCAGCGGATATGATCGCCATACTCGGCAAACTGCTGCGCTACAGCATCAGTGATCTGCATGAGGAAGTGACACTCGCGGATGAGGTGAGTCATATGCACAATTATGTGGAGATGCTCAATTATCGTTATCCCAATCGCTTCCGGTTAGAAACGAATTTCGAGGATGAACTGCTGAACTACCCTATCATCAAGCTGGTTCTTCAGCCTATTGTTGAGAATGCGATTTATCACGGGATGGATGACATGAAGCCAGTCATGCAAATTGACCTGATCAGTAAACGTACTCCGCAGGCTCTCTTGCTTATAATCAAGGATGATGGAGTTGGAATGGATGAGGCTACCCTTCATCGTTTAAACCGATCGCTTGCTGGTTTAGAGGAAGCAACGGGCTCAACATCAAAAACAGGTGGAATTGGCTTGAAAAATGTGAATGAACGCATTAAGCTGCATTACGGTCATACCTTTGGCATGAGAGTGATTAGTCATCCAAATCAAGGTACCGAAGTAATTTTACAGCTTCCATTAGATGTAGGGAGAGACGCAGAATGAACAAATTCACTTTTGTGCTAGTGCTTGTTGTTCTGTTATGCAGTATTACGATCTCTGGCTGTCAGAAGGATACATCAGGGCAAAACATAGAAGCCGAGCCCACCGCTCCTGCGCAGCAGTCTCAAGAACAAGTGAAACTAAATGTTTTGACGAATCGGGTTGATCTTATAGAGAATGGTGTCTTACAAAAATATGCGGACTCGTTTACGGAGCTCTATCCCGGTGTGACCGTACAGTTTGAAGGCATCACGAACTATACCAGTGAAATTATGCTGAGGTTTTCTACCAGGAATTTAGGGGATGTGCTTCTGCTTCCAAACAATATCAAAAATGAAGCGTTGCCCGAGTACTTTGAACCACTCGATGACTCCCTGTTCGAGCATATTCGCTTTGCTGATTTTAAGGCGTATGGGGGCGAGCGCTTTGGCATTGTGACGGGTGCCTCAACGACTGGTATTGTATATAATAAGGCTGCCTTTAAAGCGGCAGGAATTAAAGAAATACCAACCACATTAGAAGCGTTTTATGCGGCATGTGAGCGATTAAAGCAAGCAGGCATCGTACCAATCTACCTGAATTATGGCGCCAAATGGCCGCTGATGACGTGGAGCGAGGATTTAGTCAGCTACATGACCGGTGATGTCGATTATTTTAATCAAATTGCGTATACCGATGAGCCTTGGTCCATTGATAATCCGTGGGGACAGGCTATCTCCATTGTCAAAACGTTAATTGATCACGATTATGTAGAAAAGCAATTAATTACGAATCAATGGGAAAAATCGAAGACAGAGCTCGCCCAAGGCAGGGCAGGTATGTATCTGATGGGAAACTGGGTTATTAATCAAATTATTACAGCGGGTGCAAAATCGGAAGATATCGGTTTTTTTCCATTCCCTTATGATAACAGCAGCAAGCACTTTGCACCGCTCAGTCCAGACTGGTTCGTGGGTGTTAGCAAGTTTAGTGAAAACAAGCAATTGGCGGAAGCATGGGTGAAGTTTTTTGTAAATGATTCCGGGTATGTAGATGATTCTGGCTTCCTGCCTGTTCATGATAATAAGGAGCCTTCGTTACCGCAATTTCAACAGTTTTTATCGTTTAAAAGTGAATTTCTAGAGCGCAAGGCACCTATTGATCGCGTTCTAGAAATTGCGAATATGGCACAAATCGAGTTATGGTCTGGCAATTACGTGCAAGAATGGATTGCTGCACCCGATTTGGATGCTGTTTTCAAACAATATAATGAGCGCTGGAAGCAAGCGCGAACCATTACCGAAAGTTAAGGTGGAATACTCTCATGTCTAAAAAGGTCACGATGCAGCAAATAGCCGATTATTTAGGCGTTTCAAAATTCGTCGTCTCTAAAGCACTCTCTGGTAAGGGAGGGGTCAGCGAGGCTACATTGGAGCGGGTTCTTCAGGCAGCGTCACAGCTCGGTTATTTTTCACAAAAGAATGCTTATGTCAAAACAATGAAGCTGGAGCAGCTGCCGAAGGTGCCAGCTGCCGGCAAGCAGTCTGTACTCGTGCTTATGCCTAATATTCGCTTTCAAACGAAGGAGTCGCTCTACTGGGGGCGAATATTGGATGGCATTGCGGCAAGGCTTGAAGAGGATGGATACGGCATGGTCATTGTGTCCGAGCAGAGTGTAGACCATTTCATTCACTTTCTGAACCCTAACGGCATATTGGGACTCATAGGCGTTGGCGAAATTTCCACTCCGCTCTTGCTGGAGGTTCATCGTATCGGTTTGCCGATGGTGCTCGTTGATCATGAAGATATGTTGATTCCATCCGATACGGTGTTTGCGAATAACTATGAATGCATGTATCGTCTAACGAAATATTTGATCGGAAACGGTCATCATCAGCTTTGTTTTATTGGTGATATCTCTTATTCTAGAAGCTTTAAAGATCGCTTCCTAGGCTTTCGGAGTGCGTTGGAAGAGCAAGAAGGCACGGGGTTTGGCAATGGAAACGGCATGGGCAGCAGCATAAAGGATGATCTCATGCTTTCAGTGGAAGGCTTCCAGCATGAGCACTTTCAAGAGCATATTAAACAGTGGGCTATCAAGAAGATGAAGGCAAAAACGCTGCCTACAGCGATTCTCTGCGCGAATGATGAAATAGCAATTGGAGCGGTATTAGCTCTTCAGGAGCTGGGCGTAGCTGTGCCGGAGGAAGTATCCGTTACGGGCTTTGATAATATTGAGGATTCATTTCGCACCAAACCCGCGCTAACAACTGTTCATGTACCGAAAGAAATGCTTGGCAAAAAGGCTGTTGAACGACTGCTAGGGCGTATCGAGAGCAAAAATGAGCCGATGGAGAAGCTGTTGCTGGCAGGAGAGCTGCTGTACCGTGAATCGACAGCTCAGGCGAAGACATCGACTAAGTAACTCAAGCAACACGGTGACGGAGCGAGCAAGTGATCAAGTAGCTAAGCAACCGAAGTACCCAAGCGAGAAAGCGACAATGTAAGCAGTAACTGAGTAATCAAGTAATCAAGTAGCCCAATATCAATAACCAAGCCCCCAGTAGCTAAGAAACACGCTATCGAATTAAAAACATATGGAGACAGGCCAGTTAACGATTAATCGGCAACTGGTCTGCTTAGCGTTTGTTCGGATTGAACGATTATTTGCATAACATCAAACGTTAATTTGATTTCGGTTTTTCTATTATTATTTAGTTTTTCTATTATTATTTAGTTTTTCTATTATTATTTAGGTTCTCTATTACTATTTAGTTTTAAAATATGATCTTAATCCGATCGTTGTACCTCTCTCTTACACGTTACTTTCAACTTTTGAACTTAAATGAGCAATCTTAACTAGTAAACCCAATGAAACTCTTAGTAACTTCAAATACTGAAACTAATCAGCGAATTTTTAGTATTCTTGTTTAATTAGTTTCAATATACAATACTATTAAACCAGAGGACTCAAGAAAGTAAGTTTCCTCTTAGATCATGAGCAACAAAACCAAGAATAGATCTCGTGGAGGATCATATGATACAGATTTATGACTATAAAAATAACAATGAGTATAGAGCAAGCTTTAATCGGCTTATGGAGCTTGTTTACGGGATTAATTTTGAAAAATGGTTCCAAAAAGGCTGCTGGGATGAGCACTATATTTGTCATTCCATGGTTCACAATAACGAAGTGATAGCGAATATATCAATCGGCAAAATGGATTTGATAATCAATGGAGTCAATCACAAAGCCATTCAGATCGGCACCGTTATGACACATCCGGATTACAGGGGCAAAGGGCTTTCCAAGCAGTTAATGAACGAGGTTATAGCGAGATACGAGCAGGATTGCGACTTTTTTTTGCTATTTGCAAACAGCAGTGTTCTAGACTTTTATCCTAAGTTTGGTTTTAGTAGACTAGCTGAATCACAATTTGAGTTGAAATGGGACAGGAGTTCTGTTGCAATCGATAAAACATCCCTACATAAGCTTAATCCATCCCATGAGGAAGACTTTGAATTTATAAAGGAAAGAGTATCTTCTCGTATACCGATCTCTGAGCGATTTGGTACTCAAAATGATCAGTGGTTAGTTACCTTTTACACCATTAATGTATTCCCTGAAAATATATATTACTCAAAAGAAGATGATGCCATTATCGTCTATGGATATGAGGGCGAGACGCTTCATCTCTATGATGTGGTGAGTCATAAGAAAGTAGACTTTAATGGTTTACTTACCCGTATTACCAACGAGCAAACAGAAATTATTCGCTTTCATTTTACACCAGATCCCACTATTGAAGGAGTTCATGCTGAACGGGTTGATGAAACAGATGATGCTCTATTTGTTAAGTCAAACTTCGAAATAGGGGATGGTACACCATTTTGTATACCTCTATTAGCCCACGCTTAGGTATACGCTAATTTCCCACTCTCGTCATTCACTCTCTTTCTCCCCATGTCGTAGTATAGTTTGATTATAATTATTTTTTATCTATCATAAATACTAGAATAGGGAATAAAATACAATTATAGACAAGCGGAGGCGATGGATGAACATGCAAGTTTGTTTATTAGTCAGCTTCGTATTGTGAGAGAAATAGAGCGATAAATGAAGATGAAAAGAGGAATGAACAATGGCAAAATCCAAAAGAGGACGGACTCTTTGGAATCTACCTTCACGTGGCAGAGGTACATGCCCAGTTTGCAGCCGGACAAGAATCAAACTTTTGTATCCGCGCGCAACAACTGATGGTAAATCGGTAACCGTATGCAAAAGATGTGTAAACGCTGATCAAACGAGAGTAGATGCAGTTAACGTTTAGAAAAGCAGTAACCTTCCTATTTAGAAATGATTAAACAGCGCAAGAGGTCTCAGGCGACTAAGTCTGAAGCTTCTTGCGCTGTTTGGCGTTTTATCAATGGCTCCTTCAGAAAGGATATTTGACTCCAATGAAGAATGTCAATTTGATAAATTCATCACAAAATATAGTTTGATTTCTTCAATAAAGGAAATGGAGACGTTTGTTCTAAAAGCACTGGATGGAAGAAATCGAAATGAGGAATTTCCTTATGTTGTCTTCGATAAAAGCTTGAATAAAATAGTGGGTACAACTAAAATTTTGTTGGAGATAATCACGCAGGCTGCAGGGGATTTAATCCTTAACGTCAGCCTACATGATTGATTAGGTATTCCAAACAGTAACAGAGGCTCTTTGAATACGATAAGTCTGTAAATAGAGCTTTTCCTTACCATTTCCCGTTCGAATGAGTCCTTGATGAATCGAGCCATCAGGGGAGAATCCATTGCGAAGCAGTTCTGCTTTGGCAGCATCGTCCGTTACTGCGATGTCAATGTGAGCGCTTGTCATTTTAACCGTTTCAAATATGTACGCTAACAAAACCTTAATCGCTTTCGTAGCAATAACCGATGTGTTAGAGGATCTGTTCATTGTGTATTCTACTAAGACATTTGCATCTTTATTATTAAAATGAGCCGTTATCACGCCGAGGATTGCCTCTGAATTTTCACTGCTGAATATTCCCCATGTCACGCATTTTTTCTTATGAAAATCACGTTCATAATGGCCGACCAACGATAAAAGCTGCTTCATATTGCAGGTCCGATTGGCATAATAAATAGGACATATATGCTCAGCATGAGCTTCATTTATTTTTTTTAGAAATACATCGTCTGATTGTAAGAGAGGGAACTCATTGTAGACGATATCTAGGCTGGAACCTTTGCTTTTGCTTGGAGTCTTCGATTTTGCTATCTCGGCAAGATCACATTGTTTCAGAAAGGGATTTGTTTTTATCATTTTTATCACTTTATCAATCGCTTTCGGTCCGAAAGGCTGAAAACCGCGTCGATTGCTCATCAGCCATTTTAAATAAACCATCGCTTCAAAAACTTGTATTTCTTCCTCTGGGATTGGATTTTTGGTTAAATAGGCAGTACGAAATACCGAGGCTCTCCACTCGGCAGAGAAAATGAGTTGGATGAAAACGAGTGCATGAGCAAAATCAAATCTTGCATCTCCGAGCTGTCCATTCGTCCAATCAATTACACTGTATTGTCCATTTTTCCCTACAACATTGCCCCAGTGATAATCGCCGTGAATGATTGCATTTTTATTCATTGAAGTCATATCGATAAGATGAATTAATGCAGCGTGAAGATCCGGATACTCCTGTATGCCAGAATAAAAGTAATCTAGGAAACCATAGTCTAGTACCTTGTGTTGATCATCCTCATTAAGTGCAAGGTTATGTATGCTCGCTAATAGAATTCCGAAGTCAGTGAATGCTTGCGCATCATACTTGGAGTCCTGAGTCCCTTCGAATGTAGTCAGCAGCACATGATGATGCTCGTCGCGGTTGGTTCCCCAAGCGAGCGGCTTTGGAACGGAAATTCCTTTGTCAGCAAGAAGCTTGAGCAGACGATATTGCATAGAGATGTTCGGTCTGGAATCCTTGTTCCATGTTTTTAAGACGAAGCTATTTTCCTCCAAATCAATCCTCGCAACCTCGGCTTCAAGTCCTTGATTCATTGTATGAATGGATGCGTCAATTAATTGATCTAATAGGCCATTCCAATCCTCATTCTGCTCATGCCAGTCAATCTTCAACAACTGATTTTCCATTGCGGCAGCACCGACTTTCCACTAGTCTCGCAGTCATTATACCAATTTTACCTATAAATGTAATTACGATCTAAGTCTTGTTTCTTTCTAATTCTACTGTATTATTTATTACTATTATCTCGAATATCTCGCAGGAGATTCTCCATTTCCCTCATTCGTTTCAACATCGAATATTGGTTTCCGATCATTGCAGCCATAGCAATTATTATGATTATTATCATGGTATACCTCCACTCTCAAACAACTCGATATCATTAATAATGATAGAAGCTTAAGCTATCTTTCAAACAAACTCAATTCCTTGCTCGGATAGGCGTAACGATGTACAGGGATCCTGGACTGTCGATTGGTTGTACGATGATAGGGCTCCATTTTCCGTTGAATCCGAGAACTATTTTACTGCAATCAACTGCACTCATAATATCAATCATATATTTTCCATTAAAGAAAATCGTAATGTTATCCCCTTTGTTAGAGTCGATATCAACCTCTTCTACAACATCTCCAACTGCTGCTGTTTTTGAAGATAGTTCCATGACGTTCTGAGAGATTAAGCTTAATTTTACTACGTCATTGTCCCCTGCTAATAGAGAAACACGCTCTAAAGCATGCAAAAAAGAAAGGCTATCTAATGTGATCTCTGTCGAATAGGAAGTTGGCTTAAGCTTATCGGTGGATGGAAAGCTTCCCTCAATTAGAGAGGATTGCATGATGAGGTTTTTTGTTTTGAATAAAATCATATTTTTGTCAATCGCGATATCGGTTGAATCATGCTCATTGCTTAACATTTTAGAGAAATCGGTTAGTTGCTTTCCAGGGATTATAATCATAGGAAGAGCCATCTGAGTGTTATCTTCTATAGCGGTTATTCTTGAAGCGAGTCGTATGCCATCTGTCGCCACCAGCCTTACCTGTTTCTCATCAAATAGGCAGGATACACCAGTTAGAGCAGGCCTCGACTGGGAAGATGCTGTGGCAAAAGAAACCTGCTTGATCATTTTTTTGAGCGACCCATTTAGAAAGCGCAGCGTAGGGGCTCCATCTATTTTAGCAAGACTAGGAAATTCCTCAGCGCTCATACCGCATAAATGATAAACCGCTTTACCACCACGAATAACTACCTTCAAGTCTTCTGTGCATTCAATCGAGAGTAAGCCTGATGGTAAATTGCGAATGATATCAATAAAATAACGAGCGGGAATGACAATACTTCCATGACGATGGAAAATGAGATGATCGTTACCGGAAGGGATGACGTATTGCAGCATCATATCTGTTTTACCGGCTGTAAGGGACAAGCCCCCATCGTCAGCCTCCACTTTAATGCCTGAAAGAATAGGAATCACACTTTTTATGGAAACAGCGCTAGAGATGGATTGGAGCGCTTTTAATAATATTTGCTGAGACACCTCTATTTGCAAAGGCTTCACCATTCCTTCTGCTTCACTTTGTAAGAATAGATTCAATCATTTCACGTAAAAGCTGGGATCGTGAGCATTGAAGGTCGCTGCATCTGTTATCGAGCTCATCCCATGTTTCTTGGGATAGGGTGAGGGAAACCTTTTTCGTTTCACCGATTCCTTTTCTCCCGGCGCCTTCGCGAGGTCCGCCTCTTGTAAACATCATGGATAGCTGGCCTTCATTTTTGGGAATGCCTAGCTTTAATTTAGGATCGTCCAATGTTGTCCTCCGATATTTGAAATAGGTTACTTAATTCAATTGTTTTCTATCCTAACTTTATCACAGGTGGGTTTAATTGGCAATCAGAAGGGGGGATAGGATCGGATTTTATAAGACGGTTTTTGATAGGACGGATGAAACGGTGTTTAATGTGTTGTTGGAGGATAGGGTTGAAAACAGTGCAGCTAAGGAAAGGGGAGGGTTGCAAGGGATGCGAGTGATGCAAGGGATGCAAAAGGTTGCTAAGGATGGAAACTGCTATGGTTCTTAATCGGGATTGGGTTAGATAATTTCATAATTTGATGTTAATTGGGGTGTGTGGTTTGTTTTAAACTCGTTTGTTTCAATAATTGATACTAAGTGAGCATTTGGTTTGGTGAAGACTTTATAAACCTCGTATTAATTTCAAATCCTGCAACTAATCCAACGTTTCGTATACTTTTCACTAACTTAGTTTCAAAATATAGCACTATTAACATAGAAACAAAATTCGGTATGTTTCCGTTGATCCAGCCAGTCAGCTTTCCGAGGCAGAGATTATGATTGGAACAGGTAACCTCTACCTTTGGTTCGTGGATGATTATCCTGTAGCGATGGCTAATGTCGCTCATCGTTCGTCGAGACATGGAAGAATCAATGCGGTATACACATTTCCTGCTTTCAGAAAAAACGGCTATGGGCGTGCAATAGTGGCACATTTATGTGTGAAATTAAAAGATGAGGGATTAACGGCGATGCTTTATGCGGATTTGAAGAACCCAACAGCGAACAAAATTTATACCAGTATCGGATTCATCCCATGTGGGAAAGTAATAGATATTAGATTTAACAATGCAAGCCTATAAGACTAGCGAAGGGGAGGAGCTGCGTGATGATGCTTCCCCTTCTATTTTTTTTCGGCTCAAAAACCTACCTTATTTGTTGCGAATAGCTAATAGATATTTTCCGTTTACAAGGAGCAATACAATACACATGGCAATAATAGAAAAAAGTTGAGAATTGTCTGTTGAAAGAGAATAGATGGTCGCAACTACAATCGCTAAGATTAAAGTAACGCTTAATAAGTTATAGGATTTATATAAGCCGTTCAATATGACATGTTTTTCACCATCGTCAGCAGCTTCTAAAAGTTTTTCTGCATAGTTCGGCTCTGATAAACTTGGAAGATTACGATCAGGATAGACGAGTTTCATTAAATGAATCATATAGGTTGTAAATATACAACAAACAATGATTGCGATGATGGAAATAATAATAAATGTGATACTCTTTGTCGCGATTAAAGCGATACATAAAGCTAAGATGGACAAGGTTAAACCCGATTGAATAAATAATGAGTAGTCCGCGAATTTTTTGTATTTTTTAACATCCACTTCATCCTCTTCATCTCCTTCATATGCCGTATTATTGAGCTTGGTTACTTGTCTATATAAAGACAAGCTCAGACCCAATAAGATGAGAATAATAACGAGAAGACTTATTACAGCTGCGTCAGCATAGGTAGAGAAATCAAATGTAATACCTTTTAGTACAGTCAAAGTCACAAGAAATCCAACTACGGCTCCAAATAACAATTGCTTAATTATTTTCATTTATAACTCCTCCTCCTCAAAGAAAAATACATTTTCCACAGGCTCCCCAAAAATTCGTGAAATACGAACTGCGATTAATAACGAAGGCATGAATTCTTCACGCTCTATCAAACTAATTGTTTGTCTTGAGACCTTTGCTAGCTTTGCAAGCTGTGTCTGGTTTAGATCGGTTCGCGCTCGAAGCTCTTTCAGACGACTTTTCAAAAGACATCACCTCTTTCATATATTGTAAAATATAACCGTCACTTTGACAAGTATATTTGTCAAAATGAATGGTATGATAGTCATAACTCTCGATATAGTAGTCACTAACCATTCTCAGAAGAGATATTTCTTAGTGGAAGTATTTTAGGCAACAAAAAGAGCCATTCTCTACTAAAACGTAGATAGAATGGCTCTTTGAAATCTATGGTTTTCAGCCTTACAACGCTAAATTTCTATCAATGAGAGCGATGCGCTGCTCTACGCAAGCATGTGAGCGAAGCGGGTCTTCTGGTGTGTTGATACAGTAGTCGAGCAACTGATCTACTGTCGTAACGGCCACATGGCAGCGTGTGTCTGAGGAAGCGTAATAGATATAGACATCGCCATTCTCTTGAGCGATTACACCATTACAAAATGCCACGTTAGAGACGTCGCCAACACGCTCGATGCCTTCCGGTGCAAGCAAATGGCCTCCTGGGCGATGTGTCACTTTGTTAGGTTCTTGCAGATCCGAAAGAAAAGCATACAACACATAACGCAAGCCGGCAGCTGTATTTCGAACACCATGTGCGATATGGATCCAGCCTTTTTCCGTTTTGATAGGTGCAGGGCCTTGGCCGTTTTTCACTTCTTTGATGGTATGATAATGGCGTTCATCCATGATCGTCTCAGATGAAACTACCGCATCTTCAATGGTGTCGGATAATCCCCAGCCGATGCCGCCGCCTGAACCGGTGTCAATGAAGCCGTCCTGAGGGCGCGTGTAGAAGGCATATTTGCCATCAATGAATTCAGGATGAAGGACAACGTTGCGCTGCTGATTGGAGGCTGTTTTTAAATCTGCTAGACGTTCCCATTGCTTCAAATCCTTCGTTCTGACGATACCGCACTGCGCGATTGCGCTGGATAGATCGCCTTTAGGCGCTGAAGGATCTTTTCTTTCCGTACAGAACAAACCGTAGATCCAGCCGTCCTCATGCTGCACAAGGCGCATATCATAAACATTAATGTCGGGGTCGCTTGTTTCGGGCAGAAGGATAGGATGATCCCAGAATCGGAAGCCCTCTACGCCGCTGTCGCTCTCCGCAATGGCGAAGAAGGATTTGCGATCATTTCCTTCAACACGAGCAACAAGATAAAACTTGCCATTCAAAGAAATTGCTCCTGGATTGAAGACACAATGTACGCCAAGCCGTTCCATGAAATAAGGGTTCGTCTCTGGATTGAAGTCATATTTCCATGTAAGCGGTGCATGTGCAGCTGTCAGAACGGGATGGACATAACGGTCGAATATACCGTTTCCTAGCTCAACGGGCTCGTTTTTCTGTTGAATGAGCGCCTCATAGCGCTCTGTTAGCAATTGTTTGCGTTCATAAAACTTACTCATTTTTAGTAACCTCCATTAATGTGTTGTTGTGCTTTCTAGGCGCTCAAGCATTTCGAAGCAAGTGCGTCCATTATGATAAGGACATTTCCATGGGCTGACCTTCTCCATGTTTTCGCTAGGCGAACCATCTCGCTTTACGCTCCAAAGCCATTCGCCATGCTCCTTGTCAACGATGAAATCCTCTATAAATGCCCATGACCGAACCGCCGCTTCGCGGTATTTCTCTTCACCTGTCATTTGATAAGCGTTGTAAAATCCTACAACGGCCTCTGCTTGCGGCCACCAGTCTTTATCGGTATCAATGAGACCCTGTGGTCCTCCTTCATTAAGCAAACCGCCATCCTCATCAACGCCCTCGTTATAGGTTGCTTCAGCCATACGAATGGCCATTGCTTTCGCTTCCTCCAGTAACGCATGATCACCTAATACCTCCGCAGCTTCAACAAGCAGCCAGCTTCCTTCGATGTCATGACCGTATGAAATATGCTCCGACCGGCCATTCCACTTGTCGTCGAAGAAGAGAATGAAATGAGCGTTCTCAGCATTCACGATATGCTGGATTGTAATTTCAATAAGCTCTTTCAGCTTTGCGTGAAGCTCATCCGATTTCCATACGCGATATAAGTTCGTATAGCCCTCCATGACGTGAAGATGCGTATTCATGGACTTTTTCTCATTCAAGTCCTTTTCGCTCAAGCTGTTATCATTCGTTTCCTGCCATTCACGTGTTAGTGCTTCGAAGTAACCCTTATACTCCTTATCGTAGCTGTAACGCTCAAGTGTATGGAACAATTGGATGGCTTGGTGAAGGGCAGCTTCGTTTCCGGTTGCACGATGATATTCAGAGAAAGCATAAATAGCGAAGGCTTGACCATAAACCTGCTTCTTCGTTTCTAATGGATTGCCCGCTGCATCGACCATCCAATATAAGCCGCCGAATTCATTGTCGATAAAATGTTTATTGATATAGGCGTAAGCGCGTTCTGCCATGTTTAGATATTGCTCATCACCATAGATGCGGTAAGCAGAAGCAAATGTCCATAGAATCCGAGTGTTGAGTACTAAGCTTTTGCCTGCATCAGCATGAACGGTTAGGTCTTTGCTTATAAATCCGTAAAACCCGCCATTATCCTTGTCGATTGTATGCTTCATCCAAAAATCGAGAATGTTAGATTTCAGCTCTTGCTGGATGCTGCTAAACCATTGCTGATCACTGGCATTCATTTACACGCACTCTCCTTCTTGCTAAGCCCTGTTTTCGAAAAATAATAATCACGAACGGTTTGTTCCGCTTGCTTGCCATACATGCAGTAATCATCGTTAGCAGCTGCTTCACTTTCCTCATATAACCGAGCGGGCCAATCCCATAGCATAAACCCGCCTACCCAATCCCGCTTTTCCGACTGTGCAAACATCTCTTCATAAAAGAGCCGTTGAACCTCTTCGCTTGGAGCGCCTGGCAATCCCCAATCATTCGGTAAATATTGAGAGCCTTCACGGCTTGGGCAGCCAGCCTCCATGAAGAAGAAGGGCTTGTTGTGCTTAGCAACGACCTTCTGAATTCGATCGAGCTGTTCCTCCCATTTATCGATAGGGTAGTAGCCGCTTGAGGAGATGATATCGACAGCATCCCACCAATTAACGTTATCCTCTTGATATTTATCGCAATTGTAAGTGATTTTGCCAGAGTAAACCTTCCGAACTTCAGCGATTAATTGCCTCCATTCCCTTTCGCGACGATCGGTTTGAACCATCTCACAGCCTATGCAAAGCATCTCACAGCCTGTTTCCTCAGCAATGCGGGCGTAGTGCAAAATAAATGCCGTATAGGATGCGAACCAGTCTGACCATTTTGGCTCGCAAGGAACGTCTACATCGAAGAAATTGATATGAGCGCGCCATGTACCATCCGTACAATTAACGACTGGTTTTAAGCAAACAAGGAGGTTAAGCTCCTTGGCTTTGCGAATAGCAAAGCGGACTTCATCATCCGTTACCGTAGGTTGTTCCCAAAATTTGATTTCTGTTGCTTGCGGATGATCCTGTATTGCACCCAATGTAATCGCAGTCCAGTTCACGCTTAATCGCTCTGACATAAGGGACATGGAACGCTCAGCCTGAGCCCCCGTCCACGTTCCGCGCACACCTGTCCAGCCCCATGTCATGCCGGCAATATAGGCTTCCTTGCTTGTCATTTGAGTCGCCTCGCTTTATAAATATATTTTTGTTATTACTAAAATTACGTTTTGTTATATAACAAGTAAACCCCATTTTATTTCTGTTTGCAATAAGTTTCTTTAAATTGCAGGTCTGCAGCTAATTGCTTCATTATATAGCTCCAAACAACTATCGGTTTAATAGGAAAATGCATAATAACAGTAATGATAGCGTTTTCTAAAAATGTCATTTGAAGACTATAAATAATATTTTAAACCATTTTAGAACGTTCTTTTATCGGTTATGATCGAAATGTAAGCGGAATCAAAAATTGTTAAGGGGGAAGAAAAGTATGAAAAAGACTTTATCGTTAGCTCTCGTATCTATTATTATGCTAACAACTTTAGCTGCCTGCGGCGGCAACAACACGAATAACACTCCAGCAACTAACAAGCCTGCAGCAACCAACACGGCAACAGATAAACCAGATGAAACGGTTAAGGAAGAGGACTCCAAGATTACGGGTAAAGTTGTATTTCTGACTAACCGTACGGACATGATCGACAAACAATATGTTGATTATGAAAAACGGTTTGAAGAAAAGTACCCAGGTGTAGATCTAACTTTCGAAGCCATTACTGACTATGACAAAACGTTGAAGGTACGGATGGCTTCCGGTGAATTCCCAGATGTTGTATTCACGCCAACGATACCAAATGCTGAATTGCCAAACTATTTCGCTCCACTAGATGATATTAAATTCTCCGATGAGCTTTACTTCAAAGACCTGAAAGCTGACGGAGGCAATATGTACGGTATTTCTTCTGGTGGATCTACTGTCGGTATCGTATATAACAAAAAAGCGTTCGAAAAAGCAGGCATTACTGCAGTTCCGAAAACCTATGATGAATTTCTTGCTGCATCGCAAAAGCTGAAGGACGCGGGCATTGTGCCGCTGGCCTCCAACTTCAAGGACAAATGGCCGCTTGATGTTTGGGTATATGATATCCCGACAATCATTGGCGAGGAGCCAGCTCACCAAAATCTACGTGCTGAATCAGAAACGCCATATACACTTGATAATGCTTATGGTAAATCATGGAACATTCTTCGTGAGATGTATACCAAAGGCTTCCTAGAGGCTGACGTTAACTCTACGAACTGGGAACAATCGAAGAAAGATATAGCAACGGGCAAGTTCGGTATGTACCTGCTTGGCAACTGGGTTATTAACCAAGTCATTGAAAATGGTGCTCCAGCTGAGGATGTTGGCTTCTTCCCATTCCCTGCTGACAACAGCGGCGTATCGAAAGCTCCACTTAACCCTGACTTTTTCTATGCAGTTAACAAAAACGGAAACGTAGAAGCGGCTAAAGCTTTTGTTCAGTGGATGATTGAAGAATCAGGCTATGAGGATTTCGCAGGTTTTATCCCAACTTTGAAATCCAAACAACCTAAGCTTGCACAGCTTGCAGAATTTAATGGCTTCAATGTGAAATTCTTTGAGCCTGCACAACCGGTAGATGCTGCAACTCAAATTCAAAACAAAGCACAGCTTGATCAAGCAGCTGTCGTACAAGAATTTGTATTGTCGAAGGATCCGCAAAAAGTATTGGATAAAGTAAACAAAGCCTGGGCAAAAGCGAAAAAAGATCTAGGTCTGTAGCAATTGTACGCAGGGTGGATGACCTCTAAATCGGTCGTCCATCCTGTACTTTCAGAATAAAGAAAGACGCAGGAAGGAAGGGGTTGTCTCATGTTCAGCAGGCTGCCTTTTAAAACGCAGAAAAATTATGTTGTCATTGGTTTTGTTGCATTGCCGCTTTTGTTGCTTCTGACATTTGCTTATTATCCGGCCCTTGAGCTTGTACGTCTGAGCTTCACAAGCTGGGACGGACTAAGTCCTAACAAACCATGGATTGGCTGGTCTAATTATAAAGAAGTATTTTCTAATCCGGATATTTTTGGCGTCTTCAAACATAACTTTGCCTATTTCGCTGTGGGAATTGTACAAAACATGGCTGCGATTTATTTCGCTGTTGTGCTTAACAGCAAGCTGAAGGGAAAGAAATTTTTCCGCTTGCTGATGTTTCTCCCGTACATCCTAAACGGTGTTGCTGTAGCATACTTATTCGGTTACGTATTCGATACAACGAACGGATCATTGAACTTTTTGCTAGGTGAGCTTGGCTTCGATGCCTTGTCAAAAACAAGCTGGCTAGGAAATGGATCCTTTGTAAACTATACGCTTGCTTCCATTGGTTTCTGGCGCTTTATGGGCTTTAATATGGTCATTTACTTAGCTGCGCTTCAATCGATTCCAAGTGATATTTACGAGGCTGCCTCGATTGATGGCGCAAATGGCTGGCAAAAGTTTATCAGCATCACACTGCCGAACATTTATAAAATTATCGAGCTCAATTTATTTTTAACGGTTACGGGAGCGTTGGAGGTTTTCGATCTGCCTTATGTTCTTACCAAGGGTGGACCAGCGGGCTCTAGTGAAACCTTTGTTATGAAAATTGTCGAGACAGCTTTCCAGTTTAACAATTATGGTTTGGCATCCGCGATGAGCGTCGTCTTGTTAATCTTCGTCGTAGTCGTATTATCGATTCAACGCTTCTTGTTGAACGGAAGGGGGGAGAAATAATGGAAAAGGCTAATAGAATGTGGGACTCCTTCAAATATCTAACCCTTGTCTTAGCCGCATTTGCGATTTTATTTCCTCCTTATATCATTATCGTCAATGCCTTCAAAACAAGAGATGAATTTAATACCAAATCGACAATCTCCTTGCCGGACAGCTTTCTGCATCTAAAAAACTTTGCCCAGGCATTTAAGCAAGCGGATATGGTAACAGCCTTTGGCAATACGTTATTTATTATCGCGATTACGCTTATATTGAACATATTGATTGGTTCAGCCTTCTGTTATGCGGTCGGGCGCTTCGACTTCAAATTCAAAGGCGCGCTTGTTGGATTGTTTCTCTTCGCAACCATCATCCCGGCTATTACAACGCAAGTTGTCAATTACAAGACCATACAAGCGCTTGGCCTAACGAATAACCTTTTTGGTCCGATACTGATCTATGTAGGCGCGGATATTTTGCAAATTTATATTTATCTTCAATTTATTCGAAATATTCCTTATGAACTAGACGAGAGCGCCATGCTTGAAGGAGCTTCATTAGTTAAGATTTTCCGCACCATTATTTTCCCGCTGCTTGCTCCGGCTACAGCGACTATCGTTATTTTGAAGACAATCAGCATCTACAATGATATGTTCATCCCATTATTGTATTTACCGAGGGCAGAGCATGTTGTCATCTCCACATCACTCATGCGATTCTTCGGAGTTAATAGCGGGGATTGGCAGCTGATATCATCTGCGATTCTCATTATAATGATTCCAACGGCAATCATGTATTTATTGCTGCAAAAATATATTTTCGCAGGGGTTACAAGCGGCGCGGTGAAATAATCCGTCCGCTTTCTTTTTTTGTTGCTGAGGCTCCTATTTTAGTGCAAACTTAAGGATGGATCTGCCAAAGGAGATGAACACATTGAATATCATCATCGCAGACGACGAAGAATTTATTAGGCGCGGCCTTCAGAAAATATTGACAGAGATGGATTTGGGGATTACGATAATAGGCTCGTACAGCAATGGAATGGATGCTTGGACGCATATTTCGAAGCTGGGTGAAGGCGAGTTGGATGTATTGATTTCCGATATCAAAATGCCCATGATGGATGGGCTTAAGCTCATTGAGCATATACGTGATAAATCAATTGCAACGATCGTGCTTAGCGGCTTTAGTGAGTTTGAATATGCACGCAAGGCACTTCGTTTTGGCGTGCGGGATTATTTGTTGAAGCCGATTGATAAAACAAATTTATATGATCTGTTGACACGGCTGAAGCAAGAGAAGCACGAGAAGCAGGAACGAAGCGAGAAGAAGTCAGATAGCAGGATAGGAGAGACAGAAGGCATTACAAAAGAGAAGGAGCATTATGTCATCGAGCAGATGAAGAACATTTTGGAGCAGGAATATGATAAAAACTTCGAAATGGAGCGCATGGCTGATACGGTAGGCATGAGTGCGAATTATTTAAGTCGTCTTTTTAAACAAGAGACAGGAATGACCTTAACGGACTATCTCATTGATATTCGCATTGAGAAGGCGAAGCTGTATTTGACTGACCATCCTAATTTGAAAAATTATGAAATATCGCAGCTGGTCGGTTATAGTGATCCGGTTTATTTCAATAAGCTTTTCAAAAAGATGGTCGGCGAGACGCCGAAGGACTATAAGGGGAAATATCGTTAGACGAGGATAGATACAAACAGCCGTTTATTGGAGCAGAAGGATGGAGACAACATGGCAGGCAAAGCTGCAGGCATTAAGCTAGGTGGATCGAAAGGATTGGCAAAGACATTTGAGAACGCGGCATTAGCAGAAGAAAGCAGTCCTTTAAAATTTTTATTATCGCTTTACAAAGGTAATTTCACAAACTTATTTATATCCTTATTTTTTCTATTAATTAAGAGTGCGCCTGTGTACGTTTTACCAATTGTAACAGCCAATATTATTAATATTGCAACAAATCCGTCAAAGTATCCCATTAGTGGCATATGGATTAATTTTTTCGTCATACTGATCGTGATTTTGCAAAATATACCGACGCATGCGGCATATATTTCATTTCTCAGCCGTGCGGTCAGATATGTGGAAGCAGGGCTTCGGAGTGCGCTCGTGCGCAAGCTTCAGCAGCTGTCGATCAATTCCCATCGCGAGCTTCCGGCAGGGAAGCTGCAATCCAAGGTGCTGCGTGATGTAGAAGCGGTTGAGATGATGTCGAAGCAGTTCATGCTGGCATTGGCACCAGCCGTTGTGAACATCATCGTATCATTTATTATTACGCTCAATAGCAGCTGGACGGTATCACTATTCTTCTTGCTGACGATTCCGATGTCGATTTCAATCGTTACGATTTTCCGCCGGAAAATCCGCAAGTCGAATAAGGAGTTCCGCAAGGAGATTGAGCAGATGTCCTCACGAGTGTCGGAAATGGTGGAGATGATTCCCATTACGCGCGCTCACGGTCTCGAGAAGGTGGAAATTGCAAAGATTGATTCAACGCTGCAAAATATTCAAGGAAAAGGCTACAAGCTGGATCTGGTTGAAGCTTATTTTGGCTCAACGAACTGGGTTACATTTCAAATTTTTCAGGTGCTATGCTTAATCTTCACTTCCTATTTGGCCTACAATGGTGAAATACAAGTCGGCGATGTCGTTATGTATCAAGGATTTTTCGCCATGATATTAGCATCAGTCACAGGTCTCATTAACATTTATCCGCAGATCGCGAAGGGCTTAGAGTCCATCTATTCCATTAAAGAAATTCTTGTATCGACAGATATTGAAAATAATAGCGGTAAAACAAAGCTGGAGGAAGTACGCGGAGAGTTTTCGTTTCAAGGCGTGGAACTCATGTATCCGGATAGCGAGTATCATGTTCTAGAGGATGTTACGCTGGACGTGAAAGCAGGCGAGTGTATCGCATTTGTTGGTGCTTCCGGAGCCGGGAAATCCACCGTGCTTAATTTGGTCATCGGTTTCCTGCAGCCGACAGGCGGCAAGGTGTTGATGGATGGCAAGAATTTGGCAGACATTGATCTTCGCAGTTATCGCAAGCATTTGGCTGTTGTGCCACAGACGAATATTTTGTTCTCGGGTACGATTCGTGACAATATTACATACGGACTGCGTGAAATTAGCGAGGAGCAGGTTAAACGGGTTGTGGAAATGGCTAATCTCGCTGATTTCATTGATCAGTTGCCTAATGGATTGGACACGATGGTAGGCGAGCATGGCGGCAAGCTGTCTGGCGGACAACGTCAGCGTATCGCAATCGCACGGGCGCTCATTCGAGAGCCGAAAATTATTATTTTGGATGAAGCGACCTCTGCACTCGATAATGAGTCGGAATTTCATGTGCAGAAGGCGATGCAGGAGCTCATTAAGGGGAGAACGACATTTATTGTCGCTCATCGATTATCGACAATTCGTGATGCCGATCGTATCGTTGTGATGAAGATGGGGCGTATCGTGGAAGTAGGAACGTTCGATGAGCTTATGAGCAGCAAGGGAGAGTTTTATAACCTCAAGCAACTGCAGCTTTAAGCAAAATGAAAACCCAATAAAGGTATTGCGCCTATAGTTTACAATGCTGCTAAGAAATCGATCCTTTCGATTCTCTGGCGGCTTTTTTTGCTTAGGAAGCTGGAGAGAGAATGGATGAGTTTCATATTTTTATATAAAGACTTGAAAATTGTCTGATTAAAAAGATTGTAAGATTGATTTATAATGTGAATATACTTTAATGCTACTAATGAAGAGGTGCTTATGATTATGCGAAAAAAACTCATATATACGCCGCCGGTTAACGGCTACCCAGAGTGGAACAACAATCCTGAAATTTTTCAATTAAATCGAATGGAAGCGCATGCATCGCTTATGCCTTACAATACGCTGGAGGTAGCTTGGGAAGGGCAGCACAGCAGCTCGCCAAACTATCTCCTTCTGAACGGGCAATGGAAGTTTGCATTCGCTCCCAATGCTGATTCTCGTATAGCAAATTTCTATGAATCCGATTATGACTATAGCGGATGGGATGAGATTGCGGTGCCTGCGCACTGGCAGCTGCAAGGCTATGATTATCCGCAGTATACAAATGTAGTCTATCCATGGGTTGGAAAAGAGGATCTCAAGCCGCCTTTTGCGCCAACTGCTTATAATCCTGTCGGTTCCTATGCGCGCAGCTTTACATTGCCTGCGGATTGGGCTGGAAAGCCTGTCTTTATTAGCTTTCAAGGCGTAGAATCGGCTTTTTATATTTGGCTTAATGGAGAGCTTGTAGGCTTTAGTCAGGACACCTTTACCCCATCTGAATTTGATCTTACGCCATACCTCATTGAGGGAGAGAATAAGCTTGCAGTAGAGGTCTATCGTTGGTCAGATGCGAGCTGGCTCGAAGATCAGGATTTTTGGCGGATGAGCGGTATATTCCGTGATGTTTATTTGTACACGACACCTGAAGCGCATATTTATGATTACTTTGTGAAAACAGAGCTTGATGACGAATATTGCGATGCTGCGTTTATTGTAGATGCGAAATTAATAAATTACTTTGGCAATAAGCTTGGCCAAATAACGATTGAGGCTTCCCTTTATGATGGGAAACGCAGCGCGGTATTTGAGGCTCCTTTGTCGTTAACGACAAATGTCGAGGGTGAAGGCTTTACCTCTGTATCACTTCGCGGAACAGTTGCAAATCCTCTCAAATGGAGCGCGGAGCAGCCGAATTTGTATACACTGATTCTGAGCTTGAAGGATGAATCAGGCAGGCTGCTTGAAGCAATAAGCTCTAAGGTGGGCTTCCGCAAGTTCGAGATTAAGGACGGACTGATGCAAATAAACGGTCGCCGTATTATGTTCAAAGGGGTCAACCGCCACGAGTTCTCATGTGATACGGGACGAGCGATCAGCGAAGCGGATATGCTCCAAGATATTAAGCTTATGAAGCTGTACAATATTAACGCGGTCCGCACATCACATTATCCGAACAATTCGCTTTGGTACAGACTTTGTGATGAATACGGATTATATGTCATTGATGAGACGAATTTAGAGACGCATGGCGCATGGTCCTATGGTCAACAGGAGCTAGGCGATACCGTGCCGGGCAGCCGTCCTGAATGGACCGAGGCTGTGCTTGATCGTTGTAATACGATGTTCCAACGTGACAAAAATCATCCGTCCATCGTGATTTGGTCGCTTGGCAATGAATCATTCGGCGGCGATAACTTTATTAAAATGCATGATTTTCTGCGTGAGGCAGATCCATCCCGTGTCGTCCACTATGAAGGAGCCTTCCACTGGCGTGCTTCGGACGCATCATCGGATATTGAAAGCCATATGTACACAAGCCCGCAGGGTGTTGAACAGTATGCTCGGAGCAATCCGAAGAAGCCGTTTATCCTATGCGAATACAGTCATGCGATGGGTAATTCCTGCGGCGGCTTGCATGTTTATTGGGAAGTCTTTGAGAAATATCCGATATTGCAGGGCGGCTTCATCTGGGATTGGATTGATCAATCCATTCGTATTACGGATGAAGACGGCGTAGAGAAAATGATGTATGGCGGCGACTTCGGAGATTCGCCGAATGACGGCAACTTCTGCGGCAATGGAATTATTTTCGCGGATCGTACGGTTTCTCCTAAGCTGCAAGAGGTTAAGAAGGTTTATCAGAATGCGAAGTTTGAAGCAGTAGATTTGGCTGCTGGTGAAGTAAAGGTGACGAATCGCCATTTGTTCAGCTCACTCGATCAGTTTACATTTGCTTGGGGGGTTGCGGTTAATGGCGTAATCGTTCAAAGCGGCACGGTACATGCAGGAACGGCACCAGAAACGGAAGAGACCGTAACGATTCCATACACGTTGCCTCAGCTTTCAAGCCATGGGGATGAAGCGGTGTTAACCGTTCAGCTTCTATTGAAAGAAAATAATGTTTGGGCTGAAGCGGGGCATGAGATTGCATTTGAACAATTTATACTGCCAGCATCGGTTGCTGCTGTCGTAGAACGTGCGGGGGTGAAGCCTGCGATTGAGGTAGAGGAAACAAGGGATGCTATCGCTGTTACGGGTCAGTCTTTCACAGCTAAATTCGACAAACGAAATGGCGGTTTAGCTTCCTATGCATGGAAGGGAACTGAGCTGCTATCGCATGAGCTGGCTCCGAATTTCTGGCGTGCATATACGGATAATGATCGTGGCAATAAACAGCATGAGCGCTGCGCGACTTGGCGCGAAGCAGGAGCAGAACGCGTACTGCGGAGCATTAGCTATGAAGTTGAAGCTAGCTCACTGACCGTTCAAACGAGCTATAGCTTGCCTACTACCTCGGAGTCCTTGCTTTCTATCCTTTACAAGGTAAGCGGAGACGGCGAGATCAGCGTTTTCGAGCAGCTTCAGCCAGGAGCAGGGCTTCCGGAAATTCCTGAGGTGGGTATTCTCTTCCACATGCCTGCTCAATTCGATGAAGTGAGCTGGTACGGTAAAGGACCAGATGAAACGTACTTCGATCGCCAAACGGGCGGCAAGCTCGGTATATATTCGGGTAAGGTGCAAGATCAAATGGTTCCGTACATTCGTCCGCAGGAATGCGGCAACAAGATGGATGTTCGTCATGCAGAAGTAAGAAATGCACAGGGGCAAGGGCTAGTATTGAAGGGTTCTCCTTATTTTGAGCTAAATGTACTTCCTTATACACCATTTGAATTGGAAGCTCATGATCATATTCATAAGCTGCCAGTTAGTGATAAGACGGTTGTACGTGTCAATCATAAACAGATGGGTGTAGGCGGACATGACAGCTGGGGGCAGCGCCCCGAGAAGGAGCATATGCTGTTCGCAAACCGCGTTTATTCGCATAGCTTCTCATTCCAAGGTATTTAATATAGAAGAGGCTGAGCATCGTCCCATGACGATAGCTCAGCCTCTCTTTTATTTAATATAAATGCCGCCAAAAGGCAGCACTTCACGCAAAATCCGTTTAATAAAGCCGCCGTTTTGCAGCTGCTCTTCAAGCTCGGCATCACGAGAGCCTGTCTGAATGAGAACAGGACCGCTGCCCCGAATCTCCCACTGCACATTCATATGCTGGCTGGCAAGCTTGTTTCCGTAGACAGAAAGCTGAATATTTGCATTTGCAGGATAGGCGATAAGAGCGCCAGTCTCTACATAAAGCGGACGGTTGTACTCCAGTTGTATGGCCTTCATATCGCCAGCTGTTATAATCCCAAGTTTGCCAGGCCCAGTAAAGCGCATCCGAACAAATTCCTTCGTAATCCAAGCGTTCTTCAGCTTCTGAACAACAGACTTCAGCTTCATGCCGTCTGAGAAAAAAATGACATGGCGAAAATCAAAAAGCAGATCGCTTTTCTCATTGATTTCTATCGTTTCTAGCGAACAACCCGCTGGCAGGCCAAGGATGAATTGGGAAGGGCCGGTGAGGAGGGAGCGAATCCATCTCTTCTTGCGATAGATGCCGGCAAAATCCATAAAGCGATCCTCTCGGTTTTGCGGTTCGCCTTGATAGGCGATAATCGATTTGGGATGCAGCACATGCAGCTTGTCTTCTTTCTCGAGCTTGATGTGAACATGCCCAATCTGGACGGGAACATCTATATTCATCCGCTAATCCCTCTTCTGCCCGATCTGGTTTGTTTCCGCCATACAAGATAGCGCCAAACACGAATGGAAACGATATAGGAGACAAACAGTATCGCGATAATAATAACCGTATTTATAAGCTTGTTTATAAAAGATTTCTTATCATTCTTTGCTTGCTCAACTTGTGCTTGCAAATTAGCGTTCTCTTGCATGAGCTGCTCGTTTTGCTTCATGAGCTCTTCTTGCTTTCTCGCTGCTTCTTCTGCCGCGAGAATAGATTCCTTAAGCTGTTGCTGCTGCTCTACAAGTTCAGCTTTCGCATCTAAGTATTGGCTCTCAAGCTCACTGATTTTCTCAGGTGTATTGTAAATGTCTTTAATCCGATCAAAAAAGCCTGCGTGGGCTGTTGGGGATGGAGTTGCCACAAAAATGATGGATAAGAAGCATACAAGTACGATTGCTTTCATAAATGGCTGTCGCATTATATTCTCCCTTCAATTCTCGACATAAGAGGGGTAATGCTTACATTTTACAGCCTTTCCCGACAATAGTCACCCTTGTCCTGAATTTGGCTGATTTTTTTGTGATTTGAAGCAGTATCTGATCCCCTCGTAAACTCAGACCAATGAAAGTGGCTTAATGTTGCAAAAAAGCATGAAAAAAGGAGCATCACCTATGGGCGGATGCTCCTTTTCACTATAACGCGGGATGCGGAATCGGTTATTTGGCTCTATTTTCTAACATATAAGCGGCTTGTTTCTTCCCAAATACCGCCTGGCTCCAACGAAACAAGCCCGATTTGCTCTGCAGGCAAATCGACATTTGGCGCGTTGACCAAGTTAAGCTGCGGCTCAGGGCAGAAGAAGCCCGGTGTTGCATTGTTGTTCCAAATCATCCACTGCTTATAAGCTGTACCCACGTCGTAGACTAACGTTACGCCATTACGATTATCGGTAAGAACCATAGCATTGCGACCATTTTGCGGCTCAGTTGTGTAGTGATTGTCCATGGCGCCCCAGATAGGAGAGAGGCCTGTCGTCTTCATGGCTTCCTCTTCAGCGCTAAGCGGTTGATAGTTGCCTGTAGGCAGCATCCGTTCGTTTAGCTCCCAGCGCTTGCCGGTTGTGAGTGTGAAGCGGTAGTCATCCACTGTGCTGTTAGGTGCGAACGGTGCATTGATTGCTGTGTGGAAAGCGATCAAGCATGGCATTGCATCCGTGCCTTCATTGTGTACGGACACATGCTGCAAGAGACCTGCATCACTCAGTGAGTAGCGAAGCTTGATCGTGAAGCGGTGCGGTAAGTATGTATAGATAGGATGAGCTTCATCGATTGATATTTTAAGTGAAACGTAGCTTTCTGTTTTGTTAGTGCCGAAATCCTCTACGTCCCAAGGGGCAGTATGGAAAAAACCATGCAAATGATTGCCGGTCTTCTCTTCGTTAACAGGGAATGTATAAGTTCTGCCATTCCAAGTAAAGGTTCCGTCCTCGTAACGGTTAGGAGGGAAAAGCACCGGAATGCCGTGAATACCTGGATTAGCACGGAAGTCATTCATATCTTCCGCTGCGGGCTCACGCAAAAATGTATAATGGTTTTCTTTATCTCGGAATGCGATAAGATTAGCTCCTACTTTTGGCAAAACTGCCGCTTCGTAAGGGCCCCATTGCAGCCATACGGCCTGTTCATCATGAAAGTTTTGTTCGTATGCTTGTCCTTGCGTAGTCATGATCGTCCTCCTAAAAATGTTATAAAGAAAATCTTGTAAATTGTCTATTCAACCTAAGAATAGCAGGACAGAACCAAACAAACAACCGCCCTGCTCCCGCATTATGCGGAAATAGGGCGGTTGCTTTCAGCTTAAGTTGTTATGCGCAAATCCTTGTTGGACGAGCGTTGCGAGAAAAGCTGCTGAATAACAAATTGCTTCCGGCGATTTACTGTCACTTGCTTCGATTCCGAGATATCTGATCCGAAATAAATGGTTCCGTCAGCAATCGCTTTGATTTTGCCGATGTTAATGTAGCAGTTAGAGCTTATTTGATAAAAGTTTTTTTCATTCGTAAGCTGTCGCAGCTGTTCAACCGTCATTCTTTTCTTTATATTATAGTTTCTGCCATGGAAGCTTACGAGTTCTTGATTGCCGATTTTGAAATAGAGCACATCGGACTCCAAATCAAAATCTTCATATACATTCCGTTCGCTCAGTACAACATTCACCATCCCAAATACCCCCTTTAGAAATGTGAATCCTGAAATGTTAGCGCTTCCATTGTAACATGTCACAATAGCTTTTGTGAAGTATTTTAAATAAAAATTCATTGTTTGCTGCAGCGGCATATGCTATGTTCACTTTAATACAAAAAAGAGAGAAGGGATTGGAGAAAATGAGTAAGGATAAACGCCCCACATACAGCGGAGTTCTGTACATAGGTTCGTATGGTTCGGAGGAAGATTCAACGATTCATGTTTGCAACTTTAATGGTGAAACAGGTGAAATATCAGTTGTACAGGATGTTAACGGCATAGAGGCTGCTTCATACCTAACGATTCATCCAAATGGTCAACATCTATATGCAGCTAGTGAAACAGAGAAAACAGGAAATGCGAATGGTGGATCTGTTTCAACCTTTCATATTGAGCAAGCAACAGGCTTGCTTGCCAAAACATCGAATCACTCACTTACACTAGGCGCACATCCTTGTTACATCAGCACGGATGATGATGGCAAGGTTTTATTTGCTGCCAACTATACAGGCGGAAATGTAACCATGCTTCCAATCAATGAGCAAGGTGAACTGACCGACGAGGCTTGTATGCAGCAGAACGAGGGAGAGCTTGGTCCGAATGCATCGAGACAGGAGAAGCCTCATGCGCATTGTATTATCCCGATGCCTGATTCACCTTATGTATGTGCGGTTGATTTGGGTATAGATGCGATTGTCATTTATCACTATGATGCAGAGCAGCTTACTTTAACGCCGCATAGCCAGACTGAGGTTATGGGCGGCGCTGGCCCGCGCCATCTGATCTTCCATCCTGAGCTGGACGTCAGTTATGTCATGAATGAGCTGGATTCTACGATAACATTATTAAAGACGGATAAGGATCTGGGCGAATTAACGGTTGGTCAAAACATAACGACGCTGCCGGAAGGCTTTGAAGGCTCTAATTATCCAGCTGACATTCATCTCTCGCCTTCAGGTCTTTATTTGTATAGCTCTAATCGCGGCCATGACAGTATTGTTGTATTTTCAGTGGATCAAGGGAGTGGTGAGCTGTCCCCTATACAGCATATTTCTTCGGGTGGTGAGTTCCCGCGCAATTTTGTCATTAGCCCCGATGGACGTTATTTGCTATCGGCTAATCAGAATACGGGGAATATTGTTGTATTCCATATCGATCAAGAGAGCGGTCTACTAACAAAGACGGATCAAGCTCTGCAATTGAAGAGTCCAGTATGCTTAAAGTTTGGCCAAGGCAATTACATCCGTTTAAAGCTTAGAGGGTAATACGGCTTTACGATTCGAAAGGCAGGTCCTTCTATTATGTCAGCTTCATATTCGACTGTAGAAACGAAGGCTAATGTCATACGGCAGGCCACAGTCTACACTATCTTAGTTGCTATTAGTTCTGTTCATTTAATGAATGATATGATGCAATCGGTCATAACTGCACTGTTTCCCGTGCTTAAGGATTCACTACAGCTCAATTTAAGTCAAATCGGTTGGATCGCATTCACGATGAATATGACTTCATCCGTATTGCAGCCTGTAGTGGGACTCATTTCAGACAAAAGGCCTGCTCCTTGGATGCTTCCGTTTGGCATGCTCTCCAGCATGGTAGGCATGGTCGGGCTTGCTTTTGCGCCGAGCTTTCTTTGGGTGCTGCTCGCAGTAGTATTCATCGGTCTTGGCTCTGCAGTGTTCCATCCTGAGGGCTCGCGTGTTGTGCATTTAGCTGCCGGTAACCGGCGTGCCTTCTCGCAATCGATTTATCAAGTAGGAGGCAACTTCGGGCATATGCTCGGTCCGCTGATGACAATGATCATCTTTATACCGCTTGGTCAAAAGGGCGCTATTTGGGGGACGTTGTTAGCAGCTACAGCTATTATTATTTTATTGAAGGTAGTGCCATGGTATAAAGAGCAGTTAGCGATCCATAAAGGGATGATGCAAAAGAAGAAGGCGGCAGGCCGAGCTAAGGCAGCATTGAGTCCGAAGGTAATTGCCTTTGCGCTAAGTATCTTGTTCGCCATTGTGTTTGCTCGTTCTTGGTATGCAGCTGCTATAGGCAACTTCTATCAGTTTTATGTCGTTGAAACGTACGGCTTGTCTATCAAGCATGCGCAAATTCCATTATTTCTGTTTCTTGCCGCTGGTGTTGCTGGCACCTTCTGTGGAGGCATAATGGCGGACCGTATCGGTCGTAAAAAGATGATGCTCCTCTCCATACTTGGAGCTGCTCCTTTTGCGCTATTGCTTCCGCATTTGCCGCTCTTCTGGGTTTATCCTTTAATTGTTGTGCTTGGTTTCGTTCTGCAATCTGGATTTTCAGTGAGTGTGGTATATGCGCAGGAGCTCATGCCGGGAAAAGTAGGAACGGCGTCGGGTCTAATAACGGGTCTTGCTTTCGGTATGGGCGGTCTTGGCGCAGTGGTGCTTGGTTACTTGGCAGATGCACAATCACTTAGTTTTGTAATGGCAGCATGCAGTGTGCTGCCGTTAATTGGTTTACTAGCGATTCTACTGCCGAAGGATAATAAAGAATCGGTCTAATAATGTTTTTCGTGTTTAAGATAAGCCGCTTGAAGGGAAACCTTTAGGCGGCTTTTTCAATTTTGAAATGAATGTTGATAAAAACCAAACAAAATTATATAATGTCTATAAATTAACCAAACGTAAAAAGGATGTGTTTGTTATTATTGATATAAATGAACGTTTTTGGTCATCTTCCATAAATGAATTGAAACAGGGTTATGTCTATGATGAAGCGAGAGGTGCCTACTATTGTCTTTCCTGTGGTGAAAGCTTCGAGGATGGTGAGGTTTTTCATCATGAGGAGTCAGGCCGCTGGTATGAAGCACGTAAGTATATTGGTTATCATGTGCAGCAAAACCACGGATCCATGTTGGACTTTTTGTTGGCACTCGATAAGAAGGTTACTGGACTAACCGATCTGCAGAAGGAATTGATTCGCGGCTTTGCAGATGATCTGTCAGATAGTGAAATGATGAGTCGTACTGGCGTAGGCAGCGCGTCTACAATCCGCAACCATCGATTCGTGCTGAAGGAGAAAGCGAAGCAGGCGAAGCTGGTACTTGCCATTATGGAACTCATGGAACAAGATGCTGTCGAAGCTCCGCGTTTTGTGCCTGTACACCTTACGGCTACGCAGCTTGATAACCGTTATGCCATCACAGAGGAAGAGTACAGCAGTATTATGAAACAGTATTTTCCGGATGGTCCTGCTGGCCCTCTTGCTTCATTTCCACGTAAGGAAAAACGGAAAATTGCAGTACTGAGGCATATTGCGTCTCAGTTTGAGAGTGGAGTTCGAATGACAGAGAAGGAAGTCAATGAACGGCTTAGCCAGTTTTGGGCGGAGGATTATGTGATGCTGCGTCGTTATTTGATTGAGTACGGGTATTTGGATCGCGAGGATGACGGCAGTGCGTACTGGTTGAAGGAACTGGACATGGACGGAAGCGGGAAGTTGAAACTGAAGGAAGAGAAAGCAGCAGTGAAGACGGAGGTACAGAAGGAAAAGCCTGTGAAAGCTGCAAAAGTAGAAAAAACGAATAAAAAGCGGCTCCAGCAGTCTGAGCTGGAAGAACAGCAAACGAAAAGAAAAGAGGGACAGAAAATGGATAAAGCAAAACGGAAGCAGCTAACGGCTGAATATCAAGAACGCGAGCGGAAAATGGGTGTATTCCAAATCAAAAATAAAATAAATGGTCGCACTTATGTGGGGGGATCTACGAATTTAGATGCGCTTTGGGGCAAGGAACAATTCATTCTGAATATGGATACGCACACAAATCGTGAATTGCAAAAGGATTGGAAGCAATTTGGCGGTACTAATTTTGAGTATCTCATCCTAGAGACCGTTAAATTAGATCAAAAGATTCGCTATGATTACAAAGACGTATTTGATGCCGATGGTCGTCAGCCGGCCGATATGGTTCATCAATACAATAAAAAGGTTGCCGATATGAAGGAACAGTGGTTGGAGAAGCTGCAGCCATATGGAGAGAAGGGCTATCACACTCTCGCAGAAGAGGGAAAAGGATAATCGTCTTATATTCAAAGGCAAGCCTTATAAAGGAGAGTGTCGACTTACATGTCTACAGCGGCGGTAAACGGAGCGGGAGAAAGCTTGTTCCGAAATAAGTTTTTTCAAACGATTTTATTTTCTAACGTTTTGCTTCAAATCGGAATTTGGGTACGTAACTTTGCTATTCTGATGTATGTGACAGATAAAACGAACGCAGATTCGTTTGCGATTAGCTTAATGGGTTTTGTTGAGTTTTTGCCGATATTCGTTTTTTCGTTTATTGGAGGAACGTTTGCAGATCGATGGAAGCCTAGACTGACCATGATATGGTGTGACTTCTTATCCGCCATATCCGTGTTTATCGTGTTGTTTACGCTTCTATACGGTTCATGGCATATGGTGTATTTCGCCACATTCGTATCTGCGATATTATCACAATTCTCACAGCCTTCAGCAATGAAGCTGTTTAAGCAGCACATTCCAGCAGAGCAGCTGCAGTCGGCAATGGCGATGTTCCAATCATTAATGGCTATTTTCATGGTGCTGGGACCGTCATTGGGTGTTATTTCGTATCAAAAATTTGGTATCGAGGTTTCCATTGGCGTCATGGGTGTAGCATTCCTATTGTCTGCCGTTGTATTGTTCCGCATCCCGCCTGACCGTGCTGTGGAGCGCAAGGAAACAGTGAAGGGGCAGTTTAAGAAGGATCTTACAGATGGACTTAAGTACGTATGGCGGAGTCCGGTACTTCGTTCGCTTGGTGGAACGTTCGCGCTTGCTGGTACGGCGGTTGGCGTTTCTCAGGCACTTGGCTTGTTTATTGTACTGGAGCGCCTGGAGCAGCCTAAGGAGTTTTTGCAGTATTTGCTAATGGTGAATGGAGTAGCGATGCTTATCGGCGGTGGAGCCGTTATGGTTCTTGCCAAAAAAATACCTCCGCAAAAGCTGCTGGCACTCGGCATTCTGATAAGCTCCATATGTATGGCGGGGATCGGTTTATCAACTAATGTCACACTTACGCTTGTACTCCAGTTTTTGAATGGGCTTGGATTTCCGCTTATTCAAATTGGTATAAGCACTATGATTCTGAAATGGTCGGATGATGAATTTATTGGGCGAGTAAATGGAGTTCTGACTCCTATGTTCATGGGCATGATGGTCATTATGACGCTTGTAGCGGGCAAACTAAAACAAATGCTTCCTCTTGTAGGCATTTACTGTGCAGCAGGTATCGTTATGTTTTTAGGTATGCTGCTCCTTGTTCCACTGTTTAGTCATAAGCCTCTTGAGAAAAAAGTTGAAGCTGCACAGAGTTAAATATCTGGATTATATTGACATAACAGGTTGGTGTAAAGTAACATTTAGGTAATTGATGAAAAGTATAGCGAAGCACGCTTATACCCTCTAACGGGGGAGAAGCGTGCTTTTTTTGTTTGCCTGACACAGCTTATTGGGGAATAGGATGTGCTTTGGGATTAGAGGGTTTTGTCGAATAACAACGTTTAATGGATATGGAAAGGATGAGAAAAGAAGGAAAAAGAGCTGACGAGCATGAATTAGTATGAAGTTCCTGTAAAAAATTAGCATACAAACGAAAATCAGGGTCGTTAGATAAAGGGTAAAAAAACAAAAAGAGGAGTCGATTTCAATGAAAAAAACAATGAAAAATATGATGATAATCGTAATCGCGTTTACTATAGTGGCAACAGCTCAGATTGTTTCGGCAGCAGCTGCATTTACAGATACCAAAACTCACTGGGCAAAAACAGAGATTGACACTGCTGTAAATCAGGGCTGGATAAACGGATATGATCTCAAAACCTTTAAGCCGAATGCGAATATGACTCGGGCAGAGTTTTTGAAATCTCTCGTTTCCGCTCTGAAATTAAAAGTAGAAGATACGGATACACCTTTTACAGATGATATAGGTTGGTTTCGTGCATATTTGGCAACTGGATTGAAGCAATCGATTATTAAAGTGGAGGACTATGTAGAAAACACATTCGAACCCAATCGTATGATTACACGCGAAGAAATTGCTCGTATGACCATCCGTGCGCTGGGTAAGGATGCAGAGGGTGCGAAATCCGGTTACTTAGCGGTAGCGAAGAAACTAGAGATCATGAAGGGCTATCCCGATGGATCAATGGGTGGCGAGAAGAACGCAACTCGTGCTGAGGCAGTTGTGATGGTAACGAATACGTTGACGGCGAAGAATGGTAAGCCGGTGGCTTATCCGAAGACGAAGGAGCAATTGGATACTTTAGTACAGTCATTGCCTAGTTTTAAAGGGATCACAATTTATGGTCGAAATCAAATTCTACTTGTAAATTCAAAGGGAACTGATACAGCGGGAGATGCTACTTTGCGTCTTGAATATGTCCCTGATCTTAAAGTTACAACAATAAACATTTTTGAACCAACAACAGAAAATAAAGCAATGGTAAAAGATTTATTGAAAATATACTATCCAAAATCATTCGAAAAAGCTTATGCAAACTACATTAAAGTAACAGGGTTAGATTCTAGTGATAGTGGAAGTAATATAACAACAAAATACGATGGTCGAACATTTGATACTTATAAAGGAAATGGAAATAAAACGGTTGTCATTTGGATTGGGGAGTGAATTTTTTGAGTAAGATGTTTAAAAAAAATATCTTTCTAGCTATCACAATAATCCTCTTCTTAACTTCAATTCCCTTTCAAGCAAGAGTTGACGCAGCTGGTAAAGCAGATTGTCTAATCCCAGGGAACTATTCAGCTGAAGAAATAGCAAAAGCGCAAAAATATATAAAACAATTGGGTATACCGCAGTCCAGTGGAGGTAAAAGCATAAACATAGGTTATTTGTTAAATAAATGTGGACTAGATCAAGTTGCTGTTGTATATGGATCTCCTAAAGATTTCTCTTCAACGGCTAACGACTACGATCAGGGCCAATGGCGTTATCTAGGATGGGACTTGGAAGGAAATATATATAGAAACTGGATGTTTCGGAGTGATTCAAGAGCGACATTACATGTAGCTAAAAATTGGGTTAAAACACATTGGAATACTGCTATAGGAAAAAGTAAAAATATTGCTTTAACTTCATATTCGAATGATGAAGATCTAGCAGCAAGTTATCTAAAAGATATAACAGATCCGTATAAAGAATCAAAAACATTTCTCCAAAGCTATAACAAACGTAAAGGAACAAACTGGACAGGCTATGACCTTCTAGACTATGCCATTATTCAGCAGCCTCGTACCACCTTTAGTCCCGGAGTTGTTCAAATGTGGAACATTTGGCAACCCGACGGATCATGGTGGTACGAGATGTTTGTTATCCCCCCTGATATTCCGAAATTTAAGGAAGAACCCGATCTCTATATTGAAACAATTGTCGCCCCCGCGGATGCTTGGGTAGGTGATTACGTACCAGTTAAGATTACTTCGAAAAACCAAGGCGAAACAAACAGCGGTGCTTTCACAGTTGGCATTGTTGGAACGAGTATAAAATCAGAAGTCATTTCAAATGTACCGCCAGGTCAAATCAAAACCATAGTAGTCAATGTATCTTCTACTACTAGCGGTATTAAGGGCTTCACGGCGAAGACGGATTTTGGAGAAGCAGTAGCCGAATCAAACGAGATGAACAATACAAAAGATTTCAAAATTGCATTTAACAAAAAGAATGAACCAACTACCCCAGTCGCCATCATAAGCCATATAGAAGGCGATCATCGTACGGAACCTGAAGTCACGATTAAACCCTCAGCAGATCCCAAGCTTGATGATATACTCTCCTATTCCCCAGGAAAAGAACCAATCACCATTCGTGAATGGAAATACAAAACACCCTCCGGAACTACCATTCAAAAGAAGCCAGTAGCTAAAGATTTCATTAATGAAGGAAAATATGTTATTGAATTGAGAGTCACGAACGGCGCGAATAAGATATCGGAATGGGTACAACTCATCGTAAACGTTGCTGATAAGGCAACACCTCATCCAAGTGCTACACCATCACCAACTCCCGAGCCGACTCCAACACCGAGACCGCAATTAAAAGCTTCGGTTCGATTTGTTCCAGACACCATTATTGCTGGAGAAAAGTCTTCACTTTTGAATAGCTCAATTGGATTTGATTCATTCGAATGGACGTTCACATCCAATCTAGATCCGCTCATACCTAATAAGAATGAGTTAGAGTATTACGATCGTACATTTACGCAACCAGGTACGTATCGAGCTACTTTTAAGGCGATGGATGACACTGGTTATGATACTTCAATGGCAGTGTTGAACGTCATTGATCCGAAGCCTGTTGCAGTTGTGGCAGGAGCAACGAAAGTAACGGAAGGAAGAGCATTTCCTTTTCCTTATCACTTGAACAATTCCTTTACACCATTAGCGGGTCGTGGAGTAACCATTGACCACAGTAAATCAGAAAAAAGATATAAAAAAGTTGGTGAAATAGAATATATCAATGGTTTCCCTACCGTTAACAATTTGAAGCTAGGTCAGTATATCCTTGAAGGAAAAGTATATGATACAACTGGTCGAGTCAGTGAGTGGGCAGATCTTCTTTTAGAAGTCGTGCCGGATCTACCGCCAACTGTAGAAATAACCGCACCGGCTGAAACATACCGAACTAATGGATTCATGCTTTATTTAGAAGCTGATAGTCCTGATTATGACGTATTGGAGCATTTAGTGCTGCAGGAGCGGTATGATCGTAATGGAAACGGTGATTTTGAAGAGGAGGCATGGAAAACCATTTATGATGGAGCTTACAAAACAACTCATTCTTTAAACTATACAACAGTAGGAAAAAGGCAGTATCGAGCTACCGTTACGGAAAACTACGGTAAACAAGGCACATCATCTATAGCGATTACGGATGTACTGAATTATGCGCCTACCGTAAACTTAAACGCATTCGGAACGACTCAGCAGCCCGGACAGGGAGAGGATAGTGGTCCACCAGTAACCAACTATACAGCCCAATCCATATACCGATCTTGGGTATATAAGAAGCCATATGTTGGCGGCGATGGGGATAAGCTTGCATGGAAAGCAGATACGACTTCTATAAGTACAAAAATCGGGCAGAAAGTTAACTTTAATATGAAATATCCCGATGCAGGTTTGGGATTAAATTCTAGGAATAAGTATACGCTTGCTTCAGATCTAGTCCTTAAACCCAAATGGGTCATTCAACCGGTAAGATCAGATGGGCAGTATGATCAAAATTATGGGTTAGCAGCTGAGATTATATTTGAAGGAAAAAGAGTTTATACGTATCGAAATGCTGAATCTATCTTAACTCCGAGTGGTGACTGTTGTATTTCAAGAGACACTTTTATGGCAAGGGATGCCATTACAGGGGAACTTCTAAGACCAGCGTTTGATCTCAGATCTATTGTTGGCTATGATCCAACCATAGAACTGAAGGAAGACGAGAGATTTTACAGTTACAATAGATATTTTTCAAATACATCAGCTGTAATTGATGTGTTTGACGGTTATGGGAAGCCTGTTGATGCTATTCAATTCAATATCCCACAAAAAACGGATTGGACTTCTATTATTAGCGAGCTAAAATTAACACCCGATTTCAAATCTTTCATATTGTCCGTAAATTATGTCTCAAGAAGTAGTAGTGATCAGCATATTGATTATCTTAAATACAATTTTGAATCAAGAAATATTGAATGGGTAGCAAATGCTTCGTCTAGTTATCCTCGAAACACGCAATATGATCAAAAATTTTCGTTTGCATCAGACGGAACGATTTATATTGGTGGACTAGTAGTAACTAAAATATCACCTAACGGAGCTAGGGTCGATTCTCCTTTGGTAAATGGAAATGCCGAGGGATCATATGTATCCATGAGTGACGATGGACAATACCTGTATAGAATGAACAACTTAACTAAAGATTCTAATGATACTAGAACGGACATATTCACGACTTATAGATCAAGTGATTTAAGTATTGTTAATCAATATTCATCATTCGAGTCGTATGACATCGGTTATGGTTATCATGATTCCTACTCTAAATACAATCCAGTAGTAAAAGCAGATGGGAATATTGCAATAACTCAACGCTCTACGCTCTATCTTTTCTCAAAAACAGGGACACTTTTGTTGAAATCTCAATTATTTCCTGATGTTTCTATGATGGTTTATTCAAATCTCAACTTTCAACCATTTTTGCTGAATAACGGAGATTTGTTTTCAGTAGTAAGAAGGGCGAATAGGGGTTTCAGTATATCGCTTCTGAACATCAGTAAAGGTAACTATAATGATGTTCAGAGTAACGCAGACGGAAGTAGATGGGCAGGCACATTGACTCCAGTGTTGCCTAACGGTTCTTTTTTCGGCTTAGATAATCATAGTTACCCGCATAGCATTATAGCGTTCGTATCTACATCGGGGAAAATGAATCTGCAAGATATTGATGCAAATACGGTAGGAATCTTTGATGATGATTGGGGCGGTTTGGTCTACGAGGCAACGAGCATTATGAAGAACTACGCGTTTGAATTTAATGTCAGCGTAAATGATGCCAAGAACGATAAACCAATCGGAGCGGGATTTAATATTCAAAACGAGAAAAGTCTGAATGCAATTGAATGGACAAAGGATACGCTAACACTCTATAAAGTAGTCAACGGAGCGAAAACGTCCTTAAAGTCAATTCCTCTTGCAAGGTCGGCATATGTAACCTATCCAGTAAAAGTAGAATCCATTAATGGCGTACTTTCTGTATACATCAATCATGCAAAAGTTATTGAAGTAGCGGATGCAACATATACAAAAGGCGCAGCTGGTATTATGTCGCTTGGCCAATCATCAGCCTCATTCTCGAATGTGAAGAAGACGAACTTTGGAGACACGTATACACAACAAACCTATGATTCTGTACTGGTCAACGATCCTATCTTCTATGAGAAGCTTTTTAGCGACATAGAAAATGATCCGATGGGGATCGAGGAATGGAGCTATAGCCATAATCCAAACTTCTTTGAAAATCCAGAAGGATTGAGCATTCATAATGGAATGACCTACGACAGCACGATCAATGCTCTTGAAAAACCAGGGGTGTATGAGATCACTTTCAGAGCCAAAGACAATCCAGGTTTATCAGCTTATAGCAAATGGTCGGAGCCAGTGAAAAAACTGCTCTATGTCCATCGCAGACCTATTGCTCAGCCAGATGTACGATTTACAGGGAAAGTATTTGCAGAAGGCGAAGCGCTAGATTATGACACCTATGATACGTCCTACGATCCAGACATTGCTCATATTCTATCGGACAAGTTGTTCCGAACACGTTGGGCAGATGAAAGCACATGGACACCAGGGAAGAGAGCGTACTATAATCGCCCTGGCGTAGAACTGATCGTACAAGAGCAAGTAAGAGACATTCACGGTGCTTGGTCGTATTGGGGGCAGACGATTGTCTACAAAGAAGCGATACCTGCTGTAAACCAAACGAAGCCTGTCATGACGATAACTTCCCCTGCAGGACTAACAGCTGCAGCACCTTCGGTTCTTGTTAAAGAGCCTACTATAAAATGGACGTATTACGATAAAGAAAATGATCCACAAGAAGGTTATCGACTGACGCTTACGTATGTAGATAACAATGAAACGGCCTTATACATTGAGCATGAGGGTAACACACTAACCTATCCAATGTTTGCGGAGAGCATTGTTCCTGGTCGCGTTGTAAAAGTTCAGGGTCAAGTCTACTCTACAGGCGTATGGTCGGATCTAAGTAACATCCGATATTTTGTATTAGACTTACCGCCAGAGACATTTTTACTATCATTTAACAGTCCAGATGCAGCTAATCCTATCTTTACGAATAGTAATCGACCTCAGCTGCGTGTCTTTACGGTAGATCCGGAAAATCATCCAATAACCGCAATTGATTATGAGGTTTACTTAGCATCTACCGGCGCGAAAGTCGTGGATACCAACTCTTTAACGGCTGCAACGAGCTACACGCCGCCGGTACTTGCAGAAGGTCTGCATTACTGGAAAGCACGAGCTTACGACAGTTACTTATGGGGCTCTTATTCGACCAATGGTTTCTTTTTCGTAGATACGGTAAAACCTGCTGATGTTGATGAGAGATTAGAGGTGGAACCAACAGCTGTAACCGTGAAATTCAATGCTTTTAGCGATGCTGAGCCTTCTTCGGGGCATGCAACGAGAACGTTTTATTTGCAGAAAGTGAATGCGAATGGCAGCGTAACGAATATTGATTTGAACGGTGATGGTACAACAGAGTACAGTATACCGCTTGCGCTTCATGCAAAGTCATATCGAGTAGCTGGATTAGCTGCAGGGCAGGAATACCGCCTAACGGTTCTTGATTATGATGTTGCTGGAAATGAAGGTCACTATGCTTATATTCATTTTGTAACGAATCGTCCTCCAACAGGTGACTTTGATTGGTCACCGAAACCGGTTTATGAAGGGGATGCCGTTAAATTCCGTTCGGAAGTGGATGATCCGGATGGAAATAATCTCGACATCACCTTTGAATTAATAAATCCATCGGGACAGAAGAGTCAGTTCTCTTATCGAATGAATGGACCAGTCTACCCACAATTAGGTCCTTTACTACAAATGAAAGCAGTGGGAACTTGGACTGTAAAAATGACAGTGAGTGACGGCATAGCGCCCCCTGTTATAGTAAACAAGACTGTTCAAGTATTGCCTCTTCATGTTGCAGGCTATGTGAAGCATACGGAGCAATGGGATCAGCATCGCATGCAATATAACATCAAAAAAACTGGGAATAAGGATTCACCGCGAACGTATTCCGTCTTCTGGGCAGGTGAGAAATTTATACTTGAGGCGAATACAACGGTTACAGGCACCGCCACGAAGACAGAGCGTGTAGAGGTGAAACTGGGCTCCTACTCGGCATCATTAGCCACAAAGAATTCAACAGGAACGTTTTGGAATGGTGAACTATGGGATGCTGCTTTTGATAAATTAGGGGATGGAAAGCAGATATTCTCGTTTACCGCTTATTATAATAATGGAACGGAAAAGACAGATACGGTAGAAATAAGCATTGAGGGACAGACACTAAATATCGTTGGCGTTCATCGGGTGCAATAGGATAGGAATGAGGCTAGCCATTAAGAAAGGTTTAGCCTCATTTTTTCTATATTAGCTCTTGATCTTGGAGAAAAACTTGCTGATTGCATAATGTGCTGCACCGCGAACAGCGGATTGATCTTGAAGCTCGGCGAACAGAATATGCATTTTCTCTCTATGGTAGGACAAGGTGCGTTGATCCACTGCAGCCTGTATAGCAGGTTGCAGCCATTCCGCTGCTCTGCTCATACGATTGCCGATGATCACGACGTCGGGATTGAATACATTGACGATGTTAGCGATACCGGCTCCTAGATAATCGCCTATAGAACGGATAAGCTCACGGACTTTCTCGTCTCCATCAGCAGCAGCGAGCAGTAGATCATCTAGGTTATCGAAGCCAAGGAGAGTGGCTCGTTCCAGAAGTGCATTCTCTGATGCATAAAGCTCCCAGCAGCCGCGATTGCCGCAGCTGCAGGGCTTGCCGTCATACTCAATGGATAAATGTCCAAGCTCGCCAGAGAAGCCAGAGGCTCCTTTGTATAAATGTTTATCCAAAATAATCCCGGTTCCGATACCGATCCCAACGCTAACGTAAATTTGATTGCGTATGCCTCTGCCTGCGCCGTATTTTTGCTCGCCTTGCGCGCCTGCGTTCGCTTCATTGTCGATCGTGACGGGCAGATTAAAGCGTTCCTCCAGCTGTTTCTGAAGCTCTACTTGACGCCATTTTAAGTTTGGTGCGAACAATATGGTGCCATGAGCATCGACGATGCCTGGGACGCCGACACCGATACCGACAATGCCGTATGGACTTTCTGGAGCCTTGCTGATAAGCATTTCAATACATTCGGCAAGCTGATTGATTGCGAATTCTGCATCATGCTGCTTTAGTGCACGCTGCTGCTCGTCAATGACATTTCCCTCTAAGTCAACAAGTGAGCCTCGAATATAATTTACGCCAAGATCAATACCTACAGCGTATCCAGCGGTTCCGTTGAAAAGTAAAATAACTGGCTTTCTGCCGCCGCTGGATTGACCAGGACCACTCTCTATAACAAGGTGGCTGTCAATCAAGTCTTGAACAAGACTGGAGACCGTCGCTTTGTTGAGGCCTGTCAGCTCTGAGATTTGAGCCCGTGAGAGCGGTGCATACTTGAGTACCGCGTCAAGCACAATGGATGTATTCATTTTTTTTATGAGCGCTAAGTCTCCTGTTGGTTTCATTTTCAAGAAAGAAAGCCTCCGTCCGAATGACAATAACTATCATTGTATCATGAATTCTCGTATATACATTCTGTTTGAATCGCATACTTTAAATTGCAATTGACTCAGCAAAAGGTCTATAGCTAGTTTAACATAAAAACTTAGTTTGTTTAATAGACAAACTAAGTATGCTCGTGTTATTCTTGAGGTGAGCGTTTTCAAAAAAATATCGAATTCCGTGAAGGAGGATTTAATTTTTATGAGCTATTTCAAAAATATTAATACAATCCAGTTTGAAGGTAAGGGCTCGGATAATCCGCTGGCATTCAAACATTATGATCCTAAACAAGTTATTCTAGGCAAAACAATGGAAGAGCATCTTCGCTTCGCTGTTGCTTACTGGCATACTTTTAACGCTAATGGTACAGACCCTTTCGGTTCCGCTACAATGGTTCGCGGTTGGGATCAATATAACGGCCTTGACCGTGCGAAAGCTCGCGTTGAAGCTAACTTCGAATTCATGAATAAACTAAATATTCCTTTCTATGCATTCCATGATGTGGATATTGCACCAGAAGGCGAAACATTGCAAGAAACAAACAAAAACCTTGATGTTATCGTTGCTATGTTGAAAGACAACATGAAGTCTTCCGGCAAAAAATTGCTTTGGAACACCGTTAACATGTTCTCAAACCCACGCTTCGTTCACGGCGCAGGTACAACTTGTAACGCAGACGTATACGCATATGCAGGCGCACAATTGAAAAAAGGTCTTGAGGTTGGTAAAGAGCTAGGCGCAGAAAACTATGTATTCTGGGGCGGCCGTGAAGGTTATGAGACGCTTCTTAATACAGATATGGGCTTCGAGCTTGATAACCTTGCTCGTCTATATCACATGGCTATCGCTTACGCGAACGAAATCGGCTTCGATGCTCAATTCCTGATCGAGCCAAAACCAAAAGAGCCTACTAAACACCAATATGACTACGATGCTGCTACTACGATTTCATTCTTGCAAAAATACGGTTTGAAAGATCACTTCAAGCTTAATCTTGAAGCGAACCATGCAACACTTGCAGGCCATACTTTCGAGCACGAGATTCGTACAGCTGCAATCAACGGGATGCTTGGATCGCTTGATGCGAACCAAGGCGACTTGCTTCTTGGCTGGGATACAGATGAATTCCCAACTGATCTTTACTCCACAACACTAACGATGTTCGAAGTATTGAAAGCTGGCGGTATCGGCCGCGGCGGCGTTAACTTCGATGCTAAGGTTCGTCGTGGCTCATTCGAAGCTGATGATTTATTCCTAGCTCACATTGCTGGTATGGATAGCTTCGCTTGGGGTCTCAAAGCAGCTGCTAAACTGACTGAAGAGAAAATTTTGGACAACATTGTGGATAATCGTTACCGCAGCTTTAAAGAAGGCATTGGCGCTGAAATCGTGTCCGGCAAAGCGACGCTTGCATCACTTGAGCAATATGCGCTTCAAAACAAAGAGATCAAAAACGAATCAGGTCGTCAAGAGCGTATCCGCTTAATCCTGAGCGAAGTTATTTTTAGCGTTTAAGTCGGGAGGACCTCTGGCATATGAGTTACGTTATTGGTGTAGATTTGGGGACGAGTGCAGTAAAAGTACTGCTCGTTGACCGTGAAGGTACGGTAGCTGCAGAAGCGACACGCAGCTACCCGCTTTTCCATGAGCATTCTGGCTGGAGTGAGCAGCGTTCAGATGATTGGGTAGATGCAACGGTTGAAGCGCTGCGTGAGCTGACTTCATCTGCGGGCATTGCAGCGAATGCAATCGAAGGCATTAGCTTCTCTGGACAAATGCACGGCCTAGTGCTGTTGGATGAAGAAGGAAATCCGGTTCGCAATGCTATTTTGTGGAATGATACGCGTACGACGGAGCAATGTCGCGAGATTGAGCGTACACTCGGAGACAAACTGCTATCCGTTACTCGCAATCCTGCTCTGGAAGGCTTTACGTTGCCTAAGATCCTTTGGGTACGCCAATATGAGCCTGACACTTTTGCAAAAGCTAAGCTATTTCTTTTGCCGAAGGATTATCTGCGCTACCGTCTAACAGGCGAGTTGCATATGGATTATTCCGATGCAGCAGGTACGCTACTTCTTGATGTTGGCGGAAAAGAATGGAGCAGCGAAGTGCTAGAAGCTTTCGAGCTTCCTGCCAGCTTCTGTCCACCGCTTGTAGAATCGCATGAGCTTGTAGGTACGTTGCTGCCTCAGTATGCGGAATCTACAGGGCTGTCCGTGAATACAAAAATTTTCGCAGGCGGTGCAGATAATGCTTGTGGAGCAATTGGTTCAGGCATATTGTCTGAAGGCTTGACGCTTTGCAGCATTGGTACATCCGGAGTTATTCTCTCTTATGAAGAAGATAGAAAGAAAGATTTCGGGGGCAAGGTTCATTTCTTTAACCATGGTAAAGAGGATTCCTTCTATGCAATGGGCGTTACGCTTGCAGCTGGATATAGCTTGAGCTGGTTCAGGAAAACTTTCGCACCTAATGAATCATTCGATCAATTGCTTGATGGCGTTGGTGCTGTGAAACCAGGTTCAGGCGGTCTGATCTTTACACCTTACCTTGTTGGTGAACGTACACCGCATGCTGATCCAAAGATTCGTGCCAGCTTCATCGGTGTGGATGGATCGCATGAACGGATTCATTTCGCACGTGCGGTAATGGAAGGAATTACTTTCTCATTGAATGAATCGGTTGATATGTTCCGTCAAGCCGGCAAAACGGTAGATACGGTTATTTCAATTGGCGGAGGCGCTCAAAATCCAGTTTGGCTGCAAATGCAGGCTGATATATTTGACGCTAAAGTCGTAGCACTTGAGAATGAGCAGGGTCCTGGTTTAGGTGCAGCGATGCTTGCGGCATATGGTTCAGGCTGGTTTGACAGTCTTGAGTCCTGCGCGGATAAATTCGTTAAGCATGCGGACTCTTATTCACCTCAGCCGGAAGCGGTTGCTGCGTATGAGGGCATTTTCAAAGTGTATCAACAGGTATATGAACAAACTCGCGGCTTGAATGAGGCGCTTGTACCTTATCGCTCTTAAGACTAATCGTAATAAGAAAGACTGTTATTCTCATTTGAGGATAACAGTCTTTTTTTTGCATAATGCAATGAAAAACGTTAGGGAGCGGTGTTAGTGCTTAAAGCTGCTCCAAATGGATTCAGGTCTTACCCCTAGCTCTCCCGCGATTAATTCGGCGGTTAGACGCTGGGGCTTTTTTATTTTACCATTGCGGATTTTAGATATCGTTGTAAGAGAGATGAGCGTGGATTGAGCAAGTGAGGTGACGGAAATGTTTTTGGAGAGCATAAGCATTCTGAGCTTGTAAGAAGGATCCTCTTCTTGGCTGTTCAGATGTAAATTCGTTAATATCAAGACAAAGGATTTGAAACTGCGATTTCCGTTGTAAAAAGGCTGAACAAATGCCTCGGTATTGTAAAAGCGATCGCCAAATTTAAGATGGAAGTCTACAAATTCTGCTGTTCGATTGTTTTTAGCAAACTCCAAAACGCGTTTAAGCTTGCTTTGATCCTGCTCGGCGACAAGGTCTAAGATGGAGTGGTTGATATAAGAGGAGGCAGGTTGTTGAATGGGAGCATAATAATGTTTTAAAGCCATTATGCTGAAGCGTTCATTGAGAATAGTGGAAACCATAATCTTATTATGCGTGATGTATTCATCAATCCATTTTTCCTCTCGTAAATCCTTCAAAATAATCACATACAGCATTTGATCACCTTGCAGCAGCTTACGACAAGACATACGAACATCCGCAGGAGTGGATGCTTTCGTAACGAGCGAACATTCCAGCACGGGGGAGAGGTTTTGCTCATCGGAGAGTTGATTGATAGTATCAAGGAAAGAGATTTCGGTTTCTTGGGTCATGATTAACGTCGACGGATCAAGCTGTATGAGATCGGATTTTTTAAAACCCGAGAAAATGGAAAATGCTTTATTAACATCACGGATAATCCAACGGGATTGATCTAATTCTACGATAAGCATCGGATCGGAAAGCAAATAAAATAAATGATTCATAGCTGACACCCTTCCATCAGTTTGCATATCAAACATATATGTAACTTATTATGTCATAAAAACTAACGCAAATACAAAGTTTTTTTGAGAAAAATGAAATTTTAATAATAATCATTGTTTTACATCTTTTTAGGATAAATTGGCATGCTATATGAAAAGACTTGAGAGGATGATTGCAGTTGTCTAATGATTCAGCATTACTGTTTGATTTCAATGATGCACAAAGCGCGTCACTTGCCTGTGAAACGCTGCGGGAGCTTGGCTATGAGACAGTGCTCCATGATGGAAGCCGCATGCATGTTCATATGGAAGGAAGCGACCTAACGTCTGCGTTAGAAATCGCGCAATCTCATGGAGGGCAGCTTGTAGAGCAAGCTCAAATTGATTCGGAGGCGCTCACGAACAGTGCATATGCGATGGATGTCATCTCTATACCAGCGCATATTGTGAATGAGGACTGGCCGATCGGATATGAACAGTCAGAAGAGGCTGATGGATTACACAACCGTGATGAGGATGGGGTATTTAATGATGATATTTTCGGAGGGAATGAAACCTTTGATCATTTCTCTGCGGATGTGAAAATCTAAAAAATCTAAATATTTCCATAAAAAAGAGACTGCGCAATCGTCCATGACTTTAGCGACAGTCTCTTTTTGTATTAAAGGACAGCGTTTATTCCGGCCGTGTAGCCCGTCGAGAATGCCGCCGTAATATTGTAACCCCCGGTATAGCCGTGAATGTCGAGAATTTCTCCACAGAAGAAGAGTCCCTGCATAAGCTTCGATTCCATCGTTTTAGGATCTATTTCCTTCAAATTAATGCCGCCGCCCGTCACAAAAGCATCTTCTATAGATAGGGTGCCATATACTCTAATTGGGAAATGTTTAATCAGCTTAGCTAAGGTTAGCCAATCCTGCTTGGGAATATTATCAAACGTTAAACCCTCAGATAAACCAGCCTTTTGAAGCAATAAGGGAATCATTTTTTCTGGTAAAAGATTTTTGAGCACATTTTTAATTGCTTTTTTGGGCTCCAGCTCAGTCTGCTTTAGGGTATAACTATAAACTTCGTCACTCTTCATGTCGGGCATTAGATCTATTGCTACTTCGATGTTGCCGGTTCCATATTGCTTCAATGCTTTCACGACGAATTGACTGCAGCGGAGTGCAATGGGACCAGAAATGCCAAAGTGGGTAAAAATCATATCGCCGCGATGGTCAATTATTTTTTTACCTTTCGGATTCCAGACAGATAAAGAAACATCTCTGAGCGATAGTCCTTGCAGCTCTTTGCTAGTAATAAAAGGCTCATTAGAGGTTAATGGAACTTCAGTAGGGAATAGCTCTGTAATGGAGTGGCCTGCCTTCTCAGCCCATGGATAGCCATCTCCTGTGGAACCGGTCTGGGGGACAGACTTACCGCCTGAAGCCACAATTACGCTTTTGCCTAGATAAGTTTCACCTGATTTTAACTTCACTCCTTTAACCGATCCATCGCCGTACATGATATGATCAACAGGAGCGTTCAAAAGAATTTTTACACCTTGCTTCAGCACTTGATTAACGAGAGTGTCTACGACTGTTTTTGCCTTATCGGATACAGGAAACATTCGACCGTTGTCCTCTTCCTTAAGGGCAATGCCGAGGTTCTCGAAGAAGGAAATAATATCTTTATTATTGAAATTGGAAAACGTGCTGTGCAGAAAGCGGCCGTTCCCAGGTATATGCTTGATGAGCTCGTCCAAATCTTTATTATTGGTTACATTGCATCTGCCGCCGCCAGAGATACCCAGCTTGCGTCCCAGTTTATTACCCTTATCGAGTAAGAGTACGCTTGAACCATTTTTGCTTGCGGCTATGCTAGCCATCAACCCGGCGGACCCTCCGCCAATCACTATCGCATCATATTGCATTACGTTCCACCTGCTATTTATTTAGTAAGTATTATCATAACACAAAATGAAAGGCGGTAACCCTATGAAGCGTATGGAGTGGCAATTGAACAGTGTGAAGGAGTCAAAATTGTTCGTTCGTGAATGGATACCGGAAGCGGGAGCTGTAAAAGCAGTCGTATGTATTGTTCATGGGATGGGTGAGCATGGCGATCGCTATAACCATGTCGCTGCTCAAATGACTAATCAGGGCTTTGCGGTCATTGCGCTGGACCAGCATGGACATGGCAGATCCCCAGGCAAACGCGGACACCTGCCCTCACTAGACGCTGCAACAAGGGACGCCTCTCTAATGATAGAGGAAGCTGGCAAAAGGTATACGGATATTCCTATCTTCTTATATGGACACAGTATGGGCGGAAATGTTGCGCTTAACTGTGCTTTACGCTGTAAGCCTCCTATTAAAGGACTTATTCTAACGAGTCCATGGTTGAGGCTCGCTTTTAATCCACACCCTGCCGTAGAATGGTTTGGCCGCAAACTGGCAGGCGTATTCCCGACCATGCATCAATCAACAGGTTTGAAGAATGAGGATCTGTTCCGTCCTGGTTACGAACAAGCAGCGCCTATTGCAGGAGACCCCTTATGCCATACGAAGATAACGCTGCATACCTTTATGGAAATCAGCAATGGCGGAGAGTGGGCGATCTCACACGCGGATGCTCTGCATGTACCTTTGCTGCTGATGCACGGTTCCTCTGATCGGATTACTTCTTTCGAGGCTAGCAGCCAACTAGCTGATCGGTTAGGGGAAAAGTGTGATTGGAAACGGTGGGAAGGTGCTATGCATGAGCTTCATAATGATTTAGAAGGGGAGCAAGCTATTGAGGAAATTATTAAATGGTTAGATCGACAATTGTAAAAAAAGATAGTTTGTGTTTTAATCGGAGTAGCAGCAACTCAAAACCTAATTATACATAATTTAACAAAAATAATATTATAGATTAAGGTGCACTAGGCACACGATTAGGGGGAACCGATCGTCCGTGTTTAAAGAGATACTATTACAATTCATTATATCATTGCTGCCGGTATTCGCCTTTCAGATTTGGTATGATAAGGAATCTGGATGGTTTAAAAACCCTATCTTTATGGATGTTTTTTGTGGTATTACGATAGTGTTATGTACGCTGACTGCACCTAAGTTTCTTGGATTTGAATTGGATTTTTCTCTTATACCCTATATGTTTGCGTCTTTGTATGGGGGTGTGCCTACTCTAGCTCTATTTACAGCTATCTATTTCATTGTGCATTTGCCGTTTCAGCATAGTGTTTGGGAATTCATAAGCTTCATTGTGTTTACAGTCGTTTTTGTGACATTTATTTTTATTGCTATTCGCCCGTTTCAGCAAGCTACCACTGTCGGTAAGAAACAGATTAGTCTGCTTCTTATGAGCATACTCATGCTGTATTTTATTATTACGACAGCGGACTCTATTGTTAAAATGGAAGCGCTTTGGTCTGTCCAGAGTATACTTACGATTATATTAATCCTATCCATATCCTTGGCATCAACCTTTTTATCCATATTTTTACTAGAGAGCGTGAAGGAAAAGCAGCAACTTTATGATGCAGTGAAAAAATTATCGATTAGTTATAGAAGTGAAGTGGAGAAGCTTCAGCAATTTATTGATGAGACTTCCTTTGCTGTCATTATTGTTGATTGTGAAGGCCGAATTACACATAGCAATGAAATGGCTATGAAGATTTTATACTTAAAGAGTGATATATCAGGGCCAAGAAAGCTGATAGGTAAAAACTATTTTGAGGTGTTCCAACCTGGCAATGGCGACGTTTATATCAACCTATTAAGTCAAGCCCTTAAGGGTTCAAGAACATCCTTAGTTCCCTTCGTAAATAACGATAAAATGCTGCTGAAAACGACCTTTTCGCTGCGGAGTACGCCTAATAATCAAACAGTTGGTGCGGCACTTATCGTACAGGATGTTACGGAGCTTACTAAGCTAAGAACTGAAGTTGATCGAATAGAGCGGCTTAGTCTTGTCGGTCAGATGGCGGCTAGTATAACACATGAAATCCGCAATCCTATGGCGGTCATCCGAGGCTTTATTCAACTCATCAAGGAGCGAAGCCCTAACACGCAAGAAGAATATTTCAAAATAGTATTGGATGAGCTGGATCGCGCCAATATGATTATTAGCGACTTCCTATCACTTGCGCAGAACAGAGCCTTAACAATGGAACCCTCTTCGCTTAACACTATAATAAGTGGACTGCTTCCGCTGCTGACCGCGGACGCTAACTTGCGCGGGCAAGTTATAGAGACGGACTTAAGTGAGGACATGCCTCTCTTCATGCTGAATGACAGGGAAATTAAGCAGTTATTTCTTAACCTTGCGCGAAATGGAATGGAAGCAATGGACGATCATGGGGCGCTGCACATTAGCACTCATTGTTGGCAGGATCGAATTGAGCTGAAGATAAAGGACCAAGGCTCTGGCATTCCGCCGGAGAAAATGGAAAGCTTATTTGAACCGTTTTTCACAACAAAAACGAGAGGGACGGGGCTTGGGCTTCCTTTATGTTTAAGTATTGCTGAGCGTCACAACGGCAAGATTGATGTGGAGTCTCAACTAGGCAAAGGTACAACCTTTATTGTAAGCTTTTTCTTCCCACAGGAAGAAGAGACTCTGTTGGAGCAACAGTGGCTTGTGAGCAGCTAACTTATATTTTAATTTTACCTCATACGCCGATAATCCGCGTCAAATGGGCTTAATGTAGGGGCATAGAGCTAAAAACTAGCTCTATTTCTTTATAACCGCTGCAAACGGGGCAAATAGAGCTAAAAACTAGCTGTATTTTACCTCATACGTCGATAATCCGCTCCAAATGAGCCTGAAGCAAGGAAATAGAGCTAGAAACTAGCTCTATTCGCCGGAAAATGATTAAAACGGACCAAATAGAGCTAAAAACTAGCTCTATTTTTCATTGTACGTCGATAATCCGCTCCAAATGAGCCTAAAGCAAGGAAATAGAGCTAGAAACTAGCTCAATTTCCCTGAAAAAGCTGAAAACGGACCAAATAGAGCTAAAAACTAGCTCTAATTCTTGTAACCACTCTAAAAGGAACGAGTGGAGTTAGAAGCTGGCATATTAAAAACGTTTACCAGTAAACCCAACCCAACCCAACCCAACCCAACCCAACCCAACCCAACCCAACCCAACCCAACCCAACCCAACCCAACCCAACCCAACCCAACCCAACCCAACCCAACCCAACCCAACCCA
>NZ_JBWDNR010000007.1:0-268064 GCF_056269295.1 Paenibacillus sp. J31P13
TGCATGTATTAGGCACGCCGCCAGCGTTCGTCCTGAGCCAGGATCAAACTCTCCAAATTGGTGTTTGACTTGCTCAAAAACTTTTATCGCTTTTTCGCTCATCCCGAAGGATTTGCGAGGCAGTTTGTTACTCGTTGTTCAGTTTTCAAAGAGCAATCTTATCTTTCTTGTTTTGCTTGCCGTCCGCGTGTATCTCTCGGCCGGAATTAGAATATACCATGTATGCCTAGACTATTGCAAGTGTTTTTTTAAAATAAATAATAATTAGTTCTTTTATAATCATTTATTTAAGCATTTTAATATTAAGTCTACTATTAAAGAAGTATAGAAGCTCCAATATATCTTTATATAATAATTAATTTCACCTATTCCCCATTATAATACGATTCTATTTCATAATGAGACCGTCTCTAAATGAGAGAGTTACATGTCATTCACTAAGTACTTGGAAATGTGATAAAAAAAAACACTCCTTCCCTACATTTTTTTGATAAAATCAATCCATAGATAACTTTGCTTGAGAGTGGGCGTTGCCTCCTTGGATACAATCACTATTGTGCAACATGCAATCGATTATATAGAAGAACATCTCTACGACCCTATCGAGCTGGATCAAATAGCTGATGCTGCGGCAATATCAAGACCTCAGTTATATCGGATCTTCTACACCGTATCTGGTCACTCCATTAAAGAATACGTCCGAAAACGTAGAATAAGCGACTCTGCACGTATGCTGCATAAAACAACTGCACCTATTATTGAAATTGGTTTTTAGTTTGGGTTTGAATCCTATCAGATAGCCGACTATTGTTCCAAAGGCACTTAAACTAATTCATGGAGGGATTGCAATGAATGATCAGCAGCAGTCCGTAACGAATGCCGTCAAAAAAAGCCCAATAATGAATAAAATCGGTAGTGTATTCATTCCCGTTAGAGATATCCAGAAAGCTCGAAGCTGGTATTGCCGAGTGCTTGGCTTTCAGGAAAAGGACTGCGAAATCATTTTTGACCACCTATGCCCGCTTCCGATGCAAGGCCCCGGAATTATTTTGGACACGATGCCTATGTGGGGCGGCAAAGAGCCTGAAGGAGCACCAACCATTCAAACACCTGCTTTTATGCTTCTAACAGATGATTTGCAAAGCTCGCTAAGCTATATGAAAGAGCTCGGTGTAGAGCTGGTAACCGAAATTGAAAATGATCAATGGTTCGTTATGAAGGATCCTGATGGAAATAAGCTTATGGTTTGTCGTCAATAACACACTCCAATTGCGATTCAGCAGAGGTTCTATTCCGTAATCTAAGCTGAATACTTTATCGTTTTATTGCCATATTACTAGAGGTGAGTTAAAATGAAGACTTTCATCCTTACTCGTTTAGCATCCTTTTACGATAAAGGGGCTTCATAGACTAAAGAAAACGCGCAGGTGACCAAAATGATTGAGATTAAAACTTCCAAACTTAGTGATGGAGAGTTCAATAGAGGGGTATTTGCAAAACAAGACATCTCCAAAGGCGCCCTTATCCATGAAGCACCCGTAATTCCTTATCTTAACGAAGAGCATGTTCATATTGAGAAAACATTCCTCGCTGACTACGTGTTTGAGTATGGTGCTCATCACACTGCTCTCTTGCTAGGATACGGCATGCTATTTAATCATTCTTATGAGCCAAATGCCGATTATGAGATTAACTTTGATAACCATACGGTTGATTTCTTCGCTTACACAGATATTAAGGCTGGCGACGAAATCCTTATCAATTATAATGGTGAAGTCGATAACGAAGAGCCGCTATGGTTTAATAAAGACAATACAGAAGAAGATACAGAACAGAACGATGATTCACAAAAGGAAGATAACCATTAGGTTGCTCTCCAATAATTAGACAACAGGCTGTCAGCTCTTGCTGGCAGCCTGTTTTTTTATGAGACCGATAAGGAGGCTGCTTATAAAACAAAGTCGCAACCATCGAAGGGTAACCCCGCTTGAATAAGCTTTACAGCATGTTCAATCGCATCTTTTTGAGCAACCGAAAGCTTACCTTCATCTCCATCCCAGCCGTTGAGCCACCAGAAGTAAGAGCATATATTTCTATATTCCATAAACATCGGAATCTGTTCTACCCAATACCTATCCAACTGATTGTATGTAAAGTAGCCCTCTAAAAACGCATGTAAAAATTGCTTAGCAAATTCATTTTTGGATTTTCGATCATCCTTTGGCGAGCCCCACCAAACGGCGTGAGTAGCTGCAATTGCAATATCTAATGCAAACCAGCCATAAATACTATCATCAAAGTCAAAAACAGTAATTTCGCCTTTATCGATAAAAAAGTTATAAGGATGAAAGTCATTGTGGATCAGACCATAGGAGTCACTACTTTTTGGAAACTCATTGATCTTATTTTCGAGCGATTTCAATTTTTGAACGAGTATACTATACGGAGCCTGCTGAAGAAAGGGATTTGCAATATCCATCATGCTCCAGTTATCTCTTTTTGAAACAATGTCAGAAGAGGAATAGGATTGGGTCAGCATATGCATATTCCCCATCGTTTCACCCCATTTATTGAAAATAGCGGGACCCCAAAGCTGTGGATCATTTTTGTCAAAGCTCACGCCCACTGCCATATGGAAAGCAGTTGCTATAAACAGCTTACCCTCCTCATCATATATAGCCATTAATTTATTATCTCTAGTCTTAATCGGCATGGATGCCTGTACACCATGCTCGACTAAATAACTTATCCAATCTACTTCCGCCTTTATTTTATCTGCATATAAGGAAGGCTTCTCAGATAGTCGCAATATGTAAAACTTATTGTTTCTTGCGAAGCGATATACTTCATTACACGAGTTACTTATAAAAACCAATGTATTGGCATGAAATTGAAACGAATCTGCTGCTTTTGCCAATAACGTCTGACTAACCATTTTAGACTTCCGCCTCTCAAGTGTTTCCCGGCCGGGTATGCATCTAGATTAATGGATTTCCCTAAAAAGATATAGACTTATGTTTTTCTCTCAATTAAACTAATAATTAAGTAATGAGCTATTTTATTCCATGTAAAAAATAAAAGAGCGGCAATCAGGAACATGAACTTCATGTTTCAGATTGCTGCTCTATTCATGTAATAGAAATCCTCTTATTTTGGTATCTCTTTTAGATCATACTGCAAAGCCTCTAGTACCTTTTGTGTAACACTTGTCTTGATGTGAATGTTGCCAAACTTCGTTCCCATTATTCTCCTCCAATGGCTTCACTGAATAAACGTTTGATAAATTCTGCCGTTCCCTCAATCCTCGATATTGCTTTCCTAACATCAACCCTCACTTTTCCTCAGCTCCCAAAAGCAATTAATTTGTTCGTGATACTCTTATTCGTGACAATATGAAGAAATCACTTCTTACGCGGAATCGTTAACGTGTTCCATTCGCTTGTCTTCACAAGCTTGGCTATATAGACGATTTGACCAACGTGATAAGAATAATGTGACATTTGACGTTCAATCGCTTTTATAACGGTATGAGGTTCATTTCGGATGGTAACTATTTTTAATAGATCATCTTCTTGTATATCCTCCAGTGCAGTAAAGAAAATACGCCAACCCCGCTCCCATACCTCCAAGACATGCTGCTTAGTTTGTATTTTATTAACAAATTCAGAATCTCTGTCTCGCGAATTCTTTTCGCCGTCTGAGGTGAAGAAATCGGTCCAACGAGAGATCATATTGCCACTCATATGTTTCACAATAACAGCGATGCTATTGGAATCTTCATTAGAAGACCAAAATAGTTCCTCTTCCCTTATTTGTTCCATTGCTTTTTCAGCCGTACCTTTTATTCCTTTAAACTGGTGGATAGCTGTTTTTAAATACTCCGAGCCTATGGTCATACATTCACCCTCCATTAATCATCTATTACTCATTCTTTCATTTGAGTCTATTTCTCCAATTCATGTTAAAATCAAAATATAGTGGAAATTCGATTAGGGTGGTGATAGCTTGGAAATTAATTACGGGCTCGATCTCGATAGAGGAGCTCTGGAGGAGCTGCTCCAGCTGGATACATTGGTTTATGAAGCAGAGCAACTCGGTGATACTCAAAGTGTTTGGGAGAGATACGAGAAAAATAAAAATAGTTTTACGATTACTATGGTAAATGGGCTGCCGATTGGCTATGTCTGTGCTTTCCCTATTATTGATGAATTGTATGACATCATTAAAGCGAAGGAAATGCTCATTGACTCACAAATTTCGCCAGAACAAATCAAAGACTATGAAACGGGTAAAACCTATAATCTCTATATAATATCTTTCGTTATACATCCAGATTTCCAAGGTTCTGATGCTTTGAAATATATATTACTTGGCTTTGCGAATCGAATACATGCTCTGCAGGAGCAGGGTATGAAATTCAATAAGATACTAGCGCATGCGATCTCACCAAAAGGCTATAAGCTGCTTGAATCACTAGGATTCCAAACCGTTGCCAAAACACAAGAAAACTCCGCCATAATGGAGACCTTTGTGAAAACAGTTATTGATAGCATTCAAAACCGACTTAAGAATAGGATGTGAGACAACTGTGGTTCAAACAGCAGAACGTACAGATAATCAAGAGGAGCCAAGGGTTGAAATAGAATGGACACAATATCCTCCATTAGATCTTTATATCATGATTCCTTGCGTAAAAGAAAAGGAATTAATCATCCCTCAAGCTGTTAACGCCCCGTCACAAAGAGTAGGTAATCTCTTTTTGAAAGCTATTTCAACGGTTTCCTCTTATGAAATGGAGGATGGCTTCTCTGTAGACTTAACTCGTTTGCTGCTTTGTCAGGTTAGCATCGTTTGCCAAACGGATGATGTTCAAAATAAGGTTGAACTAGGGAGGCAGACGGTCAATGTTTATTTGACGACTCATAAGGGGACAGGTCTAGCTAGTGTGACACTTGTTTTTCCTGACATCACTCTATCGGTAACCCATATCTTGGATCAAATGTCTCGCAACGAGCTCCTAATCGATGATAAGGGGAATACAAAATGTCTATTAGAATGGCTGCACGAAAATTTCGGGTTGAAACGGATGGGTATGAGTCGTTCCTTTTCAAACCTCTCTTCCAAAGTTGATGAAAAGGAGCTTATTTATTTACTTGCTAATGAAGTCAATGGAAGCCAAATGATGAAACATCATTTGATCGGCTCTAACTTTAAAGAAGCAGCCAACAAAAATGTCGCCCAGTATGACTTAAGTGAAATTTACATACAAGAAACAAGCATTGTCCAAATCTACAAGGAATACCAGAACTCCTATGAAGAACGTATTCAAGATCATGTATTAACCCTATTTATTATGGAACTCCTCCTCATGCAGGATGTCGCTATTTCACGAGTCAGCCATCGCGTCTCAGAGGAGCTGCAGGGCAAGTCCGACATATCATTGAAGGTAATTGAAGAACTCAATCTTGATTTTGCTAAAACCATGTTTCTTTGGAACTTAAATAACTTTAAATACAGTGCAACGCAAGCCGTTGCTAACTCCTTTATCAAGGGATTCAAGATTCAAGAACAATTAGAAACTTATAAAACAAATAAGGGATTTCTTGAAGATCTCATTACAGTCATTACAGCTCGCAGCACGGATCGAAAAAATTGGATTTTAAATATAGGCATTATATTTTTAACTATTTCCCAGGTGCTGCCCATCTATTATGATATTACAAAAAAAATTGTTGAAGGCAACATCACTGCATTCGATATCCGGTTTGCAAGCTCCACGACTTTAATAGCTGTTGCAGCACTGATTCTCATTCGTTCATTCACAAAGCGTTCAAAAAAATAAATAAGGCTTTTAAAATCAAATGGTCTTCTATAAAAGAGGAGCCTTTGTATAAAGAGCTCCTCTACTGTTCTTCATTCTTTCAAGTGCCCTATCACTTATCACTATTTCTTTACGGCGATAATTAGTCCCGTAGACCAATTCATCTTAGTCAAAAATAAATCTTCCCTCTCAGCCGGTATATCCATAATTATACTTCGGAAGAACAAGATCTACATCCGTTATTATTTGCCCCGTAATCTTGTTCGAAAGAAAACGATTGAAAGAATTAGTGCAAAGCCAAGGACTATATACAAAACATAGTTGGTTTTCCACTGGGGTTCTGTCATCCCATCAAGAGCTTTCATTTCTTTCGTTGCGTCCTCATCTGCAATCAGTTTATTGCCGCTGCAAATACTCGTTGTTTCTTGGCCTTTGACATTTTCGGTGTAGATCAAATACTTATTTCCTTCTACAAACTCTGTCCCGCACATACCGTTGAAACCGCTAAACACATAACCGTCTTTCAGCTCGCCCTTCCAAACCTTATCCACACTAAAAATATTTCCGCCTTCTGTATCCCTGCTCACTACAGTACCTGTGAAGACAACACTCGATCGCTCAAGTTTCTCTTTGACGATTGGTTCAAAGCAACTACATGCTTGCACTTTATTGGGACTTAGAAAACTGACCAATAGGATTATAAAAAACACAAATGGAAACATTTTTTTCATTTCATCTTCACCCCTTAATCAAGGTTTTAATTGTAAATATAGACGAATTATAGGAGTTTAAGTTGCACTCACTCCGCATTGGCAGATGCAGACTGTTAATCATGTCCAAGTTTCATAACCCTATTAATAGGGTAACTATAATTAACGTTAACTAAAAGGAGATGTTGATTATGAGTAACCATAATGGCACAAGCGATAAAATTAAAGGCGGTATTTCCAAAGCAAAGGGTGAGATCAAAGATCAGGTTGGAAATATGACAGACAATCACCGTCTTCAAGCCGAGGGAAAAATAGATAAGGTTAAAGGTGAGGTTCAAGAAAAAATCGGTGAGTTAAAAAATAAACACTAATCAAAAGAACATCCCCTTCAAAGCATTAGCCTTTGAGGGGGTGTTCTTTTTTTTAAAACAATGATTCATCTATCCTGCATAGAGGTTAAATGAATGTAAGATGGTTGTAATCCTATTCCTCTTGATTTCGCAAAGAATAATTACATGATCAAGCGGAATACTAGATTGGAAATATGTGAGCAGAACTGGAGGTCATATAAATGGATAAGAAAACAAGTGAGAAATTAATAGCTTCAACTGATCCACGTGTAAAGGATAAGGTTGCAGTTATAACGGGTGCTGGTTCAGGTATTGGAAGAGCAACTGCATTACGATTGGCACAGCAAGGTGCTAAGATTTGTCTCATTGATCTCAATGACAATCGAACGGAATCGGTTGAGGAACAAATTAAAGAGTTAGGCGGAGAATCCTTTTTTGTAGATACAGATGTATCGAACCCTGAACGTGTCCAGAAAGCGATAGAAGAAGCAGCCAAACGTTTTGGTCGTATAGATATTGTATTTGCGAATGCTGGTATTAACGGCACCGTCGCGCCCATCGAGGATTTAACACCCGAGTCATGGGACGAAACCTTAACCACGAATTTAAAGGGCACTTTTCTCACAGTAAAATATGCCATTCCGCATATGAAGGAAAATGGCGGAAGCATTATTATTACGAGCTCCATTAACGGCAATCGCAAGTTTTCCAGTTTCGGCATGTCTGCTTATAGTGCTTCCAAATCCGGTCAAGTCGCCTTTGCCAAAATGGCTGCGCTGGAGCTGGCTCGCTATAAAATACGTGTAAATGTTATTTGCCCTGGTGCTATTCAAACGAACATTGGAGAGAATACAAATAAAACGCCTGAAGTTGATAAAATAACAATCCCAGTTAAATACCCCGAGGGCAGTCAGCCGCTGGAGCATGGACCGGGTCAACCCGAACAAGTAGCGGATTTAGTGCTGTTTCTCGCATCACAGGAATCTAGTCATATTTCCGGAACGGAGGTTTACATCGACGGAACGGAAACCTTACTTTAAAATAGAGCAGCGATGCTCTTTTTTTGCGACGCAACATAGTTGGCCTTCTTTCCGTCTATCCATAAAAAGGGAGGCCTAACATTTAAATATGAAAAAAAAGTTTATTATCATTTTCACATCTGTATCGCTAATATGTTTCTTGCTCATATTTGCATTGATTCGCTCAAACATTGATTTTATTCGACAATTCCAAAGCTTTACCGTCACCATACATAATGAATCAGATTACGATATCGTTTCCATAGAAACAGGAACTATTGAAAGTGATTCAACAGACACAGGAATTGTTGAGGGCTCCTCTAAGGATGTTTCTTCGAAGACCATTAAGAGCGGTGACAAATTGAAAATCAAGCCCAAACTGAGCCTAACTGGTGAAGGCGGCGTTTATTTGAAATATACCGATTCAAGGGGAGAAACTGTTAAAAAAGGGGTTTGCTCCTATACAGAATCTTTATCTGGCTATTCAACTGTTACCATCAAAAATGAGAAGACAACCGTTGAAGAAAAATGTATGTAGAGAACGATGAGATTTCATAACAAAAAGATGATGCTGGCGTTAAACCGACATCATCTTTTTGTTGTTCAGAGAGACTTCTTTCTTCTAGATATGCATAAAACCAAATATCCCAAGCCAAGAAAACAAAGCGGCAGGACCGGATAAAAATATCTAGGAGTCGGTGAGAAAGGAAGATAGAGCAATATGCTTACAAAAGCAAGCATGGCAACCATCATGTACGCGCCATTCCTTCTTTCGTGAATGAGCATTTTCAGTAAGCCAAGCAGCCCTACACAGACTAGAATGATATGGATGCTAATAATCGTTGAACTTATCATCGGATTGACCGTTAAATAACTTAATCCCGGAAATATTTCACGGATAAAAAACATCATTTTACCCCATGTATACCAGCTGAAATAAACAAAAAAGTCATTGCTGAAGCCTTCGATAATACGTTGATATGCCATTCTCCCCATTTCTGCTGCATCTAGACCAGCCTCAACATTGGGAAAGCGCGTGAATGGAAATGAGCCCCATAACAATGGACTTCCACCCTGTTCGGCTAGCAATAAAATTCGATCTAGTGCAACCAAATTACGTATCCACCACGGAAGCATGATGAGAACAAATCCGATAATGATCGCCGAAAGCGACTTCCACAGGGATACTTCACGCTGTTTTCTGACAAAAATAAAGACACCAGCCAAAAGCACTGCAATGAAAGGTACAATAGCAGGACGAATGAGAATGCAAATGCCAAAGACCATGCCTACACCGAGGAACCTTCTTATACTTAAGCCTTGCATAACCCGTACTAATAGATAAATAAACAACAAGAAGAAGAAACCGTATAACGTTTCTGTCAGAAGGAATAAAGGCGACAATATAAATGATGGATGAAATAATATACAACTCATCATCAACAAACTAATTCCTCTATGTTCAAACAATCTTCTTGATATCGCATAGAATAAAACTGCACTCAGCAATTGAATAAGGATTTGCAGAGCTTGAATTTGAGCAATAGGCGGTTTATCACCGTCGTAACCAAAAATGACATAACAGCCTGCTAGAAATAACGGGTAGCCTGGTGTTGTAAACGCATTGGGCTCTTTGGAATAATCATATGGTGTGTAGCCATAAACGCCCTCATGGAGCAGCTGGAGCACCATTTTGTTATAGCCGACTTCATCGCCTACCAGTTTTTTATTCCAATCCGTATAATAACAGCGAAGAACAAGACCCACTAGCAATAGAATCATAAAAATAAGCGTCTTGGTTTTTGCAGATCGTATGATTAAAAACTCCCTTTACTGTTGATTGACAGCTCTTGCTGCTGAACCACAAAAAGTAGCCTATTAGAATCATAGCATGAGATGTAACATTATCCCAAAAGTTAGCTCCCGTTTCAGATAAAAAAAGATGCCCCAACAGCTCCACTTCACTGCTAGGTCATCCTCTTAATTTGATCATTAGATTACACGGTTTGAAATACCTTTTCCTCTGAGTAAAGCTCCTTCATAATCGCTTCGATCGGCAGCGCTTCAATCGCCATATCAATGATGCCATATACTTCGTTGAATTCACTTATAAACCGCTTTAGAGGCAATAGGGAGGTGTCTATTTCCAGTTCCACCTCAAACGGAGCTATTCGTTCCAGTATTCGCAAGCCTCTCTGCTCGATATCAGGAACAACAATATCTGTTGTTAGACGAACAGATTTTTTATCACCAAGACGGCTTCTTAATCCGCTTAACGAATCATCAACAACAATCTCTCCATGATTAATAACCATGACCCGCTCCGCCAGCAGCTCAACATCACCCAAATCATGAGTCGTCAATATAAAGGTTACCCCCTGACGATTCATGCTTCGAATAAAGCCGCGAATATTTTCTTTCGCAATCATATCAAGACCGATAGTTGGTTCGTCGAGGAAAACGAGCTCAGGACGATGCAGCATCGCCATAATGAATTCGCATTTCATCCTCTCTCCGAGAGAGAGCTGGCGAGTCGGCTTTCGCATAACGTCCCCTACCTGCAGAAGCTCTACTAGCTCATCCAGTGTTGCTCGATATTCATGATTAGGGACACCATATATTGCTTTATTCATATAGAAAGCATCCGCAGGAGGGATATCCCAGAGCAGCTGTGATTTCTGGCCAAATACAGCACCGATTCTCGCTACATAATCCCGCCTTTGTTTCCATGGGACAAGTCCTAGCGCCCGCACTTCCCCTGATGTTGGATGAAGAACGCCAGTCAGCATCTTAAGTGTCGTTGATTTGCCAGCTCCGTTGGGACCAAGGAAGGCGACCATCTCCCCCTTCTCCACAGTAAAGGATAAATCATTTACCGCACGTACTTCCTTCATTGGACGACGAATAAGGTTTTTAGCTACATCTCGCAGTGTGTGGCCTCGTTCATGCGTCATATAGGTTTTCATTAGATTACGAACTTCTATCATTTCGACTCTACTCCTCCTTTGCCGTTGCGTGCTATGGGTTAACCTCCTGCGCTAGTGTAGCTTTTCAGCATACGGTTCCAAAACAAAACGCCAAGTAAAAGGAAGACAAAAGCAGGCAGTAACGCCCATAGCGTCCCCCAGCTGTTCCTTCCAAGGAGAGCCGAGGCTGGTACGAATGCAATTAATCCGACAGGCAGCACGTAAGTAAAAATATTTTGCAGCGATTTCGAGAAAATCGTTCCTGGATACATGCCAAAGCTGGTCACTGCATCAAATATATCAAATACCCTGCTGCTGCCAACCCATCGGAACAACATGCCTGATAGGAAGAGTGATACCGAGCAGAGAATGGCAATCGATGCAATAAACAACATCGCAAATTGGAGCCATGCCTCCCAAGATGGACTCGCAATGCCGCTTAGTGCATAACCGAACAATACCGATCCGCTAACCAGCCTGCCAAAATCATCCGGATCAAAGCCGCTAAGCATAGACATTAGCATAACAGGACGCGGTCTCAGAAGAAGCAAGTCAAAGGTACCTTCTCTCACTTGAGAAAGAGTCGTTCCAACCATGCCGAAGAAAAACGGAAACGCTACACCTTTAGCCAGTGCGAAGACAGCCTGCACAAGCAAAGCCTCATACAAGGTCCAGCCAGGGAAGGATGCTCCTGAACGGTAAACGAGTAACGTAACAAACGGAACGACCAAATCTCCAATTATGAGAAGCAATACGCTTAATGCAAAATGGCTGCGATAAGCCATCTGCTCCGCTAGCTTTGTTCGCAATACGGCAGCCCAGCAATACAGGATACCCTTCATACGCCCACCCCCGAGAACCGTCTAAGCGCAGCATGATACAATACGATCATGACTAATCCTGCTGCGGCTACAGCAATCGCTTGAAGACCTACTGCTTGTCCCAGCGTCAAGTGTATGCCCGCCAGCTCGTATTCCCCTATATAGACACGGGTCGGCAAATACGTAATGAATTGAAAGGGCAGAAAAAACAGTATCTTTTGCAGCACTTCCGGAAAGAAGGAGAGAGGAAGGAATACACCTGCACTCACATCCTTTAGCAGCAAAAATACCCGTCGAACCCCCTCTGCTCGAACCAGCCAGAATGCGGTAAGTCCAACGCAGTAATTAATAAAAAAGTTCATCAGAAAACTAAGCAATATGGAGAGGATTGCCCAGCCGGGAGCAGCAGGCTTCATATTGACGCCAAACACGAAAATGAACAGCGCCATAACTGGAAGCACCTCGATCCATAATGCAAGTGAGCGATGCCCCATCTTCTGCGCCAAAGCGAATAGCCAATGCGGCATTGGCCGCAGCGCGAAGGTTACGAACTTCCCGCTGCGAACCAGCATTTGCAAATTCCAATCGGCAAAATCAAAAGCAACATAATGAATCAGCGTTGCCACACCGAAGTACGAGAGCATTTGTGAATACGACAATCCGTTTATCAATTCCTTGCCATCATACATCGCTTGCCAAATAAAGACTTGAACTAAGAACAGGACAGGGCCGACAAGCAATGAAGCCGCCATATGCGACCGGAATGCAGCCCATTCCTTATAGGTTGCAAATCCGATCGCTTGTATTACGGCTATTGATCTCCTTAAACCCATCCTGAACCAATAATGTTTTGCGTTCCCGTTATCGACTCTGGGCACCAGTCCACATTAGATGGTACGAAAAAAACGATTACCGCTTTCGCTTTCGCATCAATGACCAGCTTACAGCGTCCTGCTCCCTCATGTCCGTATGAACCTTCCGCAATCCATTCTCCTGCACCAGTTAGCGATGCTCCAATACCGTAAGTCATTGAAGCGATTTTGCCGCCCCAACAGTAAGCTTTTGTATTGGCATTGAGCGTGTTTTCTGTCATTTTCTCTACGGATTTGCGTGATAGAATACGAACACCATCCAGGGTACCGCCGTTTAGCAGCATTTGTCCAAAGCGGAACAAATCATCAAGCGTCGAATACAGTCCTCCGCCAGCACGGGGCGGTGCATAAGTGCGATCATTATGATTAGTCAACTTTTTGGCTTCATACTCATTAATGATGCAAAGCTCAGCTTGCAGCTCGCTTGGCACATCAAAGAATGTGCGACTCATGCCAAGAGGCTCTACGATATGCTCCATAATGTATTGCTCATAAGGAATTCCGCTGGCACGTTTTATAATCTCCCCTAGAATGGCATAGCCTGCCGATGAATACATCCACTGCTCACCTGGTCCCGCGAGAGGTTTACCCGACAATACTGCTCGAATCCACGCTGATTTCCGTTGTTTCTCCAGCTCAGCTTCATTGGTTTCGGAAGAGGAATGATCCGTATCCGGTTCGAATGCGAATAAAATGTCCCACCAGCCCATTGGATAGGGCTCAAGAAAATAACCAGGATCAGCTTGCAGGCCAGAAGTATGCGTAAGCAAGTCAAAAATCGTCATTTTCTCGAACATTGGCTGTTTGAATTCCTCGATCCATTCCGCCGCCGATTGCCGAAGAAAAAGTTTGCCTCGTTCCACGAGCTGGAATATAGCAGCTGCCGTAAACAGCTTCGTAACGGAGGCAACGCGTCGAATGGAGTCCTTTTGAAATACGGCATCAGACCCATCAAATCGCAGCTTTCCAACGGCATGATCCGCGAATACCGCACCATGCCTTGCAAGCAGATAGGAACCACATTGTATTTTTTCTTTCTGAACCATCTCTTCAAAATGCTGCTCCAGCCTAGTTAGAACCAATTCATCGAAACCAGCCTCTTGCAGTCCAATTCTATTAGCTTCTCTTGTTACGGTCATGCTTTCCCCTCCATTTTCGTATCAAGTTTTAGAGCATTTATGTGTTAACTTACCTTCCTAAGGTTGCATGGGCTAGAGGATTCCCGACCATACAAGGGCACGTGGTGTTACAACGGATTCATTGGTAAATCCTTTTGCGCTTGGAACCATAAAGACAAATATTAGATCCTCAACCGGATCAACGAACAATCCGCAATGTCCGAAGCCCTCATGAGAGAAAGTTCCTCTGCTGCATAAATCAAAATGCTCTAACGACCATCCCAATCCATATTTATAATCCTTCTGCTTGCTGCCCCAACCATTATGCTCTACCCCATTAAGATGATTGGATGTTTGCAGCTCAACCGCTCGTTTCGACAGTATTCTACTCCCTGCCCATTCGCCGCCGCCAAGCATCATCTGTCCAAATTTCAACAAATCATCTAATGTTGAATACATACCGTTGCCTGCTTTAGGGGGCGTACCCTCTTTTTCTTCCAATGGTCTTGTCAGCGTTTCTTCTTCCCAATCATTCGTACAACATACTTTATCCGTAAGGGAGTCCGGTACTCGAAAAAAGGAATGAGTCATACCAAGAGGAGTCAATATTTCATCATGGATGTATTGTTCATAATGCCTGCCGGATACTTGAGTAATAATTTCGCCCAAAATAGCGTAACAGCTCGTGGAATAAATCCATTCTTTTCCCGGCAGGTTTTGCAGCGGCCCCGACAAGATCGCTTTAACCCAACCAATGTCATTTCTCTGCTTCTTTAGCTCTCGCACAGCCCACTCAAACCAAGGCTGCGAATTCGGCTCATTAAAAAATCCAGGATCTCCTCGGAGCCCTGATGTATGGGTCAACAAATGAAAGATTGTAATGTCACGATGCTTGTTCGTATCAAACTCGGGTAAAATACTGCTCACCTGTTGATTAAGAAACAACTGTCCACGATCGATAAGCTGATGAATGGCTACAGCTGTAATCGCTTTCGTAATGGAATATACTTTTCGAATGGAATCCGTCTGTAGTTCCGGACTGCTCTCTGAGGAGCGCAGCTTGCCCATTGCGCGATGCGCAATAACTTTGCCGCGTCTCGATAACAGATAGCTTGCGCCTTGGATCGTTTTCTGATTGATCAGTTCGGCATAATGATCATCTAGTCTCTGAATAGCTCCCGCATCATAACCAACGTCCTCCGGCTTCGCATCCGTCCAACCTTCATGTATCCCTATCGTTTGTTGCATAATCAAACACCCCTCCTAGTTTGGATATATTTGTAATTAGAAGCATGAATTTCATTTTAAGGGATGCCATACACTCTGTCTACTCATTTTTCATCCAAAAATTGTTTTAATAAACTAAGAAAAGCCGAGAAAAAACGAGCAATTTCAAGCATTCATTTTCAGAAAAGTCTCTGCGCCCTAGTCTTATCTAGCAGATCATTTATACGAACACACGTTTTTACCGTTTGACCTTATTTGGAAGCGACTGCTACGATACATCTACTTTCATTTTCAAAAGGGTGGTTACTTGCTTGTTTAAAATGCCGGAATGGATGGTTTTCTTTATAGCACAATTAAGCCGCGCTAAAGGGGCTTTCGTGCTGATTAGTTTGCTGACGGTGACAGCCGTTATTTGTGGAGCTGCAGCTCCTGTATTAATTGGAAAATTAATAGACAACATCACTCTTCACAGCGGAAAACATATGATTCAAATCTCATTACTATTGCTTAGCGCTTTGCTGTTAACAGAGCTTTGCTTCTCTTTTCGGGCGTATGTTTCTGCAAAAGCTATGCTTCGTCTTTCCTACTCGCTTATTGAAGAGACGCTTGCTGCTGTATTACGCACCTCATCCCCTTTTTTCACAAAAACAGCTCGCGGCGAACTCCTTCAACGCATTACACAAGACACGAGAGTCATACAGCAATTTGGCTTATCCACGCTTCCCGGGTTTATTCAAGAGCTTCTTCTCGCCAGTGCGGCCATGCTCGTCATCTTCAATTGGAACTGGCAGCTTGCTGTGATTCTAATAGCCTCCTATCTGCTTGTGTTCATTCCTGTACATATTTTCGGAAAAAAAAGAGGTATTGCTCGAAAAAAGCTAGTTCTCCATGATGCTTCTCTACGTCAAAGCCTTCTCGAAAAACTGGATACAATGAAGCAAACCAAAATATACGGAACCGAGCGTCAACAATTTGAAAGCTTCAGCACGGAGCAACAGAAATGGTCTGATCTTAAATATCAGGAAGGACTCGTAGAGAGTATGTATCGAACATTCCCGCGCGTACCTGATTCATTGGCACCAGCACTTATCTTTCTATTTGCTGGATGGCAAATGATTAGAGGTGAAGCTTCTGTTGGACAATTAGTTACGATAATCGCTTTTATACCGGCAATTAATGCGCCAGTGCGCTCCTTTTTCGAATTATATGTAAGTCTTGCGGATATAGGGGCTCGCATTCACGGCATTTTAGAATATTTACGTCTTCCCAGTGAGCCCGGCAAACAAATCGGATTGAAAAAAATGGGCAGCTATCGTGAAAGAGCTATTTCATTCAAGGGTGTCCATGTCGCCGGTGAACGAGGTGACTTGCTTCGGAATCTTAGCTTTATGATTGCACCAGGCGAGCATGTCGCCATAGTTGGTCCTAGCGGTGGAGGAAAGAGCACACTGCTTAAGCTTATTTTACGCTTGCAGGAGCCAACAGCAGGTCATATTGCGATCGGCAGTGTTCCTCTGCAGGAGCTGGATGCGTCTACCCTCCGCAGCCGAGTCGGCTATGTCATGCAGGAAGGTGTTTGGTTCAGAGACACGCTCTATCGCAACTTAACTTATCTTGCAGGAGCAGATGAAGCCTCACTGGATCAATGGATGAGGGTGTTTGGCGCAGATAACATTATTGCTGGACTTCCCACAGGCTATGAATCTATGTTAGGTCCTAATGGGGATACGCTCTCAGGCGGACAACGGCAATTACTCGAATTTGTCCGCATTATGCTCAAGAGACCAGACATCCTGCTGCTCGATGAAGCCACCTCCTCACTGGATCAGAAGAGCGAAACCAACGTCTATGACGCTTTAAATAAGTTTGCTAAAGGCATAACGCGAATCAATGTCACTCATCGACTGCGCGGAGCTGTTATGGCTGACCGTATTCTAGTCATTGACCAAGGCGAATTAGTAGAGCAGGGAACTCATGAGGAGCTTTTGCGTGCAGGAGGTCTTTACAGCAAGCTTTGGCAGCAGGAGATGAATGATGTACAGCAATCGAATCAACATTTAACGATGGAAGGAGGGGAGAATCATGAACGAGAGCCTATTGCCAGCATTAAATAAAAAGGAAGCTATTGCACGTTATGTAAAGGAACAGCTATTAGCCTATCGAAACAATATTTCTCTTATTTTAATGAAAAACATACTAGGAAGCCTCTTATTTATGATTCCTCCCTTCCTATCGAAGTACATATTAGAAACTATCCTTCCGCAGCAAAATTGGAATCTCCTCGTTATTGTTACTTTATGCATGGTGGTCGCACCACTTACAGGCAGTATGATGATTATATTTGAGAACATGTGGGGCAGAGTCTTCATTCGCTTATCTGCTGGAGGACGTGCAGATTTGTATAATGGCATCCAGCATCAACCACTGGATTGGCTGAGCAAGCGCCGATATGGCGATCTTATGACTCGCATACTAGATGACACTCGGTTATTGACCGAGATGGTTAACGGGCATCTAGGATTTATGATTTTCCACATTGTTACTATTATTAGCGGTTCGATCATTTTAATTTATTTACAGCCCGCATTAGGCGGAGTCGTTCTCATCATATGGGCTGGACAAGCTGTTCTCACGTCGATTCTAGGTCCAAAAGTAAAACGCCAGGCTGCTTTAACAGCAAAGCAAAACTCTTCTGTATCGGAAAAAGTACGAGAACTTGTATCGAGTGCTTCCTTCATCAAAGCAACTGGACAAGAAGAACACGCGCTCGGGAATGTTAAAGACTTCTTGAATCAGGAATGGATCTACACGAAACAAAACATGATGACCACACATCTTGTTCGTCTGGTCACTTCGCTATTAAACGCAATCATTCTTGTAGTCGTTTACGTGGTTGGCGGCTGGTTTGTTCTGCAACAGCAGCTGTCCATCGGTTCTTTAGTGGCCTTTGTCACTGTTTATAATTGGCTGCGCCCATTTGGTGTTTCTTTTATTGAAATGGTTCTGGACGTCATAAGAGCTGTTCCGGCAGTTGAGCGTACAGCAGCTATCAGCTTTCCAGTAAAGCAAGATCGCAATGGATCTATACCCACGGTGCCGCTGAGGCTGGAAGGCGAGCATTTGTCCTTCTCTTATGAGGAGAAGCAAGTGTTGCAAGAGCTTAACTTTTGCATAGAAGAAGGCTCTGTTGTTTCCATTGTAGGGCATCGAGGGTCAGGCAAATCAACGCTTGGTGAACTGATGGTAGGGCTTCGACAACCCCATGCTGGTTATATAGGTTTGAATGGTACTCCTCTTCATCAATTGGATATGATTTGGTATAGAAGCAAGGTGCTAGCGGTTACGCAGGATATTATGCTTAGAAGCGGAACAATTCTAGACAATATTTTATACGGCAGTGAGGCGTTCAAGATCGAATCCGTTCTTGAAGCTGTCCGTATGGCAGAATTGGAAGAGTGGATTTCTAGTCTGCCCGAGGGCTTGTATACGCAAGTTGGTGAACAGGCTCTGCAAATATCAGGCGGAGAACGGCAGCGAATCAGTATGGCGCGCGCATTTCTTCGGAAGCCAGCTATCCTCATTCTTGATGAGGCAACCTCTTCACTAGATCAAGGAACCGAGCGAAGAATGCTTGATAACATGCTTGCAAAAATGAAAGGAACGACGCTTATTTTCATAACACATCGATTGAATATTGCTTTACGCTCTGATGTTATTTTCGTAATGGATAACGGTCAAATTACCGCACAAGGCAAACATGATCAATTACTCATGTGCTCTGATATATATACGGAGCTTTGGTCAGAGCAAACGCAATAATCATCATTCCATGTAAAAAAAGAAAAAGGCATCCCCGAAATGGTTCATGATCGGGATAGCCTCATTCATTTTATATTATTTATATAACGCAACAAGCAGAATACCTAAACTATCCTGATAAATTTCCTCAAGCTGCGTTAATGGCAGCGGATTGGTACCTTGGCCAACCTCAATCGTAAAGCCAGGTCTACGCCAATCTTGAATAAACCAATCTTTATAGCCTGCAAAGCTGTCTGCATATTGAACGGCTCTATAACCGCTGACTCTCGCAAACTCATTTACAAGTATTTGTGATTCTGGCAGAGGTTCAAGACCCTGAAAGCCCCAGAAGATTACTTTTCCTTGTGTATGAAATGCCAGGATACGACTGAAATTATTGTTACGCGTTAGCTCTGCCATCGCTTGCGATTCCGGTTCCGTAAGCGGGCCTGTACCCGCATAGTCCCGGGGCGCAGGAACGCGAGGACCTCTCTCTGCTTCTTGCTGCCATAATGCAGGGAATTGGTTATTTAAATCCACTCCGCGAATATTGGCTTTCCAGCCGCTAAAGTCTTCGCTTCCTCCATTTATGGCAAGCACATTGCTTCGATATGGCTCTTGGCTTGGCCGGCCGTTAATAACAAGATCCACGCCGTCAGGATTCACCATTGGAACGAGAGACAGCGTCGTTGACAAATAAAGAGGATTCATTGCAAGTCCACGAATGCTGCCGTTGTTCGTCAGCGCCAATAAATATTCATTAAGAAAACGTATGAGCACCGGTGTCGTAATCCACTCGTTTGCATGAAAGGACGCATTTGCATGAACGACTTTCAAGCCTCTGCCAATACGAATTTCCGGGAGAGCTTTCCCCATAACAGAGGAACCGATGCTTTGACGACGCATAAAGGGATAGATCGCTGCAAGCCGGTCAAGATCCTCCAGCATATCGCCATAATCATAAGGACGTGTCGTTTGAACAACCATCGCTGTTACGCGCTTAGGAATCCGAATCATGTGTCCAACACGCAGCGCATTAGGCTGCACCATAGGATTAAGCAGCATGAGCGCATCCAATGAAACTCCGTTAACGTTCGCAATCTGCCAAAGCGTTTCCCCTTGTGCTACTTTGTGAACACTAACCGTATAACCCGGTATTTCAATGGTCTGACCTAGCATTAATGCATCCGGATTGACGTTTGGGTTAGAATCAAGCAGCAGTGGAAGCGTTATTTGGAATAACTGACTGTAAGCCCATAATGTATCGCCACGACGCACGGTTATCTTCATGTCTGTCGTATCCTCCTAAAGGTTTTCGAAGCCATATTAGCCTCGATAACATGAGCATAAGCCCACTTTCTTTATTGTATGGAGGGGACAAGTTGAAGATTCAAGTGATACAAGTCATTCCAGCAAAAGAAACGCTTATACCAGCACTTTGCCAAAAACACCGTCGAAATAAGCTGTAAGATCCACTTTAATAGGCATAAAATAAATATTGCTATTCGTTTGCTCCGTATAAGCTAGCGCTCTTCTCGAAAAATCGATATTCCACTCTAGTGTCGGTTGAAAGTCCTTAGGAAAAACGACATTATTTCTCGTTTCCCAGTATTTTTTGGACTTGTCCGAAATGACAGGCGAAACACCCCAGAATATATCAGCGCCATCCAGCATTTCCGAATAAAGCTCCATTAATCGCAGATCAAAGAAAGGCTGAGTGAAGAAGCCATCCGTACCCGCCTCCAGCTTCCTTTGCACATAATCATATTCCTTGCGAATACTGTCTCTGTAAGGATCGATCGCCGAATATACCTTCATGTGCGGATGCTCTCGTTTGATTTTTGAAATCAGTTCAATACAGGTCGTAGGATAAACCTCATGATCGCTATTTTTAGGAGCATCTCCCGTAACAACGAGCACTTCAGCAATTTGGTGCGTATCCAGAAACTCAATCATTCGAAAGGGCTCTCTAGCATCAAAGTCCATTGCACGTATATGCGGAATAGAATTTTTATAGAAAGGTTTGGAGAGGCTTGTTGCCTCCCAGCTTCTAAGGTCGAACCTCGTTAAATCTGGAATATTAATCGTATTGATAGAAGGAAATTGAGATTTTATTAGTGCCAGCTCTTCTCTTAGCCCTTCTGCATCTCTTGGAACAAGCTCTAGCGAAACTCTCACTTCATAGTCCCCTTACTTCATGCTTAATAATAGAATATAAGTTTATGATAAAACTTATTTAAATCCGACTCTTTTTATATACATTGTATAATAATACATAATATCGAATTTTAATACCATTTACCAATAAGTATAATGATGTTTATTTATCATAAATTCTTATATTACATATAACCCCTTTGATGAGTCTGCATGCTTAAACAGGCTTTGTTTTATGCCCCGCCAGCCTTTAACAGCTCATTCATTTTGAATAAGGATGGGTAAGCTAGTCCCTCTTTTTTCAAGTTCGCTCTGATAACCCTTCTGAAGGCCGTAAAAAAACACTAAAGCTGCCCGCTTTAGTGTCGTGATTTCATTCCATTTATTATATACTTCCTACAATAATTGCTCAACTCTTTCTGAGGAGATCAGATAAAATACGGGTGTCCAAATCTTCTCCACCATATGAAAGCAATGGAGACACCTCAAACTCTCCTGATCCCAGTTCCTCAATCGGCATACCAGCCGCAAGCAGCCATTTCTCATGCAGCTGAAGAACAAGCTTACGTGCGCTTTCTGGGCTATCTTCTCCATCTTTATTTTTCACAGGGGCAAACTCTTCCTCACGCCTCCCCATCAATACGGTCATTTCCGCTGTCAAAGGAAAAAAGTCAAAAATAAAACGTTCAAGCTTATAAGCATTAGGCTCATCCGGTGAAATCATACTGCCCTTTGCATCCATATAGTCCATCTTCTTGGAAGCGACATGGAAGGGAATGTCCGCGTCCGCATACGCCTCTACAAAATCCACTTTAAACAAATGGATAGATATGTTGCCCAAATGATAAAGCAATCTGCCGCTAGGCTCTCTCTCTTTCAATAGCTGATCTGGAATCTCGTTATATTCAAAAACAGTCGGACGACCATTGTTCAAACAAAGGATACCGATCTTCTCATCTGGATTCATCTTCTCAACCACTTTCGTTGCAATGGGATGATCCTTCGTGGCTGCGACGCCAATAAAAGCAGGGTCAGCTATTTTAATAAGAGCATTATCTACGTTGCAATAAAATAACCAGTTTAGACCTCGTCGCTTGATATCCGCCAGTGCTCCGGATCTCTTCAAGGAAGCGAAGCAATCCCCATGCCCGCTTGGCGCTAGCTTTAGTGAAGCATCCTCCGAAAGGATCAACCTGCCCTCATGATCCAAGGCAGGCATCGTATTTTGCTGAAAGAAGAAGCAGTCCTCCGACGGATAACCGAAATACTGAGCAGCTTCAAAAAAATCTACCGTATCCTGATGATTTTCTGGACTCGTCATGATATACCAGGGTATGTATTTCCCAGCTTGAGCGGAGAGTTTCAGTAAACGCTCCCCTTGCAGTTGGAATAACGACTTGCCTGATGGAAGACCAATATCCAATGTCCCTTTTGGACCATCATGGCCTAAGCGGCTCCCTTGTCCTCCAGCAACTACGATAACGCCAACTTCCCCATTTTGCAGAAGTTCCATCCCTTTTTTCGTAAAAGCATCTTGTTCCTCTTTATTATAGTTGTACCAGTCTTCATCATATATTTGCGAAATGTTTCGCGGTTGGGCGGTAGCTGCGTCTTTGTTATGTATAACCGTCATTAGCTGTTCAAGATCAATGGCACTCAATTGTTCTGTTAGTTTATTTTTCTCCGTTATCGGTAATTTATCCAGAAGAGGCAGCAAATGCTCCTGATTATATTGCTTCAGCTTTATTCTCAACTCATTTATAGGATTAGTCATTTGTTATGCTTCACCTCATTAGACTGAACTATAACTCCTCACGAAAGCTCTCGATAAACTGTTTCGCACGTTTGGACAAATAGTGATCCTTTAACCACAGGATTCCGACATCGGACTCAAAGTCGGCATCTTCAATATGCAGCATTTTCACAACGGTGCTGGGGAAGGAAGACATGACCGATTTCGGAAACACTGTGGCACCAATACCGCCTGCTATTAAGGACATAATAATCGCAACACTTGAGCATTCACAGATAATATTAGGCACAAAGCCGTGGTGTTTGCATTCATTCACAACCTGCTCATGCATGCGAGTCGTTTTGTCTGTCTTTAATGTAAGGAAAGGAAACTGCGCTAGATCCATCATGTGGATCGTTTCCTTGCTGGAGTATTCCGTCCATGAGCTTGGAATAACTGCAACAAATGGATCAGACGGCAGCGGTAATACGGAATACTGCTGTGGATGCTTCTGCGCTTCAAATGGAAGTCTAGCTACCACCAGATCAATCGCCCGCTTCTCCAGCTTATCGCCTAAATAAAAGTGATCACCCTCGGATATCTTAAAAGTAACCTGAGGATACCTTTCCCGAAACAGCTCAATTCGCTTTGGCAGCAGGGAAATGCAGGAAACAACGGAGCCGATCGATAGGATGCCGCGCACCCCTTCCTCCATTCCTTTCACTTCTCTTATGGATTCATCGAATTGAAGAAGAAGCGATTCTGCTTTTTTCTTAAGCAATTCTCCTGATTCAGTGAGGTTAAGCCCCTTCCCATTTCTTTCAAAGAGCTTAACGCCAAGCTCCTCTTCCATTAGCTTTAACTGTCTGCTGAGGGGAGGTTGTTCAATGTTTAGTACCTTTGCTGCGCGCGTAACTTGTCCTTCTTGTGCTATAGTTAAGAAATACTTTAATTGCCGTATGTCCATATCGATCACCCCGATCATGTATACCCAAAAGGTATGGCCATTCAATAAAATAGATATTTTAAATATATCGCATGTAGTGTTAGCATTCAATTAACCAATTCATTTATCGATCATTAAAGGGAGATGGACCATTTGCCTCAATCATTTGAAATCGAATTAACGAAAAACAAGAAACAACAACCATCCGCCGATCAGCTTGGATTCGGCAATCATTTTACGGACCATATGTTTATTATGGATTACCATTCCGATAAGGGCTGGCATTCACCGCGTATTATCCCGTATCAACCAATCGTATTGGACCCTGCAGCTAAAGTATTTCATTACGGTCAAACCATTTTCGAAGGTTTAAAAGCTTACAAAACCGATGATGGTCGTGTTCTACTATTTAGACCACAAAAAAATATACAACGGATGAACCGTTCTAATGAACGTTTAAGCGTTCCTGAGCTTGATGTCGATTTTACAATCGAAGCATTGAAGAAGCTGATTGATGTTGATCAGGATTGGATTCCTACAGCCCCAAGCACGTCGCTGTATATTCGTCCTTTTGTTATTGCAACTCAGCCGCAGCTTGGTGTAGCACCATCCACACAATATCAATTCATCATCATCATGTCGCCGGTAGGCGCCTACTATTCAGAAGGTGTTAATCCGGTTAAAATCTTCGTTGAATCGCATTTCGTTCGCTCTGTAAAAGGCGGCGTGGGTGAAGCGAAGACTGCCGGCAACTATGCTGCTGGTCTTAAAGCACAGGAGCTTGCTTCCGCAAAAGGTTATTCGCAGGTGCTCTGGCTCGACGGCGTTCACCGCAAATATATCGAAGAGGTTGGCAGCATGAACGTCTTCTTCAAAATTAACGGCACCGTTCATACACCAATGCTAAACGGCAGTATTTTGGACGGCGTGACTCGCAACTCTATTATTCATCTATTGAAGCATTGGAATATTCCTGTTGAAGAGCGTCCAATTACGATTGAAGAGCTATATGAGGCTAGTCGTAACGGCCAGCTGGAGGAAGCTTTCGGTACGGGTACCGCAGCAGTTATTTCACCGATCGGTGAGTTGAACTGGCAGGATGAGGTTCTTGTTATCAACGAAGGCCAAACCGGTGAGCTTTCCAAAAAGCTATATGACACTCTAACCGGCATTCAAATGGGCAAAATTGCTGATCCATTTGGCTGGATGGTTGAAGCAACGAATGTTTATGCTTAAGTAATAAAGAAAAGGGCTGTCTCGCAAGGTCAATGACCTTGTGGGACAGCCTTTTTTCTTTGGAGTTGATGGGTTTGTAGCGAGTTTTCGTCGGTTTGCGGCGTACGGGATTAGAATAGAGCTAATTTTTAGCTCTATTTGGTCGGTTTTGGTTAGTTTGGAGTGATTAGAGCTAGTTTCTAGCTCTAATCACTTGCTTATGGTGGATTTGAGGTGGTTTTTGGGCATTGGCGATATGAATAGAGCTAATTTCTAGCTCTATTTGTTCAGTTTTAGCTAGTTTGGAGTGATTAGAGCTAGTTTCTAGCTCTATTCACTTGCTTATGGCGGATTTGAGCTGGTTTTTGGACATAGGCGATATGAATAGAGCTAATTTCTAGCTCTATTTGTTCAGTTTTAGCTAGTTTGGAGTGATTAGAGCTAGTTTCTAGCTCTATTTCCTTGCTTATGGTGGATTTGAGGTGGTTTTTGGGCATTGGCGATTAGAATAGAGCTAATTTCTAGCTCTATTTGTTCAGTTTTAGCTAGTTTGGAGTGATTAGAGCTAGTTTCTAGCTCTAATCACTTGCTTATGATGGATTTGAGGTGGTTTTTGGGCATTGACGATCTGAATAGAGCTAATTTTTAGCTCTACACCTGATCTATGAACCGCTCGGGTCGCCATCCGTACCGCCAAAGGCTAGATGATAGCCATCCATATCCTCAACTACGAATTCCTTCCACGGTCCACCGTTTGCATAAATCATCGGCTCTACTGAAATAATGGCGCCTTTACTGCGAAACTCTTCATATAAGGCATCCAATTGTCGCCAAGTGCTGGTGTATACCTGAATATCTACGGCATAACCACCGCCTGCGGGACGTGGATTCGGTCGTACATCAGCAGGATTAGCTGCTTGAAACAGCTTTAATGCTACGCCCTCCAAGCCGCCGCGCTCTGCCCACCAATCGGTAACGTTGAAGCCTAATATATCACGATAAAACGTTTGAGCCTTCGGCAAATCAGAAACCATTAATATGCTAAGCGAGCTAAGCTTTTCGGACATGTTCCACTTCTCCTCATTATCATTTTTTGAATTCAATCGCTGCTATATAGTCAAAGCATCTCAAAGATTAAGCGATTGAAATGCTTTAAACGCTTTACCCGTATTAATCTCATCAAAGATCAATTTAGCGCTCTCCTGCGCATTCATCTGGTCGGTATTTACCTCTATATCGTAATTTCCATGAGCGTGCATACTTTCGAATTGCGATTTCGCTAATCCGATATGTCTGTCCCCTCTTGCTGTCTCTCTTCTCTCCAGCTCCTCCAGTGAGCATTTCACTCCTACATACATAACCGGATTGCCCTCTAACAACTGGACACACTCCGAAAGCCACTCCTTATTGGCTCCCGCTACATGATCGACAATGACAGTCGTGCCAATCTCTGAAAGACATTTAATGGTCGTATGAAAGAGAGTAACAAGAGGTTTTGTTAATATTTCACCGCAAGCTTGCTTCTGTTCTTCGCTAATTTCTTCTAGCTTAGGGTTTTGACTCTGCATCCATCCTAAATAGCTTTGAAAGATACCCATTGAAAACTCATCAACAGATAGATGCATAAATGACATATCTGATAATTCTATTAAGCTCTTTGATATACTTGTTTTCCCTGCACTAGAAGTTCCGTTCAGAAATACAATAAGTCCTTTTTCCATTAGAAATCTCCTTTCGCTTAAGCTCATTTCTTTTACAAAGCGTTCCTGCAAATATACTCGTTTCTTATATTTCTATAGAATTAGATGTAAAACGAACAACTGGTAATAGTTGGATTATTGGGATGAAGATTATTATAATATAGGTAAATAAAAAAGAATAGCGTGTATTTTTGGAGCGAAACTAAGAGACACCGGACTGGCATTTATAGGAGAATAACCTATTATCGCATGCCGATGAATCTTCTCTTCCTTCAAATTAACAATGCAAAAACACCCCCAAAGCCAAAGCTCTAAGGGTGTCATCGTATTCACATGAATGTTCTATTGCTCCGTCAAAATAAGAGGACCATCCTCTGTTATCGCAAGCGTGTGCTCATATTGAGCCGAAAGACCGCCGTCAACTGTTCTTGCGGTCCATCCATCTGAATCTATTTTGGCATGATACGTACCCGTATTCAACATGGGCTCAATCGTAATCACCATACCTGGCTTAAGGCGTGTACCGCGATTTGCCGGCCCGTAATGGGGAACCTGAGGCTCCTCATGCATTTTTTGACCAATGCCATGGCCAATAAAATCTCTTACTACAGAGAAGCCCTGAGCCTCTGAATAGACCTGAATAGCATTGGCAATATCTCCGATCTTATTGCCGACTACAGCTTTTTCAATCCCTTTATAAAGGGCTTCCTTCGTCGTATCGAGCAGCTTCTGTGACGTTTCAGACACATTGCCTACACCGTATGACCAAGCAGAGTCAGCCAGCCAGCCATTATAATTAACAACCATATCAACCGTTATTATATCTCCATCCGCCAACACTGTATTGTTCGGAAAACCATGACAAATGACATCATTGACGGAGGTACAAGTAGCGTAAGGATAGCCGTGGTAACCCTTTTGTTCAGGTGTAGCGCCGTGATTTTTCATGAAAGTCTCAGCAAACTGATTGATTTCCATTGTGGTTATACCAGACGTAATGATTTTTTTTAGCTCTCGGTGACAGGCTGCTAAAATTTCACCAGCAGCTTTCATTTTCAGTATCTCTTCTTTAGTCTTGATAATTATCATATCAGTCTCCTTGCTTTGATCATTGTACTTGTTGCATATATGCTTTCCATCGATAACTTTAATTACAATTATACCTCTCCATCCTTTATTATTCACTATGCTTCCAGAAAGTTATCAAGGATGACTCTTTTTCAAGCTTACTGCTTGACTTCCTTTGTCGTTGCTGTAATACTCGATTTTAAAACGGAAGGCGGAGAAGATATGCTACATACATTCGTTATCAAACCAGAGACGTTTATCGCCTTTGAAGATGAAGCGGAACAAATGGAACAATGCAAAGAGTGGGGCTTGCTGTCTGGCAAAGCCGCAAAGACGAAAGCTTTTTTCTATAAAGGAAACGGAATGAATCTATCCTGCAGTATTATAGGTTATGCCGATAGAATGACTGCGGTCATTCAATTTGAAAATGAACAGCAGCACTGCATCCATCCCTCTTACTTGAAGGAGATGCAGGCGGCGAATTACGGTCAAAAGGTTAGCTTAGTTAGTGAAGAAGCTGCTCAGACTGAAGGTGCGGAGCTTGAAATACAGCTGGATGAGGCTGCTAGTGAAGCTATGGCTGTTTCTGTTGAGGAAGCAAAAATAGCAGTGGCATCAACAGAGAATCTTGAGTCGGATGCCCCCCCAGCAGAAGCAAAGCCAAAGAGCAAAGCCAAGAAAGAAAAAGCGCCAAAGCTTCAATTGCCTGAAGAGAAGGTTAAAGTGACAGCTACAGTAAAAGAGTTCACGACAGTGCCTAACAACTTCTCCGATACCGAGGATGAAGTCGTTATCTACGAAGCAGTTTCTATTTTGGAGCCTGAAACCGCGCTTGAAACAGCCTGGTCAAGCCATAGCAATACGCTTAAAAAATTCGAGCTGGAAGTTGGCGATGTTCTCACCTTTGAATGTAAGGTTGTCGCTAAGAAGCTAACGAAGCATCCCGTTCCTTACAAAATCAATAATCCTGCGAAAATACAAAAACAAGAAGCTTAAGGAAAAAGAAGGAGGAGAGTATGCATGTCGCATACTCTCCTCCTTCTTTTATGACTCTCCATGCACATTTGCTAAGCGCTACGATTAACGAGCGTTATAGAATGCTTCAAGCTCACGCACAATCGCTTCTAGCGAACCGTCTACACGTGTCTGACGCTGTGGTTTCTCGAATAAAGCCGAGATTTGCTCAGGAAATTGCTGCTCTAAGCCGCAAAGCACAATCGCTTCATTAAACTTTGCAGGATGAGCAGTGGCAAGTGATATCGTAATGCCTTGCTCGCTGCTGTATTTATCCGCTGCTGCTACGCCGCAAGCGGAATGCGGATCCAGCAAATAGCCATTATCCGACTCATATTTCTTAATTGTTTCTAGACATTCTTGCCCTTGTACGCCATGCGCACCGAACTCTGCTTGCACCTTGATTAGTGCTTCGCCAGAGATAACAATTTGTCCATCTGCCTTGAATCCATCCATCAGCTTACGGATTTGTTCGGAATCCTCGCCCAACACATAATACAAATAGCGCTCGAAGTTGCTCGCGACTTGAATATCCATTGATGGGCTGTATGTGCTGCGGAAATCGCCTGGCTTGTATACACCCTCAAGAATAAATCGCTCTAAAATATTATTTTCATTGGTAGCCAGAATGAGCTTGCCTACTGGAAGTCCCATCCGCTTAGCCAAATAACCTGCGAAAATATCGCCAAAGTTGCCTGTTGGAACGCTAAAGTTTACTTCTTTGGCATCCGTTTCCTTCGCAACTTGGAAGTAAGCATAGAAGTAATAAACCGTTTGCGCCAAAATTCGTACAAAGTTGATGGAATTAATAGCAGCAAGCTGGTTCGTCGCCTTGAAGTCAAGGTCTGCGAACAGATCCTTAATCATACGTTGGCAATCATCAAAGTTGCCGTCAACCGACAGGTTTAATACATTATCATCTTGTACAGTCGTCATTTGCAGCTCTTGCACCTTGCTCACTTTGCCATGCGGATGCAAAATACAAATTTTGATGCCGTCTTTGCCCTTCACGCCTTCAATTGCGGATGCTCCAGTATCACCTGAAGTCGCGCCAAGAATGTGAATTTTCTTATTCTGTTTGGCAGCTACATACGTATAGAGCTGACCCATAAACTGCAATGCAATATCTTTAAAAGCGAAGGTCGGCCCATGGAACAGCTCAAGCAAATAAAGGTCATCCTTCAATTTGCGAACCGGCGTCACTTCTGGATCACGGAAAGTGGAGTAGCTCGCGTACACCATTTCTTTTAGATCCTGCTCTGGAATTTCACCGTTTGTAAAATAAGAAAAAATACGAAGCACCAGCTCCTGATAGCTGAGCTCCTGCCATTCCTTCAATGTCTCAGCTGAAAAAACCGGAATATCTTTTGGAACCAGCAAACCTCCGTCATTTCCTAGACCCATCATAAAGGCATCGATAAAACCTATTTTCCCAACATTACCTCTTGTACTGATGTACTCCATCTGTAACTAGCCTCCTATAAGCGTGCAATTAATCGTCGTTTTTCTTTGTCTAAATCATATCATCGTTTTCCATATTAATCGAATCTTTTTGAACAATTATATCATTTTTTAAGGTCGAACAAACGTTAGCAGCATCCACTTATAGGAATATGCATGAACTCGTTGAATGAAAGGGGTAAAGACTTTTTTGACATGCCCTCCGACATTAACTATTCTAATAGGTAGATAACGGTTACAACAGATGCTAGATTATGCTCCAAGATATTTTACCATACCATAAACGAATATGATGATCGCTCTAACAACTAAGGAGGCTAGCCCATGCCTGGAATAAGGATCGTTACAGATTCCACAACAGACCTGCCTAGAGAACTGCTGGAACAACATAAGGTGGAAGTCATTCCTTTATCCGTTTATGTAGACGGGGAAACCTATGAAGATAATGTCAACATTTCTCCTATTGAGTTTATTCAGAAAATGAAAACCGCTCCGGAGCTCCCGAAAACATCTCAGCCATCTGTAGGTATATTTGTAGAAACCTATGATCGTCTTGGAAGCAACGGCGATTTGATTCTCTCCATTCATATGACAGGCGGAATGAGCGGCACCTATGCAACAGCTTGTGCGGCAGCGGAGATGTCATCAAGCAATGTCGTTGTCGTCGATTCCCAGATGATTTCGCAAGCACTTGGATTTCAAGTCATTGAAGCAGCAAAGATGGCCGAAGAGAAATCCTCACTCGAATCGATTACTCAGCGTCTAAAAGAAATTCTGACTAATACCACTTTATTTGTAGTCGTATTAACACTTGATAATCTGGTCAAGGGAGGACGTATCGGCAAAGCAAAAGGCTGGATTAGCACAGTCCTTAGCATCAAGCCGATTGCTATGCTGGAACAAGGAGTTTATACACCCTTTGCCAAGGTTCGAACAACGACTCAAATCGTCCAACGATTAATGGAACGGTTCATTGAGGATATTAAAGGAAAAGAAGTTGCTGAAATTGGCATTTCTCATGCGGATAACCTTTCATTAGCTGAAAAGCTTCGTGAAGAAATTGGCCGCATTGTTTCTGTACCCGTACGTATACAACCCGCTACTCCTGTCATTACGACACATACAGGGCCGGGAGCAATTGGCTTTATGTATTACACCAAATAAAGATTATCCACTTGGGATCATGAAATGGCTGGCGCTTTCTTTCTTTGAAATTGAGGGCCATTTCGTAATTCTAGACTCCTGAGTAAGAAGAAAGCCCCAGCCTCCAACCATGCCCCATGCCCCATGCCCCAAGTATTCGGTTACTCCTCGTTCAATGAACCATCATTAACAATCAATCCAAAGGTAGTCGCGAGCGTAACTGCTTGTGCAGGGGATATGATGCAGCGTCTTAAATCCTCAATGGTCACGCCTAAACCATTAAACTCACAGGTACTAATATCGATACCGCCCAGCTTCGTCTGAGAAAGCTGAACTTGATCAATATTCGATTCCTTCAAATAGAATTTAGAGATGGTCAAATTGGACATATCTGCCTTAGCCATTGAACATTTTTCAAATTTAACATCCTTTGCATTCATGAAGCGCAAAACAGCATAATCGGCATAGGACTGCTGAAAGACTACATTCCGTAACGTTGAACCTGTAAGATCCATCCCTAATAGCTTACAGTTTTGAAAACTCACACGGTGAAAAATCGCCTCGCTCAGGTCAATATTCGACAAATCACAATTTTCAAAGGATACATCGGTAAACTCAGCCTGCCGCAAAATCGTTCCGCGAAACACAACATTATTAAACACGACACGATCGAAACAAGGCTTATAGGCAGACTGATTATTGATATTGCAATCTTTGATCATGCTATCGCTTATTTCATATTCATCCGCCCACTCGTAATCCGGTACGTCTAATAATTCTAAACCCTCTGGTATTTTTGGCGCTTCAATTTTTTCTTTCTTGCCCGACATATTATAATTGCCTCCTTAAGCAAAAGCTGCTAATGACTTTCTTTATCTCCACCTATTATAAACGATTGTCATACAACGCTGGACGATAAACTTATTAGCATGCTTAACACCCGCTCCATAAGGGGTACTAATGACTTATCCATCACACACATTTATAATGTGAGTAAACGTACAACCTAGGAATATGGAAAATGGAAGCTGGAGGTACAAGATGAAGTACGAATTAACAATGGAGCAGCGCGATTCTATTATGGAGCAGCTGTCTGAAGAGCAGCGTCATTTTGTTCATCATGAGCTGGTTAGAGGAAGAAGAACGCTTTTCGCGCGTCAGCTTGCACGTAAAAAATGCCAATTCATCCCGGAGGATGCTGAATTCGAGGATGTTCAAGCTTTAATAGAGGAATGGGATTATGTGGGCTTTACCGATAGTGGAGAGGTGTCTCCCTTAACGAAATGCGAATGCGGGCGATCGCTGCGCTATCAGCATCAAGTGCTGCATTTGCCAACGAATACGATGCGTTATTTTGGTATCGAGCATTTACAGCTGCATACTGGTATAGATGCCAAAGCAATTACCGCTATTTTAAAGGGCTTTGATGTACTTGATGCTGAAATGAATGAGGTGCTTTGCAAGTTTCGGGACAACTGGCAGCTAAGCCAGCATATGTTCCTGCCGCTTCCCGCCGAGCTCGACATTCCGCAGGATATTGAGGCACAGCTCTCAGTTAAGCTCCCTCTGCTCGACAGACAGGTTGCTCGTCTTCGCAATAGAATGCGCGAGATCGATCAAGCCAGCAGACAAAAGCGGATTGTAAATGCAATGCGCTACAACACTCCTACAACATCCTCGACAGCAATGAATGAGTCAATCGCTGATAATGCTGATACAGACCAAGACCTGGCCCAGGAGGGTGAAACTGAAGTTAGTCAAGGTCAAGGCTCTTTCGACTTTGGAGAAACAAACCTAGATGGAGCTTCCGTTGTTTTCGAAGACTCTTCTAAGGGACAGGCTGCTTTCTTATTTGACGATCTCTCATCTGGCCAAGGTGAATTTGTTTTTGATGAGCCCGAAAATAGTCAGGGGAGTTTCTCTATTGAGGAGAGCAATAAGGATACTTCATCCCAAATTACCGATAGTGCCAAGTCAAAATCACCTTTCGCAGAGACGGCGTCTCATGCTCACCAGATTCCGTCTAGCAAAAACCCCTTCTACCTGCCCCCAGCAGCTCAGAAAGTTGTGGATGATGCACTGCCTTTCGGTAGAATAAGTACGCGTTCCCTATCTGAATTTCTTATCGAGCAGAAGCTGGTTCGTGACGATCGGATGTCGACAAGCAAGCCTGCTATCTATCTAGGCGTTGCTGCCTATTTGGACAGGCTGGAGGCAGCTGGCAAATGTGAGCTAGTAACGGCAACCTCCGAGGATCGTATTTATATGAATATCAAACCTATGTGATCAACTTGTAACGTTCGGAATTATTATTGCGCTAATAACAATACGAAATAATAATTCCGATGCATCATATTTGTATATATTCCCATAATAGAGTTTGATGCAACCTTACAAGAAAGCTACTCGTTTGAATACATGTAAAACAAAAAAACACACCAAGGAGATTGAACAGAATGAAAAAAAGTTACATGTCTTTTATGCTTGTTATTGTACTAGGGTTGCTGCTTACAGCATGCTCCGACACCAATAAGAATACGAATGGCAATACGAACGGCAACGGTACTGCAGAAGAGCAGTACACGACGACACAAACGACCAAACAAATGGTTGATGCTATGCTTGCTAAGATTGAACAGCCTGCACTTATGGAAATGAAAGACGATATGGTAAAACAAATGTATTACTTTGACGCTTCTCTACTTGAAGAATATACCATTATGAGTCCACTAATGAACGTTAAAACTAATGAAATCGCCGTTCTCAAAGTGAAGAATGCAGCTGATGTTGCTGCAGTTGAAGAGGGCGTTAAGAAACGTGCCGCTGACGTACAGAAGCAATTCGAGACGTATCTTCCTGATCAATATGAGAATGCAAAGAACTACAAGCTCGTAGTAAAAGGCAACTATGTATTTTTTGTCATCTCTGATGTGGCTGATAAATTTCTAACTGAATTTGATACGTTCTTCGCGAAAAAATAACATTGGTATTCAGCAGCCTACTCTTTCTATTTCTATTTCTGCCTGCTGTATTACTTGTCTATTTCCTCTCTCCTTGGCGACTTAAAAACTTTGTTTTATTCGTCACAAGCCTTATCTTCTACGCTTGGGGAGAGCCTGTATACATTGTAATCATGTTGCTCTCCACAGTTACGGATTACAGCTTTGGACTGCTTCTTAGCCGTCCAAAGCTGAGCAACATCCAGCGGAAATGGATTGTTGTCGCCTCTATCATCGTCAATTTAAGCTTACTCGGATATTTTAAATACGCCGATTTCCTAATCAATAATGTTAACTCTTTATTAGGTACTCAAATTCCGTTAACCGAGCTGGCTTTGCCGATCGGTATATCATTTTATACGTTCCAATCGATGTCCTACATTATAGACATCTACAGAGGAACGGCAAAAGCACAGCGCAACTGGATCGATTTCGGTACATTCGTTGCTTTATTTCCTCAACTGGTCGCTGGACCTATCGTCCAGTACTCCACGATCGCGGAACAGCTGCGTCATCGTACGATTGATGTAACGCTATTTGCTGAAGGCGTTAGACGTTTTATTATCGGCTTGGCCAAAAAAGTGCTGCTTGCCAACAATATCGGTTTGCTTTGGAATACCATATCCAGCTCAAGCTCGGATACACTTCCTGCATTAACCGCATGGATAGGCATTATTGCCTTTGCATTCCAAATTTACTTTGATTTCAGCGGATACTCTGACATGGCAATTGGGCTCGGACTTATGTTGGGTTTCCGGTTTAATGAGAACTTCAATAGGCCATACACCGCGCAAAGCATTACTGATTTCTGGCGACGATGGCATATTTCACTGAGCACATGGTTTCGCGATTACGTGTATATACCGCTTGGAGGCAATCGCAAAGGCATATGGAAGCAGCTGCGGAACATACTGATCGTATGGCTTCTCACAGGGATATGGCATGGTGCAAGCTGGAACTTCTTGCTGTGGGGATTATATTTCGGGGTCGTCCTTATTTTTGAAAAATGGGTCGGGCTCAGATGGCTGCAAAAGCTGCCCATTTGGCTGCGACACAGCTATGCCCTCTTCCTTATCCTGATTGGCTGGGTATTCTTCGCGTTCGAAGAGTTGCCGAATATGTCCGCTTATTTTAGTGCGATGTTTGGCGCAAACGGTGGTCCCCTTTGGGATAATGAAAGCTTATATTTGCTGTACACAAACGCTATTTTATTTGTTTTATTAGTCATGGCTTCAATGCCGAAGCTTACATTCAAACGAAGCTTTCATCCAATATTGAATCTTAGCTGGCATGCCGTATTATTTCTCATGTCAGTTGCTTACTTGGTTGATGCTGCGTTTAATCCATTCCTGTATTTCCGTTTTTAATAGTAGAGGAGGCCCGCAGCTATGAGCAGAAAAACGGACCTTGCATTCGTATGGGGCTTCGTAGTCATTCTGTTTCTCATGTCCTTGCTGTTTTTTACGCTTCCGATCAAATCCTTCTCCGATCTCGAAAATCGCTATTTGCAAAAGATGCCGAAGCTGTCTTGGGAAAATATATGGTCAAAGAAGTTTACCGATGAAACGGAAACCTATGTTACCGATCATTTTCCATTTCGGGATCAGTGGGTATGGAGCAAGTCGATGCTGGAACAGCTCCGTTTACAGCAAGAAAACAACGGAATCTATAAGGGCAAGGATGGCTATTTGTTTGAAAAGTTCGATAAACCAAATGCTGAAGACATTCAGAAATATACAGATGCTGTCCGCGCATATGCGGAGAAGCATCCAGATGTCAAAATGACCTTCATGCTTGCACCAACCTCCATTGGCTTATATTCAGAAAAATTGCCATGGCTGGCTGAAGCATATCCGCAAGCAGAAGTGAATCAATCCATCGGAGAGCAGGTTGGAGACAGCTTAACGTTTATGAACGGGTTTGATTTTCTGCCCGCCGCTTCCTCTGATTCACGTCCTGTCTTCTATAAGACGGATCATCATTGGACGACCTATGGCGCATACCTTGCCTATACGGCTTATGCCAAGCAAATGGGCTGGACACCGCTTTCCGAGAAGGAATTCCATATCGAAACGATAACGGACTCTTTCCTTGGCAGCTACCATACACGCGGTCAGTTCAGCGGCTTAACGCCTGACTCCATCCAAGCTTATATCCCAAACAACGATACCGCTACAGAGGTATATGTTGCGGATACCAACGAGACATTGGATAGTATGTATGACAGCAGCTTCCTTGCGAAGAAGGATAAATATTCTTACTTCCAAGGTGGCGTTCATGCGTTAATGACGCTTCATACGTCGCTTCCTCCTGAAAAAATGGATCTGGAGAAGCTGCTTGTAATCAAGGATTCTTATGCACATAGCGTACTGCCTTTCCTAACCCAGCATGTGCAGGACATTCATGTCATAGACATTCGTTATTACAACGGAAGTATTAACGCTTATATGGAGGAACAAGGCATCAAGGATGTCCTTCTTCTATTCAATACCGCAACCTATATTACCGAGCAGAATTTATTGAAATTGGGATGATGCTCGGTAATCCCTTATCTTCGTTTCATGCCGCGAATCAATGTTTTTGTTTCCATATCCACGCGCAAGGACTCCGTTATTTTTTGCAGCGCTTTATTATAGGTCATATCATCCAGTGTGTTGCTCATTAAGTATTTCATCGTTGGCTCAGGCAGCTTCACATAACAAATAGATAGAGCCCATGCGACTGCCATTTTGACATAGTAATCCTTGCTTGTGATGGAATCCAGATGGTTCAGCACTCTTACAATGTATTCTTCCTCTATATAAAAATTCAGCAGCATGACAACTGCGAAGCGTATTTCATACTCTTTTTCCGATAGGAGATACGGCTGCAAAAAAGCCCATACGCTTTCTTTATTTCGTGCAGTGAACTTTAATCCTAAACAAAAGCTGTCACATACGGACCAATTATCGATTTTTGGAACAAAGTCCGCAACATAGCGCAGGATCTCTTCCGTATCGGTTTTGACGTAACCGATTACCATCCCTTGCAGCATCATTTCCTCAAAATAATTCCCTTCAGCATTTGCAAGATAGGAGCGCCAATCCTCCTTCGCGATCTTTTTCGCAAGCTTGCGCAGCTCAGGCAGGCGTATGCCCAAAATGTTTTTGACGTTGGGAATCAAGGAACTTGAAAATTTCTGATACTTCTCATCAACTAGTTCAAATAGCTGTTCTTTTATTGATTTTTCCACAGCGCTGCTCCTTGTCATGCATCCGTTTTATATATGTACTATAGCTGACCAGAGGCTGTTTGTACGATTAATCGAATATAATAGCAAGATAACGAAATGAATAATGTATGCTTATCCTCTTTACGTCTAATTCAAATAACGGAATTCCTTGAATGCAGCAGCTTGACCCCTATATTGATCATTCTCATCTATGATATTCCAGACTGTCGCATTCATAATAAAAAATCGACGTCCGGTGCTTGAAATGCGTATACCTGTATAATCATCAACGAAACCGTTGGCAGTCACCGCTTCAAAAAAACGATCCCGCTCCTGCCGCTCCATCGGCTCTGCTGTCAGCCTCGAAGGTGTCCGGATGAAGGTTTGCCAATCCATTTCCCAAAGTTCGAGCCCTTTGCGGTTTCCAAAATTCAGTACGGGATCCTCTTCAGTTCCATGTGACAAAATAACAATAGGTGCTTGAAAAAGCTGTTCCTGAGCAGTTTTGGATGGACCTAGCTGTATAAGCTCTAACCCCGTCCATCTTCGGTAGCTGTCTAAAAGCCTTTTCGCATGCTCCTCGGTAGCTCCGATTCCCGTTATAGGCAATTGCATTTCCATGTAAATCTCCCTGCCTCCCCCGCTTTGTTTGTTTTCCTTTATATATCACGGAGTTATGCAATTGTCTACTTCCAGATCAGGAGTGGGCTATATAAAATTAATGTTTTTCTAGCTTACGCAATTGAAGCAGCGCCGTTAATATAATTAAAAACGCGACAAGCGCAAGCATGGGAATGGTAATGAATCCAAACCAGTTCAAATAGTCTCCCTGACAAGAAACGGGTCCGCATGCGGCAAGCGGAGAGTCATGAGGAAGCTTTTGCAGTACTGTATGATAAACCGAGAATCCCCCGCCAATAACAACAAGAGGCAAGGCATACGATACAATCGCTATATCGCTTTTCGTATATGCAATTCCTAATATGATACCCAAGGGGTACATGAATATGCGCTGAAACCAGCAAAGGCTGCAAGGGGCAAAATGCAAAAACTCACTTAAATATAAGCTTCCAGCTGTCGCAAGAACTGCTGCTGCCCAGGCAAGAAACAGCCAAAATGATCGTTTTTTATCTAATTTCTCCATTTCTATATCCATTTCCATTTCCGTATTTATTTCCTCATGATTCTTCTCATTCATTTTCGCAACCTTCTCCTTTTTTTTTTCGATTTTTAAGCCACCTATCATTTTCACCCGAACACGAGGGCTGCGTCATGACACGAAAGAGCTATAGTATGTGACTATATGAAGAATTATTTATTTCCAACAAAAAAACCATGACAAAATGGCTGTCATGGTTCCGTATTTCGCAGCTTCTGCTCAATAACATTATTTGCTACTGATGCGCGCTTTATGAGACGTGTCGAGAGTAGCACATGCTCAGGCGTTATATTTCCGTCTTCGATACGCCGCATTATCATTTGTGCTGCTCGAGCACCGATATCCGCCTTAGGCACACGCACCGTCGTTAGCTTTGGCGTCATAATTTCTGCCAATGATAAATCATCAAAACCAATGACAGAGACTTGACCTGGGCAGCTTATTTTCCATTCATTCAATAGCTTTAAAGACTCAACCGCTATGAGATCATTTGCGCAAAATAATCCGGTCAAAGGCTGCTCCGACTTCATCTGTCGCCCCAGACCTTTCCCAAATTCTGGCGCCATATAGATGCCCGTTTCGTTCATACCAATTCCGTCGATCATTACCGCAGCAGCATCCCCATTGTCCTTGCGATTAAAGTCGCGAATAGCTTCTTCATAGCCGCGTCCTCTTTCTCGGAAGCTCCATGTCATTTCCGTATCACCTACGAATCCAAGTCTGCGATGTCCGCATTCTAGAAGATAGCTTGTCGCATGATAGGCGCCGAGAAAATCATTTGCCAAAACATGATCAATCGATGAATCGAGCAGATTGGCATTCACCATAATAAGAGGCGTACCGCTCTCCCTTAGCGCTTCCATGTAACTGTCCGGCAAATGTCCCATTACGACTGCTCCGTCCACACCTTTCTCATTGATGCTGGAAAGCAGACCCTCCCTGGGAGGAAGCGATGTATCGATGCTGGACAATATCATACTAAAGCTGTGGGCAGCAAGCTCCTTCTCCATGCCATGGATGACCTTCCCCCAATATTCCATATCATCCAAATAGGCTCTTGGCATAAGCACAGCCAGATTTCCCGTACGCGAGGCTGGGGTTGTATGACGAGAGAATTTCATTCTGTAGCCCATTTTCTCTGCTGTTTTCCAAATTGTTTCCTTCGTCATTTCATTTACGGCTGAATTATTGGATAAAGCTTTCGATACCAGCGCCTTGGATACGCCGAGCTCGTCTGCGATAAGTTGCAATGTGATTTTTTTCATCCTTGGCACTGCCGTCCTTTCAACAAACCATTCTATATCTACATCATAAAGGTTTCTTCAACAAATTTAAACAAAGGAGTGGCAAGCCCATCTCACAAAAAAACAGCTAAGCAAAGAAAACAAAAATGGTGTTTTCCTTGCTTAGCTGCTTCCGGTTCTTACTTCAGTAGCGTAATCCAAATCTGCGAGATTGTCATCCTTCTACGTCTTTTTGCTTTCGCTTCTTCCTTACTTTATATCCAACAACAATGACAAGTACAACTACTGCGGCAATAATAGTAAAGAATAAGTTTTCATTTGCAGCAGAAATGACGCCGTGAGCGACTGCCGAGAGGACCAAAGAATAGATCATGTTGCCTAGAGCTGTAGCCATGATAAAATGCTTAGTCTTGATAGTGCTGATGCCTGCGGATAAGTTAATTAAATTAGTGGGTACAAAAGGAAAAATTCTCCCCATCAAAACAAATGAAAAACCGTTCTTTTCTACCTTCTTCAAATATTTTCGATCCAAATTCTTTGTAAGCAGGCTTTGAAACCAATAGCGAGTTGCCAAAAAAATAAGTGTACTTCCAATGACACTACAGATCCAGCTAAATAAATATCCTTTTACAAAGCCGAATAACGACATGTTAACGGAGATGACAAGAATTAGCGGGATAAATGTAAATAAATTTTGGAGAATCATGATCACTAGCATGATGAGCAATATCAAAGCAATATTATTATGCGCTAATGATCGGATACTGTCCTGATCCATATGCAGTAAAAATTTCATGCCGCCTGTTGCATACAAAATAAACAGTATGATAGCCAGAGCAGCAAAGGGTATGATTCTAAGTTTTTTCCTTCTGTTGTTGATGTCTGTTCACCTGCGTTCATGGATTTAAAATTGGTTTACTACTAAAGTAATATATAGAATACATGAGTAACAGTCAATGCTTAAATAAGGAATGGAACTCTGCTGAACAAAAAAAGGACTGCGATTTGGTGAAAACATCCACCATAGGCGCAGCCCTTTCTTTACAAACTAGCTTAGATCCTCCAATTACAATCTTACAAATAGACAAATTCTTATTTTCCGTTAATCAAAGCTAAATTTTCTTGCCATCTTTCTGTACGGAATTTATTAACCTTCTCAAAACCAAGACCGTTTGTTGTCTTCTTCGCTTCCTCAATTAGGCTAAGCACCTCAGTATCGGATTTCGCGAATAAAATTTTACCAAAGTATTCAGCTGCGCTCTCGTTAACCTGCTGATTAATGATACCCTCATCCGACTCTGGAGCTGGATCGATGTTATTGTATTGCGTCATGTTCATCGATGTTTTCCAAGCGATATTCAGTTGAGCTAAAGCCCCCCAGTTTCGTTGATCTTCAGGCAAGGATTGTTCAATCTTTTGTTTGCTTGTATCAACAAAAGTCGCATTTCCTGCCCATACATAGGCTTCCAATTTGTCCTTGTCCTTCTGTTCTTGCGTTGTGCTGAACCATTTGTCATTCGGAACCGGAGCTCCGTCAGCATCAATGTCATCCCAATATAATCCTTTTGGTCCAAAGAACATCACACGCGTGCCCTCTTCACCAGTCATCCAATCCAGATAAGCAAAGATCGCTTCTGGATTTTTTGCATGAGTTGTAATGACATTTACGTTCCAACCTAGTGCGTTATAGCCATTTGGATATATTTTATTTTTATCCAAGCCAGTCTTAACGATTGGCCAAATAAATTCATAACCAGCATCTGGATCTTGTGCTTTTAAAGCATTATGACCTTCACGACCCATGTTTGTTGCATTGCCGCCTACGAACACGGCTACTTTACCGGAAGCAAGTTTTTCTTTAACTTGATCATCCTTTTGCGTCATCGCATCCTGCGACATGAGACCTTCTCTAAAGAGTTTGCTTGCGAACAGCATCGTTTCTTTCCAAGATTCATTGTTATAGATCGTGTCAAACTTATCCCCATTCGGATACGCCTTCATAGAATGGAATGCGCTCGCAGCCCCCTCCTGGAAGCTAGGGAACATGACTTCTACACCTGAACCGCTTCCGCCCACTTCTAATGGTACAACGTCAGGATATTTCGCTTTAACAGCTTGCAGATAAGCGTACAAGTCATCAGTCGTTTCAAGCTTTGGTGAACCTAGCTCCTTGTACATTTTCTTATTAACAAACCATCCGCCGTTACCTGTTGGAGCAGCCGTATACCAGTTCGGGAACTGATAGATTTTTCCGTCGCTGGAACGAAGCATGTTCAATGTTTCTTCTCCAGCCCATTTTTTCAGGTTCGGATACTTGTCGATGTAATCATCAAGCGGAACCAGTGCACCAGCTGCTCTTAAACGTTCAACTTCAGCCCCTTTATCCATCATAATAGCGTCAGGAAGCTCCTTGGAAGCGATCATTGTACTCAATTTCTGCGCTGCTGCACCGCCAGATTGAATCGGCTGCACTGTTACCTTCAGGTTATCCTGTACCCATTTGCTGTTCGGGCTTACTCCCCATGGTTCAGTTGTCCACCAGTCATAGTGTACGTAATAAGAGAATGATACCGGTTCTTCCCCTAAAACAAAGCCAGCACTCGTATCTTCTTTATTGGAACCCGTATTGCTTGGTTTTCCTGCGTTGCCAGAGTTTGCTCCATTGTTGCCGGAACAGCCAGCGAGCAATACCGTTCCTGCAAGTCCAACGGTCATAAGCGCCGTTAGCAGCTTTCTTCCTTTCATATTCATACCCCTCTCCATTTTCATTATCTATACTCATACCCATAGCCGAAGCAGGGTCGAATACCGAAGCTACTCTTTTAAAGAGCCGATCATAACGCCTTTTACAAAGAATCGTTGAACGAACGGATAGACGAGAACAATCGGAATCGTAGCTACCATCATTGTGGCCATCGTTAATGATTTGCTCGTTACACCCTGCATTCGGCTTAGTGCGTCAGTCGCAGCTCCGCTTCCTTGCGAAGCCATAGACAGCTGCTCACTCATCGTGTTCGAATTCATAATTTGCTGTAAAAAGGTTTGAATGGGATACAGCTTAGCGTCGTTGATAAAAATCGTAGCCGTAAACCAATCATTCCAATGATAGACCGCTGTGAATAATGAAAGCGTAGCCAAAACTGGACCTGATAAAGGAAACACAATTTTGAAAAAGATTCCAAACGTGCTTGCTCCATCTATCTTCGCTGATTCCTCCAGCCCATCGGGCAAGCCCATAAAGAAGGTTCGGAATATAATCATATTCCATACGCTTACCGCTGAAGGAATGACCATAACCCAGAACGTATCCATAAGACCAAGCTCACGGTTAAGCAAATAGAAAGGAATAAGCCCACCGCTGAAATACATCGTAATAATGGCGAAGATCATATAATATTTCTTACCGATTACACCTTTAACCGATAAGCCGTAAGCGAAGATTGCCGTTAAGAAAATAGAGATTGCTGTCCCAGCAAGAGTACGAAGCACGGATACAAGGAAAGCATCAAGAATCCGTTTGTTTTGGAACACGATATTATAATTTTCCAGTGTGAAGGCTCTCGGCCAAATCGTAATTCCGCCCCTTGCCGTATCTAATCCCTCATTAAACGAGATGACCGCTGAGTTCCAGAACGGATATAACGTAGCCAGTCCTAGCAGCACTAGGAAGAAATAGATGAATACCTGCAATGTTTTATCACCGCTGCTCAGCTTCACTGGACTTCACCACTTTTCCCAATATTGGCAGGCTTAATCGGTTTTACCATAGGCTTGTACCCGCTCTTCTAGCCAAAAAGTTTGCCATCGTCAGCAAGCCAACACTAATAACTGCTTTGAACAATCCAACCGCTGCTGCATACGAGAATCGGTTATTTATGATACCTACACGGTACGCATACGTATCGATAACATCCGCCACATCACGAAGCATCGCGCTTCTGCCCAGCAAGAGCAAATCATCAAATCCGGCATTTAATAGGCTTCCGATGTTCAAGATAAGAAAAATAATAATAACCGGTGTAATGGATGGAAGCGTTATGAGAAATATTTGTTTAAACTTGCTTGCACCGTCAATAGAGGCTGCCTCATACAGACTCGGATTCACGCCTGCAATGGCTGCCAAATAGACGATCGTCGCAAAACCAATTTCCTTCCACAAATTCGTCGTAACGATAATGCCCCAAAAATATTCCGGCAGCGACAAGAAGTTAATGGGCTTATCAATCAGTCCAAGACCTTGCAGTGCAATATTTAGGCTTCCGTTATCAACGGATAGAATGGAAATGGTGAATCCCGACACGATTACCCAAGATAAGAAATGCGGCAAATAACTGATCGTTTGAATAACTCTCTTGAATACCATGTTTCTCACTTCATTCAGCATGAGTGCAAGAAGAATGGGAGCAGGAAAATTAATGACTAGCTTCAGCAGACTAATCACGATCGTATTGCGAATGACCCGGTAGAAGTCTGGCGAGTTGAAGAACATTTCAAAATGTTTAAATCCAGCCCAGGAGCTTCCGAAAAAACCTTTGAACAAGCTGTAATCCTGAAAGGCCATCAGCACGCCATACATCGGAAAATAGTTAAAAATCAAAATAAAGAGCAAAGCCGGAAAAATCATCACCTGTACTTGCCATTGTGCCAAAAACCGCCGCCAAAGCGGTTTTTCTGTTCGCGCCAAGCTTGCCGTTGCTTTCGGTGCAGCAGATGATTGCATGCTTTTTCCGCCTCCTTTGTTTTGACCAGCCTAGCCCTTCACCGCTCCAGCCGTTATACCGCGTGACATTTGCTCGGTAAACAATAAATAAATGATGACAGTTGGCAAAGCGATCATCGTCATGACTGCGAATTGTGCGCCATAATTAGATGAATATTGCCCAGTGAACTTCATAATAGAAAATGGCAGTGTCTTGAAGGTTTCAGAGGTTAGAAATGTGTTCGCCATAATGAATTCATTCCACCAGCTAATAAAATTCATAATGCACACCGTCGCAATCGCTGGCTTCGTCATCGGCATAATAATACGGAAGATGACGCCGAATACGGAGCAGCCGTCCATAACTGCTGATTCCTCTATGCTCTTCGGAATCGTCTCCAGAAAGCCTGAAATAATGAGCAGGCTGATCGGCAAAGAGAATGCGATATAAGGTAGAATTAATGACAATGGATTATCAATGAGATTCAGCTTATCGAACAAAATAAAATTCGGAAGCAGCGTAGCATGAATCGGAACGATCATGCCTAGCATAATAAATCCCATTGCCGGACCGCGCAGCTTCCATTCCATTCTCGTAAACGCGTAGCTAAGCATAAGCGCCAAGAAGGCTGCCACCAATATGGTAACGGTCGTAATAAATAGACTGTTTAATAGGAACCTTGGAACGCTACCATATGTGAATGCATTCACATAGTTATTCCATTCAAATGATTTAGGCCATTTCAAAATTCCGCTGCCAAAGAAATCTCCGCTCTTCAGAAAGGAATAATTAATGAGCCAGATGAGCGGAAAAATTTGAAGCAGCGCCACACTCCATAGAATGACATGAAGAATGATTTTTAATACTGGTGAAGCAGCGTCCTTCTTATTGCCGCTGATCGCTTGCCGATTGGTCTTAGCTGCAATGGCTCCCACTAGCAAACCTCCTAAAAATTCGTATAACTGAGTACGCATACGGTGCCTGCGTTAGAACTCGCCTACATCCTTCTTAAACGCCTTATTCATTGCCATCGTAATGATGAGGCAAATGATAACGAACACCACAGATATCGCGTTTCCGTATCCGTAGAGCGAGGAAGAAAACGCCGTCTTGTACAGGTAGTTACCAATGAATTGCGTCGTATTAGCCGGACCGCCGTTCGTCATTAGAAATACGGTCTCCATCTGCTTTAAGCAAGCGGTAACGGCTATGACGATGGCTACTCTTACCATCGGCGTAAGAAGCGGAATGACTACTCTCGTATACAGCTTCACTCTTCCTGCACCATCAAGCTCAGCAGCTTCAAAGAGATCCTTCGGTATGCCTTGTAGTCCCGCATAATAAAGGAGCAGTGCATAACCGAAGCCTTGCCACATCACCACAACAATAATGCACCAAATCGCTAATTTGGGATCGCCTAGCCAGTCTTGCTTCCATGCACTGAGGCCTAAGCCTTGCAGCGCTTTATTCAACATCCCGAAGTTCGGATGAAATACGCTTACCCACATTTTCGAAGTGACGACGATTGATATAACAGCCGGTATAAAAAATATAGCTCTAAACCATTTCTCAAGCTTTCCTGCATGAGTAACAAATATGGCGAACAATAACGCAATCGGATGTTGAATGAGAAGCGTAGCTGCCAAGAGCAGCAGGGCGTTAAACAATGACCGCCAAAAAACACCGTCATGAAACAATATCTTCATATAATTATCGAGTCCTACGAACTCATAAGCGCCAATCCCTGTCCAGTTCGTCGTTCCGTAATACCCACTCATGATAATCGGAAGGCAGACCATGAAGAGAAACAGCATAAAGCCAGGTGCGACTAGCCAAAATATCGTAATCCGATTACTCATCAGTTTGTGCATGGTTCTCCCCGCTCTCTCTCTTAAGCAGGAGGCAAGAGCAGTCGAACCCAATTCGCCTGCTCCGCCACTGCTAGATTGATCTATTTATTTTAAAACTGCGACTGCTGCATCCATTTCCACTAGGAATTGTTCAGGTGTAATTTGTTTGCCGAACAGCTTCTGATGGGCTTCCATCACTTTTGTCTTAAATTCATCTGTACCATTGTCATGTACAGGCGTGCCGCTGGAAGAAGTCATTGCACTGAAAATATCAACCAGTTGTTTTTGAAGCGCTGTCTCATTACCCGTTAAATAATCATCGAACTTCTGAGCTGGCGTGCCCGAACCTGTTTGCCATACTTGCTTCGGCCAGTTGTCAGGCGAGAAGAAATATTTCAAGAATGCTACTGCTTCTTCTTGGTGCTTCGAGTTTTTGGATACCGAGTAACCGCCGCCATACCAAGCCGCTACATCCGTCGCTTTTCCTTTATCAGAAGCAGGGTATGAGATCGCACCTACATTATTCCGGAACTCTTCTGGGAAGTTCTCGTCTGTAGCAAGTCCTGCTTCCCAGTTGCCCATTACGAACATCGCCGCTTGACCTTGACCAAACAGGTTGCGGGACGTTCCATAATCTGCCGTTAAGAAGCCGTCTGCGAGTCCCTTATTTTCAGCAAGTGCAGCAATATCCTGCGCTGCTGCTAAGAAATCAGCATCTCCAGAAAATTTGGCTTCACCTTTCAATACGGCATCCATTTTGTTGAAATCGCCAGTGTGGCGTTGTGCTGCATATTCGAACCATATCGGAAGCGACCAGCCTTCCATTGCATTTGTTGTAATCGGATTAATGCCTTTCGCTCTTAGCTGCTTCGAAACCTCAAGCAATTCCGCTGTCGTTGTCGGAACGGTTAAGCCATTGTCGTCAAAAATCTTTTTGTTATAGTAGATAACCAAGAAATCTGTTCCACGCGGCAAGCCGTACAGCTTACCATCTTGAGAGAAGCCGTCCTTCGCGCCAGGAACAAAGTTGCTGCCATCAAATTCAGCCTCGTTCAGCTCTAGCAGCAAATTGTTGTCGATAAGCGGTTTGATGAATGAAGTCTGACCCCAAGCTTGAATAATGTCAGGTACGGCATTCGTTGATGCGTATACTTTAATTTTCGCTTTATAAGGCTCATCTTGAAGCGCCTCGACTTCAATTTTCACATTCTTGTTTTCTGCCATATAACTATCAATGATAGCTTGCTCGATCTTACCAGCACCGTTTGATCGGTCTGCCAGAGCCGTAAAGAACTTCAGTGTAACAGGCTCCGCTGGCTTCTCCTCTTTCACTGCTTCCGTTTCCTTCGGTTCGCTGGTTGGACTAGGTCCTCCGTTTTTGTTTCCGCCATTATTGCCAGAGCTGCATGCTGCCACCGAGAACACCATAACTATGGCAACTAGCATAATCCATATCTTTTTCATCGCTACCCCACCTTTATTTATTTGAGCAGGCATTTCCTGTTCTGTTCCCCATTATAGCTTGTAGTTTCATGGTAAAATATGGCCCATATTTTAGAATAGATGCCTCATTTTTTGGATCATATGCAAAATTCAACTTCCATTATCTATTTCTTGATATACTGTGGATACAAATTTCAGTGGCTAAAGGTGAAGCATATGAGAGTATTTTTCCCTCCATTTCGGCATTTAACTTTACAAAGCAAACTGCTCACGCTAGTCATTCCTTTACTTATCGTAACCGTTGGTATTACCGGCCTTTATTCCTATTACATCGCTTCCGGCGAGGTCGTAGACAAGATTCGTCAATCCCAAATGAATATGGCAACCAAGACGAAGGATCAACTTGATTATTTTGCGAATAGCACACTAAGCTTCTCTAATTATTTATTTCTTAATCCGACCGTACAGAAAATGGTTATGAATGGTGATACAGCACAGCAGCGTGATCAGGTATACAAAAATCTGCTTCCGTTAATGGTTAGCGGCGAATCTATTCAATCACTGATTCTTTATCCGATCTCAGAAGCCAATCACTTTGGGCAGCCCTTTGCCATTACGCAAACCGGCATTGCCAGCGCTGTCAGCTACGACCGCTTCACAAAAACACGTTTTTATACGAAGCTTGCTTCAGACACTAACGGAGTCATATGGGATATGTTCCTTCCATCGGACCTCATCCTCTCCGGCGACTACCATCACAAGCTCGTATTAATAAAGCCTTACAAAAACTTTTACAACTATGCCCGGAATGGTTTGCTGATCATTGGAATGGACGCTGATCGACTGAGTAAAAATCTTTATCATGCCAATGAGGATGCCGTACAGCTCATTATGAACGATGAAGGTATTGTACTGGCAGCAACAGACCTGCAATGGATCGGAAAAGCAATTACAACACTGCCCGTGTTCCAGCAAGCAGGCATCGCCGAAGTTCAGCCAGAGCTCGGGCTAGCCTCGCTCAAGCAAAAGGATCAGTATATCGTTTCCGACTCCGTATCCGACATCACAGGCTGGCACGCCGTTGTTATTCAGGATCGCAGCAAGCTGGTCGTTGAGCTGAAGCATATTGGGTCTGTTACTTTTTATATCATGGCTGTCGTCTCTCTCATGGCGATCTTGCTCTCATGGATCATTGCCCGCATCATTACGAATCCTATGAAAAAACTGATGTTTTCTATGAAAGCGCTTCAGACAGGTGACTTTACGCAGCGCGTTTATTTTAACGGAAATGACGAAATAGGACGGCTAGGCCATTTGTACAATACGATGGTTGGACGGATCAAAACATTAATTGATGACGTGTACGCCTCTCGCTTGCAGCAAAAAGAAGCGGAGCTAAAAGCGCTGCAATCGCAAATTAATCCGCACTTTCTATATAACACTTTAAATATGATCAACTGGAGCGCTGTTCAGAAGGGGGATAAGGAAATATCTGAAATGGTCGTCTCTCTCTCTCAGGTTTTCCGGCTCAGCCTTAACAGCGGCAACGACTTTGCTCCTTTGGAGCAAGAGATCGAGCTTCTTCGAAACTATTTATTTCTGCAAAAGAAACGATTTACGACGCGTTTTAATTTCGAAATCGATTCGGAGCCATCTATCCAGCATTTCCGTATGCCGAAGCTGCTCCTTCAGCCGCTCGTCGAAAATGCGATTATTCATGCCATCGAGCCCTCTGGCGGCAACGGACATATTCAAATTCGTTCCTATATTGAAAAGGAGTGGATTATTTTGGAGGTGTCCGATAACGGTCCCGGCATGTCGGAGCAGCAGGTTGCTTCTTTAAATGAAATCCAGCTCAAGGAGCCGCTCAAAAATCTGCAAATTAATTCCACTCATTCTGGGATGGCGCTGACCAATATAAAGGAGAGACTCGCATTATTTTACGCAGGGGCAGAATTAGTAATCGAGAGCAAAGAGGGTTTAGGTACAAGGGTTCAAATTCGAATTAAACAGGGGGTTTAACGAATATGACGCTTAAAATGATCGTTGCAGAGGATGAGCAATCCTTCCGTGAAGGCATTCTTACGATGGTGGATTGGAAGCTGTATGACATCGAGATTTCCGGAGAAGCTGCTAACGGCATGCAGGCTTTGGAAATGATCAAAAATGATCCTCCTGATTTATTGCTTACTGATATCCAAATGCCTCACCTAAATGGTCTTGATCTGATAAGAGAAGCTAAGGCAGCAGGTCTGGAATTCCATTCTGTGCTGCTTACTGGATACAATGAATTCGAATATGCGAAGGAAGCTATTAAGCTTGGTGTATCGGATTATTTGTTAAAGCCATGTATGCCGCATGATATCATTCGAGTTATTTTGGAGCTGAAACAAAAGATTGAAGCATCTGAAAACGAAGATAAGGTCATGAACGAGCTGAATCGCAGCTGGAATCGAAATATTCATTTATTAAAAAATCAAATTCTATCTCAGTGGATTCAGCAGCCGGTTATGCCTCTTGAGAATCGGACGAACGTTATGAATGAAGTAGATATTTCTCTAAATACTGGACCGATTCAAGTTGGAATTATACGAATTGACTCTACCGGACCAAGCGCATTTGCCTCCAAGAAGGATTTGGAGCTCATACGCTACGCCCTGCTCAATGTTACAGGCGAGACCCTATCTCCTCTGTATACCGATAGACTGGAGGTATTCCGGCATGGTGATGAGATGCTCTGGATTGGAAATAGTCCTTTAGATGTAACGACAGAGAGAATGGATGAAGCACTGAAGGCTCTTCAGCGAAATCTAGAATCCTATCTGAAGCTATCCATCAGCCTGTCCATCAGCTCGCCAAAACCGTCCGTTGATTATGCGCATGTTGGCTATCAAGAAGCGATTCAAGCGATGGAAGCAAGATTTTATCAGGGCAGAGGCGGTATTTTCTTTTATCACAATCTAGAGAAGCAGCCGGCAGCCAAAGCATCTATCTTGGAGGATGCATTCCTTTTTCAAATGGAGAAAAATATGCTCATATCCTTACAGAATGAACAATATGAGCAGACGGTTGATTCCATTGAAGCTGGCATGTCCCATATTCGCAACAACTCGGTTTATAGTAAAGCAGAGGTTCATTTACGTGTAACAAGCCTTATCCTTGAGCTTCAAAAGTTTGCTCAGGAGCGCAAAGTAGCATCCATAGAATGGCAGGACAGCTTCGTCAACTGGCTCGAGAAAATACCGAATATGGAAACGCTCGATGATTGTATCGTCGTCTTGCAGAAGATCGTGCAAAGCATCGTCGAGGCGATGTCGAAACAAAAATCACTTCATCGAACCGTTCATGCTACGATTGAGCTGATTAAGCAAAAATATAATACAAATTTGACGTTGGAGCTTGCTGCCAAGGAGACATTCGTAAGCAACTCCTATCTGAGCTCCCTCTTCAAGCAAGAGCTCGGAGTCAATTTCCTTGACTATTTGCACCAATATCGAGTGGAGTGCTCCAAGGAGCTGCTTCGCCAAAGCTATAAAATTTATGCTGTCTCCAAGCTGGTTGGCTATCAGGAGGAGCGCCATTTCAGCTCCACCTTCAAGAAATGGACCGGTATTACTCCACGGCAGTATCAGAAAAATTATAACGCTGATCATTGATTCCTTATATTAGAAAAGGATAGCAAAGAGGCGAAGTGCATATATGCACTTCGCCTCTTTCTTGTGTTCATTAGCTATTTACTTATTGTAAATACCATACATAATAATGGCTGCCTCTGCGCGAGTTGTGTATCCCAGAGGATTCAGCTTGGAGCCATCGCCTTTCACAATATCATTCGCTACAAGAAGAGCGGCACCCTCTGTTGCATAAGGAGCAAGCTTCGCGATATCTGTAAAGGCTTCAAGCCCAGCTGAGCTTCCAGCTGCTAGCTTTTTGCCCGAGAGATTTAGCGCTCTAGCTGTCATCGCGATCATTTCTTGTCTTGTAATAGAGGCATTAGGATCGAATAATTCATTTGCGCGACCTGTTACAATACCCAGCTTCTTAGCTATAGCAACGGGCTCATAATAGTATGCATCCTCTGATACGTCTTTAAAGCCGTCTTCAATTATTGCGCTTAGACCAAGTGTATGGATAAGCAGTGTAATGAAATCTGCTCGTTTCACCCTTTGAGCTGGCGCATATTCCGTTTCCGATACGCCATTAATGACCCCTTTGGAGGCCATGACCTCGATCGCTTGCTTCGCCCATTCGTGCTTGCTCAAATCTGTAAATGATTTGTTCACGTATACGACTCCATAAGCACTGAAATGATTAACCGAAAAGGCTACTACACCTTGAGCTTTGTTGTATTTGCCGCTTGGAACAGCTGTAAGCTTGCCGGCAGTATCTACATACCAAATCGTGATATGCTCATCATTCTTTTGTTCCTCTTCAGTCGGCGTGTAGGCAAGCAGTACTTTTACAGATGCGTTCGGATTACTCCATTCTGCTTTCTTACCGTTTACGAATAAGCTTAGCTCAACAACTGGACGATTGCCGATTGCTTTGCGCGCTTCCTCGCTAAGCTTGGTCTTGTCTGCGGCTGAAATAACAATCGATAGACTGCTTGCATCAGAAGGCATTGTGCTCAGCATATTGCTTGGTACAACAATCGTGCCTTCCTTCGTCTTGATCTCATATTGCATCGTCAAGCTCGCAGCGCTAATTGCATTTTTCGGCAGCTGAACCTCATATCCTACAGCCCCGCTCACGCTTGAAACCTCAATTTGAATAGTTTGTACCGCACTGGTTGTACCTTGACCTGGCAGCGAAACCTCATCAATCTGAGCCTGCGTTATTACTGTCTTCGCAAGTCCGCTAGCTGAGTCTAGTACCGGTGCCGGTGCTTTGATCACTTTACTAGCATTACCGCTAGTATTACCGCCGTTATCACCACCATTGTTCCCTCCATTGTTGCCGCCGTTGTTTCCTCCATTATTCCCGCCATCTTCGCCAGGGGTAATGATGTACGTAAATGGAGCAACAAAGCTATCCGTCATACCGGCTTTGACAGCAATGACACGAAGTACTGTTAGATCCTTCAGCGTAAGCGCTCCACTATACTTTTGACCATTCATGCTGCTTGGCAGTGTTCCGTCCATTGTATAGTAGATATCCGCTCCATCCGTAGCAGATGTTAAAATAATTGATTTTGTCCCCTTATATGCTCCCGCTTTTAGGGATGCTTTTGGCAAGGAAACAACGCCTGTAATCGGTGCAACTGCTTCTGTCTCTTCGAGTAAAATCCAATCTAAATTTGCACCATCATTATTGCTTGTAAATTGTAAGATTTGTTCACCCTCATGCAATTCAACAATACCTGATGCTTTCGCATAAGTGCCCCATCCGCCTGTTGCGCCTAATGTCGTTGTAGACAGCTTATTGCCGTTAACGGATAACGTAGCGCTGACACCAGCTTGCGGTGTTGCATAATGATAAGTCACCTTGTAAAAGCCTGTCTTTGCAACATGGATATCAAAATACAGGGATCCTGCCGCAGCGATAAAGCCGACGTTTTTGAAATCCAAAACATCTCCTGCCATATTGCTTTGAACAGCAGCCGCATCCGCACGGCTATAGCTTTCTGCCTCAATTGTCATCGTACCGTTAGCATCCATCATTTGTGCTGCATGTGACTCGAACTTGATACCTTTCAGCTCATAGCCGGACGCGCCAGCCATAATGCGAAGCTTCTGATCCCCAGCTTTCAAATCCAGCAACGCACGCATTTCTACAGTCTGATTGTACAGATTAGGTACAGTCAATGATTGCCTTACTGCGCCATTCTCTGTCTCTACTACAATTCCATTCGTAATTTGCGAATTAGAAGTTGCAGTAAAGGTAACGATGTAACGTCCGGCTGATGGTACATGAATCAAATAATCAGCATAATCGCCACCGCTTTTTGCTGTCAGCTTGCTATTGCTACCTGTTCCTGAAAGGGCAAAGCCCTTCAATCGATTGAATGCATCCAGCGAATTAAAGCTAAGCAAATCAATAGCTTGTATTACGTTTTCTGTTCCGAGCAATATTGTTTTCGCTGTTAACGCTCTATCACCCGTTGAATCGTCATATGCCGTTGTAGGAACCTGAACTCGCAGCTCCAGCTCGTCATAATAGGTTTTCTTATTCCAGCCAAGCGTTAGCTTAACCTTAGTTGACGTGAGCAGCTCAATTGCATGAAGCGTTACACCGCCTTGATCAACAGCCGGTCCAGCTAATGAGATTCCGTTCAATCCTTCCTCTGCAAAGGTTCCGCCTGCTAGAGATAGGATAAGTTCCTTCCCATCAACATCATATGGAACTGCAGACTGGGATAAGGATACGGTCTCCGGATCATCAATCGCTTTGAAGACGATTGGCGCTCTCATTGTTTGACCTATTATTCCTGATGCAGCTTCATATACACTTGCTGTAACCGTTGCCTTCCTATCCCTGTCATAATCTCTAACCGTTGTACTGGCAAATACAAGCTTGGCGGTATGGTCATCCACGCGATATACGCTATCCACTACCGTTCCCGCATAGCCCTCAAGCGACCAATTAGAAGCCGTCAATTCAGGCTTGAATTGATCATTGAGCAAGCTTATCGTAATTGCTCCACCCCGCTCTGAGCCTTCCAAAAAGGTTGGATTCTCCGCAACAATGGAAGGTCCCATTGCAATAGCATGTAAGTTAAAGCCCTGATCTACAATTCGTATACGAAGTGTATGAACACCTTGGGTCAACGAAATCGTATCTGTAGCAGCAGCTCTTGTCTCCCAGCTTTTGCTGCTTGGCAGCTCGGTCGTTATTAGAACGCCAGCTTCTGTTGAAAGCTCTGCCTTCGCTCCATCATTTAGAGTGGCATACTGATACGTAATGCCGTAATCACCATTTTCAGGGACATCTATAACATATTCCATCCAGTCATTCGGATCAGCATAGCTAACCGTTGAACCGTCGACCAACACATTTAAGGAATCGGTGAACTTGCTCCCCTCTATTCGTGCAGGAAGCTGAATTGGTGCGGTTTCCGCTTTCGTGAACGTGATGCTCTTTATATTGTAATCGTTTTTGCTAACCTCCATCGTTAGCTTATGTGTACCTGCCGGGAGCGTAACCCGTACACGATGCTTCGCGAAATATTCCCATTGGTAAGTCGGCTGCTTGATAGCCAGCGTTGTTAGCTCTTCACCATTAAGCTTGAAGCTTACCGCTCCATCTGTTTGATAGCCAGCAAGCGCAAGATCCAAATCAAATTCGCCTGCTTCTGCAACATTAACTGCATAATGGAATGAAGCCATGCCATTCTCAGCGAAGGATCCCAAATATCCATTCGGATTAACAGTGAATACGCCTTCCGCCGAAGCAAAGCTCGTTGCATCAATTTCAGCCGGAATATTCGTAACTTCTGTTCGGTTCCAACGATAGGTAGCAGCTGATTTTGCCGGAATAACCGCATTGATTTGCGTTCCGTCCACTAATATTTTGAATGGCTGCGCATCAGCTGTTTGGTTAATGACTACCGTTACAATTTCTTTGCCATCGGGACTCGCGAAAGCAACATTCGTCACCGTCGCAGCTGAGCCGTAATTGCTATCAATTCTTACATAGCCTGGTTTAACAAACTTCGTAAACTGACCCATGAGATAATACTCCGGCAGCTTCCAGTAGTTATCAGGGTTGGAAGAGTCCTGAACGATTGGTGTAGGATCAGGAATGCCTACCCATTGATGCGTCGAGATGTCGCTGTCGAGCATCGTAACCCAGCTGTTATAGCTCTTGGCATAATTGCGGAAGTATTGTGCAATTCGGTCTGCACCTGATGTTCCCCATACTGCTCGCTCTGTTAAATACACACTTTTCTCTGGGAACAAGTTATGCAGCTGCGTCATCATAGACAGCTCGCCGCCGTAGTCATGGAATGCCGTTCCTTCAATCGCATCATAAGCCCCGTCAACGGAGTTACCCAGAATTTGAGCGGGATAAGCCATCGTATCGCCTGGATTGTGATCGAACATCCATAGCTTAACGTTTTTGATTTTCGCATTGCTATTTGCGTCTAATTTCTCTCGCAGCAGCTTCGCAAGCCTTGAGGCTTGCTGCCAAGACATAGCCGTACTAGGATATTCGATTTCGAGCAGCGGTTCATTTTGCAAGGTCATCGCTTCGAAATAAATACCATGCTCCGCATACGCCTCTAAATATTTCACATAGTAGGATGCAAGCACGGGAAGATACTCTTCCTTCACCGTACCCTTAATCATACTGTCAGTCGTTTTCATCCAGCCTGGAGGACTCCAAGGCGATGCGAAAAATTTCAAATCTGGATTAATCGCCTGCATTTTCTTCACCGTTGGAATGATGCCAAAGTCGATATCCTTTTGGATAGAAAACTTCTTAAGCTCTACATCTGTTTCTCCAGCAGGCAAATCATTATAGGAATAGAAGGTTTGCGCTGTAAAATCAGACGTGCCAATCGTCAGACGAACCATACTCATACCAATTCCGTTTTCCTTGTCGATCAAGCCTCGAAGCAGCTCATCTCCTTTTTCGGGAGACATTTTCACAAGATTATGAATCGTCGCTTCCTCCATGGAAGATCCAATCCCAAGCATGGTTTGATATTTCTTGTCTGGGTCCATGGTAATCGTTGTAGCAGCACTGCCATCAGGAAGCGTAATATCAAGATCTGGCTGCTGCTCCAGCTTTTTATCTCCCGCCTGTGAACGATCTCCATAATACCATTTGCGATCTCCAGCATCACGCTCCGTTGATATCCATGATTCAACAGCTCCTTTGATTAACGCCGGTTGATCTCCTCCGCCATTTCCAGGCTCTGGTCCCCCGCCATTTCCGCCGTCAGCTGGTACGTCGCCGGTACGCGTGAATTCAAACCAGTTAAAATTCATATCTCCTGCGATAAATTCAAGACGCAGCTTCTGAATGCCAGCTTGACTCAGAACGACATCCTTCACAACTGCTGTCTCCCAGCTTTGCCAGCCGCCGGTAGAGCCTACATTCAGCGTACCAATCGTCTTGCCCCATGCATTTTTAATCTTCATTCCCGTTTCTCCCCCATTGCCCGCATAACGAAATGTGACGCTATAGGTGCCCGGTTCAGTTACGTCAACGTTATAATCCAGCCATGCACCGCCCGAAGTCCAGCCGACGTTTAGGCCGCCGCCTGCATCCCCTGTGTTTTCCGTACCCAGCCCACTGCTCTTCGCTGAGAAAGCCTCCGCTTCCACTTTCCCTGGAATTTTCTCGGACGGCAGCTGCGGCTGCTCTGGTTTAACCGGCAAATCAGGTGTAGCCTCTGTGCTCTTCAGGCCATATCCAACCTTGAACAACAGATTTGTGCTTTCATTTGTCATAATGGGATAATTCGATAAGTAAAAAGGCCACTTGATCGGGTTTTTTCCTTTAAACTCTTTGCCGCCGATTAATACATCAGCAACACCTTGTCCTTCTGTACCGGGCAGCCATGCTGCTACTAGAGCATCCCAATCATCCAATTGATCCGCAATCGTAAGCGGACGTCCAGACACAAGTACAACAACGATAGGAATATTGGGATCAGCCGCCTTAATATTGGCAATGGTAGCAAGATCCTCTTCGTCCAGATTCAAGCTTGTACGGTCTCCCGTCGTTTCTGCATATGGCGTTTCGCCAACGACCGCAATAGCTACATCATAGCCTGCTGCGCCTCTTCCATGCTTATTGTAGGTAACCGTCTTCGAATCGCCTGCCACTTCCTTCAAGCCTTCAAAGATCGTCGTTCCCGTCGTAATGGCGCCAGATGCTCCTTGCCATGTAATCGACCAGCCGCCCGCCTGATTACCGATGTCATTCGCATTTTTCCCCGCTACAAAAATTTTGTTCATATCCTTAAGCTGAGACAAAATTGGAGCACCATTCACGACATCATTTTTCAGAAGCACGAGTGATTCGGCAACCGCTTGACGCGCAAGCTTCCGATGCTCTGCTGCCCCAAAGTAGCCTGCAAGATCAGAATCTGTTTTTGGAAACTCGAATAAACCAGAAGCTATTTTCACCTTCAAAATACGAAGCACCGCATCATTCAAACGTTGCTCCGAAATGCTCTTATCCTTCACTAGACTGATCAAGTGATCGAGGCTTGCTTTCCAATCACCTGTCAGCATGAACATATCCACCCCTGCGTTCACAGACACGAGCAGCTGATTTTCCAAGCCGCTAACCGCATGTCCGTCCTGATCACGGGTAATTTGCTGAATCGCGTTATAATCGGAAATAACAAAGCCTTTAAAGCCAACCTCTCCCTTAAGCACATCCGTCAGGAGCCGCTTATTGGCATGCATTTTCAAGCCTTGAATACTATGATAGGAAGCCATAACGGTTTGTACACCTGCATCAATCGCAGCCTTGTACATGGTTAAGTCACTAGCAAGAAGCTCGTCCTCTGTATATTTGGTGATATTGCCTTGGTTCGTGCCGCTATCCGTGTAGCCTTCCCCGATAAAATGCTTAGCTGCCCCGACCACATGCGTCGTTTGGCTTCGCTCGGCATCCGTTTCCCCTTGCAGCCCTTTGATATACGCTGCCCCAAGGACCTTCGAAATGGCTTGATCGCTGCTATAGCCCTCATAGGTACGACCCCAACGAATATCCTGAGGAGCAGCAATCGTAGGCGCGAAATCCCAGTTTGCTCCGGCAGCTCTAATTTCTTTAGCCGTTGCTGCGCCAATCGCCTTCACCAGCTCTGCATTATTCGCAGCACCGAGCCCAATATTATGAGGGAATAGAGTAGCTCCCTTCACATTGTTATTACCATGAACGCCATCAACCCCGTACAAGAGCGGAATGCCTAGTCTTGTTGAGAGTGCTCCGTCCTGATAGCTGTCAATTAGCTTTGCCCAGTTTTCACGGGTGCTGTCCGTTTGCTTCCCATTTGGGAAGGAGCCGCCTCCGCTGAGTACTGAACCAATAAAGTAGTTCTTTACTTCCTCCGGCGAAATATTACCTTTCTCAGGCTGTATCATTTGTCCTACACGTTCTTCAAGCGTCATTCTAGACAATAGATCCGTCGCTCTTGCTTCTACGCTTTTGGAAGGGTCCAAATACGCGGGTAGCGCCCCCGCTGCATGCACGGAAGTGGTCATCCCGGTTGAAAATAAGCCGGTAACCAATGAAACGATCAATAGCGTTGCCGTCATCATCGACATCTTTTTTCTCAAGCCCAATCCTCCTCAAAACGATAATTGCACTCTCTCGCGCTTCAGCTCCACTTGTTACAGAAACGGCATAAGCATGAGATTACATACAAGTATAGAATTGATGACCGCTTGAAAACATGACGCATTATTATGATCATATGTGTTGTTTTTTGGAAAATGTAATCGCATACATGAATAGAGACATAAAAAGAGCCTCCAGCCAATAACTCTGACTGAAGGCTCACAATCACCCAATTAATCCTCTATTACTATACTGTACGGAAGGCATTATTATAACAGCGTCTGCAAACCGGCTTATAATCCTCATTGCCGCCGATCTGAATTTGCTCGCCAGCATTCATAGGCTGTCCATTATTGAAACGAATAACCATCGTCGCCTTACGATCGCAATACCAGCAGATTGTCTTGATCTCTTCGATCTTATCTGCCTGCACGAGCAAATTATAGCTGCCTTCAAACAGCTCGTTCTGAAAATCATTTTTGAGCCCAAATGCCATGACCGGTATATTAAGCTCGTCCACAACTTGGGTAAGCTCAATAATATGATGTTTCTTCAGAAACTGTGCCTCATCGATAAGCACGCAATAAATTTCTGCATGAGTGGATGAATCAACGAACGCTCTCACACTTTCAAATAGATTCGTTCCCTCATATACGGGAATAGCATCACGTTGAAAGCCGACCCTGGAGCCTACGCGATCCGCCTCGCCACGCGCACTAATCGACGGTGAGTAAATCAGAACAGTCTTGCCTTGTTCCTCATAATTATATGCGACCTTAATAATTTCGAACGACTTGCCGCTGTTCATCGTTCCGTATTTGAAATACAAATGTGCCAAAAAAAATCTCCTCCAGAAAACAGTTCAATACGCCTATTATACAGGAAGAAATGTCAGCACCCAAGGACTTCCTTAAGCTGTTTTAGCGCTGCCTTCTTTTTCTTCATCTTTATCGCTCGACATAAACCATCCGCAAACGGCGATCAGAACGAGAACGATATAGAAGGTTGCTTTCCAGCCTGTCGAATGTGAAAATTCTGCAGGAATTACATTCAATGATGGATGGGATAACGTAATGACCGCTAGCTTAACCCCTACCCAACCTACGATAAAGAATGCTGCAACTTCAAGGCTAGGTTTACGTTCCAGCAGCTTGACGAATACGTTCGCCGCAAAACGCATAATGACAAGTCCGATGAATCCGCCTGTAAAGATAACGATAAAGTGTCCGCCATCCATGCCGCCGATCTTCGGCAGGTTTGTTGCAGGAAGTGCAACAGCGAGAGCAACCGCAGCTAGAATAGAATCGACCGCAAATGCAATATCTGCCACTTCAACCTTAAAGACAGTAAACCAGAAACTGCTTTTCTTCTTTCCTGTTTTCTTTTCTGTTGTGTCGCCCACAGCAGGTTCTTCTTTATGCTTATTGAATAATACTTTTCGGAAAATATGATTTAACGCAATAAACAATAAGTAGAGCGCACCTATTGCTTGTACTTGCCATACATCTACTAAGAACGAGATCGCAAATAATGAACCAAATCTAAAGACAAATGCGCCTGCCAACCCGTAAAACAATGCCTTCTTTCTTTCCTGCTCCGGTAAATGCTTAACCATAATCGCGAGCACAAGCGCATTATCCGCCGCCAGCAACCCCTCAAGCACAATCAAAACGAGCAATACCCAGCCGTACTCCATCAATAAGCCAATATCCATTTCCATTTCCTCCTCATTTTGGTTCGGTTAAAGGGCATAAAAAAAGAGACCTTTGCCTTGTGTAGGCAAAGGTCTCGCAAACAACGTCGAAACGTTGCCAGTAAAGCCGGGGAAGGTCAAATCCCGTATTGACGACTTTACTGTAGCAGCTACTCCCCTTTGGAGTTTGTTTTAACCGATATTGAACTAACTTGCTCCGTTCATATAGGTTGATACGCGCCTAGTAATCTTATGGTTCCACTTATTTAAAAAAATATTGAAATTTTTTTTATTAAATCGACTGCAGACGAGATTTCGCCTCACCATACGTTTTAACCACTTGCTGTATCCTTTGAAACTCCACATCTGATGGGCCTAAGTTAGCCATAAACATCCGATGCAGCACTTGATTATATATATTTTGACGTGATTCAATGAGCTGTATCTCCATACGAATAAGATCCTCCAGCTCATTTTCTTCGATGAGCTCATCAATGTCAATGGAAGGAGAGATGATGTCATTAGGCTTGTCTATAATGATATCAGATTGACGATCTAAGCGAGGCAAATCCTCATACCTGACCGTTTCCTCTTCCACTTCCTCTCTGCCAAGCGGTACAGATGTATTAAGCTCTGATAATATAATCCCTTCTTTAGCAAGCATAACCTGAAAGGGTTTATGTTGAAGCAGATCTGCAATGACGAGTCTGCTCATATCCTTATTACGGATTAGTGAAGAATCAAATGGATGAAGTATCCACTGTCCCTCCCGATTGAACAGGTTGAAGGTGAACCATTCCCCGCCATAGATGTAACGAACATTAATATTTGATTCCGAAATAATCTCAAAAGTAAATTCCAAAGGGAATCCCTCCAATCATTTAGTATCATTTCATACAGTATACCAAATGATAGAGGGATTCTAACAGTGACTAGTTATATTTTTCCAGAATAGCGTCCGCTTTTTCATAGCTTGCAACGATTATCAACAGCACAATGATTACGCCTAGAACAATACGTTCAAGCATGAGTGCTCACCTCGTTTTTTTCTTTAAAATATGCGGGTACGGGACCATTTATGAGCTACGAGCCCTCCAAGATAAACGCTGCCTGGCATACAAAAAGGACGAGCTCGCATAGAGCTCGTCCTTCATTAAAAGCTTTATTATTCCAAAAATCCTTTTGTCGCAGAAGCAGGAAGCTCGGTTTGGCTCGCTCCATTACCCGGTCCAATTCCGAGACGTTGTCCAACCTGTTGGTTGATTTGCGTCATCTTCTCGGTTTGCTGTGATACCGTTTGAATGATTTGACGATTTGAGTTCTCGTACTTATCCATAGCCGAGAAGAGATCTGTCATCGCACGCTCGACAAGCTCCATGCTCATTGCAGGCTTCGTAAGCGCTTGGTTAGCTCTATCGCTCGTTTCATTTAGAAGGCGCGCGTTCTCAGCAAACTGATTGCCAAGCATTTCATTCGTTGAATTAACGGCTTCAATCGCTTTCATCTGATCGTCAATGGCACTGGCGATGAGCACAGATACCGACATGAGATGCTGTGTCTTGTCAATGGAGCTATCCAGCGCATCCATCAGCTTATCATTCGTATCATTGATAATATCGGTAGCTGCGATAGCCTGCTGATAAAGCATAATCATTTCCGTATACGTCTGCAGCTTCGTTACTACTTTACGCAGACCTCGCTCTAGATACGATTTTCTATGCTCATTTTCAGGCTTAGCTATTTCATCTTCGAACATTTTCTTCAGTCGATTGCCGTATTCGACGAGCAGCTGAAGATCATAGACATTATCCAAGCTGCTCCGCTTTAGGTTTCTCATATGCACGACGTTCTCTTCTAACGTATCACGACCGTCACGCAATGATTTCACGATTGCCTGCACATTCGTTTTCGCAGATTGATATTTATAAATATAGTTCTTCATCGGGGCTTTACGAAGCAGCTTTTGAAACAGGCTTTGCTGTCTGCTCTTGCTAAGATCCTCGACTTCGCTTCGCAGCTTCAACATATTGCTTGCGACTTCCGTCCTTTTGCCGGACATAAGATCAGAGAGCGGCCTCTCCAGCATCGTGAGGGTTTGTCCAGAGCGCTCAAGCGTCTTCTGGCCTTTTTTCGTAATCTCATCCATCAGCGAATCCAAATTCATCGCATCGGTGGTAGCGACCTTTTGCATCGTGTTTTGCACTTCTTGCTCCAGCTTATTTAAATCTTCACTCTTCAATTGAACCAATTGTTGCGCCATTGCCATTTCCCCCTTGATTAGTCGGTAAGATGATAACGTTGATGCATTAATTCAGCTTTCGTTCTTAGCTCCATTAAATCCTTTTGTTCAATTGTTTTCGTATAAAAGGTTAGTTTCGAATCGACATCCTTAATCCCATCCAGCAGAAGCCGTCTGTTTTGACGTTTGGCTTCACCGCTTAAGCGCAGAAACGGATTAATGGTCGAATTTAGATCCTTCCTTACTAGTCGAACAATGTTGTGGTTTATGCTCGCGTCGCCCAAGGCAACCAAATCGGGTATCAAACGATTTAGACGCGCTAGCAATGCCAACGTTTTCTGCACAATCTCATCATCAAGATTATTCTGCTCACCTTCCAGTAGAATCATATCTTCAATAATGCCAATGTACTCTAACGCAGAAGCAAGCTCTGGATCACTCACCGCCGGTGTCGCAGGCGCTGATGCTGCTGCTTGTTGCACAGACTGCGGATTCGTTCCAGCAGCCGCGGGTGCTTCTATATGGGGCTGAGGGATTGCCGGATTCTGTGCTCCCTGCTGAAGCTCCGGTCCTCCTGTTTGCTGGACTATCTTCTTTAAGTCACGCTGCCTCCACATCAATGCGCCAAACATACCAATAGCAGGGATAGCAATCGCCAAATAAGGAGAGAACATCCAGTAAACAACAAGAGCAACCGCGTAGCTGCCTAAAGCAAGAAAGAATGTTTTTTTCATCGCTGCACCTCCATCTTGATTATGCCGTAACATGATGTTAGTAAAATCATTATGATTCAATTATCTCGTTTCTACTGTACACAAGTCAATTTTTAATCAAAAAAAAATGGGCTTTCGCCCGTTTTTTTCTTTATCGAACCTTATTTACTTCATAATTAACGGTTGCTCCACATATCCAGCCTGAATGCCGAACTGAGGTACGGGAACATCAACGACTTTGCCTTGCAGAGCTTGTACAGCCAGATAAGGCATATTTACCCCCGACAGACAAGTAATATAAAGCCCGCCAGACATACGCGGATTGATTTCAAGCAATTTTGGAATACCATTGTTATAACGAACTTGAATATTGAAGGCATAAGGAATCTTTAGTACTCTGGCGATACGTCTTGCAATGTCCAGCAGCTCTGGCGTATCCTCCAAATAATAAAGCCGTCCTGATGACTTTCGGCGCGGAATAGCTGTTAGCAGCTCACCTTCTGCAGTAGAAACGCAATCGATACTATATTCCGTACCGCTTAGCAGCTCCATAACCATCAAATTATCGAAATGCTCAACACTGGACAAGGTTTCATAAGCCTGTTCAAAGCTGGTAGATAAGGTTACATAACCATACAGCTCGGCAAGCGGATCACGATTATTGTCTATAATCCGAAAGCCCATTCCGCCCTCCGACTTTGTCGGTTTAAAGCAAACCTGATGGCCTGCAGCTGTAAGCTCCTCATACGCTTGCTTAAATTGCTCAGCCGTATTCACTACACGATAATCTGGAATTTCAACAAGCTCCATATCAGCGAGCGCCTCATAAAACTTATCCTTCTCTATCATTGAATCGAGCAGCTCAATATCACGACATACCATTACTTTAGTGCCAATATCATCAAACAAATGAGCATGCCTTGAAATATCCTCCATATGAAGCCTTGGAATGAATATGTCGATGAGATTTCGTTTGCAGAAATCCACACAAAACTCTACATACTCCAAGCCCGTTACTTCTGGCTCGATGTCCTTATGGTCAGCCGCAATGAGTGATAGATGATCAATATCAGGATGTGTCCCATAAAATACATATTTCTCGCCATTTGGATTATTCCGAATCATATTAATATAGTGGTACGCAACCGAAAACCAACGATTCATATAAACTCGTGTCATCTTTCTATTCCTTCTTTCGTCTCATCAAGGATAGGCATGCTAGTTTTATATTTATAATAATACGGTTTTTCTGCCCGCTGCTTCTAAGCCAGATCGATGCGCTATAATTGTGTCCAACAATTCCTCAGACGCTACGGCACCTCTTGAAGTTGTAAAGCGGATATGAGGATGCGACTCATAAGAGCTTCTCAGCTCGCCATGCGAAGGCGAAATCGCATAATCCGCCGCTAGAAGCAAGCTTTCATCCAGCAGACTGTCGCCTGCTGCATATACGAAGGAGGAAGACAGCTTCTCTTTTACGTATTGGATTGCCGCTCCCTTGCTTACCTTCTCCGGTACCAAATATATTTTCCTGCCCTGCAGCGAGTAGCTCCAGCCTCTTGCCGCAAGATCTCCCTTAAGCAGCTCTAGTTGCTCCAGCGGCAGATTGTCTCTTTCAATGGCAATGGAATAGAACAGCTCATCACAAAGAGTCGAAGATCTTACCCAGTGAGGAGAGGCAATTTTTTCGAGCAGTCCGCCAATTTCAGAACTGTCTGCACAGTGCTGTCTTACAGCCTCGCGTACAATGCTATTCCATTCCGCATCGACTTCTCCGTTCTTCAATATCTGGCCGCCATTGCTTACAATGACATATTGCGGCTTGAACATATCTTTGATACCGAAGAGACGATTGTATTGGGCTGGAATTCGTGTTGTAACCGGAACAAAAGCAATCTCAGACGCTAATTGCTTCAGCTTCTCAATGGCAGGCTTCGTCATGTAGGAAATATGTCTTCCTTCATAAAGCTCGACGGGAACCATCTCTTCCAAAGTGATATCTCCTTTGGAATTATCTGAATAAATGAGGGTTTGATCCAAATCACTAGCAAAAATCATTCGCTCTCCCCCTTAAGCGCCTTGATGATCCCACAGCAGGAATAGGTCATATTCGGATATTCCTCAACGGGAACTCCGCGATCCTTTGCCAGCAGCAGAACATGCTTCAGAAGGGGATTGTCTAGACGATCCACAAGAATTTTCCACGGTACTCTGCGCAGCAGAACACGTGTCGTTTCGCCTACTCCAGGTTTAATGAAATTAACATCCGGGACGGAAAACTCCTCCTGTATCTTCTGAATCGCCTTCATCCCGCTCCAGGTAACGAGACTCGCATTCGGATCGCTGTTTAACGTCTCCGCTTTCGCATCAGAAGCAGCCTGCACCTCATCGTAATGAGAGCAAATGGTATCAATAAATGAGTTGGAGAGATCCGCGTCCGCCCACTCGCTGTAATATTTAGCTCCGTGAAAGTCATCTGGACCTATTAGGTCATCCCGCAAAACCGTTCTGCTCACCAAGCCAGAAATAGTAGAGTTCAGACATGCGCTCGGTATTAGGAAATCATCTCGCGTTCCATACATGCTGGCGCAATAGGCAGGATCAGCGAGTACAGCCAGCTCATCATGAATATTAAGACCATGCTTCTGCTTCATATGTTGGCAAGCTTCGATAAGTACCTCTCTGATTGCTCCTTTTCCAGTCCAGCCGTCCACGAATTGAATTCGTTTACCCTCATGCTCCTGATTGATATAAAGCATCGCGTTCTCATCGATACCTTTGCCGCGAATAATGGAGATGCTGTAGTGAGGAAGATCAATGTCATACGCATGCTTAATATAACGCTTGATCAGAATGCCAATCGGAGTTCCTGCTCTAGCCAATGAAGCTAGCACAACATCGAATCCATGCTTCTTCACCATCCATTCTGCTACGATTCCGACAGCCTCTGCGATTTTCAAAGATGATTCTGCGAGTGTATTATGAAACAGCTCGATGTACTCTTTAGTCGGTTGATATTCGATGGGCAAGCTTTCGGAATAATGCCCTCCTGATTGAATGGTAGCTTCGCGATCTTCCGTTTTTCCCTCTAGCGGAACATGACTCAGATCCTTGAGAAGGAAAATAACGTCCTCCTTCTTATAGCTGCCCATCGGTGCTGGAGGATGGATTCGTTTCTCACTGGTGTTAGCTTTCAATAGGGGTAACCTCCTTATGCTTACTGAAATATACAACATGAATACGCGGTATCGCTAACGTCATTAGCATCTCTCTTAGCTCCGCGAATTGTCCTTCCGACACCTCTCGTTCCATAAATAGAAACATCTCATCATAATGCCCCTGAGGGATGTTATACATAAAATTCATTACGCCCTCATGCTCCGGTGAAGCAAAGCGGTAGGCTGATTTCACCGCATAATGCGCGCTCGTATGGGGATGAATAGGACTGCGGGTACTGGATTGATACCATGTATTGGAGCCTAGCTCCGCCGCAACTCGCATCGGAACATACATAAACTCACCTGTCCCCATACATAGAACGTTATTGCCTTGCTTGTACGATCTTAAGAAAGCAGCAGCATTCTCAACTTCCCGATCTAACATTTGACTCTCTTCGGCCGTCATGCCAAAGCGTCCTGTATGCGCAAGATAGGATACCTCCTGTCCGGAGGATGGCAGCTTTGCGAACACATCTTCCAGATGCAGATAATCAATAACGGTATCGTACAATTCCCTCGTCTGCGAATCAATCGTATTACTGCTTTCAATTGGCGTCCCCGTAACCGTAATCTGGCCTGAAACCAAAGATAAGCAATCAATGGTTACACCCAACTGCTCTTCAATTTCACGAAAACGCTGAATGTCTGCCTTGGAACGCCAGTCAAGCAAGCTAGCTACTACATATTTTGTCTTGCCGTATTTCGCATGCAAGTCATGAATGATGTTCAACGCGGTTTTCCCCGTAGTTATCTCATCATCCACAAGTATGATCGTATCTGCTTGCTGGAAGATCGAAGGATCACTGGCATAGCAGCGATGAGCAGTAGCATGGGAATGCTCCTCCTCAAAATCGATACAGGAAGAAATATAATCAATACTCTCCCTTGTCGTATGAAGAAAAGAGACCTTTCCATCAAACATATCAAACATGCTGTGTCCCAGTGCAGTAGCTGTTTCTGCGAATCCGATAAATAACGTTTTCTCGTTAACCGTCATTTTATTTCTCTTCATGAGATCATAGATCGTATGAGCTTCCTCCGGTGATTCAAACGCATGCAGGAGCTGTTCGATTGAAACGGGGAGTGTTTCGCCTTTAAATTGCTGATAGAGCAGCCCAAGAGTTGCTCCTGATAGAAGAGTGACATGCGGTCTTACCGGAATATGCTTGCCAAGCACTTTGCTTACGAATAGAAAGCTGCGCTTTTTATTTATTCTTGCTGCCATCTGGAATAGCTGCTCCAGCGGGATATGGAAAGGGTTATTCGTAACCTCTATAGCGATCTCTAAATCTCCTAAAATATTAAACGAATGCAGATTCTCGTTCTTCTGCGAGTAAGCAAGTGAAGTTTTGGTTTTCATTCAGCACCCCATATATGTTAGATCGGATCATAATCCGTCTTGCCCATGTTAGATGGGGCTTAAATTCATTCATTTTATTAGAGTAATGGCTTTTCATTACGCCAAGATCGCCTTGACTGTTTTCCATAATGTGCAGAGCATCCAAGTACTCCTCATGTGTAACGACAAACATCGATTGCACAGGCTTAATATGAGTGGGATGAATAATGGTTTTGCCGATAATACCGTTCTCCTTATCCATCGCTACCTCACGAATAAGACCGTCCACATATCGATTTATATAATCCATGCGCAATATTCGTCCATGCTTGCCCATGCTTTCCTCAAAAGGAGTTTGCCTTAGCTGCGGCTTGAATACACGATCGCTCTTGAAATATTCCCATACCGGTCCAGAAATAACATAATGATTATCCATTCGACCGAAGATATTAACGATATCCGCAATGCAATCCCGTATGACGCCGATATCATAAATTGTATTTTCCGGACTTCTGCGCAATCCGAACAGGCTTGAGAAGTCTGTTGCTCCAATTCGCACATTTAGTATATATTCCTTATATTGCTTCAAAAGCTCGGAAATAGCCAGCAGCGTTTCTGTCCTTTTCTCCCGATAAATAATATCTGCTGTTTCCAAAATCGGCATACCGTAGAGGATGGCGTTTGTTGCCCCTCTGTTTTGATTATACCGATCCAGCAGTTTCAGATACTTCGTTCCTGTCTCCACATTGAATTTAGGAAATACAATACCTGTAACATATGCTATTTCATCTCCGAAGAAGTCTAGTAATCTCTCCAACTGACTAACAGATCGAACTCGAATGAAAATAAGAGGAATATGGTCAGCATTAAGCAATCCGACTGAAATATAACGGCTGATTTTCATGAGTGTTGCTCTAAGCATTTCTTCTGCATATTCCAGTTGATTATCGCCTACTGCATCTTCAAGGTCTATCACCATCGACACGAGTCCCTCGTGCTTTTGAGCTATCAAGTCCTCTGCTATATTGTCCTTGGTTGCCGGCATATAAAGTGCAGCACCAATCGCATGGGCAATGACATCCTTATCCGCATAATTATCAAAATGAGTCGGAAGGGAGTGAAAGTAAGACTGCTCTTCTTCATTGGTAAGATAGTTAAAATACCTCAAAGCTATCCCTCCTTAACGTTTTTATTTGTAACAGAAGTCTCAAATCAAGGGCTAAAAAATATCCCTCACTTTCCATGAGGGATATTTCGACTACCTAGTTATGTGTGCATCTTAAGCTGCTTCGGATGCTCTTTTTTTACGGATAGAACTGTAAATAAGGGTTCCTCCGAAGACTGCGATCAATAATCCGAAGAATACAGCATGAGGGACATGGAAGCCATAAGCGCCTGCAATCATCTTCGCTGCGATAAGGATGATGAGAATGAAAGCTGCTTTCTCAAGCTCAGGAAACTTATCGATCAGCGCCAAGAATACTTGCGCAACGCCACGCATCATGAGTACGCCGAGAATACCGCCCAAGAACAGCACCCACACTTCTTCACTTACGCCAAATGCCGCAAGAACACTGTCAATACTGAATGCAATATCCATTACTTCAACGGCTAAAACGGTACGCCAGAAGCCATAGCCTTTGTTTTGAACTCCTTCTTCATGCTCTTCCGTTGATTTCTTGCCAATGTAAGGAATGAGCGGTATGCCACCGACTCTAGCGAGCTTAAATTCGAGATGGAACAGATTGCTGAGCGCGATCCATAGGAGGTATAAACCGCCCGCCACTTTAATCCACGTAATTTTAACAAGGTAAACACCGACGCCGATTGCGATAAATCGGAATATATAAGCCCCGATAATCCCGTAGAACAAAGCTTTCTTTTGTTCTTTCTTTGGAAGATGCTTAACCATTACAGCTAAAACAAGCGCATTATCCGCCGAGAGCAATCCTTCTAGAATAACCAGCGTTAAAATGATCCCCCAAGTACTTGGACTAGATATCACTTGGGATAAGTTATCCCAGTGAAAAAACTCGCCAAAGTTGGCCATTATATTTTGAAAAAAATCAACCATTCAAGACACCCTCCGAATATTTCAATTATTTGCTGCCTTGCACCCATTTAAGACCCCAATTATAGGCCTCGTCGAGCTGTTTGTGTCCTGAGAAGTACTGAACAAGCCGCTTGATACTGAACGTTTGATCACCGACGTTGTCAATCATTGCAATCGCACACATACCCATACGGTTATTATGCTCGTCCATTCTAACTTCTATCTCTGGACCTCCTGATTGCTTAATCGTTACGACACCGTCTGCCTCTGCCCAGTTCGTAGCCCCTTCGTAGATATAAGCATATACGACAATTCTCTGAATCTCGGAAACCTTGCTTCCGTTGATTCTAAGATTTTCTCCCGTCGTAATAGAGCCCGTCCGATCGTCACCGTCGAGTGAAATGTATGGTGCTCTAGAAAAGTCTCCAAAGCTGTTCCCTAAAGCTTGAACAGAGCCTTTCATTCCGTTCTTAAGCTCAAATAAGCAGCCTACATCCAAATCCACGCCGCCGCTGGATCTGCCGAAAAAGCCTTTTGCTGCTTTCTTTTGATTCCAGTTCAAATTAATAACGATCTCACCAAGAGAGCCTGAACCCTTTTGCAGATTAATAACATCTCCGCGTTTGGTTAATGAAATTTTACTAAGATTGATTGAAGCTGGTTTCAAATCTAACGGTGCTGCTGGAGGCTGTGGTGGTGCAGCAGCTGGTGTTGGAGCAGGTTTTGGTGCCGGGGTTGGTACAGGTGCTGGAGGTGGAGTCGGCGCATCCGCCTTCACTTCAATTCCAAAACTATTGCATAGCGCTGCGAGTCCGCCAGAATAGCCTGAGCCAATGGCATTGAACTTCCATTCGCCGTTATATCTATATAAATCTCCTACGACAATAGCAGTCTCTACAGAGAAGTTTTTTCCAAGTTCATAACGCAAAATTTCGCGTCCTGTCCCTTCGTCAATAATCCGAATGTAGGCATCATTCACGCTTGAAAAGCTTTGTTTTCTCGCTTCTCCTTCATAGACAGTTAGTGTAAAGGAAACTCTTTCAATATCTTTGGGAATGTCATGAATCCGTATCTTAACCTGTTCTTGATCCGTCTTTCCTGCATAACTTCCTTTATTCGCGCCAGCTATTTCGATAGCTCCGCTAGTATCCTTCGGATTGCCATAAAAAATTAAATCTTGATCACCAGCCGTTTTTCCGTTCGCACGCAAAAGAAAAGCTGAGAAATCGACATCAATGCCTCCTCCACTTTGCCAGCCCATTCCAACAAGGAGGTTTTTAAAGGATGGATTGTTTTTTGTAATATCGGCTTTTTGACCTTTCATTAGTGCAAGCTCCATATGTAAACCGCCCTTCACCCGTAATAGGATAGGGTGACAGACTTGTTCATAAGATGCCACCCTATTATCATTTTAAACCGTAAGTCCGTAATTTCTGCAGAGTGCAGCTAGGCCGCCTGAGAAACCAGAACCGATCGCTTGAAACTTCCACTCTGCGCCATGACGATACAGCTCGCAAAATACGATAGCTGTTTCAATAGAAAACTCTTCGCCAAGATCGTAACGCAGAACCTCTCTGCCTGTCGCTTCGTCTACCAAACGGACGAAGGCATTGGATACTTGTCCAAAGTTTTGTTGTCTTGAATCTGAATCATGAATCGTAACGGTAATGCCAATACGATCGATATGGGCAGGAATCTTTTGAAAATCAATTTTGATTTGCTCATCATCGCCATCGCCTTCACCCGTACGATTGTCGCCTGTATGCTCAACCGCGCCGTTATAAGCAATAAGGGCATTGTAAAATACAAAATCCTTCTCATCCTTGGCTTTGCCATCCTGATGCAATAGAAAAGCACTCGCATCAAGGTCAATTTCTCCGCCGCCTGTATACTTATTGGTATCCCAGCCAAGGCCGAGAACCACTTTCGTTAGTCCTGGATTGGTCTTAGTCAGATCGATACGTTGTCCTTTGGAAAGATTAATGGACATGCTTGTATTCCTCCTTTGAAATAGAACTCAATTAGGTTTGAACGCCAAAGTCATTGCATAGGCCAGTTAAGCCGTTTTGATACCCGCTGCCAACCGCACTAAATTTCCAGTCCGTTTGATGACGATAAAGCTCGCCTACAACAACCGCTGTTTCTACCGAGAAATCCTCACCCAAATCATAACGAATTAATTCCGCGCCAGTCTCCTCGTTTACAACACGCACATACGCATTTGCAACTTGACCAAAGTTTTGGTTTCTTTGCACAGCATCATGAATCGTAATGCAAAAGGCTACCTTCAGCGTATCAGCAGGAACATTCGCCAAATTAATTTTGATGCTCTCGTCATCCCCAGCACCTTCACCGCTCCGATTATCGCCTGAGGAAACAATGGAACCATTGGAGTTGGATTTGTTATTGTAGAAAATAAATTCTTTTTCGCTGTTCACCTTGCCGGAAGCATTCAAACAAAATGCCGTTGCATCAAGGTCAAATTCATTACCGCCATCGTATTTATTTACGTCCCAGCCTAGTCCTACTGTGATCTTGGCTAGGCCCGGATTTGATTTAGTTAAATCAACCTTCTGACCTTTAGATAAATTAACCGCCATTAGAATGCCCCCTAAGCCGTATAGGCTATTCAAGAAAAGGGCCGCCGTGGCGACCCTTCATTATACTGAATTCAAATGATTACGAAGTTGCTAGACCGTAATCACGAGCTAGACCGGAAAGACCGTCTTGGAAGCCGCTTCCGATTGCGCTGAATTTCCATTCGCCGGAATGACGGTAAAGCTCGCCAACCACTACAGCAGTCTCAACAGAGAAATCTTCACCTAGATCATAACGGATCAATTCCGCGCCGCTTTGCTCATCGACGATACGAACGAAAGCATTGGATACTTGTCCAAAGTTTTGGCTGCGTTCTTTGCCATCATGGATAGTAATGCAAAATGCGATTTTTTCTGTTTCAGCAGGAACAGCGGATAGATCAACTTTTACTTGCTCATCATCGCCATCGCCCTCGCCTGTACGGTTATCGCCAGTATGCTCAATGGAGCCATTTGAGTTTTTAGTATTGTTGTAGAAAATGAAATCCGCTTCGGAGCCAGCTTTGCCTTGACCGTTCAAGCAGAATACTGATGCATCAAGGTCGAAGTCTTTGCCGCCGTCGTATTTATTCGTATCCCAGCCAAGACCTACAGTAATTTTTGTAAGACCGGGATTTGTTTTCGTAAGATCGATTTTTTGACCTTTGGATAAGCTGATAGCCATTGTTAAATGCCCTCTTTCTTATTTAAATTATTGGTATTGACGAGCAAGAATGTCGACATGAGGAGCGTGAGTGCCCTCACCAATTGCATTAAACTTCCATTCACCATTGTTACGGTAAAGTTCACCGACAACCAATGCTGTTTTACCAGCGAAGTTATCCGTCAAGTTGAAACGAATAAGCTCACTATTATTAGCTGGATTCACAATACGGATATAAGCCGATTTGATCATACCGAAATCTTGTTTTCTAGATTCACATTCATAAATGTTTACTACGCAAAGGATTTTGTGAATGCCTGCTGGTACACGATCAAGTTGAACGATAATTTGCTCATCGTCGCCTTCGCCTTCACCCGTAATATTATCACCGGTATGAACAACAGATTGACAACCGCTCTGCTTGTTATAGAAGCAAACCAAATTTTTCTCGCCGCTTAGCTTTCCATTAGCATCCAATAGTAAAGCAGATGCATCACAGTCTACATTAGCTGCTTTTTTAAGGCCGAAGAAACCGCCTTTAGCTTCAAGAGGATCCCAACCTAAACCAACAATGACTTTAGTTAGACCTGCATTTCCTTTTGTTAAATCAATCTTTTGACCTTTAACGAGAGAGATAGCCATCGTTTTGCACCCCCTTTCCATGAGGCTTACTTCCTAAAGAAGCAATCTCATGTATGATTTCATACAATCTACCCATCAATACGCCTAAATGAAGTCCAAGTTCCAAAAAATTTTATTCAGTACATTATTCTACACAATAAGAGTAGTTCCTCTTACTGCTATGCGTTAAAATCGAAATTAATCATATTTTATATGATTATAGAAAAGTTTAACGTATAAGCTGTTTGCTGCGCGCTTCATTTATCCATGAAGGAAATTCTTGCAGTAATTTGTCGTACAATTCTTCGTCACTCGTTTTCGCTAAATTATTGATTGCGAAGAAGTTTGCATTGTCTATAAAGCGGCCTTTCAAATCATCGAGTTTCCTTAGGAAAGAGAAAGTCTCATTTCCTACTCCAACAAATTGAAAGAATATACCCAATTCGGATGCCTTTTGAATCACAGCCTCTGTATCGCCAGAATCAGAGCAGTTGCCATCCGTTACAAATAAAATATAAACGGGCTCTTGTTTCTTGTATTTTGCAGCATCTAGATGGAGTTCCTTCTTCCCGCCAATACCAAAAAAACCGCCGCCTGTTTTCTTCTCGATGAGTGCACCTGGAAAATAAAAATCTACTATTCTTCGAATGACACCCGCATATTGCGTGCCCGGCTCCAGCTTATATTTACTAGTAACCTCACGCTCAACAAACTCAAAAAAATTACGGCTTTGAATTTCGCCTACAGCATAATCCTTTATTCCGAATAGAAAGACGTCTGCTGCTCCGTTATCATCAAAATTCATAGCCAGTCCCAGCGTTCGCTCGCAGGTGTTTTGAACCATTCCGCTGCGGTAAAGCTGTCCCATAGAGCCAGAAATATCTAGTGCCAATCCAACTCTTGCAGTTACATCGGATAATCCTTTTTTCGTTAAAGAAATCGTCGCTTTCTTCGATAAATCAATTAGCTTTTCCTCTGCTTTTTTCTTCAAATCAATACTCACGCCAGCATTTCCTCCTTCAAAATGATTCTCAATCTTAATTTTATATCATACGTTGTCATAATTACAAATTACTACAAATATAGAAAGATAAAACGAAAGATTCTCACGTTACTGACAGCATGAAATGAATCATGTGACAATTTCATGTAGGATGAAAAAAAAGGTGGAAAAATCAAATAATTAGCGAGATAATTAAGAGAAGCAAATATTTCCTAAACGAGGTGATCTTATGGATTTCATAAGAAAAAATAAAACCGGTCTGATCTTCGGTGCCCTGCTGCTATTTAACGCTATTTTTCTATTGTCGATGCTTCTCTCTAAAGAATAAAAAAATAGATTCATTTCGATACTTTTGTTTAACTACGCCAATTTTTCTACTCTCCTCTCTTATTCGGCTTCAATCGTCCATGTCTCTCCACCGTCATTTGTCTTGTATTCAACCTTATCTCGCCGCTCGCCTCCTGTAAATTCAATAGGGAGAATGCCCATTTGCTTATTTGCAGCATCAAAGCTAGGCGGATATACGTTTCCATAATCGTATTGTCTCGGTAAATCTATTTCCTGTATATTCCAAGTTAATCCAGCATCATCTGTACGATACAAAGGGAGTGCAGGACCCCCATGATAGGTTCCTGTAATCCAACCTACTTTATCATCACGGAAAGAAATACCCGTAATATAGCTGCCGCTGATTACTCGGCTTAGATCCCCTTTGAAAGTCCAAGTCTTTCCGTTATCGATTGATTGATAAACCGATTTCGCCATTAATCCCATAGCAGCATCTGAAGTAAGCAGAAGCCAGCTCGGGATAGCCTCTTGCTTCGAATGCAAAGATACGAATAGCGTTTCCTTATTGATCTCCTTTTCCCATGATTCTTTAGCAGGCAGTGTTGACTGTTCCCAAGTTTGGCCCTTATCAGAGCTATGCCAAATGATTACCTCATTTTCAGCATCTTTTTTCTGAAGGTAAAAATACCATTTATCCGACTCGCCGATGGAATACGATTGAATCAGTTGAGCGCTCGGATCGACATCAGGCGGAGCTGTTATCTCAGGCACAGTTGCATCACTGGGAGTTGAGAACGGATGCGTTTCTGACTGAGCTGAGGATGGAGGTTCTGAGCCCTGCTTAGCCACTGTATTGCAGCCTGTTGTGATTAGTATTAAACAGATAATGAAAACGACTGCCCTTGTCATGAAAATCCCCCAACTCCTTTGAATGATTAAGCATGACCATAAAGGCAGCTTAATAAATGATGCTCTTGTCATAACAACCATTACGCCGCTGTTATATCAAACCGTCCTCCGTGAACTTGTCACGAAGCATAATAGCCAAATCGTCATCCTTAGGTGGATTTCGATGCGTATTTTCCAAATAAATATGCTTCTCGGTCTCTGGCATAATAAATTCCTTATACCAAAGAAACATGTCCGGACTATCCCCATGCATGCGTAAATAACGACGAAGAGTGTCGGTGTGCTGTATCGTATTGTCAATGTTGGTTAGCCAATCAGCTCGGTAGAACTGCGCCCATTTGCCATGCTCCGACTGCTTCAACGCTGATTGCCCGCTTCCATAGCTCCACATGGATTGAGACGCTCTAACGAAGGCAATCGCATACTCGCCTCGCTCATATGCCGCATACGCTTTACATAATGCTGCAAAGCCTTCACAGCCGCTAAGATGCAGCTCGATATGCAGAAGCAGATGGTCTTGCAGCCGCTGCGCTTCAGCGACCGGCATTTTCTTCATAAGTGATAGACAAGCTTCCCTCAGCTTTCTCCACCCTGGTATAGCTGCCTCCGTTTTCTCAGCGAACCAAACCACTTGCTGCTCGAATGGGATATGGCCTGTCGCCCAAATCAGACGTTCATCAGTGGTATGATTTTTGCCTTGCAGCCAATGGCCGATTATTTTACGAGCAGGATGGTGATAAAACTCATCGCCTGCTCTATCATCATCATTTGGTCCATAGGCAATTGTGGCTTCGAAATATTGATTAAATAAATCAAGAATGACATCATGCTCCGACTGGAACAGCCTAGCTATGAAACGCTTAAGATGCTCCTGTGTATTAGCCATGCCGTTATTCCAAAACTGTGCAACGAGGTCCAGCGTATAAATATGAGGTCGAATGTTACCGCAGTTAACAAGCACATACTCCGACGCGCCTGCGTTAAATGATGCCTCGAGCTGATTCGCAATCAGATCGGGCGGAGCTGAGAACATGGCGAGATGATTGGACGCTTGCAGATCATGAAACGTGACATGGTAGTAGATACCATGTTTCCCGCTGTCACTAGCAACCGGCAATGCAGGAATACGAAGGTTCAGACTCCCATGTCTGCGCGATACCATCTGTCCGTAGCCATTATCTGCCCATACTTTAATAATTCCATCCGGCACATCGATATGTCCGGCTTTGTACAGCTCTGCAATTTCACCATACATCGCCATGCAGCACACCGGTTCAGTGACAGCCTAGCGGACCATATCATATTGCCTGCATACTACAAAAGAAATCATTGCTCCGCGCTTCTCTGGCGTATCAAATGAAGGATCGTTTTCCCAAAACGGCTTATCTCCCTGTCCACGGAATGATAATACCCATACGATCCGATCATCCTTCTGCTTCTCAATGGCCTCCCGCCATAGCGTCTCGAATAACTCAGGATGATCCTTGTAGCTGGCTTGTCTGCCTGGATAGGCTCGTAGAAACATTTCTGCGCCAAGCGGCTCCGCATGGTGATGCGTCACCCACAGTCCCATTTCGGCAGCAAGCTTCGTATGAATACCCGACTTGGGCAAATCTGTACCCGGTATTACCATATTGCCGCCGCAGCGCAGCAGTGCCTCGAATACCGGAAGCCATACCTCTTGAGTGGGCGGATATTCGTCTTTCCACCCGAGCAAGCATACCTCGTCATTAACAAACCAGCCGCGATAGCGCACCTTAGGCTGCACAGAATCATAATCTTCAGCAGCTATTTGAATGCTGTCTCTTCTTGCCGGAGGCAAATCTCCCCAGAATGAAAAGGGATCAATACCAAGTACATTCTTACTATAATGGAGTAATCCATATATCAGTCCGAGTTCATCATTTGCGATAATATGCAGCTGAGGCTCATCGCTCTTGTCCTTATGCTGGAACCGAAATGCAAATGCTTCTGGCCAATTTGGACACCGATCCCAAGGCTCCGCATATCGGACGACGATGTCTGCACCGTCATTTTGACTATATTGCCATACAGGATTTTGCCCAAAAACAGCTAGTTGATCGGCCTCTATCATTCGAATAGCATGACCAATCGCTGTTGTCTGCTCCATAAGAATAGCTATTGTGGTATCCTTCGTTAACGACTTCTCTCTTATGCCCGCATTCATAGACGCTCTCTCCTTTAACCATGCACCTTATTAAAATATAGCTATATACTATCACCTTGTATGGTAGTATGGTAGATTATTCGTATGCACCGTTAGCAGGAGGCAAGCTCTTGTATTCATCCTTCGCTCTCACAATCTCGATGATTTCTTTGGCTAATTCCGTCATGGCTAAGCCGTCCTTACTGTTCTCGCAGTTTTCCCACGTATAATCTAGTGTTTTGCCGTTTATTTGGATCTTTAAAGTATAGGGACCCGATGGTATCTGTCTGCAACCGTTAGTGAAATGCTTTTCAGACAAAAAATTAGCCAGTACCATCTTTTTATATATAAGAGCACGCTCTTCTTTCGTTAATTCAAAATCTTTCACTTCGGCTAAACCATCTATAACCAGATCCTTCACAAGCTTTTTCTCCATTGTGTTGATTTCATTTTTTTGGCCTACGCCATATTTCAATGAGAATTCAAACTTGTCTTGCTCCTCAACATCATAAGAGAAATGGAGCAGTAGAAATTCCTGTTGATCACTTCCGCAGCCAACTGCCTTATAGGTTAGCTCCTTATCCGTTTCCTCCCTCTGCAGTTCTTTGCACGAATAAGTATCCACTCTCGGTGAGCCAAAACTATCCTTTGTATTGTCGTAGCGCAGCTTGATTCCGCCTTCGCTCTTATACATTAGATCAAAATATATGGGATCCCCTTCATCCGTATAGTGTATGATCCGCTGCACGCCTTCTCCCTTTTTCATAAAAGCATCTAATTTCGTCCTATCTGAAGCCCCGCTCAATTTAACTACTACATCTTCCTCTTCGTTAATGGTGTAATCGTAAGGACTCCCATCGAGGCTCTTTTTGCTTTGGAAAATGGTTTGGCAGCCCATCAATATCAAGAAGCATGCGGTTATCATAATCGCCTTTTTTACGCTCACCATTCATTTCCTCCTGCCTACATTTATTCCATAAATATGTAGACGATGTTAGACCAGCAATTGTTACGTCTTATCCTAATTCAATCCTTCTTCGCAAAAAAAAGGCGGAGGAGCAGGTTTAGTACCCGCTCCTCCGCTATAAACCGCTGTCTCCTGAAAATGTAGAGGTTACTCTGCCTCTGCTAAACGATTGATTTGAGCGCGAATATTCCGTATTTCCTCCATGAGCAGCTCCTGCTCAGCAGCGGTTTCAGGTTGAACACTGCTCATTAATTGTGTCAGTCTAAGACCCAGCATCTCCTTCTCGTTCTGACTGCCCTGCTGCTCCAATGAAAGGGTAAGACTGCGATCTTTCGAGACATACTCCTCATAGGTGCCCGGAAACAATCTGGGCTGGCTTTTCCCATCCATAATGAGTAGGCGATTCGCTGTTTGACGGATTAAATAACGATCATGTGTAACCAGCAAAACAGCCCCAGGATAATGCTGCAACGCCTCCTCCACCTGCTCGCGAGTGCTGACGTCCAGATAGTTGGTCGGCTCATCAAGCACTAATAAATTCGCTTTTCCAAAAAAGAGCTTCAGAAAAGCGACTCTGCATCTCTCTCCCATGCTCAGATCCCCAATACGCTTGAAAACATCCTCTCTCGAAAATAGGAAGCAGCCCAGAATCGTTCGCGCGAGAGTCTGTGTCATACCAGGCAGCATGAGCAAGCTGTCCAGGATCGTGCTCTTATCCTCCAAACCTTGAAGCTCCTGCTCAAAATAACCAATTCGTGTTTGCGGATGAACCTTAACCTCGCCGAAGAGCGGTGTTAAGCTTCCTGTTGCCAGCTTAAGCAGCGTCGATTTACCCGCTCCATTCGGACCAACTACAGCCAATCGATCGCCTCTGCGAATGGTTAGATCCAAACCTTCGAATAGCAGTTCATGACCACCATAGCCAAAGCTTGCATCACTTATCCTTAGCAGCGTTGCAGCAGCGAAGCCTTCCGTCTCGAACGTCATCCGAAGCTTCGTCTCTTCCCTAGGTTTCTGAACACCATTGTGTTCGAGTCGCTCCAGCGCCGATTCCTTTGCATGCAAGCGAGATACATTCTTCTTAGACTTAGACCTAAGAAAATCATTTTGACCGGCAGCCTTATGTGCTTGCTGGAACCATTCCGCGTACATCCGAATGCTCTCCAGCAGCTTCTCTCGCTCAAGCTCCTTTTTCTTGTACAATGCTTCCTGTGTACGAAGCTCCAGCTCCTTCTGCTGCCGATACGCTGTATAACCTCCCAGATAACGTCTGCTTCCTCCCGGATTCAGCTCCAAAACCGAGGTAGCTGTATGATCGATAAATGTCCGATCATGTGACACATAAATAACGGTACCCGAGTAGCTGCCGACCCATTTCTCGAGCCAATCCAGTGCAGCGGAGTCCAAATGATTCGTTGGCTCGTCAAGCAAAATAAGCTTCGGCTCTCTTACCATCAGCGCCGCTAATTGCGCTTTCGTCTTCTGACCTCCGCTTAGCTGTCCGAATGGTATACGCCATAGCTCAGGATCAAAACCTAACTGTCGCAGACAGCTCTCTACTTTTGACTCCCAGCCATATCCGTCCAGCAGCATATATTTATCGTAAAGCTCGCTATAATGTTCAAGAAGCTCTTCCTCTGACTCCTTGCTATAATCAGGAGCTTGCATCTGATGGGTTAACGCTTGAATGGCGCCCTTTATTTTATACAACTCAGCTGTGCCGGAACTAACGAATTCGATAAGCGTTAAATCAGAAGCCGTTCCCGCCTGTTGATCAAGCCAGCCCCATTCCTCAATAGGCAGCAGTCGCTGCACTTCTCCGCCGTCGAGCGACAGTCTGCCGGTTAATACTTGCAGCAGCGTTGTTTTGCCTACGCCATTACGTCCGAACAAAGCAAGCCGCTCGCCCTCCCTCACCTCGAAGGACACTTCCTCGAAAAGCTTTACGCCATCCCAATCTTTATAGGCTTTCTTCACTTTTAGTAAGATCACAAAACATTCCCCATCTCATTTTGCATAATAAAAAACCGTGGCCAGCGGCACACGGTCGAATACGCAAGGGGATGATCAGGTTCACGAAATGAAGGGACATGTCACGCCGCTATTTAATAAAATGGCGGGCGAACATCTCCTAATTATCGTTGCTGAATAACTATCCATAGGTCCCCAAAACGACACACGTATCCCTGACCGGTTCTCACACTTCTTGAGAACGCCGCTTGTACTTAGACAAGTTGTATACAGGAAACATGTTTCTACTTCATCGCTGGGGGGTCCTCCATCAGTCATCAGTTTTAATATTCCTTTATTATACAGGAACGCCAAAAGCATTTACAAGTAAAACTCATTGCTGACGGTAACTTATGAAGAGGAATCAACCTCCCATTCCACTTTAAATCCACCGTTTAAATGATCGCCAGTGAGCTTAATTCTGTATATTCCCGTCTTTACTGCCGTAAAGCTGTATTTATCACTTTCGGGGCTATCTCTATTATTTAATCCTACATATTTACCTTTATGATTCACAACGGACATGCCATAACCGCCCTCGTTTTGTTTGTTCCAGTTGAGCTTGAATGTCAAAGTTTCACCTTGCTCTAAACGAATCGGTATGTCATGTTCACCATGAAATTCTTTAAAGCTTGCTTCATAGGTCTGATCCGTGCGGATTTCTGACCATTGTTTTTTCACACTAAAATCTATCGTCGCCAGCAAAACTAAAAAAATGAGCATGAGTATCGCTATGACTGTTGAATAGGGTCTCTTCCCCCGCACGAAATAGGACGTCGCGTAAAAACAGAAGGCACATAGCGTTCCAATGCTCCCAGCGATAAATGTAAATACCAGAGCTCCCTTGAACAATACGATAAAAGGAGCAAAGCCCCCCAATATATACAAAAACAAGCTGGCTGCTATTCGATAATTGAGCTTTAATTTGAACAAGACAAAATCAACAAGCATAGAAAAAAGTATAGCGTAGACGTAAAGGAACCAAAAATAAACGTTCCCTACGATTTCAGACCAGTCGTAGAGATTAATACCTGAAGTCACGAAAATAAATAAAAGAGATACAAATCCCGAACCAACAAGCTTTGCCGATAAATAGTCGAGTGCATGAAGCCAGCGTGTTTTACTTTGCATAGCCCTTACTCCCTCTCTGTAATAAGGAATGATTTGCAAATTATTCTTCTCCATCGTAACCATTCCTATGAGAGTGCGGCAGTTCTATCTTTTGTAGGTCCTTCCATCCTTCCCATTTGATCAAAAAAAAGAAGGCTGGCAAGCACCGCATAACATGGGCTTGCCTTCCTTCTCTTTCGAACCGAATATTATCTATCCATGCTATATTATTGACGTACAGCCTTAAAGCCCTTGTCTCCAAGCAATTTTACAAGACCGTCTTCACCAAGCATATGCGCGGCACCGACTACAACAAAATAGGTTTTCTTTTCTTTATTATTCAAATAACCCGTTATCTTGTCGACCATACCCATGTTGCGATCCTTCAGCAATACTTTATAAAGCTCTGGATCAGCAGCTGTTCCATTTGTTATAGCGAGAAGCTGCTCATCATTCCCCGTTACCCACATCTCTGAGAGGAAATCAATTGCAGAATCATCGGACTCCTTCGTGTAATAGGATGCTATGGAACCATCAACCATTTCCTTTTGCAGCCTATCTGAATAATTATCAAACACTTGCAGTTGGAATTCAAAAGACTCAAGTTCCAAAATAGGAAGTTTACTTGCTACTGCCTGCTGCAAGAAATGCATATCGATACCGATATCTGAGCTGTAGCCCGATTTCAATGACGTTAAATAATCAATGCTGGATGCAACGCTCCAAGGTTTGAATGTATCCAATGTCGTTGTCGGCAGGCCATTTTCTTTCAAAATCTCTCCGATCTTTTTGTACGCATCTGCTGACAGATGGTCTTTAAGTGTTGTGCCATCTTTAAGCGTACTTTTATCCAATATAGCTTCCTGTATTTTTGGATCATCCGTTTTTGTAACATCAGCTTCTACTACGAGATAATCCGATGCCTTATAGGCATCTTGAATTTCTTTGCGCAGCGGATACATCGCTTCATTAGCGATATGAATGGAGCCTAGCAGATATACCGTACTTTCCCCATTCTCTACCTTCCATAGAAATCCTTTGCTTGCTTCCCTGATGGTAAGGGAGACAGCTTGCTTCTGACTGTCCCATTTCACTGCATAGCCCGCAGCTTCACTTGCCGTTCGCAAAGGAATATATGAAGTACCCTTCACAACCTTTGGAGCTACGAACAGCTCTTGCTCTACGGAGTTGACGAGAGCTGTATCATTTCCGATTTGGAAAAGGACGACAAGTCCTTCCTTTGCAGCAGTAATAATTTTTTGTTTATTATCCCACGTTACCGTAAAAGAAAGCTTTTCTAGAAACTGCTTTGCAGGAACGAGTGTCGTTCCCTTCTCAATAATCGCTTGGTTACCACCCAGTTGGACCTGCTCATCGCCTATCCAAACGGTTAGAGGTTTTGACTCTGCTTGAACACTAGTAACAAAGGAAAATAATAGAGCTAATGATAGAAATAATGCTGCAAACTTTTTCATTAATCGTCTCTCTCCTTCATGGATTGTTGCGATTTTTCAAATGATGGCGCGTCCTTCACCCTTAGACCGAACAGCCATATTTTACCTAATATACCACGCAAGTTCCACTTCGGAAAACACTAATTTAATATTCGTTGTTGGAATCTCTTAAACACTATATAATGCATCATATTTTTGTAGTTACGTTCAACGTTTGACAGGCTTTGCTTGAACAGAAAGCATAAATATGCTGCTACATACCTGATTCCTTAACCAGTCTTTTAATCATCGAATGAAGATTGATCACTCTCAGGTTTATTTGTATCTCTTGATTAAAGAAAAGAATTACTCCCGATTTATTATCTGGATTGAACATTGTAACCGACATAATGCCGGGATCGGAGCCGTTATGTCCGATGACTTTACCCTGACTGATACCTTTCAGGTAGAGACTATCGAGCGCCGAATAACTCCAGCCTAGTGCCTGATTGCCTTCGTCTGACTGTGGCTTGAACATTTCTTGAAGCGTGGCCGGTGAAAGTATACTGCCGCTCTCAGTCTCCCCGCCGTTCATGATAGCTAGATAAAATTTCGCAAAGTCGGAGGTGGTCGTCTTCAAAGTGCCGTCAGGGTATGTTGGGAATGAATATGGCACCAGCGGCTTCCCCTTCTTGTCGTACTGCACACTCATAACTTCCTTATTCCATACATCCTTGTGCAGCCACTTTGTATTCGTCATGCCTACGGGATCAAAGATATGCTGCTGTGAATATTCAGGAAATGGCGTCTTTGAAATGACCTCGACTAGATAACCTAGCAGTCCATATCCAATATTGCTGTAGCTGAACGTTGAACCCGGCTTCTCTTTCGTAAAGTTCTTCTCTTCGTCATACCATTTGCCGCCTGAGACAAGAAAGTCCTTCATAAACTGTTCCAGCGTGAGAGTTGAGTCGCCCCCGCCAGTGTGAATAGTATAGAGGCTTTCGTAAACATCCCAATTGTTATCGATCCCAGAAGTATGGTTAAGAAGCATACGGAATGTGATTGGTGTATCTGGGAATTTGGGATGTACGATCCGAAAAGGTAAATAGATGTTAATGTCATCATCCAGCCCAATGTCCCCCTTCTGAACCAATTGCATGACGGCTGTCGCCGTCACTGTCTTGGAAACAGAAGCAATTTGGAAAATCGTATCGTTAGTAATCGGCCTGCTTCGATCCTTGTCAGCGTCACCATAATTAATAATACGTTCAATTTTATTGTCTTTAATTAAGGCAATGGATACGCCGGCCATCCCTGATTTCTTCATTTTAGCCTGGACGAATTTCTCTAGATCCTTTGGGCTAGAGAAGTCTACCTGCACGAAAACCACTGTTGCGAGCACCAATAAGATCACTCCAAATATAAGCCCGATGAGCTTCCAAATCCGCCCACTCTTACGTTTCTTCTTCATTCTCACTCCACCTCCGCTGTTTCTTTATGCCGATTCCATTTGATGCTCAACTAACTTTACCTTATTTTGTAAATCTTTAACTCCGACCAAGGGCGTCTTCCTGCCTCGACTTTAGACCAGCTCTTACTGAAAGGGAGAATAGAGAGAGATAGAGTCACTCCTACAGCCTTATACAAACTTTAAAAGGGCATGCCATTCTAAAAATCCAGGGAATTCAAAAACACAAAAAAGACCCGCAGGAGAGTCACTTTTCTTAAAGTGCATCCTGCGGGTCTTTGTATATACTAATTACTTTTGCTTACTTTAGGTCTTAGTTTTGAGAAGATTTGGTTTCGAGCGGTTTCAGTCTTGCTTCAATGGACGCGCGCTTCGGCTCAAGAAATGGCGGCAATGCGAGTGATTCGCCCAAATGATTGATATCCTCATCAGTGTCGAAGCCCGGGCCATCAGTTGCTAGCTCAAAAAGAATGCCGTTTGGTTCACGGAAATAAAGGGAGCGGAAATAGAAACGATCTACGAAGCCAGAGTTCGGAATTCGTACGCCGCGAATATGCTCGATCCACTCGCGCAATTCATCATCATTATCGACGCGGAAAGCGACATGGTGAACACCGCCGTAGCCTTGCTGCTCGCGAGGAAGATCATGACGCTCCTCGATGTGAACCTCTGCACCGCTGCCGCCTTCGCCTGTTTCATACACAATGATGTCAGGCTGACCAGAAATGGTTGATGGATACTTGCCTTTTTCCTTGAAGCCCATCAGCTTCGTCAGAACTAGAACGGTTGGCTCAGGATTTTTCACAGTGAGCTGTACAGGACCAAGTCCGAGAATCCCATATTTCACAGGAACAGCGCTCTTATCCCATGGTTTTCCGCCGCTAACCCCCACATTGTTTTGATCCGATACTAAAACGAGCCGTTGCCCTTCGAAATCTCTGAATGCGAGTGTGCTGCGGCCCGCACGTTCTATAATTTCATCATGGTCAACACGGAATTCCACGAAGCGATCCTTCCAATAACGAAGTGACTCGTCATTTGCCACGCGAAGGGACAAGGAGGAAATGCTGCTTGTACCTTCACGGTTTTTTACGGTCATCGGAAATTCAAAGAAAGTAAGCTCCGTTCCTGGATTTCCTTTCTCATCGCCATAAAACAAATGGTAAACCGAGGTTTCATCCTGATTAACCGTCTTTTTAACTAACCGCAGTCCTAATATTTGTGTGTAAAATTCAAAGTTTCCCGAAGCTGTTCCAGTAATTGCCGATACGTGGTGAATGCCTTTAAGTTGCATATTGAAACCCTCCCAAAAGTTTTTAATCACTTTATTGCTGGATTTTTTTGAGGAGCTCCAGCAGCTGCCTCTTCTCTGCTGCATCCAAACTGTTATATTGCGATGCTTGAAAGTGTTCTTGTATAGGTACAACATCATTAAACAGCTCTTTGCCTCTCTCTGTAAGAGAAACATATTTTGTTTTCCAATCTTGCTCTCGCTTTATGAAGCCCTGCTCCTCAAGCTTGCTAAGCAACTGTGTTATATTGCCCTTTGTAACAAAAAGCTTATCCGCCAGCTGCTGCTGAGTCAGACGGTCATGAACGCCGATTTGAGCGATTAGATCAAATTGAGCAACGGTTAAGCTCCATTTTTTTAAATGCTGCTGTGTTTCTCGAACACTTTGGTTATAAACACGCGACAAGCGATACCATATCATTAAGCCCAACCGTTCATCACGCTTCAATAAGAAGGACTCTTTATCCTTTTGATCCATTTCATCACCTCAAACCTTCGTTATAATCATCAGTTTAGACCTAAACTGATAAAAAGTCAAATGTCTGCTCGAATCCCCTACCTCAGGCTAGGGAAACGTCCAGCTCATTATGATAAAATAGTCGGATACAAAGCGCGAGGTGCACATTCATGATTGAGCGAAATCCTTTACCCCCACATCGGCTGCCTCTTGGAAGCAATCAGACCGATATTATCATTCGAACAAGACGCAAACGAAATAAATTATTATTGTTTATTATTTTGGCGATTTCGGCCGCTTTATTGTGGAAGATAATCGGGTCATTTGAGCTTGAACGCATCATACCTGAAATGAACATTGAACCCGCAGCTCCGATTACAGCACTGCATCCCATTCTATTCAAACAGCAAACAGAGCTCATTGCGGCAACAAAAAAAGCAGGTATCACCATTTTGATTACGGATGGCTTTCGCTCAATTGAAGAGCAGAATGTCATTTATGCCAAAGGTCGTACAGAGGAAGGACCTATCGTAACACAGGTGCAAGGCGGCCACTCTTATCATAACTATGGACTTGCTATCGATTTTGCCTTGCGGACAACGAAAGGCAAAGTGGTATGGGATATGAAATATGACGGTAACGGCAACGGAAAATCAGACTGGATGGAGGTCGTTGAGATTGCGAAGCAGCTAGGCTTCTCTTGGGGGGGCGACTGGGATAACTTCCCTGACTATCCGCATCTCCAAATGGATTTTGGCTATTCCATTCGTGATCTTAGAAAAGGCAAGCAGCCTCCATTGGAATAATGTGACTCTTTAAAATAAATAAATAACCTTTAAATAAAAAGAGAGTGCAACTGTAAATTGGTGCCCTTACACCGGACACTTTGAGAAAAAGGTGAACAGCCTGTCAACCCACTGTCGAGCTAATTTATCTAATGGTATTGACGCAACTGGTATCGATTATGCCAACCACTTTCGAAGTTTAGACTTCTGTTGGGGCTGAGTAGGCGTATGGAGCGTGCGTAGTGGCACGTTTAACTTTTAACGGACAATGGTTCCGCTATTCTATAGAAAACACACCAATTATGATTGTTACGGACCTCAGTTCCGCTATGAATGAGAAAAACGCAAAAATCAATCATTTGAAACCAAATAGCGGAACGTAAGTCCGTTAGTTGGAGAAGAAGCCGCTTAACTTTAGAATAGCGGATCTAGGGTCCGTAAGAAGAGTAATCTATACTTTGTGCTAACTGAAGGAGCATGAATCAGTAAGTGAATATGTTTACAATCGTTTTTGTCGGCTCGGAAACGAACAGTCAATACAAGGCCACTGAAAACGAAGTGATTTCGAAAAACCTATGAAGCTAGGCGTTCACATATGTCCCCCTACAAGCACTCTTTATTTGTTTGTTTGATTTCATACTGCCTTACACTACTCAAATAACACAATATCTCGCCGTTTCTTCTTTTATAGCTCTGAAATAATCTCGTAGGAATGAAGGCGAGCTTTATGGTCAAAAATATGAGCAGCAACCATAATCTCATCTGCACCTGTAGCTTCAATAAAGGCATTCAGCTTTGCACGAACAGTATCAGGTCCGCCGATAATGGAAGAGCCCAGCTGTTGTTGAAGTGCTGCCTTCTCTTGTTCATTCCATATCTTATTCATATCTTCAACAGGCGCCGGCAACGCACCACGTGTATTGCGAATAAATGACAAGAACAGCTGCTGCATCGATGTAGCTAAATAAGCGGCTTCTTCATCCGTATCTGCTGCGATAACATTGACCGCAACCATGCCATTCGGCTTGTCTAGCACATCAGAAGGCTTGAAGTTGTTCCGGTATAGATTCATAGCTGGAACGGTAAAGTTAGGCGAGAAATGACCAGCAAAAGCAAATGGCAATCCCAATTGTGCTGCCAGCATCGCACTGAAATCACTGGAGCCTAGAAGCCAAATAGGAATCTCTAAGCCTTCTCCTGGAATAGCTCGTACACTCATTCCAAACTCTGCTCGCGATGGATCAAAAAACGCACGAAGCTCTTCTAGCTGCTCAGGAAAATCATGCCCATTGCTTCTTCTGCTGCCCCGAAGTGCTGCTGCAGTTAAGCCATCGGTACCTGGCGCTCGGCCTAAGCCTAGATCAATTCGGCCGGGAAATAACGTTTCAAGCGTACCGAACTGCTCAGCTATAACAAGCGGAGCATGATTGGGAAGCATAATACCGCCGGCGCCTACACGAATCGTCGAGGTTCCAGCTGCCACATGACCAATAACAATTGAGGTTGCAGAGCTCGCAATGCTTGCGGCATTATGATGCTCAGCTAACCAATAGCGGTTATAGCCCCATTTTTCCGCATGCTGTGCTAGATCCAAGGTGTTGCTAAGTGATTCAGCTACTGTACCTCCTACAACGATTGGAGAAACATCAAGCACGGATAAAGGAATAGGGAAAGTCCCTCTTTTATGTGTAGTTGTTGACATTATACTCACCTTTTTCTATATATTATGTTCTGATTTTTCAGATCATATGAGATCCATCTTAAGCCAACATGAACTGTATATTTTCAAAATACATTAAGGACAAGCGTAAACGGCTATCGCCGTCTTCAGTGGCAAAAGCTCGTTTCGCGATGAAATATAAGAATCATGTTAACTTGGAATACTTATATATTCTTATATTTCAATAAAAAACGCATGATTGGCGTTTTATATTAATTGGCATTTCTTCACTTTATTTAAAACCCCTTGAATCGTCGTCCGCTCAAGATATTGCTCGTAGTGTGTCTCTGCGTCCGTAAAAATCTCGTCCATAACATGCTCCATATTCGCCGATATGAGACAGGCATCTTCGCGATTGCCTGAACACCAATGCGGCTTCAATGTCCCTGTTGAAATAGCGCGATATACTTGACCCAATGTAACTTCGTCAGGCTCACAGCTTAACAGATAACCGCCGCCAATACCCTCTTTGGTCTTGACGAAACCATGAGTGCGAAGCAAGCCCATCACCTTGCGAATTCGCGTCGGATTAGTAGCTACATTTCGTGCGATAAGCTCGCTGCTTGCCATATGGTCAGGCAAATACGCCAAAAAAACTAAGCAATGGACCGCTACCGTAAACTCGCTGTTCATTGGAATGACTTCCTTTCCCGAAGGATACTGAAATTTTATTGCATACAGTTAGGAATGTCAAATCTTATTAACGATGCCCAGCATATTGATTGCTCTTGCTTATGCCCCGAATAGTCTCTAATTCTACAGGGGACAGCCCCTCAGCCTGACTCGCTTGTAAATTATGCAAGAGCTGCCGAATGGAGCTTGCGCCTGGAATAACCGCAGCTACAGCCGGGCTCGATAACGCATATCGGATTGCCGTATGAGCGATATCACGGGAATCATTTTGCAAGGAGTTCAGCTCTTCTAGTAGAGCTGAAAGCTCCTCTTTACTATAATCCAAATAGCCTTTATCTGCTTTCGATTGTCCATTACTCGTTAAAATCCCTTTCGCTACCGGTCCTCGCGCGATTAGACTTATTCCCTTGTCTTCCAGCAGCGGAAGTACCGTTTCCTCTGGTCTTCGATCTAATATGCTGTACTGGCTCATCACACTTACAATATTGGAGCGCTGTGCATATTCCCTAATGACATTAGGTCGGATAGATGATACTCCGTAATACCGAATAACACCTTCTTGTTTTAGCTCCTCGAAAGCCTGAATCGTCTCATCTATCGGATCATCAAGCGTACCGCCATGCAGCTGATACAAATCAATATAATCCGTTTGCAGCCTGCGAAGGCTGTCTTTCACTGCCCCCTTGATATAGGCCTTCGACGGGTCCCAGGTCCAGCCTTCCTTCCCTGTTTCCCACCGATTTCCAACCTTTGTCGCCAAGATGACATCGGAGCGCCGTCCGCGCAGCGCTTCCCCGATGATTTCTTCATTGCGACCTTCATCATACAAATCGGCCGTATCCAGAAAATTAATCCCGTGATCCATCGCTTCATGAAGAAGAGATATTCCCTTCTCCTTGTCCTTACCAAGAGACATGCAGCCTAACCCTATTTCACTAACAAACAGCTCTGAATTTCCTAATCGATTGTGTTTCATCAATGATACTCTCCCTTCAACTAACCGACTATTTCTGCGATGAATGACTCTAAAATAACTATTTTATTCTGCCTTAAGACCTTTAGGCTCTTTGAATGCTAGCAGCTTGCCTTTGGCTTGAACAATAATCATACCGTTTTCCTCCAACGTCGGCCCAAATGCTCGTCCGCCAGTTTGAAATTTCGCAATGCTTTTCGTAGTGACCAAATTTATCGCCAGCATAGTCCCATCAATCCCAGCCACATACATGCCATGACCAATAAGATCAAAGCGCGCAATCGGTCCAGACATTTCTTTACCGTAAGAAACGCTACCATTATTAACTAATTTAACTCCTGTAATCTCACGACCATCTGTAAAAATCATTTTACCATCATGAGGGCCGGCTGCATAAGGCATTCCCCCAAAGTACTGCTGGGGAACCTCCGATTTTTTCGATGCCTTTGCTCCATCCCCATTTTCTAGATAAGAATAGACCGAAGAACCGATATTGATATAAACAATACCATCCTTCATCCAAGCTGTGCCCGAATTTCCATAGTTCTCATCGTCCGGATTAACATTGAGCGGGTTAAACTTCACCGTCTTCATGATCTTACCCGTTTTGAGCTCTATCGTATCAAGGGTTGTTAAGGCGTTCTTGTCTCCCTCGCTTCGGATGACCTGAGATAGTATGGTTCCGTTCTTCGCATCTATCGGCAATCTGTGATTGGGAATGTTCCATGCAAGCTTACCTGTTTTTTTATTGAAACCTAATAGAACGGAGTAGCTAAATATGCTGCCACTCTCCCAATTTTCTGTCAAAATCATATCATCTACGACCCTGATTTCTTCTCCCATTAATATCTCGTTGTAACCCTCATCACTCCACTGCTTTTTTCCATCCTTTAGGTTAAAAGCCTGGATAGTCATATTCAGTATGAATAGCTGGTCGCCTTCAACAATCATGTCTTTAATGTAAGTATTTGCAACCGTATTCGCCCATATTTTCTTGCCTGAAACAGCATTCACTGCATGGATGTAGCCTGTATCTGTACTTACATACACTCTGCCATCCTTATAGAGGATAGGACCCTTTAATTTCCCGCCATATTTCCATACTCTTTTGCCTGTCACGCTATTTACTGCAATCATTTGACCATTGGTAATATAAAAAACCTTACCCTCGCCGGTCGCTACCAAACCATCACTCATGTCGTAATCATCCGCTGGAGCATCCATCTCATAGGTCCACTGCGGCTTTGCAACAGGTACAGTACTCGAATAATCGCGATTGTCTCCTACATAAGCGGTATGTGGATCACCCGCTGCTGTCACCACTGTGCTTAATAGCAATAACGTACAGCTCGCAATTATGCCCCCGCGTATCAACATTTTCCCTAATCTATTCATACTTCACCAGCCTCTTTTTCATATAAAAGCACTGATTACATAACGTATCTAACATGTAAAATGTTTCCACTTTGATGATAGGATTTATAGAATAAGCCTCTCATAGGGCAAGCTTTTATCGTGATGAGATTAATTCGCCAGTGAAGCTGCAGGCAGTAAGGCCAAAGGATACATTTTGATCAAAATGCAGCTCTATACGCTCATTGAAAAAGGTAATCTTATAGGTAACAATATAAGGCGTTTCAATATAGAACAATTTAAGCTCCAAAACATCGTTAGAGAGCCAAGCCGCGCAGGTCACAACTTCCTGTTGATGGAGTGATAAATCCTTTCTAAATATATCCACTGCATGCAGTTCATGCTGAAAGTTAAATGTCAGCTGACTTTCCCGATCTCCGAAATGGATGGTTAAATCAAGTTCATTCTTCTTTGCCTTAAAGCGAAGTTGTTGCATTCCAAGAGGGTTTTCATTTAAAAGAAAACAAGCGTCGCTAAGATCGGGGTGATCGGCTGAAGCTGAACCGGACTGCTGCGGAAATATGGGGTATCCATTGGAATTAGAAAACGTCAGTTCCTGAAGCTTTCTATCCGCAAGGGTTGAACTTCCATTATCCACCCCGCTCAAAATATGCTCGTAGATGAGATCTAGGAGCAATTGAAGCTCACTCATACTCCGCATGCTGGAAGTTGCTGCAATCACAATCCCTTTCTTTGGCGCAACGAAGCATAATTGACCAAACCCGCCATTGCCCATAAAGCACTCATCTCGACAAAGAAAGAACTGATACCCGTAGCCTTGTGCAAAATCAATGCGCTTTTCATTCAGACGATTATCACTCTGCTCGCGGGTCGCTTGTTCAATAAACGCTTCAGAAACCAATCTTTGACCGGCATATTCGCCCCTGTTCAAGAGCAATTGACCAAACCGAGCAATCTCTTCTGTCGATAAGCTCAGTCCCATTCCTCCGGCTGTTTTTCCCATTGGACATGTTTCCCAAATTGGTCTCGGTATGCCTAGCGGCTCGAATAAGCGCGGCATCAGAAAATCAATCAGCTTCTCATTTGTTGCTTGCTCCAATATAGCTGCCAGCATATAGGTGGAAGGCGTACTATATCGATAGAAGCTTCCCGGCTTATGCTTAACCTCTAAGGCTAGGAAGGTTCGTACCCAATCCTCCGATTCACTCACTTCAGCATAAATATTGTCATGATGCCCAGCATTCATAGCAAGCAGATGATGAAGGGTCATGCTCGCTAGATTGTCTGAAATTTGCGGGGGCAGCTTGTCTGGAAAAAAGGAGATCACATGGTCCTCTAAGCGTAAGAAGCCATAATCGCAAGCTATTCCTACTGCAATGGAAGTAAAGCTCTTGCTAAGTGAAAACAATAATTGCTTGCTGTCTTTGCGATACGGCTTACGCCAAAACTCGGCTAGCTTTATACCATCTTGCTGTAAAATAAAGCTGTTCACTGCAAGATTGCTTTCATTAATTCCCTTGAAAAGCTCGTTTATATTCAATGGTCGTCATCCATTTCTCGTCATTATTTTGAAGAGGCTGATCTAATCAATTGTTTTGCAAATAGGACGCGAATTCCTCTATCGAATGAAATTGAATGATTTCTACACCTTGAGCACGAAGATGATTGACCAGCAATCTATCCAGCTCCTCTACTGCCGATCGAAGCGGTTCAAAATCATCCTCGTCAACAAGAATAGCGAGATCCGGCAGCCCTATCCTTTGATATATATTTTGATAATCCCTATTCGTTTCAAGTATGCAAGGGTCCAGCCCTTTTTCCGAATAATGCAGGAAATTAGCAAGGATGGCTTGTACGGCAATAGCAGAATAATAAGCAGTATCATAGTCCTGCTGTTCACATGCTGTAATGATCTTGTCAAGCACTCCCTTCATCTCCTCGTAGCAGCCCTTCATCCGATCGGGATAAGATGGGGGAGACGAATAAGACTCTTTTTTTAATACGACCAGCTTAAGCGTATCCTCCGTCAATTGCTGGCATGCAGCGAATATTTCTGCGGGAAGCTTTGATCTGATGATGATGTCATGAAGCTCTTCTAGATTCATAGGCTTTATGGGCAACCGCATGATCTGCTCCCTATTTCTGCCCCAGCCTTTCGTGAAATACGTCTGATTGAGCAGCGCAAGTGCTTGTATAACATTCGTTAGAACGTCATCTGCCTCCATTCGGAAAAAGGACAGATCATCGGGTTGATCCGCTTTGCTCATTTTATACAAATGGACATAAGCATCCTTCAGCATAGACTCTGCCTTCTCCGTCAGCTTACGTCCTTGTTCAGGCTCCATCATTGATGTTGTCTTATCGCGAAGCGCCATAAATCGACTATGATCCTCATCCGAACGCATATATAGAAGCTTAGAGTCCTTAATAATCGTCGTTTTCGAATCTTCTAAAGCAGCCATTCTCTCCGCCCGCTCCCAGCTAATAGGCCAGAAATCAAAGCTAATATCATTCAAAACAAACTGAATACTTGCCTTGTAGCCTTCAGACTCAGCTGGGATGAAGAAGAAATCCAAATCCGATCGTTTTGTCGCCGTTCCTTGGGCATACGAACCGTAATAAGCAACAATAGCTATCTCATTAGCGTAGTTTTTCTTTATATGTTGAACCAATATTTCAGCAACCGCAAATACATCCAGCATAATAAATACCTCCATTTTTTGGTATCCCAACTATAACATGCGAGGATAAGATGCGCCTCCAAATAAACAGTTATAATTAAACTCGCCAAGGGCATTTCTTCTGTCCTCACGCATCCGAATGAGCAAAAAAAATGACCAGTTGAGGATTAGCCCCACTGATCATTTTTTATATAGGATTGACTTAAGCATCAGGAAAAGGTCTACGGCCAATAAAGCCGTCCTCCCAGCCATGGTAATGAGAGGCCTGCTCCTCCCCTTCCTTCCAACAAATCAAGATTTTCTCCCCATCTAATACCGCCGGGAAGTCGATCAGTCCAGGACTAATCATTTTCAGCAAAACGCCTTTTCGCGAGAAATTCTGGACTAATAGTTCCGTTTCCATTCGCATAAAATCAAGCTGACCCTCTATTTCAAAAAATGGATCATTATTTACAGTCACGTAACTGGCATCTTTTCTAAGCTGTGCTTTTTGCTTCTGATACGACAGAAACTGCTCCTCAAATTGAGCCGTCAATTGCTGCAGCCTATATAAATCCACCTTTAATTGCGGCAGAAGCTCATTCGCTTCTTGTAGCGTGAAAAGCTTGTTTTCCATTCTGCATCCCTCCTTATTCGACATACCGTATTTCCTGATTTTTTCACTCTTCATTATTATGTTCTTAAACCTTGTGCACGTCCGTCAATCTTTTAAATTCCTTAAATCTTGTTCCTTGATAGGAAAGCTCGCCATAATCGCCTACAACTATCATTCCAAAATGTTGGTCCGGAATATGTAATTCCTTGCGTGTCTGATCATCAAATTGAAAGGTAATAAAGTAATTGGTATTTGCACTTGAGTCACCTGACCCGCCCCATACCTCTGTCCGCTTGTCTACTACTTTAGCCGATTGATGTATAAGCTCCGCTGCTTGATTTGAAAACCAGGATTTTAAACCGAAAATAATGACATATAAAAACCCACCCACAACTAATACAATTAAAGTACCACCAAATATTTTAAAAAATAAAGGGATTTCAGCAAAAAATTCTAAAAATTCATTCGGCTCTTCGTACATTTTGATTTGGCTCCTTTGGTAAATAGGAATGAAACCTGTTCTTAACAGTCATACGTTACTGGTTTGATTACCGTTTCTCATTTATCTGTATGATTTTAAAATTCATCCATTCAAGCCGCTTCATTTCCGCTTTAACAGCTATAGTCATTCTTTACCTTGCTCCGAGCGGGAGATACCCCCTATTATTAAACAGGTATTGTATTAAATTCCCAATCCGTTAGCAGAGGAGCACCACCATGAACATCCCCATACGCCAGTATTGGCGATTGTTACGTACCTATTTGCAGCATGAACGTCGTAAGCTAGTTCTTCTCTCCGTCCTGCTCCTTGCCGGTATTGGTCTGCAGCTATGGAATCCGCAGATCGTAAGGCATTTTATAGATAGCGCTTTGCAACCAGGTGTTTCACTTAACGTCTTACTGGGCAGCGCTTTGCTGTTCATCGTCGTAGCTCTTCTAAATCAGCTGGCTACCGTTTCCTCTGGCTATATTGGCGAGCAGGTTGGCTGGACCGCAACAAATGAGCTTCGGGGAGATTTGGCAAAGCATTGCATGCATCTGGATCAAGCCTTCCATAAGGAGAGAACGAGCGGTGAGATGATTCAGCGCATTGATGGCGATGTCAACGAGCTATCTCACTTTTTCTCTAATTTCGTATTTGTCTTATTTGCCAACCTGCTCCTTATTATCGGCATACTCGTTCTCATGTTTCGTGAGAATTGGCTGCTCGGCGCCGGCATGACCGTCTTTGTCATCGTTACCATCTTCGTTCTGCAGCGTATACGACAAGCATTCTCTGCTGTATGGGTTAAATCCAGCGAAGCTTACGCCGCCTTTTTCGGATTCATTGGCGAGCACTTGGCAGGCACAGAAGACACGAGAGCGAATGGAGCAAGCGGGTTCGTTATGCGGAAGTTCCATAGCTTCTTGCGAAAGCTTCTGCCCATTAGTCTAAAAGCCAGCCTCGGCGGTTACACCATGTGGGTATCAACCATATTTGTATTCACCCTAGGACGATCCGTTGCCTTGCTCTACTGCGCCTATTTATGGGCTACGGATTCGATTAGTCTTGGTACTATTTATTTGATCTTCACATATACGGAGCTGCTCAATCATCCACTGGAGCAAATCCGAACACAAATTCAAGATTTGCAGCGTGCAGATGCGAGCATCGTAAGGGTGAGCCAGCTGTTCGCGACCCAGTCCTCGCTGAAAGAGAAGGAAATGCCGCTTTACCTGCCTAACCAAGCATTATCAGTTGATTTCAAGCATGTTTCCTTCGCCTATGGGGAAGAGGATGAAGAACAAGTACTGCGTGACATTAACTTTCAGCTTCAGCCTGGCCGAGTTCTCGGTTTGCTTGGTCGGACAGGAAGCGGCAAAAGCACTTTAGCTCGTTTGCTCGTACGCTTCTATGATGTCAGATCCGGCTCAATTGAGCTGGATGGAACCAATATAAGAGATGTCTCTCTCTCTCATTTACGCGGTCGAATTGCTATGGTCACTCAAAACATTCAATTATTTCAAGCGTCCGTCCGTGATAATCTCACGTTATACCACTCATCCATTCCCGATGAGCGATTGTATGAGGTTCTCTCTGAGCTCGGACTAATGAATTGGCTGGATTCCCTTCCTGAGGGTCTGGATACAGAGCTCGCTTCTGGCGGGAGCGGCTTATCCGCTGGAGAAGCGCAGCTCCTTGCATTCGCACGTGCATTTCTATCCGATCCTGGTCTCATTATTCTCGATGAAGCATCCTCAAGGCTGGACCCTGCCACAGAAGCGCATATCGAGAGAGCCATTGATAAGCTTCTTGCAGGAAGGACAGCCATCATCATTGCACATCGACTGACTACCATTAAAAGAGCTGACGATATTCTCATTCTAGATGGGGGAGCAACGTTAGAATTCGGTCAAAGAACCCAGCTTGCTTCCGATCCAAATTCAAGACTTTATCAATTACTGCAAACTGGTGCCGAGGAGGTACTTGCATGAACAGCCAAGAAAAATCCACCTTACAGTCCATGTGGCAGCTCATTCGCTATCGCCCTGTTCTATATACATTTAACGCTATATTCTGGGCGGGTGTCCATCTGTTTCCACTCCTGCCGGGCTTACTCATCCAGCAATTTTTCGATTCTCTGTCTGGTCATTCAAGCTGGTCGCTCAGCCCCTCGAATGTGGCTGTCCTATTGATCGTGACAGCTATTGCCCGAATCATCAATATATACGCTGGTGCCATAACGGATACGATTCACCGATTCAGTATGGGCGCCTTGCTTCGCTGGAATATGCTGCAATGGATATTGCGACAGCCGGCAGCAGCCGCTATTCCAATCTCACCAGGCGAAGCGCTCTCACAATTCCGCGACGACTCCAATCAAGCGGAGGATGCTATTAGCTGGACGCTGGACTTCATCGGTAAAGTATTGTTTGCGGCGACGGCGATCTTCATTTTGTTCCGGGTAAATGTGAAGATTACCTGCTTTGTCTTTATTCCGATCGTGTTTGTTGTCTCTATTACCCAAATTGCTTCCAAACGGCTTCAGTCCTATCGTGCCAATAGTCGTGAAACAACGAGTAAGGTGACGGGTATGGTAGGTGAGATGTTCGGCTCTGTGCAAGCGATACAACTTGCTGGTGCAGAGGAACGGTTCATCGATAGGCTTCGCACATTGAACAACCAGCGCAAGCAAGCTGCGTTAAAGGATCGTTTGTTCAGCTCCTTGCTGGATTCCGTCTTCTCCAACATTGTAAATGTAGGAACCGGACTTATATTATTGCTTGGCGCCGCCTCCATGCAGCGTTCCCAGCTGAGCGTTGGTGATTTTGCCCTATTCGTTTATTATTTAGCTTTTGTCACTGATTTCACATCGTTTTTCGGAAGATTTCTGTCTACCCTTCAGCAAACGGGTATTTCATTTAAACGCATGAATGCGCTGCTGCAGAACGCTTCAGCCGAAACGCTGACCGAGCATAATCCTTTATATTTGCGCAGTGATATTCCAGATCATGTCCATCCACAGCACATTCAGCTAAACTCCGAGGCTCCCTTTCATTCTTTAACCGTTCGGGGTTTGAGCTACCGCTATTCGGATTCCAATCGAGGAATAGACGATATTAGCTTCGAGCTAAAGCGGGGCAGCTTCACCGTTATTACAGGAAGAATCGGATCTGGCAAATCAACATTGGTTCGTTCTGTACTAGGACTCTTGCCTCTGCAAGCTGGCGAGATCCATTGGAATGGCAAGATAGTTACAGACCCTGTCTCCTTCTTCATACCGCCAAGAAGCGCTTATACTTCACAGGTTCCCAATTTATTTAGCGAAACGCTTCTCACTAATATTTTGCTGGGCTTGCCTGAAGATCGGCAGCGTCAAGAAAACGCCATCCATACGGCTGTGCTTGATCAAGATGTGACAATGCTAGAGCATGGATTGGATACTATGATCGGTCAAAAGGGCTTGAAGCTGTCCGGCGGACAAGCGCAGCGGACAGCCGCTGCTCGTATGTTCATTCGCCAGCCGGAGCTGCTCGTATTTGATGACTTATCAAGTGCACTCGATGTTACGACTGAGAAGCTGCTTTGGGAGCGCGTAGAGCATACGCCGCATGCAGCATGCCTAATTGTGTCACACCGCAAAGCGGCTTTGCAACGGGCCGATCATATTATCGTCATGAAAGACGGTCAAATCGAAGCACAAGGTACACTTGCTGAGGTGCTCCGCCATTCAAAAGAAATGCAGCTGCTTTGGGATGAAGAGCTTACAGCAGCTAATGAATAGCGCATAATTCTGTGGAAGCATATAAGTAAAGCGGCATGCCTAAGCATGAAAATGATGCTCGGCTGCCGCTTTAAATTGTATTACGTCAAATCTACTTTGATTTTGTTAACTTTGTCTGACTATCCGTCCGTTCTTCATTAGGAATCGGCATAATAATCACATTCTTATACTCTGGATTTTCATATCTGAATATATTATCGATTTCAGTAAATTGACCATTGGCATCAGTCGTACCATAAATCAGCGTATCCGCCATAAAGCTATCTATGAAAGAAACTGATTCACCGAAAGCCTCAGGCTTCTTGCCTGCCTGACCATTTGGACCTATTTCGTCGATTTGCCATTTCACTACAGCAAGCCCATCCTTATTGATCTCAATGTAGGTTAACAGCCCTTTATACTGCATCTTATAACGCAGAGCCTCTCCCTTCGGAAACGTATATTCTGTAGTGAATCCTTCTCCATAGGGCCCTATTTCTTTATTCTCATAAATAGGAATAGCTCGAAGCGCATATTCTCTCGCTTTTACTAAATCGCCGCTCATTAGAATGCTAAAGCGTTCTTCACCTGAAGGGGTACGAACAATGACCTGCTTAGCTGCGCTATTATAATTCACATATCCTCCCAGTGTATCCGAGAGAAAGCGCAATGGCAGATATGTACGGCCTTGTTTGATCGTTACCGGCGCATCCAGCTTCACATTTTTACCGTTTACTGCCGCTGTGCTTGCGTCAGCTTTAAGCCGTACAACAAGATTTTTCTCTTTGTAGGTAATGACAACTGTCTTCGTCGATTGCTCGAAGGAATAGCTTAATTTCTCAGGATCTTGAAAGGCGGCTAGCTGCACCATCGTTCTGCCGTTTACAACTAGAACATTCTCCTGCACTTTTCCGTCAATGAATACTTTTAACGATGCTTGAGGTGCTGCTGAGACTGGAGAAGCTGCCGACAGCACACCAATAATGGCAAATGATGCAACTAGAGCAGACCATACTTTTAACCATTTTTTCAATTTGCTAACCTCCTATTCCTTTTTTTCTATAATAATCACGACGTTAAGAGAAGCTCAATAGTTGCGATATGATAATAAAAGTTTCAAGGAAATGCAGAAGCATGCTTATACATAAGTAAAGCGACAGTTCCAAGTGTGATAATAATACCTGGCTGCCGCTTTTTTGATTAATATGAAGTTCATCCTATTTTTCTTTTGTTTTCTTTGACTGCATATCAGTCCGTTCTTCATCTGGAATTGGCATAATCGTAACCGACTTATATTCTGGTTTTTCATAGGTATAAATGAGACCCATTTCAGTAAATGTTCCGGCAGCATCATTCGTGCCATAACGCAGGAACTCGCCCATAATGTTCGTTATGAAAGTAACCGATTCACCGAACGCCTCAGGCTTCTTGCCAGCCTGACCATTTTGACCTCTGGTGTCACTTTGCCATTTCACAGAAGCAAGCCCATCCTCGTTGATCTCAACGTAGGTTAACAGCTGTCTATACTCTGTCATATAACGCAAAGCTTCTCCCCTCGGAAACGTGTATGCCATGGAGTAGCCTTCTCCTGAGAAAACAATTTCTTTATTCTCATAAATAGGTTGTATATGAATCGCAGCTTCTCTCGCTTTTACCAAATCACCGCTCATGAGTGCTTCATAACGCTCTTGGCCTGAAGGAGTACGTACAATAACCTGATTTTTTGCGCCATTTAATTTCAAAAACCCTCCAAGCGTATCCGAGAGAAAACGCAATGGCAGATAAGTATAACCAGCTTTAATCGTAACTGGTGCGTCAAGCTTCACGCTTTTACCATTTACATCCGCTGCATTTGCACCTGCTTTAAGTTTTATAACAAGATTTTTGGCTTTATAGGTGATAACAACCGTCTTTGTCGATTGCACGAAGGAGTAGGTTAACTTATCTGGATCATGAAAGGCGGCTAACTGGACCATCGTTCTGCCATTTATAACGAGCGTTTTTTCCTGAAGCTTGCCATCAATGTATACCTTTATTGAATCTTTAGGTGCGGCAGAAACGGTAGACGCTGCTGAGAGCACACCAATAATTGCAAATGATAGAACAAGAGCAGTCCAAACTTTTAACCATTTTTTCAATTCCATTACCTCCCATATTTTTCCTGTAATTATAACGTTAACTTAGAATCAAATGTTGCTTTGAAACAGTAAACGTTTAAATAAAAACTTCAAAAAAAACACCACTATTAATGGCGATGATTGAATTCTATACGTTTCATTTTATTTGTATAACCTTCCTATTGAAGTGGTTTTATAATACAATGACTAGAAATTGTCAAATATTAGGGGTGCTCTATTCCCTGAGGAGGCGAATCATGCAATTCCAATTTGAGCTGCCGAATAACATCATATTTATTGCCCTCTCTGTCTTAGGCTGGGGGTTAATCATTACTCTCCATTGGCGTCAATATTTAAAGCAGCAGGAAAAACCTGTGATCTGGAAAGTTGTTCTTATTGCCTTGATCGGCATGTTCTCTATCTCCCTTACGACAACTCTATTTCAAATACCTGCTAAAATTTCAATTTTGCCGCTAGGGATATTTATGATATACGTGCTGCTGCGCAAGTCATCCTGGCAAATGTATCGAAAATACGCTTGGATTGGATTTTGGTCAAATTTCATTCTCTTAACCGTGACTTTACTGTCCGCATCTGTCCATCACTTTGTTTATCCAAAAGCGAAATTATCCACTTATATCGCAAATATAAATGATGCCGCTATTATACAAATTCATCCCACAGCTTCTGAGGCTATTTTCAACAAAGAAAAATTCAAGAAGCAGCTTCAAAACCTTGAACCAACTGCTGTAGAGAGTGACAAGTGGTACCAAGCCTCTGTTTTTGAATTGGAACCCTATTACCATAAAGAGAGATTTCCTTATCAGCTAGTTGGAATAGAGCCTCGATGGGGCAGCGGCTTACAGACCGTCATTTATGTAGAGGACAACGGTAAAGGTATTCTCATTACAACGCCTGATCAGCAATATTATTACCGCTCGGAAGAAGCTTTCATAGAAGGGGGGCTTCAGCAAGATGAATAAGCTCAAGAAAATATCTATAAAAAAAATAATCATCACTCTTATTGTGATTGTCCTCATAGTCATCGTTTATTTGAATTATAATATGAGGCCTCGAAGCTTCCCTCCAGACGAGCTTGTAATCCAGGGTCTGAATAAGCTTTATCCGGTAGCAAGTGCAAGTAGGGTTTTAGAAACCATGCAGCTAGATGAGCGTCATGTATTCGTACCGTTTGTCTCTAGTGAAGAACGTTATGGCGTAAGCTACTGGGTTTGGAAAAAGTTCAAATGGCATGTTGTCCAGATCAGAACGACTGGTTCGCCCGACATATGGAGGATTAACGCAAAAGATCCTTCTACCCACTATATGCTTTGGAACATTGATCCTAAAGACCAACTAAGTCGTATCGATTATTACTTGATTAGAGATCGAGGATATTCCATTACGAGTGGTGATCGAGAATCTAATATCTATACACCGAAAATTCAGAAGCATATTTCAGTATCCTTAGAGAAGCAGTCCTATGGGGCGCTTCAGCCCTCGAAAGAGTGGGAGCAAATTATGCGGGAGGATCTTCAGTTGATGAATAATAAGCAATCATTCTCCCTATTTGATTCATTTCGAGCAAACAGTTACATGTATGTTGGATGGATTCCCTACAACCAACAAGGAGAGTCAACATTTCCTCGCAATTCCGTTAATGGGGGGAACTATGGCGGGGGCGGTAATGACATTGGCTTTGTACGTATTTTGAATGAATCTGAATTAGAGATAATTGAATGATCTCAATCAAAAAAAGTAACGAATAATCAAAAAACGGCTTTCTCGCAAATTTGCGAGCAGAGCCGTTTTTTATTGTTTACCATAATTAAAAAGAATAAAAGATACGTTCTCCCTTAATATAAGGCAAGCAGCGATTTTCACATAATAACGGCATTCGTTCCGAAATCCAAGGATGGACCCGCTCATTTTCCATTTGAAAGGCATAGTAACCCAAGACCGCCATCAGCATAAAGCCTTCTAGGATGACGATATTATTTTCGGGCGTATCCCCCTTGCCAAAATACCCTTCCAGCACGAAATCTCTATCTTCCGCAGCAGCATTTAAAGCAACCATCGCCACATCAAGCAAATAATATCCGTAGCCAAATAATCCAAAATCGATAAAGACGAATTCCTCTTGCTGTGTGATAAGCAAATTACTCATATTCAGGTCAGCATGAATGATTCCGAACATATCCGGTTCATCCCCTACTGCCGTTAGTCGTGTATGTATCATTTGGACGCATTCCTCAACTAGGAGAAACTCCTTTTGCCCAAATAAACCTTTGTCCACACCTCGTGATATTTGCTGAAGAATAAGCTCGCCTCGTTCGAGTCCGTAGGAGGGACGATGCTCCGGGCTCGTTTTGCTGTATGTACGCAAAAACTGATGCAATTCTGCCGTTAAAGCCCCTAATTCCTTCGCAAGCCGTTCATTTGCTAGGTCTACTTTTTCGATGACTCGCCCCTCAATCCAATAGAGCAGCGAGCAATAGAGCGTTTTCCCTCCGACAATAAGCTCTGTAATCATAGCTCCTGAACGTGCAACAACTGGCTTTCGGACGATAAGCTCCGTTTCCTTTGACATGTCCTGAAGCAGTTGGAGCTCCGCATTTAATCCATCATAGCTATGCTGTATGCCAAACAGGTTTGCTGTTACGGGCTCGTGTATGCGTAATAAATAGGCGGTGTCATCAAGATCATCTATCACTTTATAGGTTATATTCTCATTATGTCGAAGTAATGTAACTTTGGGTTTTTCTACTCCATATTGTAAAAGCAGTTCATGAAGCAGCTCCTCACGTATTTGCATTTCAACCCTCCTCCTGCCATTACCGTGCACCTCATTTTACTGTGGGACGATTTCCATTCCTCGAAACTCATCTACGAACGCATTCAGCCAATCATCGGAAAAATCAAGCGCACCGCTATCCGTTTCAATAAAAGTAACATCTAAGCTCATGACCCAGAACCGACGTGCTGCTATAAAGAGATCTACAGCTTGCTCATCCTCTGTAGAGAAAGCTCTAACCGAGCGATAGCCAGTAAGCACAGCATCCCAAAGCTTGTCCGCCTGATCTCCCTGATTTCGTTTTCTAGATATTTTTACTTGCGCCAAGTCATAAGCACGCCAACCCTTGGCTGACCACTCAAAATCAAAATGAACAAAGCCCTCGCCCAGCATATAAGCGTTATTGCTGCCATGCATATCTCCGTGGCAAATGCCGTATTCCAGCCCGCTCGCAGCGGCGACTGTCATACGTTGCTTAAGAGCATGAGCAAATGCATTCAAAAAATCGGTTGATTGATGATCCTCGCCAATATAGCTCAAAATCCGTTTTAACGGTTTATCAATGAGAAATACAGTGTCCAATTCGTAACGTGGCTGATCCATGGATACAGCAACTGCATCCATCGCACTATGTAATTGGGCAGCAGAACGTCCAAAAGAATAACATGCAGCCTCATCGCTAAGCCTATTTTCTGAACCCTCACTATAGCGAAAAAGAACGGCGCAGCGCATTCCTTCCGGCGCTTCGATAACCGTGTAGTAGCTGTTATCTTTTAAAACAATGGGCTCCGCTACTTGTGTATCACTAGTCTTCAGTTGTTCCTTTAATTGAATGATTAGATTCAACTCATATGAAACATCAGACTCTGAAATATCTCGACGGTATATGCGTAAAATATATAATCCCTGTTCAGTCACTATTTTATATGTATCATTCAATCCCCGAAGCCAGTACGTACATTTTTGCCATAAGCCAATATCATATTTGTCCTGCAATAAATACTCTATATATTTAGGATCGAGTACGGAGCGAACAACCGGATGCTGCAAATACATGATGACACCTCTTGGTTTTTCCTTTTATTATAAGGAATGCCATCCTGTACATATAGGTAATGTTTGACTATAGTCATTGTTTATGCCGTTTAAAAGTGTTGGGAGACGAGAAGTTTGGTAGAATTGGGTGTGCGCGCTGCTTGCTTTATAAGAGTTCACCAAATGATAAATACAATGCCATAAGTTTTATAAGCGAGTAATTAACACATCACTTTATTATAAAATGCTTTCGAGAACAAAAAATCTGGATTCACCATTTATCACTATGCCAATAATTAGGTTCGCCTAATAACATTGTGCTTTGAATGATTTCCTCGTAATCTTTCCTTCTAAAATAAAATGGACCAATTCCCTCAAATATTTTGAAAGTTGATCGGTACTCTAGAATATCTTCTATTCCAAAATCTGACCAGACGATAAAATCACCCTGTACTTCAATCTTTAATGATACAGCCCCGCACCCTAGATCGGTACAAGGGCATACATAAAGCGAGTAGCGATGGTCCTTAAAATCAGGATTTGAACGTAACAATAATCTATTTATTTGCTCTTGTTGATAGTCAATCGGTCCCCATCCCAAACAAGAAACGAAATCTAATTGACTAATTTCCTCATAATTGGTTAAAGGTTTTCCGTCGATTACTAAGTTTGCATAAACAATTTCGCCTGGATAACCCTCGCGCCATTCTTTCTTCACACTGATTGTTGTAGGTAAACTCACTCTTACACCTGCTTAGTCTCAATTAAATGACCTGTTCTTATCTATTCGTACTCCGTATCCTTATGTTATTCTCACACAACACTCTCTACTGCCTTTTGAATTTTATCTCCGTACGTTGTTTCGGATAGCTTTGGTGTCTGGGTCGTCGAGTCCGTATTGCTATAGTAGAGAATGAGCTGCAGATTGGTCTGATATACGATTGGCGCATGTGAGCTCATAATCATTTGGCGCTCAATATGCTGCTTGTAAGCCTCTTCACGCTGCTCCAATGTATCAAAATAATAAATGCTTACGTTATCATCATTATCAAGCTTATAATTAACGCCTTTCGTACCAACCAATTCTGTTTCCTCTGGCGAATCGCTATCGGTAAGTTGAATCCCTTGCGCTTTAATTGCATCCACTACGGAAATTTTTATACCTTTTTCAGAGTGAGTGAGCTCGATTCTTGTTTGATTATCATCTGGTGAGGAGCACGCACTAAGCAGCAAAAAGGTTAACAGCGTAAAATATATCGCCTTACTCATCCTATTTCCCCCTTGTCGCTATCGCTAGCGGTCTTAGCCTAATTTATCTTCATAATCTGAAACTAAACGATTACTTTACCTTCAAATGGACTCACTACTATCATATTTTGAAGTTAATGAGGTCCACTTATTCCGCTTTGTCCGAGCTGGTTGCTTCTAGTTTCAAACCATGATACTAATTCTTCAACTTCCCTTATGTTTCAGTAATTAACTTCATTAGTTGAAACTAGTCTTCCGCACATAACATAGCGGTTCTGACGTTTTCTACTTTTTTCGCATATCGAGGTTTTATTGTACAATAAAGGAATACGTTGGATGGGGGATTAAGGTTTCTTAAAGGGAGGGACAATCATATGCAAACGAATGATGAACGATCTGACTCACAAATAAAAAACATACTAAGAGATCTCACCTATAAGTCTCGGGACATTCGCAACAGATATAATCTAGTTGGTTCCGAAACAAATAGCGCCGCAGAATTGGAAATTAATCAGCTTTGTGAAGAAAGCTTTCAACGCATAAGCGAGCTCCGTGCTAAAAAACAAACGCGTAGCCAAAAATAAAAGCCCGGTTCTTAACCAACCGGGCTTCACGTCGTATCAAAGAAATTATTTTTTTCCTTTCATATACGCCACCCATTGCTCATGCAGCTCTAGCTCCGAATGTTGAAAAATACCATTAAAATCATTTGGGTTTCTAATCGATTTATTCAATGCATCCAACCCATATTTATCTACTATGAATTCTACAATTAAATATGAAAATTGAAATCCCTTCATCGTTTCAAAATCCCAAGTATCATTATTCAATTCTTGAAATGACGGGATAACAAGACTATGAATGTGATCCAAAGTGCTGCTTTTAATAAACTCTTCGCTCATTCCTTTTGATTCATAGCCTCCAATACCCTGACGCTGCCATTTCGGAGCGAGTGGATTAATGTCGGTAATTAACCACATCGTGAACAAGTGTACGGTGGAGGTCAGGATGGATTGATACGTATGCTCCGGTCCGGGATTCAAGGGAGAAACAATTTTCAAATAATTATCCTCGAACGTACCCATGAACCAATTAGGCGCATTTTCTTCCCCAACCGCTTGATGGAAAGTCGGGAGATCTGGATAAATTTCAATGATAATTTTTTTGGATGGCTGATGTTTATATTTAAGAGTGATCCTATCCACATTATCCTTAAGCTCATTAAATAAGTCCTGATGAACCTTTTGCAGGCTGTCGCTCATATCATTTGTATCACTTTTACTTACAATTGATATCATATCTTGAATAGACATTATTGCAATGTCACCCCATTCTTTTAATTCTCTTCTTAGTTTTTCAAGTGATCGATACAATCTGTTTTTTACCGCACTTTCACGCATGCCAACGATTTTGGAAATCTCCAACAACGTACAATCAACAAAATAGCGTAATGAAATAATCTGTTGATCTAGCTCACTTAGCTTTTTTAATGCAGAACCAATATCAATCCGAATTTCAACATACTTAGCGTAATCAACCGAGATAGACTGTGATTCATAACTTGTAAAATCATAGGGTATCTCTTTTTTTCGTGATAAACTCCGAAATTCATTTTTCACTGTATTCTGAGCTATCTTGAAAATCCAAGTGAATAAACTGGAATTATCCTTGAAAGAATGAAGATTCTCTATCGCTTTTAAGAAAACCTGTTGTGTTAAGTCATCCGCAACCATTGGATTTACTTTTAATGCAATATATTTGCAGATTCTTTCACGATATAGATTATAGGTGTTTTCAAATTTTTTGATGTTCTCCTGTTCATCCGGATAAACAGGGAAATTGTCATGAGCCCCAGACATTGTAAGAACCTCCTCTTGACCTTACATTCCATTAGACACCGCAGAGAGTTAAATAGCCACATACATGAAAAAAATATTTTTGGTGACATACTGTTGTCAACAATAGACAATTATAATAGCTTTATTCCGATTCACCTTACTCTTGCATTCGTGTGAGAGAGGATAAAATTGGATATAACTAGAATAGTTTACTAATCCAATTTAGGAGTGAGTGTATGAATACATCGACTTACGAGGAGTTTGTAGAGCTGGTTAAGCAATATAAAATTTTTCCGTTTTCCGATCTTATCCCTGAGCATCCATCGCTTACATCTGTAGCATCCGATAATGGCTGGCACACAGGGGACGAGCTAGACCCATGGCTATGGCGCGTGAAAATTGTGGAGGATGAGCACGCCGCATATGGCAAGTTTTTTGGGACGAAGGCTTCCTTCATTCAAGTTGATCTCTTCCCTCATATTCATTCCTTACTCACAAGAGAACAAAGCGTTGAGGAAAGATATAACAACGGTTTGATGTCGCAGCATGCTCGGGATATTTTCAACATCATCAAAGAAGCCGGCAATATCGATTCACGTAATCTGCGGAAAGAATCTGGATTGACCCATAAGGATCAAAAGAAGGATTACGAACGTGCACTCGTTGAGCTTCAGAATTTTGCAGATATCGTAATCACCGGCGCACAAGAGACTGATTTCGAAGGCGGCTGGAGCAGCATGTGCTACGAAACCTCCCAGCATTGGCTTAATAAGACGCTTGGCAGAGAGGTTGCATCAGCGGCTGATCTTGATACAGTGAGGGCTTCCGTCAAAGAAGAGCTCAGTGAGGTATGTACGGCTAAAGCAATGAAGTATTTGGATAAAAAGATCAAGTTAACGTAGCCAATGAAAAGGGGTTATCCTTCAACCATTCAGATGACTGATTGATTAAAAGGATAACCCTTCTTTTACGATGAAGATCTATTTGCTTCCAACCACGTAATCGCATAATCAACTAGCGAGCGCATGGGCATAAGTATCGCATCCGAGTTAGCGATTTTCCCTCTTCGGATTTCATAGGTATCCCGCTCAAAGGCTTCGCCAATTGCCTCAAAATCCCCAGAACTAAAATTGATATCTTTAAAATCAACCCACTTCTTCTCTCCGTCTATAAAGACAGGGGCTTGATTAATTTCTTCCTCTTTCCCCTTATAATCAGCTCGATATTCCGCCAAATGGATAGAAGTGTTGTTCTTATGGCTTACGCCAAGCAAGAGAACATAGCCGCCAGCTTCATAGATTCTTGCTAATGGAGAATTTTCACCCAAGGCATAAGCTAAGCTGTGTTCTTGAATGATAGAATCCTTTTTGGAACCCCAAGCCGCAAACGAAACCTGAGGATGGCTGCTTCTTAGAACACCCTTTTGCTTACGAAAGCATTCTGCTATGATCCCCATCCCCGCGCAAGGAATAAGCGACTCATCGAATGCGGGCATTGTATCTTTTATAGGCTGCCACCACGCTTCTCTCACAGGAGGATAGCGCCAGTTAGCTGGATCAGATAAATCAGGTGTATGAGTCGGCATAACAAGTGTTCCATCATTGCCCAAACATTCTTCCAAAGCCAAAATGACAGCAACTGGTCCACCTACGACCCAGCCGCCTATCGATTTCATGGATGTATGTACTAATAGTGTCATGCCCGGTGAAATGCCTAACGCCATTAAATCAGCCTTCAACGTTTCAGAGGTAACGAGATCCCCTTTCATTTCTTCCATATGTATCAAACCTCTCAAAATATTTTATTAAAAAAGATTCTATCAAAATTGGTAACATTTTCTATTATGGCAACGTTCTAAACAATGTAGTGAATAAAGGAGGTTAGCTAATGTTCAAAATGACGAAAAAAAAATCAAGATTGGGAACGGCTGCTTTAGTCGCATTTCTGAGTGCCTCACTCCTGATCAATAGCTCCGTTTCCGCAGTTGCACCTACAACCGGTAAATGGGCCAGCAGAACCAAGGTCATTTATGCAAGCAGCGGCGCAGTGCAATGGTCTGCCGGTGCAGCTAAATGGAAAAACGCTACTAACTTCAATGTATCGACTGGCGGAACCAATACAAACTATTACGCTTATACCTTAAATGATTCTACTGTAGATTGGGATGGAATATGTGCGGCCGTAATAAAATCAGGCATCATTCAAAACGCTACTTTAAAGCTGAATACCTACTATACCTCTCAAAATCATTACACTGCCGCTATTATTAACGGCGTGACTGGCCATGAGGTCGGACATTCACTAGGATTGGATCATACGAGTGTTGTTGAGACCTCATCCATTATGCATCCCTATACGTTCAATAGCAGTTATGTGCCTCAAAGGTCATTATCACCTTCTACATCAGATATTACGGTTACCAATAGCTTATATCCTTTGCTTCCTTCGGCCAATAATACCACTAGCCTGAGCAGCAAGGAAGCAGATGGCATTTATTTATCGCCATCTTGGGCTATTTATTACGAGGATGAAGAAGCTTTAACGAAAGCTGCTGATCTTGTTGTGAAAGGGACAATCTCTCAGAAACAGGGCAGTAAAATCAAATCAATAGGTGACTATTCAACCTATCGTTCTGAATCTCTTTTAGAAGTGAATGAAGTGCTAAAGGGTGAATTGAACACAAAAGGAGATTCGATTATCGTCTCACAAATGGGCGGATCGAACGGACTAGTCGGCGTATATAGCGAACATACAACACTTCTGAACAAGAACCAAGAGGTTTTATTATTTTTACGCAAAACAAGCGAAAATACTTATGTTCCCATTAATGAGGATGATGGTGTATTCGTCATCAATGGAACGGGACATATTAGTAATATTGCAAGCAACAAAACATTGGACCTAAGCCAAATAAAATAAACCCATCCCCAAAACATATGGTTTGAAGTTTACGTCTAGACATTGAGGTGATGATGAGCATGCGAAAATTACTAATTGTTTTAATCATCGTTCTTATTTGCGGGTGTTCTGCAAATAATGCTGCGAAGAACGATTCAACTCCCTTAGGTGAAGAGATCATTGCAGCTTCTATTCCCTTCCCTTTAGTAAAGTGGAATAATCAAATTTATAGGATTTCAACCGATACCGTGTCTCGCGTTTTTGAAGAAATCGGTGAAATTGAGCACCAGTCGCTTAACGAAATAGCAGAAACACCTGACAACTTCTCTACCACATACCCTAAAGGAACCAAATTATTTTCGTTAATTGACGTGGATACTTCTGAAGCTATCGCCATTCGGATTAAGGATGACGAGTACGTTAAAGCGATCTCTGTGCAATACGGAAAATGACGACAGCTTCTTAATACTCGTAAAAGTCAGCATAAGAGAATCCCTTCACTTAGTGAAGGGATTCTTATTTCTATAGCTTATTTATTCCGTAATCCCCGTATTCACGATTTGCAAGGATACGCTCGTATCAAAAGGAATTTCTGGATACTCTTTCATCCAGTCGATCTCCTTCCAAACCTTGGGGTGAAATGACATAAGTCTGCGGGCAATACCGAAACCGTCATGACCGGCTCGCTGCATTTTTTGTACAACGACTTTCGATTCTTCCGTCAGCTGTGCCGATAGATACTTCTCCAAGTCGTGCATCACGTCCATATTGTACAAATGATCACTGGGGTCTTCCACAACGGTGACCCTCAGCTTCAGTTGAAGCTTTACTTTGATGTCTTGATTGTCTGAAACCATTACTTTAAGCTTTCTTTTTATTTTTCTTATTTCAATACTCGCATACTCATAGCTCTGCGGTTTATTGGGGTCCTTCGTCTTCAATGTAAGTCTTATATTCCCCTTATTGTTACCTGATAACAGCATATAAAGCTTCGATTCATCCAAATTCAGCGTACCTGTCATCCGAATTCCTCTGAATAAAGCAATGCCGCTTACAGTTGGCATTCCTTTATGATCTACCAAATAAGGCAAGGAAAAATCAAATCCTCGATCTAATGGATGCAGCGTTTGAATATTAACATGAGGAACTGTCGTTGATTTCTCCATGCTATTCAGAAGGTCATCAACATATAAGCCGATCGTCTTTGAGCCTATCTGCTTATGCCCAATCATATCCCCTGCATTTCCTCTCATTATCGCGACTCTGGCGTTCAAAGGACTCTTTGGATCACGGTAATACACATCGAGGTAAGGCATCATATCTTGGTTTCTTACAAAATCCTCTCCCATTAGAAGCACGCGCATTTTTGCAGATGAATAGGATCCAGATACCTCCTCATTAATTTTTTCTCTGGCATGCTGGGTACTTCTCGCCAGTACAGAATGTACTTCGCTCGTATCCTTGCTTCCCGATTCTGTAATTGTGATATCACGAATCGATACGGTTGCCCGAATTAATCCATCCGGACCTGGATCTAAACCACCTATGCTCACGTTTCTCTCGTTCTTCATTAATTGTTGATCCCAGCATCCGCATAAAAGAAGAGCCGCTGCCCCAATCATGATCCAAACCAGATTACTTCTCATGTTTCCGCCTGTTCCTCTCCTTTGATTTTCCGTAAATAAGAGATACAGAGTAAAAACAACGGAAGAGCCACAAGACAGATGGTAGTCAAGATACCAACGATAGTTCTCAGCTTGTTAATCAAGCTTTGGTCATGTGGATAAAGCGAAATACATAAAATGAATAGGGCAACGAACGGGGCAGACCCCGCGTGCTGCTTCTTGCCGAACAGGGAAGCTACCGACTTCGCTGACATGAACAAATAGGCCATAACTGTCGTAATGACCACGACGGTCCAGATCGTTAAGAAATAGAGATCGGCGCGCTCAAATACCGTGAACGACAACGTTTTAACCATATACAATATGGGCTGAGGAATAATTCTAAGCTCCTCATTACTAAAGACGATCAGACAAGTAAACACCATAAACGTATACACCAAGGTCGAGAATATATTGGCGAAAACAGTTGCTTTTAGAATCCCCTTTCCTTTCCCTTGCACAAATGGATAACAAAATAAAAGAATTTCAAACCCATAAAATGAATTCAGGGATATTAACATTCCTTTGAAGATATTTGGAAAACCAGCCTGGTTGATCGGCAGGATGTACATGAGATCGGCGTCTTGGTACGCATACGTTGCGATTAGGACTAAGACCAAAATTAGTCCAACGGTGAGGACGAAAAACCGTGCGATCAATTGAATATTTTCCCTGATCATATAAAGAGCTATCGCTAGCGTAAGGAACAAAACGACCCAGCTGGGTGTACTTGGAAAAATCCAATCTCTCACCACGTCAGCGAATAGAACTAATATTAAACTGCATTCAAGGATAAGCATCATTGCAAAAACGAAGTTCACGATTTTACCAACGAACTTACCAAGCAGCAGCGGCAAATATTCAAAAAGGGTCAGCGCAGGGAATCTTCGGCTCAGCCCCCACATAATCAAGAGAAGTAATAACGAGACACATCCGGCCATAATGATCGAAATCCAAGCATCATTTCGAGCAACGGATTCCACCATAGATGGCAGGAACAAGATGCTTACGCCAATCTGCGATTGAATAACCAGAACCATCAGCTGCCCCGGTGTGATCTTGTCTTTAGCCGCGATCATTTTTCTTCTCCTCCATCGTGCCACTTTCCTGAACCAGTTTCTGTGGATGCGGGTCTAAAGGTCGTTCGTTTAACTTCCAGAAGGGAAGACGGACAAGCGCGTCCTTCCAATCCTTCATCCGCATAGGCGTGATCGGTGCGAAGTAAGGCGTACCAAAGGACTGCAGCTTGCAGAGATGAATAATAATGATCGTGAAGCCGAAAACAATACCCATAAAACCAAGCAGCGATGCTGCGATCATCATTGGAAACCGCAGCAGCCGAACAGAATAACTCATTTCATGGGAGGGAACGACAAAGGAGGCGATCCCTGTCAAGGCTACGACAATGATCATCGGGTAAGACACAAGACCAACTCGAACAACCGCATCTCCAATGACTAATCCGCCAACGATACCTATCGATTGACCAATTGGGGCAGGCAGGCGCATCCCCGCTTCCCTAAGCAGCTCTATCGTCAGCTCCATGAATAAAGCTTCTAGAATGGGCGGGTAAGGTATTTTCTCAACACTACCTTTGATCTGATAGAACAGCTCCATGGGTATAACTTCATAATGAAAGGACACAACCGCAATATAGTAAGCGGGCAGCATGATCGCTATGAAGAAACTGAACAACCTCAATAGTCTGAGGAATGAGCCTGCCAAGGTACGGCTGTTATAATCATCAGGTGACTGGTAAAATGCGAAGAAAGTAACCGGCATAATCAATGCTGCCGGAGTTCCTTCTGTTAAGAGCGCAACTCGTCCTTCCAGCAAGTTACCTGCCACTCTATCTGGCCGTTCTGTCTGTAAAATTTGTGGAAACGGAGAAAAGGATTGGTTCTCCATGTATTCCAGCATCAGATACCCGTTCATTAAATTATCCGCGTCGATTGCTCTTATTTTACGGTCGATCTCCTCGACCAGCTCTGGGCTTGCTAGATCATTCAAATAAACAATCGACGCATCCGTTTTCGTCATCTTTCCAAGCGTATACTTACGTACAACCAGATTTCGGCTGTTGATCTGCTTGCGGACAAGCTGAAGATTAACTTGCATGCTTTCGATAAAACCGTCATGCGCCCCTTGAATCGCTTTCTCGTTCGCTGGCTCGTTCACAGACCTGTTGTTGAGGAAAGTAACTCGAATGACATAACATTGTTGCCAGCCTTCAAGGAAAAGAACCGCATATCCCCGAATCATAAGATCGATTACGTCTTCCATATTGGTATGTTTCTCTACTAATGCGGCCGTCAAATCCTGCTCAGGATTTACTTCCTTCGCCCGGAGCAGCGGTTTCAAGATAACTTCTTGTATTTTTTCTGTATCACAGACGGAATTGAGATAAAGCAGGCAGCCTTGCTCTGTTAAATAGGTGATTGGTCGGCTAACGAGATCTTCGGTATGAAAGAGAGCTTGGTCCACGTATGAAACATTATCTTGAATCGTAGCAGCTACGTTCTTATTCGACGATGAAACTTCTTTCGTTCTAGCTGCACTCTTGCTTACACGGCGATTGTTAGAAAAGATCTGACTAAAGAAACCCATTACCGCACCCCACATTTCTTTTATCCTTGCAGGGTATTGTTTCCAACGAATGAATCTCTTATCCATTAGTTGGCATATGGGCGATTGGTTATCATAGCATTCCGCTGGTTCAGCGCAGCGAACATTCCCTCCATTCCGATCATGTTATATAATAGAGGGACGTCCAGTATCTATACATAATGCCTACACATAGCGAACTAGGGTTTCAATGTCGCACTTCTTATACTGTTATTGCATGTGGTCAAATAAAAGATTTCGGCTTTAAGCCACAAAAGTAAGGAGAATGAATCATATGGAAATCGTTGAAATTATAACGGATTTAATTGATGAGGATACAGATCAGCCGAGGTACCAGTTCGATGAAGAAGCCCTTCAGGAGCTTATGAAGAGCATTGATGAGATTGGTTTGCTCTCGCCAATTAAAGTAAGAACGACTAGTGAGGGTCGTTATAAAATCATTTACGGAAACCGACGCTACAAAGCTAGTAAAATGCTAGGCCGTAAAACCATTCCATGCATCGTTTCAACCCTTACCGATGAGATGGAAATCTATTTGGAGCAAATCGCAGAAAATTTAACACGTGAAGGCTTCTCTCCTATTGAGGAAGCAGAAGCATTCAACAAACTGCTAAATGATCCTAAATTCAGAAGCTCCACCAAATACTTATCTGGAAAGCTGAGTAAGCCAGAGAGCTACATCAAAAACAAATGCGAGCTTCTTAAGTTCGGCAACGCCGTGAAGAAGCTTATCGTGGGCGGTACCGAAATTAAGAAGGACAAACTGACAGAGGATCAGCTGCTGCCTCTGAAGGATTTGCCACTTGAGCATCGTGACCCACTTGCCCTTATCGCAGCTCGGGACGAGCTTCCCGTCAGTGATGTGAAGAAGATAGCCAAGTTGTTTAAGGACAAAACAATCTCGGATAGCACCAAGGATAAGCTTCTCTTCAAAACAGGAAGCGGACTGTTGGAAACCTGGTCGACGCATGAGCAGAACAAAGCAGAGCGTGCCAAGCCTGCTGCGGAGCCGAAGGCACCAGCTGCAAAAGCGGTTAAGCAAGCCCAGCCTGCATCATCGGCGCAATCGCAGCCGTTGCCGCAGCTGACTCAAACAATAATTGAAGAGCATAGAGAAAAGCTTCAAGCTGCGCTTGCTAGTCATAGCCTGTTATCCTCTGCTGCTCTGCAAACGATTCAAGATATACAGCCTAATGAGCAAGAGGCTTTCCAAAGCGAAATCGATGCTCTGATCAACAATCTTGAGCAGCATTTGGCAGATTGGAAAAAGGTACGCGAGCTTACGAGTACCCCTTCTATCCCTGTCGCAATAACGGACTAAATACAAAGAGGGCTGTTCCCGGTATCACTTACCGGGAACAGCCCTCTTTTTCCTTTATACGCATTTAAAACCAGCGCGGCGTCCACCAGTTCCATTTGCCGAGCAAGCTCATAAGCGACGGTACAAGAATCATTCTGACAATGGTGGCATCAATGAAGATCGCTGCCGCAATGCCAATACCAAGCTGCTTCACACCGACAACCTCTCCGAATGCAAACGGTGCTGTAACAGCAATCATAATGGCAGCAGCTGACGTAATGATTTTGCTAGTAGAGGCAAGCCCCCTCCTTACAGCTAACTCATTATTTTGCGTTTTACGATATTCCTCATAAATCCGAGACAGAAGAAACACTCCGTAATCCATACTAATTCCGAATACCAGCCCAAAAATAAACACAGGAATCATAATGGCGATACTGCTTGGCTCTAGGCCAAAGCGTCCGCCCTGGAACAGCCATGCTAAAATACCAAATGAAGCGCCTAAGCTAAGCAAATTCATCAGAATCGTTTTTAAGGCTATTACTACCGAGCGGAAAGCAATGAACAGCACCATGAAATTTGAAATAACCAAGAAGAGAAATACAAAACCTAGATTTTCAAATATTTCATCGAAAACCTCCTGCTGGTATTTTGCTTCTCCTCCGAGCATAAAGGAAAATGAAGCCGATGCCTCTTCTTGCTCCCAGCGCCTAACCCAATCCTTCGCCTCCTTGGAGGTAGGATCACCCTCAATTATTGCCTGTATTAGCATGCGCCCATCTCGAATAAATGGCTGAATCAAAAGTTGGTATTTCTTTTTTTGAAGCGGATTTTGCGACATCTGGTATATCCCCTCAGGCGTCATTCCCGTACTAGAGAATACGGAGAGAACCCCCTTTGCTCCTCTATCCTGCTCCAATCTCTGCACAAGTGCGAAAGCATTGAGCCAATCTCCCTTATCCTGAAATAAACCACTAGCTTCCGCCAATACCCATACCCGCGAAGTTGATGGCATCTCAAAATGCTCCACATAAGCCTCAGCTGCCAATCGAGAAGCGTAGCTTTGCGGCAAGGACGAAGCATCTGGAACGGCAAGCTCTATACCTTTTAAAGGAAGCAAACAGCCCAGCAGCAAAATTGCTGCGATTCCGCCTAGCACAATCGGTCTCTTCATGACAAAGCGAGACAAGGCATGCCAAAATGTCCGCTCATTAGTCGCTTTTGCCCCTCCTGTTCCCTTTTGGATCACCGGTAAAAAACGAGAAAGAAGGGCTGGCAGCAGCGTAAAGGTGAGCAGCACGGATACAAGAAGCACCGTCATAGCACCTATCGCAATGGATGAGAACATGGGGAGCGGAATCCAGACAATGCTCAATAATCCTAGAAAGACGGTGGCTGACGAATAAATAACCGCTCTCCCCGCTGACTTCATCGTTGCTGTGAGTGCGCTGATTGATTCCTTTGATCCCAGCTCTTCATGAAAGCGGCTGACGATCATAAGTGCAAAATCAATGCTGAGAGCTAGTCCAACCATTGGAATAACGTTTAATACAAAATTGGACATATCCATTCTCATACCTATTGCGTATATAATCCCCATCGCAACCGTTACGCCCGTGACACCAATCAGAATCGGAAGAAGCGCAATCATCAGCCTTCTGAACACTAACCATAAAACAAAAAAAGCAAAGGGAAGTCCAATTAACTCTGCTTTTGCAAGATCATAATGGCTGGCGCTGTTCACATCGGCTTGAACCACGGACTTCCCTGTCATTGCAATGGATATATGCGGATGCTGCGGCAATCGCTCCTTCAACTTCTGCAGCGATTCCTCCATCTCATATGTGGGATAGGAGAATGACAGCAGCGCATAAGCGAATTTGCCCGCTCTCATCTCTTCCGTTTCAAGCGGTGATAGGATGTTCATCAACCCATCTATCCCACGCGTTTGCTTCAGAGTTAGTCTAATAAATTGATCAAACTCAGCTTTGCTGGTCAGCTCATCCTTCTCAAAGATCAGCATAATCGGATCTTCTGGCATATCATAATCGGAAGCAAGCAGTTGCTGCACCTTCACATATTGCCCATCTGGATATAAGCCGTGATCCCCCAGAACGGAGTCCAATCTCCATCCATAGGTCCCCATGAATAGGAAAATAATTGTCCAAAAAACGATGATTGGCTTAGGAAATCGAAAAGAGATCAGCGCAAGCTTATACAATCCCATATCGCTTTCCTCCTAATGCCCGATTAACTATTCATCATTTCTCTTGATAAGTCTTCAATCGAGTGGCTCGCACGAGACCCTGCGCCAAACGAGGAGCAATCCGCGCAGCGCTTGGCAGCAGACCGGACACTAGCGGCATTTCGAATAACCGCTGCAGTAAGCTTCCCCATCGTAGCGGCCCCTCAAATTCTTTTTGCAATTCGCTTGCATACGCTTGCTGCCAGCTAGACAAGGAGAGATTGCCTTGTAAATAATGATCTGCGAGTGGAGCGCATATAGCCGCAGAGCGCAGCGCCATCGACATGCCATCACCGCATAGCGGCGGAATCATCGATAGTGCATCACCAGCGAGTGGAATGGTATCCCACGCATGCAATTTCCGATGCAAGTGGACAGGTGCAACAGCCACCTGAGTTCCTTCGACGGGAAGAGCGTCCTTTAGCTTCTCATAAAGCCTTGGATTCCTTTGTGCCGCAGCATCTAGAATGGCTAGTTTCGATTTGCCCATATGAATGAAAGAATCCCGCTTTAACAGTGCGGAAGCATTCACAAGCCCGCCTTCAATCGGACATAGCCCTAAATATCCGCCAGGGAAAAAATACAGCTCAATAACGGGATCCATTTTAATGCCCTGAAAATGCGACTTAACCCCCATGTACGTTTGCTTCTTCTTCCCCTCTTGCCGATAACCTGGCAAATCAGAACGCTGATTCGCTCCCCATGCTGCAATAACAGTCCTCGCTTTCAGCGTGCTGATTTCACCGCCATGCTTCGTTTCGACGAAATAGCCGCCAATAATGGGATGAACAGCCGTGACCATGGTTCCGGTCTGCAACCGAGCACCAGATTGCTGGGCAGCTTGATGAAGCGCTGAATCAAGCGAAAAGCGGCTAATGCCGAATGCAGAGCCGGGCAGCGGCAATTCAATATGAGTCCCATTAGCGAAAATCAATCTCATTCGATCGATGACGGCTGGACGCAGCGCCTTAACCGTTTCCAGTAATCCAAAGGATTGGAGTGTACTCCCCGATTCGGGGGAAAGAAACTCTCCGCATACCTTATGCCGGGGAAAGGAGCTTCGATCGAGCAAGGCGGTTTCCCAGCCCTTCTCCGCTAATGATTTGGCCAAGCTGCTGCCAGCCAGTCCCCCTCCAAGCACCGCCGCATCAACCATTCGCGCCATCTTAATCAACTCCATCGTGAGGCTTAGCTCTTGTCTTGCTGATTACAACGCAATATCGAAACAAGGGTCTCCATGACGTATGCATGCTAGGATTCAGGTGACCCATTCTGCTCCTCAAATCTTCCCAATCCTTCGCACGAAATCCCTTAGCCACCGATAGAGGTGCATCATGCCGAATATAGCGGTTGGTTGAAATCAAGCGAGAGGTCACCCATACCGCCGTCCAAGACATCCAATGTCGATGAATATCATTGATAACGACGCCTAACCGCGACGCTCTCAGCATGCACTGCACAAAGAGTGGCAGCTCATCTGCTGTAAAATGGTGCAGGAACTGCGTTCCTGTTATGATGTCTGCGCTCTTTTCCTCCAGCTTCAATAGATCATCTTGGATGACTTGCACACGAGGCTCATCTTGAAAAAGCGATCTTGCTTCTTCACAAGCCTCCTCAGTCAGATCTACTAATGTAATTGAAAGCGCAACGCCCTGCTGATCTGCCCATTTAAGCAGACGTTTGTTCACATCGCCTGAACCTGCTCCTACATCCAGAATCGATAGACAGGAAGGCTTGCCCGACTCCTCCCATAGCTTTCGAACACCATATAGAGTAGGCGCGGCTGCAACAAATATTCGATTGAGCAGCCGCAGCTTCCGTAATGCCTCGCGAAGCTCCGTTCCGCCGCTTGAGAAATCATCCATAAGCTCAGGAACTACTGCACGCTCGCGAAGCCTTAATCCCCTAGACATAAGCCTCATCAGTAAGCTGTTCTTTTTTCAAAACAGCCGGAACATAATGAAACTGAATCATCTCTGCTGTAAGTCCAGGTCCGAATGCCAAGGCTATGCCGCTGGTACGGCAGCTACCATTCTCCTTAAGCTCGTCCCGCATAGCTTTTAAAACAAAAAGAATGGTAGCCGAGGACATATTCCCATAGTCACGGAGAATGCCGAGGCTTGGCGCTGTTTGCTTATCTGAAAGCTCGAATTTATTTTGCAGCGCCTCTACAATTCCTTTGCCTCCAGGATGAATAGCCCATAAGTCCGGTTTAAACGTTCCACATAGCTCCTTTACCTCTGCTGGGATGAATGCTCCAATCAGCTTTGGAATGTCAGGGGACAGATAGAGATCGAAGCCATGATTGCCAACCTCCCATATCATCTCGTCCGCACAATCTGGCAAGAGCACTGAATGATCTCTGCCCAGCTCAAAAATATCATTATGCAACCCCGTTGAAGCCGAACCCACAACGCAGGCCGAGGCACCATCACCGAAGAAGGAGGCAGCGAACAAGGAATCTCTATCTCCAGAGGGCTGAATATGCAGCGTGCATAGCTCAACACAGACGATTAATACGTTAGCTGCTTTGTTCGCAGATACAATTTGCCGAGAAAGCCCTATCGCTTTCAAACCAGCGGCGCAGCCAAGAAATTGAAGCGGAATCCGAGTTACTCTGGGCGAAAGTTCTAATTGCTTCACCAGAACGGCATCCATCCCTGGTAGAAACTGTCCCGTGCAGCTTACCGTAATCAGATGTGTAATATCGGAAGCCGCAATACCCCCATCGCTGAGAGCATCTCTTGCTGCTTTTAATCCTAGTGGAACGGATTCTCTCTTATATAGACCCATTCGCTCTGCAGTCGAGGGTGCGTCAAGGTTAGATGTGCTCGGTAAATAACGACAATCCGCCGCCTCTGCGAGTAAGTTCGGTTCACATGTATAACGATTCTCTACCCCGCATTGCTTAAAAATCCTTCTTGCCCAGCGCGCCGAGTCAGGCTTGTCGCTTAGCGCCTCTACCAATCTTCGTGACGTATCAGCTTGATTTACAAGGTAGGACGGTACCGCCGTCCCTATTCCTAATATTGCAATGCATGAATCGATAGGTTCCATCTAACGACATCCATCCTCTCTGGTTAAACGGGACAAGTTTAATCCTTTAAACATATATACTCCCCAATCCGTACCAATATGACGAAATCGCACGGAAATCATATCTATTAGCGTTTTATTACAGGAACTGGGCATTAATTGTAATAAACTTGAAATCTAATTTTCATCTGCTTTTAATGTAAATCTCCTATAATAAAAACAACCCCCTTTTGTATATATAAATGTTGAAGACCCACAGCACCGAATGCTGTGGGTCTCTTTTTGTTCTATTTGACTTAAGGCAATAGCTCAACAAGTACAATCTCTGGGCGGTTAAATAATCTCTGCGGGATAATGCTGTTTCCAAGTCCTCGACTGACAATCATCGTTGATTGCTCTTCTACATATTTGCCCGCATCATATTTGGGCAAGAAGCCCTGGCCTGGCGCAACGAGTCCGCCGACGAAAGGCAGCCTAACCTGCCCCCCATGCGCATGGCCTGAGAACGTAAGGTCCATTCCTTTTTTCTCATATACCGCAAATAACTCTGGACGATGAGAAAGCAGAATCGTAAAGGCATCCTTATCCGCCGTCTCTTGCATAGCTGTTTCAATAAACTGGCTTATTTTATCGACATCACCGTCAGCTTTATTGTTAAAGGTCGGATCATCAACACCTGCTAGTCTAATCTCACCATCGCCAAGCTGGATCATTTCACTTTCGTTACGCATTACATTAACGCCAAGCTTATTCAGCCCTCTCTCAAGTCCTTCGTATTTACCTGAATTGAATTCATGATTCCCCGTTACATAATAGACAGGAGCAAGCTTCCTCATCTCACGCATGAGGGTAAGACTGATCTCCTCGTTATACTTCGTGCTGTCTACCAAATCTCCGGTTACGACAATAATATCTGGCGCCAGCTTCTTCACCTTGCGTACGATTCGTTCCTGATCGCTGCCAAATAACTTGCTGTGAAGATCGGTTAATTGTACGATTCTATAGGAATGGAAGCCCTGCGGAAGCTTTGCAGAGCTCACTTGAAACTTCGTAATGCTGAGTACATTATTCTCATAGTAGAGAAACGCTGCAATAATAAGGATGAGGAGAGGAATGATATATAATAATCGTTTCTTCGTATTGCGCACGGAACCATACTCCTTTCTTTTTCTTACTTCGCTCTATGCTTTGACCAATTCCATGATTGCCATTTGCTATCCGCTCGAGCCTCTTTATGCAGCCTCTCTATAACCTCATTCAGTCCATTCAGGTTAGGATTCTGCGCTTGCAACTTAACCAGTATCGGTGCAGCATCCGTAGACAGGTTTCCTAGATAAGCAACGTCAATGACTCCCGTACGCTCAAAGCGATCCATATTGTAATCAGCAATGCGAGCGTCGAGATTGATATAGTTCATGATTACAAATGCAAGGATGGTTACGCAAATATACGCTTTTCCCATGGAAAAGTTCTCTTTCCATATCCGAACCATTGCAATAAGGAGCAGCACACCAAGAAACCACATAAAACCATGGACCAAAAGCCTCGTCTGCGTAAAACCATAAGCTTCTTCATATAACGATAGGCGGCAATAAGCGGATACCAGCATTACTATCGTACAGCTAATTAGTATGGTTAGTGATATTTTGCGAATGGTTTCAGCCGACTTGCTCGTGCGCTTTATGAGATGAAGTCCGCACATCAGCAAGACAATGTTGATCAGGGAGACGAGAACAAGCTCCGCGAAGCCTCGGCGAGCGTATTCCGCATAAGCCGCACCTTCAGGAAGAAGGCCGTTAGCCGCGCCAAACAAATAAGAAAATTGGACAATTACAAATAAGACATACACGAAATTAATACTGATCAGCAGCGTGCCTGCTGTTACAGGATCATATTGTATCCGTTCCTTTTGCGGTAATGAACCCTCTTGCGGCATACTTGATTGATCCGTTGATTTGTGGAATAGCAGCCCCCATATGTAACAGAACGCATACATCGCAAATAAAAAGGCAATCACCGCTCTAAAAATTCCTTCACCAATAGAGAAGTGCCCAAGCCATAGCGGAATTTCATTCAGCCATGACGAGAAAATTTGATCTGCCGAAGCTAAGAGCGATAAGACCACAATAAGAATAGGCGCGGCAATGGCTAAACCGACCATCACCTTACGAAAATTGCTTTTTGTGGCGTCTCCTCTTTGGCTATCTTTGAGCCGATGATTAAAGAGGCTGAACGGCACTGCAATAAATGCAAAAGGCTTTATCAAGCTAAGGAACAGCATCTCTGTATAAAATAATCCTCTATACCACGGCTTTACACTGCTTCGCGTCAACAGCGCAGTTTGTGCCACAATTAGCGCGAATATCGCAAACACATTCAGCACGCGGAAGAGACTGTTGGCAAACAACACATAAGTTAAGGTTAGCAAAGCAATGGGAATGAACAGCAGCCAGCCTGAGCTCATGCGTCCCTGCCATTTCTCAAATCCACCCATTCTCCCTTTGATCGAATAGAAGAACAGCCCATAAAATCCGAGAACAAACAATAAGGCAGATACCCCCGCATCGGCTCCAATAAATAAATACTGACTCATAACCCCGAACAAAAGGGCTAGAATAAGCATTCTTTCATACCTTTTTTGCCAAGGTGCCGGATCTCTCACTATACTCACTCCATTTTCCAAACTGTATTTGTTAATTTCCTCCTTTTATTGTACCCTAGAAAACAAGAACAAAAAGTGTAAGTTATAATTGGAAAATTTCATATTTTATATAGGGGAGAGTTTTGCATGAAAATACGAAGGCATTACTTAGCCATCAGACGTTCCTTTGCCAGTATACATGAGGGTATCCCGTTCGAAGTCACGACACAGGAGCTAGCAGATTTGCTTGATTGCACACATCGCAATATGGTACTTCTGTTAAAACGAATGCAGCAGGAGCAATGGTTAACCTGGGAGCCAAAGAGAGGGCGCGGCAATCGCTCCAGTCTCTCCTTCTTGGTCAGCAAGGAGCAAATCGCCCTGCAGGAAGCGCAAGAAATGATGCAAAAGCAGGATTTGCATTCAGCACTGGAGCTGCTAGGACAGCTCGATGAATCGACGAAGCTGAGGGATCAATTCCAAGAATGGATTTCCGGACAATTTGGCTTCCATTCCGAGGTGCAGGGTAAACGGAGAACCGATATTCTACGTTTTCCAATGCCGCAAACGATCTTTACGTTAGATCCAGCAGCTATTCATTTCACTGGTGAGTCTCATCTCGTTAATCAGCTCTTTGATGGACTTGTGCGCCTTGATGCGAAGGGTGAACATATTTTGCCGCAGCTCGCTCATGCATGGGAGGTTGATGAGACACGAACACGCTGGACCTTTTATTTGCGAAAGGGCGTGTTGTTTCATCACGGTCGGGAACTCGATTCCTCAGATGTTAAATATTCGCTGGAGAGACTGCGGTCCTTGGCACCGCAAGGGCTATATAGCTGGGCTTATACCGACATTGCAGCAATGGAAACGCCGGATGATACGACGATACGCATTCAATTAACCCAGCCTAATGAAGCTTTCCTCGCATTCTTGGCAACCAATCGAGCTAGCATCATTCCTCAGGATGCCTGTGAGGCTGCAGGGGAAGCTTTTGGACAGCGACCTATCGGCACAGGCCCCTTCCGTCTGATTGGTCATGAGCATGGTGTATGGATATTGGAAGCCTTTGCGCCTTATTTTCAAGGACGTGCCTTTCTCGATCGGGTTGAAGTGTGGACACTGGCTGACAATGATCAGGCGGCTAGTCGTTCTGAGCTGAAATCCTTTCAAATCATGCATAATGCTCGTTTGTCGGATACGGCGGCTGACCATTGGCAGCAGGTGCGCCAATCCGGTACGACCTGTAAATTTATAACCGTAAATGAACAAAAGGACGGCTTGCTATCCAATCCAATGCTGCGTGAGGCAATCGACCATGCCATCGAGCGGACGGAGCTGCTCCAATTGCTATCGGGCGATGTGATTGAAGCTGTTGACAGCTTCTGGCCAGATGCAGTGGAATCAGATAATGAGAAGAGCGAGGATAAGTCTGATTTTGCAGCGATTAGAAGCCAGTTGTCTGCCTCTGGTTATAAGGGGGAAGCGCTCGTTCTTGCTACCATTCCGCAGTATGAGGCAGATGCTGATAAAATACGGCAAGTATGCGCCTTGTCTGGCATTCCAGTTACGATAAACCTCATTCCTGCTGAGGCATTTAAAGGTACTGCCCGTATGTCCGCTGACCTGCTTCTCTTTGCTATCATGCTGGACGAGCACCGCGAGCTTCGACTGATTGATCTGTACAAAAGCATGCAGCAGCATGCGCTGCCGGACATTCATGACATGCTGGAGCGCAGCATTCATCATATATTATCCCAACCCGATCCAAAGCTTCGAGCAGCTGTTTTCTTGGAAATTGAAGCACAGCTCAAAGAGAGGCACAGCCTGCTGTTCCTCTACCGTAAGCATTTAAAAACCGCCTTTCACCCTTCCGTCAGAGGCATATCACTGGAATCATTGGGATGGGTGAGGTTTAGAGATATTTGGTTTACATGATCAATCATTGATCATGTAAACCTGTAACCCTGTAAACCTATAAAACTTTCGCAAGATCAATTTCAATGCCGGCCCATACCCCTTAAGGCAAGCGATAATAGGCAAACGGATCTCCGCTGCGATATGAGCTGCTGAGTGTATCCAGCTCCTTCAAAACATTCTCGTTCAGCTTTAAGGACACGCTCATTGCGTTCTCCTCCAGCTGCTTGGCACGAGTAGCGCCCACAATAACCGTTGATACAACAGGCTGATGCATAAGCCAAGCTAGAGATAGTGCGCTTGGCGTACAATCTAACTCACTTGCGAGCTTTCCAACCTTTTCGCCGAACGCTATCGTATGTTCATTCAGAAACCGATTGAAACCCGGATCTGTCTGAGCGCGTGATCCCTCTGGTACGCCTTCTGATGAGCTGTATTTGCCGGATAGAATTCCACCAGCCAACGGAAAGTACGGGATAATGCCGACACCCTGATCGAGACACATCGGAACTAGCTCATTCTCCGGTGTTCGATCGGCAAGCGAGTAGCTGGTTTGTGTAGACACAAATCGGTTCAAGCCCAGTCGATCGCTGATCCCGATTGCTTTCATAAGCTCCCAAGCTGCATAGTTGGATGCCCCTATGTAGCGTACCTTACCAGAGCGAACCATATCCTCCAGCGTACGGAGTGTTTCTTCAAGCGGCGTTTCTGGATCAAAGGTATGGATCTGATAAAGATCCACATAGTCGGTTTGCAGCCGTTTAAGACTATGTTCCAGCTCAGTCATCAAATGATAGCGTGACGAACCTCGTTCATTGACTCCAGCGCCCTTCACCAAGCCTGCTTTAGTTGCTAATACGACTTCATGCCTTTTCCCCTGAAGCGCTTCACCGATCATCCTCTCCGATTCCGTACCTGCATATATATTAGCGGTATCTATAAAATTAATTTCATTATGAATGGCGGAATCAATAATCTCCTTAGACGTTTTATAATCCGCCCGTTTCCCAAATGAATTGGTGCCGAGACCTAATAGGGATACTTTTAACCCACTTTGACCGAGACGACGATATTGCAAAACATTCAACTCCTCTTCATCAGAAATATACATACATGAATATTATTATAGCCTTTGTTGTCATTATCCCCTACCCTATAAATTCTGTTATGATAAGGTTAACTATTAATCGGAACAAACGTTTCCGTTCCCTAGGAAGGATTCCAACGATGACTCATCCATTATCCAAACGAATCATCAAAATATTATGCGGCGATACCTTTTATGAACGAGGTGAAGCTTACTATAGCAATGGAAAAGTGACGCTCACAACCGAGAGTCCGAATGGACGCAGCTATCATGCAACCGTTCAAGGCTCAACACGCTATGAGGTTACAGTCGAAATCGACCGTAATGGTGACGTTGATGCAGGCTGCAGTTGTCTGGCATTCAGCAGCTATGATAAATACTGCCAGCATGTGGCGGCTGCACTGCTGCAAATTCAAGAACAGGAAGCGCTCGAGGACAAGAGCCCTCGCGTCTACCCATCGCTCTTGCATCCGGAGGATCAACCGATTGAGGAAGAGGATTATTATGAGGAGCATATCCAGACTCGATTCTCCCAGCATACCGCTTTAGCTAGTGCGGATACCCGCCTTGCAAACGATATACTGGCGCTATTTAAGAGAAAGCCGAATCGTTCTAGCGGAAGCCGCTCCGTAATAGATGCTAGAATTCCACTGGATATGGAAATTACATGCCGCACATACCCATATGGTTACCGAAAGCATATGTTCGGCATAGAACTCAAGATAGGCCCAAAGAGGCTCTACATTGTCCAGCGAATAAGGGATTTTCTATTAAGCGTAGAGCATGGCAATACGTTTGTATTCTCCAAGCATTTTACTTATGATCCAGCCCTTCATCTCTTTCAGCCTGCGGATGACGCAGTCCTAAGACAGCTTAATCAGATACTTAGCAATGAGATATTGTACCGAGATACATCCTCTCGTTCTTTCATGAAGGAGTCTCCCGCCAGCGGTGAGCGCATGCTGCTTATCCCTCCCTTCTCATGGGGAACACTGCTGCCATTGCTAACGGTAGCACCGAACGTGCAGGTTGCCCATCGTAATGACACATTTGCCGGATTCCAGCTTTCAGACGAAGCTCTCCCGCTTCACTTTGCGTTTGATCAATCAACAAGCGACGGTTATCAATTGGATGTACAAGGACTTCAGGGAATGACGATCATGGAGGATTATGAGCTCGTGCTCATGAAGGGCAAGCTGCTGCGGCTGCAGCATGGTCAAGGAAAGCGCCTCGCTGAACTGAAGGATTTGCTGGATACGTCACGTAAGCAGAGCATCCATATTGCACCGGAGCAAATGGAGCCTTTTATGGAGAAGGTTATTCCCAGCTTGATGAAGCTTGGCAGTGTTCACATTGCGGAGACGATCTCTGACCGCGTCCTGCAAACGAAGCTTCGAGCTAAGCTGTATCTCGATCGTATAAGAGATCGGCTTGTTGCAGGTCTGGAATTCCAATATGGCGATATTATCATTAACCCATTGGAAGGCAGCGATACAAAACGCGGCACCGACCGCATTCTGATGCGTGATGGTGAAGCGGAGAGAATGATTCTTGAGCTGATGGATAGCTGCCCTTTTGCAAAGACGGAAGAGGGCTATTTCATGGAGGACGAGGATGCAGAATTTGACTTCCTGCATCATGTTGTTCCGCGGTTGGAGAAACTCCTTCAGGTTTACGCGACTTCAGCGGTCAAAGTCAGAGTTGTAACGAAGCATGCCCCGCCAAAAATCATAGTAGATGTGGATGAACGCACGGACTGGCTGGAATTCAAATTTGAAATGGATGGCATTCCTGAATCGGAAATTCGCAAGCTGTTAAAATCGCTAGAGGTGAAACGTAAATATCACCGACTGCCTGATGGCTCATTGCTGCCGCTTGACGGAGCAGCATTTCTAGAGATCATTACCTTTCTGAATGAGGTTGGGCTGCCTGTCGGAGAGTCACAAGGAAATACATTCCGTATTCCGGCTGTTCGCGGCTTGCTTATGATTGATTCCGATAAGCAAGGCAAGTCTGTGAAGCTAGGCAAAGCATTCCGACGACTGCTCGAAAACATGCGGAACCCGGATAATCTCGATTTCCCTGTACCAGAGAGCTTAGCTCCTGTACTGCGAGATTATCAGAAGTATGGCTACCAGTGGTTAAAGACGCTTGCCCACTATGGCTTCGGCGGTATTCTTGCAGATGATATGGGACTTGGCAAAACGGTTCAAGGCATCTCCTTTATCGTCTCTGTACTGCCCGAAATTAGAAAGCGAGAGCAGCCAGCGTTAATTATCTCGCCAGCATCGCTTGTCTACAACTGGCTGAATGAGCTTAAGAAATTTGCTCCTGAAATAAAGGCTGTCATTGCCGATGGCACCAAACCAGAACGTCTAAGCGTTCTGAGAAAACAAGCAGGAGTCGACGTCATTATAACGTCCTATCCGCTGCTTCGAAGGGATATAGAGCAGTATGCGAAGCAGTCCTTCCATACACTCCTTTTGGATGAGGCGCAGTTTTTCAAAAACCATACTACCCAGACGGCGCAAGCCGTAAAAGCTATTGATGCTCAATATCGATTCGCACTCACAGGAACACCTGTGGAAAATACGCTTGAGGAGCTTTGGTCCATCTTTGGTGCTGTTTTCCCTGAGCTATTCCCGAGCCGTCAATCCTTCCAAGAGCTTTCCAGAGAAACGATCGCTAAGCGAGTCAGGCCTTTCCTGCTGCGCAGATTGAAGAGCGATGTGTTGAAGGAGCTGCCTGAGAAAATTGAATCCATTCAAGCGTCTGAGCTGCTGCCTGAGCAGAAAAAGCTTTACGTTGGATTTCTGGCGAAGCTGCAGCAAGAAACCGTTAAGCATTTGAATGAGGAAGGCTTCCAGAAGAACCGAATCCGGATCTTAGCCGGCATTACTCGACTGCGCCAGCTTTGCTGTCATCCGGCACTGTTTGTCGAAGACTACAAGGGCAGCTCAGCCAAATTCGAGCAGCTTCTGGATATTATTGAGGAATGCCAAAGCGCAGGCAAACGACTGCTTGTTTTCTCACAGTTCACGGAAATGCTCGGCATAATCGGTCGCGAGCTTGGACTGCAGGGAGTGCCATTCTTCTATTTGGACGGGCAGACGCCTGCTTCGGAACGGGTGGAGCTCTGTAATCGATTCAACAATGGCGAGCGCGATTTATTCCTGCTCTCCTTGAAAGCTGGCGGCACCGGGCTTAATCTGACCGGGGCAGACACCGTTATTTTGTACGATTTGTGGTGGAATCCCGCCGTGGAGCAGCAAGCTGCTGATCGGGCGCATCGCATTGGTCAAAAAAATGTCGTACAGGTCATTAGGCTCGTTACCCAAGGAACGGTAGAGGATAAGATGTACGAGCTTCAGGAGCGAAAGAAAAACCTGATCGACGAGATCATACAACCGGGTCAGGAGAAGCTGTCTTCTCTATCCGAGCAAGAAATTCGCGAAATTCTCATGCTTCAATAATGATATTATTCGAAAAAAGAAGGCTGTTTCGACAAGGTGATTTCGGACCTTGCGAGGCAGCCTTCTTCTGTTTATTCATAAAGCATTATTTCATTATTTTTTTCAGCCATTTGATATCCATCTTGTAAGGCGGATAGGCGAGACCCGTATCTATTTTCGTGCTTCTCTTTACGATGCTCTTCTGATGAGAGAAGAGATCAAAGCTCATTTTACCGTGATAAGCACCTATACCCGAATTGCCTACCCCGCCGAACGGCAAGTGAACGCTTGCCACATGCGCGATTGTATCATTCACACAGCCCCCACCGAAGGAGACATGATCAAGCACTAGCTTCTCCACCGCTTTATTTTCCGCGAATAAATACAAAGCGAGCGGCTTCGGACGGGCATTAATATGAGCTATCACCTTATTCAAATCATTGTATGCCATAATGGGCAATATCGGACCGAAGAGCTCCTCCGACATCGTCGCATCATCCCAAGTTATCTCATCTAAGAGCGTAGGCTCGATATACAAGTCATCCTTCTTGGATGCACCGCCAACGATAATCTTTTCTTTATCCTGTTCAAGCAAGGACACCAATCGATTGAATTGACGTTCATTCACAATCCGTCCGTAATCTTGGCTTAAGCTAGCATCACTGCCATAAAAGCTCGTAATGACTTCCTTCATCTTACTAATGAGCGGGGCTTTAACCTCTTCATGCACAAACATATAATCAGGCGCAATGCAGGTTTGCCCTATATTGAGAAGCTTGCCCCAAATAATTCGTTTCGCCGCGACATCCAAATTAGCGGTTCGATCAACGATAACGGGGCTTTTGCCGCCAAGCTCCAACGTAACGGGCACAAGATTTTTCGCAGCTGCTTCCATCACAATCTTCCCAACGGCTACACTGCCTGTGAAGAAAATATAATTAAACGGCGCATGTATCAATAAAGATGTCGCTTCTGTCGCGCCTTCTACAACTCTTATATAGGATGCTGGAAATGTATCATTAATCATATCGCGAATAACCGCGGAGATGTGAGGCGTGCTCTCTGATGGCTTCAGCACTGCACAATTGCCTGCTGCAATGGCTCCAATAAGCGGTTCAATGAGAAGCTGAAAGGGATAATTAAAGGGTCCAATAATGAGTACCGTACCATAAGGCTCGCTTCTAATGTAGCTTTTAGATGGAAAGACATGAATAGGCGACTTGACTCGCTTGGGCTTCATCCACCCTTTGAGATGCTTCATCATATGGCGAATGCTTCCCAGCACAAGTCCAATCTCTGTTGCATACACTTCAAATTCACTTTTTCGCAAATCCTGATATAACGCACTCATAATCTTCTTCTCATCACGCCTAATTACTTCTTGCAGCTTCTTTAGTTGTTCCAATCGGAAAGCAATATCAAGCGTTCGACCCTCATGAAAAAACTGCTTATGCTCCGCAATAATCCGATCTACACGCTCGTTTGTCCAGGCTTCCATCCGGGTATCCATTCCGTCCATTTCCCCCTTCTGCCTAAAGGCAATCACGTTCTAAAGCAACCACTAATTGTTTCAAAAGAGCAACAGAATCCTCCAATGTCACAGAATAAAAACGCTGTGTGCCCTCTTGCTCGACTTTAACCAGCCCTTGCTCCTTTAATAGCCGCAGGTGATGAGAAATGGCTGGACGCGACAGCTTGGAATGATTCGTAATTTCATTCACCGTTAACACTTTATGCTCGGAGAGCAGCAATAATATATCCTGTCGATGCGGATCGCTCAGCGCCATGAAAACGGGCGCGCATTCTCGAAACAGCTTAATCGCTTCTTGCCCCATCCATCCCACTCCTTTTCCATTATTATAAACATTGTTTTGATAGGTTTAAACATTTAAACATTCTATTATCCTCATCTTACTCCCGTCTCCAAAACGAGTCAATTCAGCCTGGGCGGCAGGCTCTTATCCATTCTCGGTAACTATCCTTCCATGGCAAATATCTTGAAGCGGTACTAGCAGATTTTAATAGAGATAGGGATATTGACCAGTACGAACGATCTATCTCGTACGTATACATACATTACATAACGATCATCTTAGCAGTAAGAGAGAGGAGAAATGAAAGAGGTGAGACGATCAACAACCTATTGCTAGAGAACGAGAAATTCAATAAAAAGGAGAGTTGCAACTTACAGAGAAACAACTTCCATCCTGGAAAAGAGGCTAAGCCATGCATGATTTATCAGTTATCGTAACCATATGTACCTTTCTCATGACGATTGGATTCATCTTTTGGCGACCGCAAGTCAATGAAGCGATTCCTGCTACAATTGGTGCCTTTATCGTTATTTTAAGCGGAACCGTATCTCTTGCAGACCTTGGTCAAATAACAGAAACGATAAGCGGAGCGGCTATCACGATCATGGCGACCATCGTTATGGCGATAGTACTCGAAAGCTTTGGTTTCTTTTACTGGGCCGCAGAGATTTTAATTAGAAAAGCTAGAGGATCGGGTGTTCGATTATTCTGGCTGACCAATCTATTCTGTTTTCTTATGACGCTTTTTGTTAATAATGACGGCAGCATCTTAATTACAACGCCTATCCTGCTTCTCCTGCTTCAAAACATGGGACTCAAAAACCATCAGAAGATCCCCTATCTTCTATCCGGAGCGTTAATAGCCACCGCCTCCAGTGCCCCAATCGGGGTTAGCAATATCGTAAACTTAATTGCTTTGAAAATCGTTCATATGGACCTATACATGCACACCGCCATGATGTTCGTTCCCGCTTCGCTCGGGCTCGTCCTGCTTTCCGTTCTTCTATTTGCAACCTTCTATCGGACTTTGCCAAAATCATTGCCGCATGCAGCTAGATGGAGTCTTATACCTGGCAGCCATCCTTTAAAAGAGATCATAACAGCAGACAAGCGCAACGTCTTTATGCGCAACATTCTAATCTTCGTATTTTGTGTCCGATTAAGCTTATTTGCAGCCTCCTATATCCACTTCCCCGTTGCATTGATGGCTGTAATCGGTTCTTCAGTTCTACTCGCGTGGCGCTGGATTTATCTGAAAGTCTCTCCTGCCGATATGATTAAAAAAACACCATGGTATATTCTTCTCTTCGCGTTCAGTATGTACGTCATTATCTATGGTTTGAACAATATCGGTCTGACAGATTATTTGATCCAGCTCTTGCAGCCTATCGTCTCAGGGAGTCTCCTTAACGCAAGCGTTCTTATGGGCGGTCTATTGAGTATTTTATCTAATCTATTTAATAACCATCCCGCTCTAATGGTCGGAACACTAACCTTAATGAGTATGGGACTAGATCCATTGACACTCAAAATTTCTTATCTAGCAAGCGTAATCGGCAGCGATATCGGCTCATTATTATTGCCAATCGGCACGCTTGCAACCATGATGTGGATGCATATTATTCGAAAAGGCGGAGTTAAAATAAGCTGGGGGCAATATTTGAAGGTGACTTCCCTTGTCATTCCTATTACAGTCATTTTCACATTGATTATATTGTCGTATTGGGTTTCGTGGCTATTTTAACAAAAAAAAGACCTTCACGAGGAGGGTCCTTAAAAAAGAGACTATGCACGTTGTATTTTATGTGAGAAAGCTTGAAAATGCATGGGTATTTAAACGCGAAACAGCCCATAACCAGCAAGCGGTATGATCGGATCTACATCTACTGTCAATCCTTGCTTATGTTGTCCATGGTAAGCAACGTCTGCAAGCCAGCGTGTAAAATCAGCTACCGGCATCGTATCCATTTCTTCCAGACTGAAGAAGCCCGCCGCATCCACCTCTACCAGATCTGGTGTCGGCTCTCCTCCAACGTACTCCATCTCGAAGGCAATGTATATATTGTGTATGCCTCTAGGCTGATCGCGCAGTGCCACGACGCTCTTAACAATCGCATTCACTCCGCTCTCCTCCATCACTTCTCTTTGAATCGTTTCTTGTATAGGTTCTAGCTGCTCGATATATCCACCAGGATTTGTCCATTTCCCTTTGCCCGGCTCCTGAGCTCGGCGTACCAACAATAGTTTATCCTCTTTACGGACGAGCGCACCTACACCAATGCTATAGCTGCCCCAATGAACGAAGCTGCAGCTGGTGCACGCCCTTCTCGCTGTACCGTCAATATCACGTACCTCTAACTCATGACCACATTCCATACAAAACTTCGCTGCCATTTCTATCACCCCTGCATTAAGCTCAAGTCTAATCAGAATTATACGAGCAAAATGGTTCACTGCATAGCCATACTCATTTGTTTTTACAATAGAGTTTGGCCTTTTTTGTTGTTTGTATCATTTTTTTAGGAGGAGTTTTCGTGACTTTTGTATGACTATTGTATCGACTTCTTTCAACAAAGACTGGTGAATGGTACATATTAATTATAAATATTTCCATATCATACAGAAAAATAAAGGTTTTTTGTAAGGACACGTCGAATTAGTGTTGTCGGAAAGCGCTTAATGAATATAGGAGGAACGTCATGAAATGGCTCTCAAAAAGATTCACGCTCGTCATCATTCCGGATGCTAATCAGTCCGTTCAACAATATCGCATATCCAGGCTAACCCTTATATTAGTGCCAAGCCTAGTCATCCTTCTAGCTATATTTGCATTATCGTTTCTAGTCCTATTCTCCAGAAATGCATCCTTAACAAGCATGCTGCAAGATCAGCTCACTGCATCATCAGCTCAGTTCCAGCAGCAGCTTAGTGAGAAAGAAGAGAATATCGCGCTGCTGCAATCAGATCTTGTTCAATTATCCCATCAAGCACACACAATGGAAAATAAGATGGTCCAGATTAACCAGCTTGAGATTCAGCTTAAGCAGCTGGCTGGTATTGAAATAGACAATTCTTCTATAGCAACCTCCAAGCTTGTAGCCGAGGAAGGCGGACAAGGCGGCGAGGAAATTCCTCTACCCGAGTCGGACACCGACTCATTCGTAGCTGAGACAAGCCAGTATTATTCGGATATTACACAGAAAATGAACAAGCTAATCCCGCAGCTTCAAGAAACAAAAAAAGAGGTTTTAAAGGTTCAGAAAATGCTCCGCATAACGCCGACCATTTGGCCAACTGATTCTCGCAAGGTTACCTCACTCTTCGGGGTTCGTAAGGATCCATTCACGAGACGAGCTACCTATCATGCTGGTCTCGATATCGGCGGTTCCTACGGCGATCCCGTATATGCAGCGGCAGATGGTGTTGTCACCCTTTCAGAGAGAGACCGCGTCCATGGCAATAACATTTTAATCGACCATGGCCGAGGTATCAGCACCAGATATATGCATTTGAGCAAACTAAGTGTTAATGTTGGCGACAACGTGTTAAAAGGACAAATCATTGGAGAAGTGGGGAGCACAGGACGCAGTACAGGACCGCATCTTCATTATGAAGTATACATAAACGGTGAGAACGTCAATCCCGAGCCTTATATTAAAGAAGACAGAGAGGAGCCCTAACATGTTCAAAAACAAAGCTTCTAAAATCAATCCAGATACAATGGATACACTGATTGGTGAAGGATCTTCCTTTGAAGGGAAGATTAAATCGGATGCCAGTATTCGCGTTGATGGCCATGTAACCGGAGACATCGAATCAAATGGCTTAGTTACTATCGGCGAGAATGGTACAGCGAGCTCTAACATTGTTGCTCGTGATCTTATTCTGGCAGGCAAGCTTACCGGCAATGTTGAAGTAAAGGGAACACTGACGATTCGCTCAACGGGAACACTCATTGGCAATATGACCGCAGGCACTCTTCTCATCGAATCGGGCGGCATATTTCACGGATCGAGTAAAATGGCAGTGAAAGAACAAGTCTCTGCCACTGAAAACAAGATTACAGCTAAAGCTACTTCAGCCTAATTCATAAGAAAGAAGCATGGTTCCGGATCATATCCTAAGGCCATGCTTTTTTTGTTTCGTTTGAAATGCGTGTCCTCCTACGCGTATAATGCCCTTATAAGCAACATACTGGAGGAGATTAACGATGCGTTTTATTAGCAACAATGGTATTAACGATCCATCGCTGAATTTAGCGTTAGAGGAATATATATTGCGGTCACTTCCTGATACAGATGATTACCTGCTATTTTACGTGAATGAGCCATCAATCATTATTGGTAAAAACCAAAATACCGTTGAAGAAATTAATGCGGAGTATGTGGAGCAAAATGGTATACATATTGTTCGCAGACTATCTGGAGGCGGTGCTGTCTATCATGATCTTGGCAACTTGAATTTCAGCTTTATTATGAAAGATGACGGAAAATCATTTCATAACTTCAAGAAATTCACGGAGCCTGTCGTTCGCGCTCTGCAATCGCTTGGCGTCGATGCCGAAATGACCGGACGCAATGATCTTCAGGTCGGTGAAAGGAAAATATCCGGCAATGCTCAGTTTTCAACAAAGGGTAAAATGTTTAGTCACGGAACTCTTCTCTTTGATTCAGAGATAGAAAATGTAGTATCTGCCCTCAAGGCGAACGCTGAGAAATATGTATCGAAATCGACAAAGTCGATTCGCAGCCGTGTAGCTAATATTACTGAATTTTTGAAAGAGCCTATGACCGTCGAACAGTTTAGACAGAGTCTGTTAAAATCGATATTCGAAGGCATGGATGAGATTCCATTTTACGAGCTTACCGAACAGGACTGGGCAAATGTTCATAAACTAGCGGACGAGCGTTACCGCAGCTGGGAATGGAATTACGGCCGCTCCCCTTCTTTTAATGTTCAGCAGAAGAAACGAATCGAAGGCGCTGGAACATTCGACATTCGCTTGCAGGTAGAAGAAGGGATTATCGTGGAAGCAACCATCTATGGCGATTTCTTCGGTCGCGGAGACAGTAATGAGGTGGCTGCTGAGCTGATTGGAACACGCTACGAAGCTTCAGCACTCAAGGAGGTCATCGATCGCATTGACCTGCCATACTACTTCGGTTCAGTTACGAAGGAAGATTGGTTAGCTTTGTTAATCTAACGCTCAGAACAAAAAAAGACTGCCAAGTCCTCTTTCAAAGTGGGCTTGGCGGTCTTTCCTAACTTATGAAAGTGTGATCCTTGTTATGGATTCGCTCCTACTCCCTTAAGAAAAATTGCATGGTCTTGTCTGAGAAACCAGGCAAATCCTCATGGCTGAAGTCAGGATATATCTCCATCTGTTTCTTAGCAGTAATCTTATTATAAGCAGCAAACTGTGTAGAAGGCGGACAAACCGTATCCATCAAGCCTATTCCGAGCATGACCTCTCCCTTAATGCGTGGAGCTAAGTGCTGAATATCAATATAACCGAGCTTCGTGAAGATCTCCTCTTCACGCTTATGCTGCGGATCGAAATTTCGGAAATAGGTACGCAGCTCCGCATATGCATCCTTATCCAGATCCATTTCCCATACTCGTTTGTAATCACTTAAAAAAGGAAAAACAGGCGCGACCTTCTTAATTTTCGGCTCCAGCGATGCGCAAGCAATAGCCAGACCGCCGCCTTGCGACCCGCCCATAGCCATAACCCGCTCAGGATCAACCTCCGGCATGCCCATGGCTATTCCTGCGAGCTGAGCAGTATCAAGGAAGATATGACGGAACAGAAGCTGGTCTGGATGATCATGAAGACCGCGTATAATATGACCGTTATGCGTATTCCCAATTACGCCTCCCGTATCCTCGGATTGACCTCCTTGTCCGCGGCAATCCAATGAGAAAAAAGAAAAGCCTAATGCGGCATAGCCTAATTTATCCTGCCAATGACCAGAATGTCCTGTATAGCCATGAAATTGCAGAACGGCTGGATGAGGCTCTGTTACATTTTTCGGCTTAATGTATTTCGCATGGATGCGTGCTCCGCGTACACCCGTGAAATATAAGTCAAAGCACTCTGCATAGGGAACTTGAAAATCGCTCTTAACAAGCTCGATTTGAGGATCTATTGCTTTCATTTCAGCAATGGCACGATCCCAATAAGCATCGAAATCCGCTGGACGAGGGTTTCTTCCCTCATAACTTTGTAATTGCTCTAAAGGCATATCTATAGTCGGCATTTCTGAACCTCCCTCATATTGTGCAAGCTGCGTTAAACGCCTCATATTCGATGTGAAAGCGTTTAACTCACCCATCCTTTTAGTAGAATAACCCATATGAAGAATAGTGTATAGACTTATGTAAGCATGGTTTATTTGCTAATAAAAAAAGACCGGATGCTTCACTATTAAGTGATGCTTCTCAGTCCGTTTGATCATTGTAATCCTGTTGTTAGCGAAATGTTTGGCTTACTTCGATGGATTTTTCCCTCTAGCCGCGACTCCGCCTTTGAATGCTGTGCTTCCTTTAGACATGTTTGCTCTTTTGGCATCACTAGCTGGGTTGGTGCCTTTAGCTCCGCTTGCAGCATTAGCACCTTTCTCGCCCTCTGCACCTTTAGCTGCTGGGGTTCTGCCGAAAACCTTTTTGGCCATTTTTTTCTTCTCAGCCGCTTGCCAACGATTCCAGCCTTTTTTGCCTGTTCCTCGTCCTGTTCCGCCTTTAGCCTTCGCGTTGCTCATCAAATCACTCCATTGTGCATTCTATGTCGAGTTACCTGTTATACATTTACTTGAAATGTAGCCGCAGCATCTATTCAGATCCCTGTTCCTCGTTATCATTACTAAACAGTATACCATTAATCGAGCGACTTAAGCTTACTAGGCCGATCAAATCGTATAATTTCAAATCATTTACATTTCAGGGTTGGTAATGGATTAATTTGCTGCCGCGCATGTTAAGATGGATTTAGGATAGAAAAACAGCATCAATCGCTTCTCTGTCATAATCCAGTATCCAGTCATTATATTTTAAGTACAGGTGCCGAAGCGCTTCTGTCTGATTAGATACGATGTCTAGACCTCTGCTGTCATAATTATAAAAAATCGTATGCTTGGTGCTGTTAATCAAAAATAAATTATAGTCTGATGCAAGGAAATTTGAGCTTTTAATATCTGAAACTTTACACTTTAGTACATAGCGATATGATTCCCTGCCATCTTCCTCTTCCTCATCCTCAGGCTCATTTATGACACTTGTGCAACTGAGATTTCGTAATATTTTTTTATCCTTAACCATTTGTCTAAACATATTAAATTTACGTGTTTTTGTATATTTTCTATTTAAATATAAGTAAAGCAGAATGTAAATTTCATCATTGGCATCATGTGCTTCCTTGAATAATTGAGTCCTACGCAGCTTTACTTGTTCATAATATGCTTCATCTGATACGGATGGATCGGGATTACCTATCTCAAATCTTATCCCTATATCTGCGTTGTAGAAGAGTGGAGATTCAATTAGTAATGAAGGAAATTGTTCATTTAAATAATGATCAAGTGACAAACTCATCTAAGGCTCCCCTTTATGTTCGACTCATTTTCTAAACCAATTATCAAATAAATGAATGAAAGGCGATGATTATGTTGACTATCATCATTATTATTTTATTACTCGTCATTATCGCACTCCTCCTCAACATTAACTCCAAGTTGCCAGAACGTGACCTAGCAAAAGAAGCAATTGAACGATATGAAAAAGAGAAGTTGAAAGACCATTAAGTGAAAAAGGGAGGAGCTTAAAAGAGTCATAGAAATAATCGATAAAGGACAGCGTCATTAAAATAAAAAAACCAGTTAAAAACGCGAGCATGTACGTGTTTAACTGGTTTTTGTTTAAAGGTAGTGGATAGGATTGAGGTTAGTTCCTATCAGCAGGATAGCTTAATCCCCACTGCTTTCTAATCGTATCTAGTGTAGTCATGATAGCTAGCGTTTCCTCTAGCGGCATTATCACACTCTCTAATTTCCCGTCGCGCAGGCAGTTCATCGCTTCCTCCGCTTCGTATGCGTAGCCTTCCGCTTGTCGATCGCATTGATAGATTTCTGGATCTTCATTCGTTACATGCAAAGAGGTCGATTTGCCAAATAGGAAGTTAGGAATATGAATATGACCTTTCGTTCCATAGATATAGGCATCGCTGACCATACCGAGCTGAACAGCACCATTCAATGCAGCCGTACGTCCACCTTCATACTCGAACAACAAGGAAAATTGCTCATCCACGCCAGTCTTACCAATATGAGCACTGCTCATTATTTTAGTCGGCTGTGTGCCAAATATCATGGAAGCGAAAGAAACGGGATAAATACCGGCATCAAGAAGCGCTCCGCCACCAAGCGCAGGATCTAGCAGCCGACTTTCCGGTGCCCAGCCCATGTTAAAACCAAAGTCCGCTTTTAGCATGCGTACTTCACCGATCTTATCTTCAGCGATCCATTCTCTTACCTGACGAATTGGCGGCAAGTATCGCGTCCACATCGCTTCCATTAGAAACACGCGATTCTCTTTGGCATATTGAATCATCTCTTCCGCCTCAGCCGCGTTCATCGTGAATGGTTTCTCACAAAGTACCGCTTTTCCCGCACGAAGTAATGTTAGCGCATTCTCTTTATGAATAGGATGGAGTGTTCCAATATAAATGATATCAACATCGGGATCAGCCGCCAGCTCTTCGACGCTTCCATGTGCACGAGGAATATGATATTCCTTAGCAAACTTCTCTGCCTTCTCCAAATTTCTACCACCAACAGCAACTACCTCTGCACCCGCTGCAAAGGCTAAATCCTTCGTAAATTTAGAGGAAATCCAACCTGGTCCTAAAATACCCCATTTGATCGTTTGTATCGTCATTTCTTCGTCCACTCCTTTAATTAGGATGCTTCTTCCTTTATTATAAGGAACTTACTCTACATCGTATAGTTTTGCAAGAACTAACCAGCTCAACCTATCTATCATGGCTAATCAACCGTTATGACTAATCAATCATTATGACTAATCAACCATGCAAGAGTTTAACTTTCGCCACATGTGGGTATTATATAGCAGCCCCAACGATAACTTCTGGGAGTATACACAATGAGAGGATGATCAACATGCAAACAAAAACAGATCTTCACCATACGAATGAGACGGTTCCTGAAACAGGAAAATACATTTGTGCTGCAGGAGAGTCAAAGCAATTCCAAGAAGGCAACAAATTTCCTGTATGTCCGGTGACAAATGTTTCTACAACATGGAGACATGCCGATCATGAGCATAAAACCGGTGACAAGGTGACAGAATCAGGTCATTACACGGACAAAGACGGACAACGCATCGAATTGAAGCATGGAGATACTTTCCCTGCCTGTCCGAAATCAGGTAAAGACACCGCTTGGAAGCATTCATAAACATAATTAGTTTGGTGAAATAGTAAGGATAAACACCTCGATGGGTCTGCCTCTGGCTTACCCATCGAGGTGTTTTTAGTTGGTTTATTGGTTTGGGAGGTGGGGGTTGGGGGTTGGGGGTTGGGGGTTGGGGGTTGGGGGTTGGGGGTTGGGGGTTGGGGGTTGGGGCTCGGTGCTTGGTGTTTGGTGTTTGGTGCTTCATGCTTGGTGCTTGGTGCTTGGTGCTTGGTGCTTGGTGCTTCGTGCTTCGTGCTTCGTGCTTGGTGCTTCGTGCTTGGTGCTTGGTGCTTGGTGCTTGGTCTTTGGTTCTCTGTGCTTGGTGCTTGGTGCTTGGTCTTTGCAGTTAAAGGGATCGGATATAGTAGATGCACCTTTAACTATTTAGATGAGACGTAGCTAAGGGACTCAGGAGCCTCTATTTGCTGTATTTGTACTGATTTTGGATGCTATCGGACTTGAGATTCGTTATTTGCACAATAATCACCTAGTAACCACCTTATGATCGAAAATAACGGATCTCATGTCCGTAAATTTTTCAAACTGCACTTATTTTCAAGAATAACGGATCAAGTGTCCGCTAGCCAAACAAGTTAAGCTGGTGAGTGCTTATCCGTCCCTTTTAAGGGATGTAAATAATTTTAGACGCAGCTAAGGGACACAGGAGCCGCTATTTGCTGTATTTGTACTGATTTTGAATGCTATCGGACATGAGATGCGTTATATGCACAATAATCACCTAGTAACCACCTTATGATCGAAAATAACGGATCTCATGTCCGGAAATTTTTCAAACATCATGTATTTGCAAGAATAACGGATCAAGTGTCCGCTAGCCAAACAAGTTAAGCTGCTGAGTGCTTATCCGTCCCTTTCAAGGGATGTAAATAATTTTAGACGCATCTAAGGGACACAGGAGCCGCTATTAGCTGTATTTGTACTGATTTTGGATGCTATCGGACATGAGATGCGTTATATGCACAATAATCACCTAGTAACCACCTTATGATCGAAAATAACGAATCTCATGTCCGGAAATTTTTCAAACATCATGTATTTGCAAGAATAACGGATCGAGTGTCCACTAGCCAAACAAGTTAAGCTGCCGAATACTTATCCATCGCTTTTTCAAGGAATCACAAAAAAGAGACATCCCCTAAAAGGAGATGCCTCTTCGTACAACGTTCATTATAGAGTAGGTTAAGGATAAATATCTGTAGCTCCTGCTTGAATAAGCAGGGCTTCCGCTGTTGCTTCATTTTCTGCATCTGATTCGGTTATAAGTAAGAAACGCCCTGCTTCTACAGCTTCTCCGCACTCTTTGGCAAAACTATCCGGAATGCCGATATTGAGCATGACCTTTTTATTGTCTGATTCATCCTCTAGTTGCAGTCCGCCAACTACAATTCCTCCTGCACCATTTCCTACCCCGGCAACCCCTGTCTCAGAGATTCCACTTGATGCAAAAGGCGTTGCTACCCCAATAGGAGCTACACCACTAACGCCGCTTCGTTCTTGAGCTTTTCGAATCTCATAAACTTCTTCTACAGGAATATCTGATTGTGATGCCAGTATAGGAGCCGATTCCTGATTTTTCACAACAAATCGAAGTCCGCTATCGTCTCCATTCATCGTACGAAGTAATTTGATTGCTTCTAAAGCTTTCTCCTCCGTGTGGAAAATTCCAATAGTCATCGTCATTATGAGCCCTCCTCTTATACATAACACCTGCTATGAGCTTACAGGTATGAATACCCTCTCAGTGAATGTTTGAATCTCGCCAACCGTAATTTGAAAGAAAAGCATTCAAAAATAAAAGGAAATAAAAGGTTACAATTCTTCATTGACGAATCAATAAATAAAACTTCTACGAGGAAGGGAACTAAAAACTATCTATTCAACCACTGGTTGAATGAAGGATGGCACCTCTATTCAACTAATAGCTGATTGGTTTCAATTAGGGCGTATGTTACGTTAAAGAAAGCAAATCGCGCGCTTTGCCAAACAATTTCTAGGAGGCAGCTTATTAATGGATATGCGAAAAATCGGAGCATTCATATCGGAGTTAAGAAAAAATAAGGATTACACACAAGTTGAGTTAGCCACCCATCTTAAAGTAAGCCATCAAGCTGTTTCCAAGTGGGAGCGCGGCGAATCATTGCCGGATATCGGACTTCTACCGAGCTTAGCGAATCGTCTAGACATTACTATTGATGAATTATTGAACGGCGGCTCGGCAAACTTAGCTGTCAGCACATCTCCTTCAACAGAAGAGGGCGAGGCGATAACTAGAACCTCATATACACAGCAAGTGAGCACAAACTTCCATGATGATAAGCAAACGAATCAAATTTCATTAGAACATATCATAAGTCTTGCTCCTTTTTTATCAAAAGAAACGTTGGAGACCATGCTAGACGGAATAGATATTGGACTAAACATGCATATTCTAAACGGATTAGCACCCTTTGTTGGCAGAGCAGCATTGGAGCGTTTAGTTGTGACGTTGCCTGAGGATGAAATAGATATTCGTGCCATTACGGGTCTGGCTCCCTTTTTGGGAACAGAATGTCTAGGACGATTAGCGGATCATGCCTCTACCGAAAATATAGACTGGGATGTCGTCCAAGCATTATCACCTTTCTTAGAGGCTTCAACACTATCCCGAGTGGTACGTAAAATATCTCCAGCCGCTATTCCTGATGCTTCTATAGTAGTCGGATTAGCTCCCTTTCTCGATCAAACGGATTTGGTCGTACTAATCGAACAGTTAGATCGAGAGAGGCTGCTTCCTGTGCATTTGTCTGGAATGGCTCCATTTCTCCCATCTGATTTTTTGAATACGCTGATTCTTCGATTCAAGGTTAACGCTAATTAAACGATCCTCCATCGCCTAACGCTGGCATTCTCTTTATTAATTGATCGGTGTTAGGCGCTTTGTTTATCATCATGTATTTCTATACCGCTTGTCCGATAATAAGGAAATGATAATTTATTACTTTAAGACCCTTAGCCGTTGCGTTTTCTTTGAAAATTTTCTGAACATCATTAAAGCATTTATCCCAAACGATTTCTTTCAGCTTCTGATTTTTCCCAAAACATTTTTTGATTAAAATATCCGCTGGACCCGCCAAGTATTCTATTTCTTCAATAAAGACCTCCATCTGTCCCAGCATGATACAAGCCTATAGCAAATCCATCCCTTTTCATTATTCGATGCTCCTCGCTCATCCCTTTATGAAATAGCCAAGGACCCTTTTTCGTATAAATCAAATTAAAGTGACTATTTATTGGTTATTTTTGGTATACTCGGTAATATGATTCTAATTGATATGATTTCTATATCGCAGGAAAGCTATAATAGTCATTGTATTAAGATAAGAATGTTATGTACTGTGCATGATTAGAATGGGAGGAACCAAAATGTTAGTTGTCACTACAGAAAGTATTCCTGGTTATCGAATCGATAAAGTAATAGGCCACACGTTTGGTGTCGTAGTAAGAAGTCGCGGCCTTGGAGGAAATATTACAGCCTCTGTGCGAAGTTTATTCGGTGGAGAAATAAAGGAATATACTGAAATGATTGAAGATGCTCGTAAGGTCGCTATTGACCGTATGATTCAAAATGCTCATGCCATGGGGGCAAATGCAATCGTGATGATGCGCTTTGACTCTGGTGAAATCGGACAAACGATGTCTGAGATCGTCGCTTATGGCACTGCGGTTGTAGCTGAGAAAAATTAGCTATGTCCTATTTCGTGAGCATATACTTCGGCATTCAAATATTGCTTATTATTATCGCTATTGCTAGTACGTTTATATATCGCCGGAGACGTCTGAAACAACGCGCGCTTCAGCCTCCAGCTGGTTTCGAGAAAACCAGTGAAATATTTATAGATCCAACAACGGGTGTTAAGCAGCAAGTATGGTTTAACCCTAGTACTGGAGAAAGATTTTATGAAAGAACGGATAAAAATAAAAAATAAGCTAATTCACGGTAGCCACAGCTGCCTTGAATTAGCTTATTTTTTTGTAAATTTAATTAGAGAACGGTAGTCGAATAACTGCCTACCAGGTGCACATCATGACCGAGTGTCTCTAATATTTTTATAACTTTACTCATACGAGGGTCGCTCTGAGCAGCCTCTGACTCTATTAAGAAACGATAAGTGCCTAGTTTTTTGCCTGTCGGCCTTGATTCAATCCATGAAAGGTTGATTGCCAGTGCCGAGAACACATTCAATATGGAAGAGAGTACACCAGGAAATTCATCATTAGGTGTAATTAACATCATTGTTTTCGTCTGCTCTGCCTCATTGATTATACCCTTACTTACAACAACAAAACGGGTATGGTTGGCTGAATGATCCTGAATCTCGCTATCGAGTATTTTCAAACCATACTCTTGCGCCACCATTTTAGAGGCAATGACCGCTGCTTCTTTGTCATTTGATTCCTTAATGGCTTGTCCCGCACCTGCCGTACTGTCTGTATATTCAATTTTAAAACCTTTTTGCTTAATGTACGCCCTGCACTGATTAACCGCTGGACTTATGGATCTTACCGTCTTAATATCTTCAATCGTACTCCCTTGATTTCCGCTCAGATGAAGCGAAACGGTAAAGATCAGATCTGCCTCAATATGCAGCTTATGCATCAGCAGACCATCAACGGTCATATGAATATTTCCTGCTATTGAGTTTTCTATTGGCACCATGCACTTATCGGCATCCCCATTACTTACAGCTTCCAAGACATCTGCTATCGATTCATACATGAGCCAGTTCGTTCCTTCAGGGAAAAACTGATGTGCCGCTTCCTCTGAAAAAGTACCTTTAGGTCCTAAATAAGCAACTTTCATCCTATTAACGCTCCTTAACTTTTTATACCATTATACCGTTAACGCTATCCTCATACCATTGCCCATGTAAGGCGATTCCGGAACGTTAGCATTCCTCTTTGCGGAATGGCTATAGTATTTTCGATAAAAAAGCTTGTGTCCGCTCATGCTTTGGATGATCGAACAGCTCAGAAGGCGTCCCCTCCTCCACGATTGAACCTTGCTCCATAAATAGAACGCGATGACCCACTTCACGCGCAAAGCCCATTTCATGCGTCACGATTACCATGGTCATCCCTTCAGATGCCAAACTCTTCATTACGGTAAGCACTTCGCCAACCATTTCCGGATCAAGCGCTGAAGTCGGTTCGTCGAACAGCATGATCGCTGGTCCCATTGCCAGAGCTCTAGCTATCGCTACTCTCTGAGCTTGACCGCCTGAAAGCGAGCTCGGATATTCCTTCGCTTTCTCACTTAAACCAACTTTTCGTAATAATTCATAAGCGATTTGTTCGGCTTTAGCCACTGGCCACTTTCGGACCTGTATGGGTGCGAGCGTTATATTATCAATGACCCTTTTATGTGGAAACAGATTGAACTGTTGAAATACCATGCCCATTTCCGCTCGAATCTCTGTTATTTTTGCTGTCCCACCCCTAATAGAACGGCCATCTACTCTAATCTCCCCACTCTCAGGAAGCTCCAATAAATTCATGCAACGCAGTAATGTAGATTTTCCTGACCCTGAGGGTCCAATTATAACAACAACTTCACCATGCTTTACGTTCATTGTCACATCGCGAAGCACTGTATTCGCACCAAATGATTTATTCAAACCTTCAACTTGAATGATCCATTCGTCACTCATCCCGCAACCCCTTTCTTCTCAAGATAGGCTAGAAGCTTGTTAAGCGAGTAGGTCAAAATTAAATAGATAAGAGCGGCAGTCAATAAGGGCTCCCATATGCGCAAATACTGACCACGCATAACATTGCTCCAATACATCAGTTCAGGGGCCGCAATAATAGCTACTAGTGAGGAATCTTTAACTAATACGATAAACTCATTGCCGAATGCTGGAATCATTCGTTTCACAGCTTGCGGAAGAACAACAAATCGCATCGCCTGCTTCTTAGTCATGCCAAGCGAAAAGGCAGCCTCTGTTTGCCCTTTATCTATGGACTGAATGCCCGCCCGAAAAATCTCTGCGGTATACGCAGCTGAATTGAGCATGAGCGCCGTTATTGCCGCAATAATGGGATGCGTTCCTCCAAGAATGACAGGAATCAATCCGAAATGTACAATTAATATTTGAACATAAAGGGGAGTTCCCCGAAAAAAATGTATGTAACCGTTCATCGGATAGCTAAGATACCACCGGTGTGACATTTTTCCAAAGCTAACCACTAGACCAAGAATAGAACCTAACACAATACCTAATATTGAAATTCCGATCGTTAGTAGAGTTCCTTTTAACAGGAGTGGAGCGTAGTCCACAATGATATCGAATCGAAAATCCAAGGACATTCACCCCCTTAGTTTGAGATGGATATTAAAAGATACGAAAAAGAGACATACGTAAATAAATACGCATGCCCCTCCGTTTATTTTGCTGCAAGGTTTTTCATATCCGGTTCTTCTCCGAACCATTTCTTGTATAGTTCCGTATACGTCCCGTTCTCAAGCACTGCTTTGATGGCAGGCTCCAGCTTCTTCTGAAGCTCACTACCCTTTGGATACAGAATACCGTAATATTCAGAACCAAAGTTAACCGGATCGAGAATGCCTTTGAATTTCTTGGTTGGATTATTTTTCATATATTCACGGACGATAGCAATGTCTGCTACAACAGCATCGACACCCTTGCTATCTAGCTCTAACAGCGCTACTGCATTGCTATCGTAGCGAACGAGCTTCGAATTGTCATTGCCCATTATGCCGGCCATCAGCGTCTCAGCCGTTGTTGAAAGTTGAACAGCGACCTTCTTATCCTTCAAATCGACTGCGCTTGTAATCGTGCTGTCTTCATTAACCAAGATCATATTCGTAGATTCAAAGTATGGGCTTGAGTAATCATAGGTTTCCTTGCGTTCATCGGTGATAGAAATGCTGGAAATGCCTCCATCATAGCTTTTGCCTGACTTTACTTCATTCAGCATTGGATCCCAACCGGTATTACTGATCTCATATTTCAGATTAGCTTCCTTCATAACCGCTGCTAGAAACTCGACATCAAAGCCTGTAATTTTGTCTTTATCCATAAACTCCATCGGTGCATAAGCCGCATCGGTTGCGAACTTGTATACTTTCTCTCCATCTCCAGAGCTGCACCCTGCAGCAGCTATCAATAGTAATGAAATCATAAGAACGGTAGTCCACTTCTTCATACCCTCACCAGCCTTTTCATTAAAAGTCTAGTCATATTGAGTTGCTCATCCCTGCCTTAGCAACTTCCAATTTAACAAGATTTTAACAGGAAAAGAGAAAAGCGACAATATGATTATTCATTTAAATGTAAGTATTAATAACATCATTAGCTTTTTTTATTTCAAAGGAGATAAAACAAAGAAATTATCTCTCATTTTTCTTACTTATAAAGGAATAGTGTTGTAAAATGTCGAAAACTGATTCATGCATAAAGAATGCTTTTGTATGGATAAAAACCATAATGAATGGATCTATAGAGACATGATGAGGATGAAATAAATAAATTGGAGATTTTTAAAAATCAGAAAAAGCATGTTAAACCGATCTTAATAAAAGGATAATTGATTACAATTAAAAGGAGATCTCAAATGAGCGATTACCCTAAAGACATTAGCCGTTTTCTTGCTACGGTAATGCGAATAACAGGAATTAACGAAATAGAAAGCAGCGTAGAAAATCTAGAACCCATAGATAATGAGCTTTTAAAACGATCACAATTTGCACATTTACCTCATGCCGCACTATATCGAACAAATGGCGGGCTTGAAAATGAGGTGTTAATCCAGTTTCAATTTTCTATTGATAAATCTATAGAGGGATTGGATGCATTAGAGTTTATATCGTGGTTTATTAGGGACAGTGCCAGAGGAGGGAATAAAATACAAATATGTCCATTTGCACTTCCGCCTGAAACACCACTAGGCAGACAGCTAGGGACCACGTTGAGCTTTCATATTGATGTATTTATTGATAATGTGTTGGAGTCACTAGAGCCTGCCTTTATGAAAATAAAGGAGATAGACCTTTCATTAAATCAAGCCATACAGTTATATCAAATTCCTGTGAAGACTTAATGTAATAAGCTTTTACTTTCCCTTATTAGAAAACCCAGAGAATGTACACTATAAGAAATGCTGTTCAGTCTCTGGGTACTCTTCGTATCAACCCTTCGGCTTAACTATAAGCGAAGCCAGGAAGGAGAAAATAATCGCAGCGGAAATACCTGCGCTGGTTACTTTAAATATGCCTGTAATAATGCCGATTCCGCCATCCTTTTTCAATTCCGTCAAAGCCCCGTGAACAAGCGCGTTACCGAAGCTTGTAATGGGAACCGATGCACCTGCACCGGCAAATTCAACTAATGGCTCATAAAGACCCACACCATCTGCGATGGCTCCCGCTACAACCAACAGAACCATAGTATGCGCAGGATCGAGCTTAAATACATCAAAACAAATTTGTCCGAATAAACAAATCGCTCCGCCGATAACAAAAGCCCACAAAAAAATCATGCTTGCTTCCCTCCGCTTTCGATCGATACTGCATGCGCGATGCAGGGAATCGTTTCTCCTTGTTGAAAAGACAGGGGTGATAGTAAGGCGCCAGTCGCGACGACTAAAATCCGATTCAGCTCTTTATTTTTAACTTTTTTCAACAAATGCCCATAAGTAACAACAGCAGAACATCCGCAGCCGCTTGCGCCTGACTGAACCGTCTGTTCTTCATAGTTGTAAATCATCATCCCGCAATCCTTATATTCGGTCTGTTGCATCGGGATATTATGTTTTTTAAATAAATCGCAAGCAATTTGATAGCCAATTTTGGAAAGATCTCCAGTTACAATCATGTCATAATGTCCAGGCTGTATTTTCAAATCACGGAAGTGCGCTTGAATGGTATCTACTGCGGCAGGCGCCATCGCTGCTCCCATATTGAAAGGGTCGGTTAAGCCCATGTCAATTACACGGCCGATTGTCGCTGAAGTGACATATGGCCCTTCACCATTACGGGATACTACACTGGCTCCAGCCCCCGTTACTGTAAACTGAGCAGTAGGCGGTTTCTGCGACCCATACTCCGTCGGATAACGAAATTGCTTCTCTACAGATGAGTTATGGCTGGAAGCACTTGATAACGCATATTTGGCTGAGCCCGAATTAACAAGATTGGCTGCTAATGCTAAGCTTTCCATAGAGGTGGAACAGGCTCCAAACATACCGATATAAGGAATCGCCAAGGTTCTTGCAGCAAAGCTCGTGCTGATGATCTGATTCATCAAATCACCGCCGAGATAAAAGTTAATTTCTTCATTCGTCAATCCTGCATTCTCAATGGCTAGCTTGGTCGCTTCCTCGAGCAAAGCTCTTTCTGATTTCTCCCAGCTATCTTCTCCCATTCGTAAATCATCGTGAATTACATCAAAATCCTTCGCAAGCGGGCCTTGTCCTTCAAAAGGACCGACAACGCTTGCGGCTCCAAGAATAGTTGGCCGATTCTCAAAAACCCAGCTTTGATGACCCTTCAGCATATGCGTTACCCTCCCACTGCAGCAGGATTAAATATCCAGTGAAAAATACCTACAAAAAATGCCGCAACCGTACCAAAAACTATAACCGGACCCGCAATTTCAAACATTTTACCGCCAACTCCAAGAACAAAGCCTTCACTTCGATGCTCTAGTGCAGCAGAAGCCATCGAATTGGCAAACCCCGTAACGGGTACTGCGGTGCCTGCTCCAGCCCATTGCGCGATTTTATCATACACACCCAAACTGGTTAGAATAACAGAAATGATGATTAATACCGCAACCGTGGGATCGCTAGCCTTTTTCTCTGCAAAGCCTGCCCAATGAACAAACATCTCTTGAATGATCTGACCAAGGAAACAAATCGCACCTCCAGATATAAAGGCTCGAACACAGTTTTTCCCTACGCTTCTCGAAGGCTCCCGCTTCTTTGCCAGCTCCTGATATTCCTGCTGAGCCGGGGTGAGCTCATTTTTCTTATTTGCCATGTGTAAGTACCTCCTTGACCGTAATAGGCAGAAAACGTGAACGCTGAGAATTTTGTCGTTTTCTACAACAGCACATGAAGATTATGTGTCAAAATGGATGGGATAAACCGGACAATCGTTTCCCTCAATAGGGATGTTTTTGGTTAATTGGTTGCTAGTTGTATAAGCGGAAATCATTGCAGACGCATATTACTAACCATTTGATGGAACATTAAGTCTTAAACAGAAAAACAGCCATGCAGATTTTCTGCACGGCTGTTTTTCTCCCACTTATCTATTTAGCATTTACTTTACTCATAAGCCCGTATTTCAACGATTTCTGCATAAGGGCATCCATTAGTAGCTTCAATTACAACACGTATCTTATTTGTACGGGTAGGCTCCAGCTGATGAGTCCGTTTACGTTTCCTATTGTCCGTCTCATGCAGCAGTACCTTCCACTGCTCATCAACAAAAGCCTCAATCCGATAATCCTTCACCAGCTCAGGAATAACTTCAAATGGTGTCCGATGGTGATGCAAATTTATGAGATCCTCATTCACATCATCATTGAAGGTAATATGGATGTCTGTCAGGCACACGGAGGAATCCCACTCTAAAGAAAGCCACTCTGGCTTATTACTCTCCATTCGATTAGAAACCCATGTATGAGGGCCGGCATAAGGTCTGGTGTAACCATCAATAGCAGATAGCGCTTCATATGCTGCAGTCTCAGGGAATACTTTGAAGCAGAAAGGTGTTCTGTTTAGAGCTTTCATTTGCCAAGCCATGGTCTGCTGCGTATCCGTGAAGCTGGAGAAATCAGCCGATGAATCGATCTTGTTCTCGAAGCACAACACCCCGTAAAGCGGTGTGTCGGACGTATACAATTGCAGCTCTGGGTTCGACTGAATCACAACAAATAAGTTCATCGTTTCTTCCGTCCGATAATCAAGCGCAAAATCAACCCACTGCTTCGTTCCCTGCGTTACTTTCATTGTGTGCTTGGAGATAAGTCCCATTGGAATATAGTTTTCTTTCTTTCCGGTAGAATGAATTTCAATCGTCATTTCTGTATTCGCCAAAGCATCAACAAGCAGAGAAAGCTTATTCAGCTCCACTGTGACTGGGAACGTTATACCCACCGGGTTAAGCAAAGAATAACCCTCACACGCATCATCTATATGCACGTTTCTCATCGTACTTGATGCAGACGCTTTCGCTATTCTCCCTAAATCTCCGGCATCTTCATTTCGAATACCAATAACGGACGCATCTTGTCTAAGCAGTGTTTGCTGCAGCTCCGCAAGATGAGACTGACCTAGCTCTCTTGGCGTAATTCCCTTCCTAGCAGCGAGCGCAGCACCCGTTCCCGCCGCTTCTCCCATTACCGCACAAGTTGCCATTACTCTAGTCGTGCCAAAAGCAACATGCGTCGCACTAACATTTCTGCCTGCGAATAATAAATTATTAACATTGCACGAATATAGCGAACGGAATGGAATGTGATACGTGCCGTCTGCGTGGAAGTGCTTGGAGCCGCTCTCTTCCGCGTACATTCCTTTGGGCGGATGCAAATCGATGGACCAGCCTCCGAATGCTACACGATCCTCGAATTGCTCTTGCGCTACGATATCATTCTGATTGAGAATATAATCACCGACAAATCTCCTGTATTCCCGTTTGCCAGGAAGAGAACCTACCCATTCCAAAGTCATATTATCCGCTTCAAACTTTCCTGAGTTCTTAATATAATCCCAGATTCCATAAATAACGGACCATAGCTCATCACGTATTCTCTCATTCTCATGAACGGTATCCAGCTCTCCGCCCCATTCAATCCACCAGTAATGACAGCCCGAATCTCCGCTTCGCATCACCCGACGTACCGGTATGGAGGTTTGGGAGATATCTTTGGCGAAGCTCGGCGGGATATATTTGACTGGATGGCCTGCATCCTTTGTATAAAATAAAATCGTGCTACCGAGTGTAATGTCATCCGCAACCTCAGGAGCCCAATCCTCCTTGAATTCATACTGCGCTTCACGGCCAATTCGATACTTTGCCCCTGCTAGAAAACCTACCAAACCGTCCCCGGTACAATCAAGAAACATTTTGCTCTCAAAGCGAATTTTGCGTTCAGATCCCATCATCCAACCTGTCACGGAATGAATTTGACGATCCTCCTCTGAACCTGTTGCCTCAACCTCATGAACATCCGTATTGAGGAATAGCTCAATATTTTCCTCCGCTTTAACGGCTTCTAATAGGATTAGATCCCAAAGATAAGGATTGCCATCAGGATTGCGATACTGATTCTCTACGAACAATTCACCCATAATACCCGTTTCTCTGGCATAACGATTCACACCATGCCCTGTAGCCCCGCATACCCAAACGCGCACCTCGCTGCTGGAGTTTCCGCCCAACACAGTCCGGTTCTGAACCAAGGATACGGTCTGTCCCAGTCTTGCCGCAGCAATGGCAGCGCAAACGCCAGCTAGCCCGCCTCCAATGACGGTTACTTCTGTCTTGATGTTCTCAGATCGCATGTCATCACGCTCCTATTCTGTATGAGTGGTCAGCCCTTAACTGCCGAGCCGGATATGCCCTGAATAATATATTTTTGACCTATTATAAAGATCAGGATCATAGGGATGATCGCAGCGGTTGCAGCAGCCATCATGCCATTGTAATCGACGTTATTTTCCAATATGAAATTTTGCAAGCCAAGTGGAATCGTATACAAATTCGGGCTGGATAAAAATACGAGCGCATTCTCAAAGTCATTCCAATGCCACGAGAAATCGATAATCGTAAAGGTAGCTAGTGCTGGCTTTGCTAAAGGCAGAACAAGCTTAAAGAAAATACGAAAATGACCGGCACCATCTATAAAAGCAGATTCTGTAATTTCCTTCGGAATGCTCATAAAAAATTGCCTTAGCATAAACACGCCAAAAATCGAGAACAAGCCCGGCAGTATAAGCGCCCAATGAGTGTTGTAAATATGCATCCAGTTAAACATGATAAACTTAGGAACGAAAATAACCTGTGGCGGTATCATCATCATGGACAAGTAGACGAGGAACATTGCATTCCTGCCTCTAAACTCTATCCTTGCAAAACCGTATGCAGCGAAAGCGGACAGAAACACTGCTCCGGCTGTGCTGATAATGGAGATTTTAAGAGAGTTCAAATAATAGGTAATGAAGTTATAGTTACCTGTCCAAATCCGTTCATGGCTTCTCCAATCAAGCTTAGAGGGCAGCCATCTCGTAAATACTTCGCTTGGACTCTGCAGGGACGTGCTGACCATCCATAGAAACGGAAGTATCATGAACACGCCGCAAACGAGCATGAGTACAGTTAACGGCATCTTGGTTTTAACAGAGCTGGCTAGATTGTTCATTGAAAACTCCCCTTTCTAATAGTGGACCCAGCGCTTCTGACTGATCCATTGAATGACGGTTATCCCCATAATGATGGCAAATAAGAACCATGAAATCGCCGAGGCATAACCCATCTCATAATAGCTGAAGGCTGTTTTGTAAATGTATAGCGACAAAATCGTCGTACTGCCGCTAGGGCCGCCTTGTGTGATCGCTTGAATTAAGGAGAATGATTTCATCGTCATGATTAAGCCCGTAATGAGCAGCATAAATGTAGTCGGACTAACAAGCGGCCATACAATACGCCACGTTATGGTCCTGCTCTTTGCTCCGTCTATCTTTGCTGCTTCCAGCAGCTCCGGCGATACTTCTTGAAGGGCAGCAAGATAAATAATCATGTTGTAGCCTAACAAGAACCATATCTGTATGATGTCGATCGCATACATCGCAGTTTCGGTATCTGCGAACCAGCCTGGCGGCGATACAATGCCTATCCAGCGGAGAATTTCATTGATCGGTCCTTGAGAGGGTTGAAACAACAGCATCCAAACAAATGCAACAGCTACCCCGCTAGAAATGTAAGGGAGAAAAAACATCCCCCGCAGCAGCCCTTTCAAATAAACATTCTTATTCAGAACGAGGGCGACGACAAAGGCCAGTCCAAGCGATACTGGAACGGAAAGAAGGAATATTGCCGTATTCTTTATGGCGTTATAAAACTGTTCATCCTGGAACATTCGCTTAATATTGTCCATGCCCGTGAACGAAACATTGGGATTCGAGAATTGATAATCGGTAAAAATCAGTCCAAAAGAGAACAATGCAGGCACGACGAAAAATAACAATACTCCCAGCATATTCGGAAGAATAAACACATACCCCAACCAGCTTTGCTTGCGCAGCCAGCTTGTTTTATTCATAACAACCCGCCTTTCTTAGTTCACCGATAAAAAAAAGTAAGAAGGACTAGGCCGCTCCTTCTTACTCTCTTTGCGCAGCTTATTTCTTGATGAATTGGTTGTGCCGCTCTGCCATGTTTTTCAACGTCGTGTCGATATCTTGCTTGTTAAGAAAATACTTCTCATATTCTTCTTTGCGCGCATCGATAACTTGCTGAGGCACGTTAAGCTGGAATGATTCAAATTGACCGAATACCACTTTATTTAGTGAATCCCGATCATAGTTTTCTTCATATCCTTTTAGGAGCAAATCGATGGCTTCCGTGCTGTCTACACTCTTGGATGATGGAATTCGTCCACCTGGAGCCATAGGCAGCATTCCGCCATCAGCATACCATTTCACAAACTCCCAAGCCGCTTCTTGATTTTTGGATTTCGCATTAACGGAAAGCACGTCGCCCAATCCGCCTGGATATTTGAAGTTTGTTTGATCCTTGGAGATACGCGGAATTGGAGCAAAAGCAATTTTGAAATCATGCGGGAAATCGACTAGATTGTTCGCATTACGGAAAATAAATTCGCCAGCTGTCAGCATTGCTGTCTCGCCTTTTAGGAACATCGTATCAACCGGCATCTTGCTGGTCAGCTGCTCACCATATTCCGGAGTCGATTTATCCTTGAACATCATGTTGTGCAGGATTTCAAACCCCTGCTTCCAGTAAGCATTATCGAAGTTGGATGTGCCGTCTGCTTTCACATACCCGTCTCCGCCAATTGTGCCGTCGAATTGAGCAGTAAATGCAGCCTCATGCTGGAGGAGGCCCCATACATTAGGTTGTTTCAATTTCGCTGCATATTCCTGTACGTCGGACCATGTCCAATCTAGTGAAGGAATAGGCAGACCCGCAGCATCAAGCATATCTTTGTTCAACCAGATGAATGCCATGTTTTTCTTTGTAGGCATGCCGTAATATTTATCATTAATCATCCATTGCTTAGCATCAGGACCCATTTGTTCATCAATGTTATAATCCGTCTTTGCGCTCATATCTACGGCTACACCAGCGTCTATTCTCTTTTGAAGACGAGAGAGGGTGTAGTTCATATAAATATCTGCGTCTTGCCCAGCAATCAAAGCGGTATCCAGCTTTAAGTTGCCTGCATCGTCATTAACGAACCGTACATATTCCACTTGTACGTTTGGATTCTTCGCATTCCATTCATCAACAACCGCTTGAGGTCCCGCTTCAGCAGGTACGCCGCCCCATAACGTAAGCTTAATCTTCTTAGTTGATGTGCCGTTGCCGTCTGTTGGCGTTTCTGAAGCATTATTATTGTTGTTCCCACCGCATCCAGCGATCAGAACCATGACAAGAATAAGAGAAAGTGCACTCATCAACAGTCTGTTTCTTTTCATTTATTTGCCCCCTAGAAACTTGTTTAATTGCTTAGTTAAATCTTATCACCGGGCATTAGGCGGGGTAAGGAACGTTATTTGGCGATTAATGATACATTTTTTGGATCATTTATTTTGCTCTTTGCGATATTCGCTTGGCGTCATGCCGCACCATCGTTTAAATATTTTAATAAAATAGTTGTCATTCTCGAATCCTACTTGCCTCGCAATCTCACCCACCGATTGGCTAGTTTCCACGAGCAGCATCTTTGCTGCCTCAACTCGGCGGTTCTGTACATAGTGAATAAATGTTTGACTCGTTTTTTTCTTAAACAAATCACTCACATAGCTTGCATCCATAGAGATGAGCTCAGCTACACGCTTTAGTGTAATTTCCTCCGAGTAATGCTCCTCAATATGCCTAATAATTTTATTCATTTCAGGATGATCAGTCGGCTCAGACATATTTTTCTTCGGAAACCACTTGGCTGCCTTTCTTAATTGTTCGCGCTGCTCTAGTTCTAGGGCTACCTTCTCCAGCGCCTGCTTCAATCCGCTCACATCCATCGAAAGCTTAAGTAAATAGCTGGACGCCCCGAACTCCAGCGACTGCCTCGCATACTCAAATTCATTCATACAGGTGAGCATGACAAACCGGCAATCAAGCCCTTCTTTCCGCACAGACTTCAGCAGCTCTACTCCGTCCATCACAGGCATATCAATATCGGAAATGACCACGTCTGGCTGTAATTCTCGAATCATCTGCAACGCTTCCTCGCCGTCATTAGCAGTCGCTACAATGTCAAAGGGAAGATTAGCTTTGCTCATCAGCTTGCTGAGACTTGCTCTTGCATGCTGTTCATCATCAACGATCAATACGGTCCACATCACCGTCAGCCTCCTTTAAATAGGGTTTCGATAACAATAGCGGGAGATGCATCATGACCCTGGTTCCCTCATCGGATGATGCAAGAGACAAGCCCGTACTCTGATTTTTGAAGAGCAGCTCCAAGCTTTCTCGGATATTTTGAACACCGATGCTTTTCCGCTTACGGAATACCTTCTTCTCTTTGGCGCGTTCTACACCTACCCCATTGTCCGCCACTTCAAGATACAGAAGATCATGTTTTGCCTCCGCTTTGATTTCAATACGGCCGTCACTCCGTGTCTGGCCAAAGCCATGTATAATCGCATTCTCTACCAGCGGCTGAAGACAGAATTTTGGAATCAGCGCATATTTCAGCTCATCACTTACCTCATAGCTGACTGTAATATGACCGCCGAAGCGCGCGCTTTGTATGCGCATATAGGAATCTATAAGCGCAATCTCATCCTTCAACAAGATAAGATCAACCTCTACATTCAATGTCGTTTCTAATATTTTCCCTAACGAAACACAGATTTCATAAATATCATCCTCATCCTTCTCGAGCGCAATGCTTTTAATAACATTAAGCGTATTCAGGAGAAAATGCGGGTTCATCTGAGATAAGAGAACCTGAAAGCGGACGACCTGCCTCTGCCGTTCCTCTAATTGAAGACGTTCCATTAAACCATTTATATCGTCAATCATTGTATTGAAGCTTCGAGTGAGTGCAAGAATTTCACCACGCCCTTGCTCTGGCAGTTTTACCTTGAGGTTAGTCTTGACCGATATTTCCATCTTCCGCTGCAGCGTTTTTAGAGGGACGGTAATCGTTGAAGAGATAAAATAGGTCATCATGACAAATACGAGCGTAATCAGTCCAAAAATGATAAAAAAGCGTTTTTTCAACGTTTCCACTTCTTCAAACAGCAGTGACAAGGGCACCTTTTTCACGATAAACCCATTTAACTGGGCAATACGGCTGAAGGTATATAATACCTTCTCGTCTTGACTAACAATTGAAGCTGATGCAGAGGGCTCTTTGACGTCGAGCATAGCTGATAAAATCACAGGATCAATCGCTTCATCGGCATCAGATTGCACCATTGATCTTCCTGTATGATCTAATAAATAATAAATGCCTTCGCGCTGCCTATCTCTCATCACCTTGTTGAACCATTGCTCGTAATCGATGCTGATACGGGCATACGCATACTCTTTGAGATTCTCATCGCGGAGCATCTGATAGAGACTAAGCATATTCTGATTGGGTTTAATAACAGTACTTACATAATTGGTATCGCTTGCATTCCAAATGTAGCGTTCCCCTTCATTGGAGGAAAGCTTCTTTACCCATGCTTCGTTGGTAATCGAGGAGTAATTCAGTGGCTCACGAGGAGCAAAGGAGGTATAAGCGTAGCCATGTTTATCTACCAGCGTATAATACACAGTTGCGCCAGTTAGGAAGAAGCTGTTCTCAATGCTTGCGAACTTGTTCTCCACCAGCTCCTTCCGTCTTAACGGATCTTGTTGCTCCGGATTTTTCATAACCGAGCGAATAGTGGCATCCTGCTCTAATAACAGACCTGTCTTCATTACTAGTCCGAGTACATCTAGGAAAGACTTCTCGATATCAAGAAGCTGATCCTGGTTTTTGGCGGAGGCTTCCTCCTGCAGAACTCTTTCCGTTTCACTGAAATTATAGATGACTAATAAAACGAATGGAGCTAACACTAATAGCAAAAAAGCCATCAATATTCTGTTTTTGAACGTTTCTGGAGTTAAGCCTCTAATCCATTTGTTCACGCGATATACCCCCAAGTGCTCTCATCTTTTTAAAAATCGATTTGACATACCTCTCAACATAACGCGAATAGCTCCTAGGAGCAAGCCTGAAAATAGAGCGGATAAATCTCCTTCGTCATGACATAGGCAAATTGTTTGACATAATTGGAAAGATTGCATATCATATGAGCAAGTGTTCATATAACGAAATGGAAGAAGGCTGTTTTATGAATGAATATCGCATAAAAGGTCTTTCATGCGGTGGCTGCGCCCAGCGAATGGAGGAAGAAATTAAACAATTAGAGCATGGCGAGGACGCTAAGCTCAGCTATAACTCAGGAAAGCTAACCGTTAATCCTAAAATTTCCATGACTGCGGTTAACAAAATATTGAAATCTGACCACGCCTATATCGAAAAGAGCTTAGCAGAAAATACAGACCACGCCCATCATAATCATAAGCATGGTCATGAGCACACTCACACTCATAAGCATAATGCTCATGATCACGAGGGACATAGCCATGATGACCATGACGGACATGATCACAGTCATGGCGGCAGCAGCTCGAAGATGTTAACCCTGCTGCTGGCATCCGGGGTCATCTATGTCGCAGCCCTGCTGTTAGATGGTGTGCTCGACAAGCAAGCTACGATACTCCTTTATTTAGCTGCTACTATTATTAGCGGTTATACAACATTCTTTCGAGGCTTGAAAAATTTAATCAAATTAAAGTTTAATATCGATACATTAATGACTATTGCGCTAGCAGGCGCAATCTCGCTTGGCGAGTGGAGGGAAGCTACACTCGTTGCTGTTCTTTTTGGAGTGAATGAGCTGCTTGAAGGTTATGGCATGGAGAAGGCTCGCCGTTCCATGGAGGCATTGCTTCAAGTAGCCCCTAAGGAAGCAGTGAAAGTAGAGAACGGCAGGGAATCAATTGTTCCCATCTCTTCCCTTCAAATCGGTGATTTAGTGAAAATAAAGCCCGGTGAAAAAATCCCTTCAGATGGCGTTGTCTCCGAAGGAAAAAGCTCTGTCAATGAAGCCGCTATTACAGGTGAATCACTCCCCGTTGAGAAATCAGCTGGAGAGCCGGTATATGGCGGAAGCATCAACAACGAAGGACTTCTGTTTGTACGAATAGATAAAGCCTATCAGGATTCATCCTTAGCTAAAATCCTTCATCTCGTTCAGGAAGCGCAAGAAACGAAAACACCAACTGAATTATTTATTAATAAATTTGCTAAGTATTATACACCGCTGATTATGATCGTTGCTGCTCTTGTTATGCTTGTCCCCCCTTTGCTCTTCCAAGGCGATTGGATGACATGGCTTTATCAAGGGTTGGCCGTATTAATTGTGGGATGTCCCTGCGCTCTCATCCTATCTTCACCCATTGCAATCGTATCCGGTATCACAAGAAACGCAAGAAACGGTGTACTAGTCAAGGGCGGGGTGTTTCTAGAGCAGCTTGGGAGAACCGATACGCTTGCTTTTGACAAAACAGGAACATTAACGAAAGGCGAGCCTCATGTGGCTCAGCTTGAAATCTATGATGAGGAACGCTTCTTCATCATTGCAGGAGCTATTGAGAAATCCTCTTCTCACCCGCTCGCGAGAGCCATTATGAAAGAAGTAGATAAAAGAAACTTAAGTGTCCCACAGCCGGATGAAATTCAAACCGTGACAGGCAGCGGGATGAAAGCATTGATTCATGGTGAAGCTTACTGGCTTGGTAATGAAAAAAGCATTCAGCATCTTAACATTCCGGCTCCTATTCAAAGTCGTATTGATGCGTTAAAAGAGGAAGGGCTTACTCTTGTAATCGTTGCAGACCAACATCATGTTCTCGGTATGTTCGGAATTGCAGATGAAATTCGTGAAGAAAGCCGGGCCGTTATTGCAGCCTTGCACAAGCTGGGTATAAAACGTACGGTCATGCTGACAGGCGATCATCAGAAAACAGCAGAGAGAGTCGCTTCAGCTGTTGGCGTTTCTCAATTTTACGGAAATCTGCTTCCTGAGGATAAAGTAAAAAGAATTAAAGAGCTTTCCCTTGATCATCATGTAGCAATGATCGGTGACGGCATTAATGATGCGCCCGCTCTTGCCTCTGCTGGGCTTGGCATTGCGATGGGCAAAGGAACCGACAGCGCCATTGAGACAGCCGATATCGTCTTGATGCAGGATCATTTAGGCAAGCTGCCGGAGGCTGTCTCCATCGCCAAAAAAGTAAATCGTATTATTCGTTTCAATATTAGCGTGTCACTTGGACTCAAGCTGATCGCATTGTTGCTGACTATTCCCGGATGGCTCACCCTATGGATTGCCATTCTCTCCGATATGGGAGCTACCATATTTGTTACGCTGGTTAGTTTGACGATATTGATCAGCAGAAAAAAAGGATTGCATTCACAATAGTTGAATAGCAAAAAAGCCGATAGATTGCTTCTATCGGCTTTTTACTGCTTATCCTTATTCAAGGTTGTTTTCTTTTGTTTTCTCTGCTTTCTCATCCGTCTCCATTAGCCCTTTTGCTCCTTTTCTAAACTCTGCCAACGTTGCACCGATCGCTCTCCCCAATTGAGGCAACTTGGATGGTCCGAATAGCAGCAAGCCTAAAATAACAATTAAAATAATACCCGTTATACCTATATTCATCGGCATCTCATCTCCCCATTCCTGCCTAACTTTAGAAATTCACTAGCAAAGCTGTTACATACATCAGCAGTATTCCAAGCGTTAGACTAGAGAGGTTAAGCCACGAAACCGATGGGGTTCCTGCAACCTTCGCATCTCTAGCAATCATTTTGAAAATAACATAAATAACTTGAACAATGGCACCGGCTCCAATGCCGAAAAATAATGCCGCCAAGGTTTGATTAAATACGAATCCACCGATCCATGTGCCAATAATCGCTGGAGCTCCACCCAAAAGGGCTAAAGCCAAAAAAGTTTTAAACGTCGGCCTGGATTTTAAAAGCGGCGCAGCAATACCAATCCCTTCCGTTATGTTATGAAGGGTAAAGCCAATAATAAGAAATGAACCTAATGCAGCTTCGCCCGCAGCGAAAGCAGCACCAATTGCCAAACCCTCACCTAGATTATGAAGGCCTATTCCTCCGGCTATTTTGAAGGAAACTCTCTTACCATCATTCTCACCTTTTACAGTCTTTTTCGATTTCGTCTGATCGACAGCAAGCAGGAATAAGAAGCTTAATAACGCTCCGAACCATACCAGGCCAGTGCCTTGAAACACACCCGGTGCTTCCGCTCCTAGTTCTAACCCCTCTTGAATGGTATCAACCGTAAGGAAGAATAAAAGCCCCACTGTAAATGCCATGACAGCTTGAATGCCTCTTGAAGAGAAACGCCGCATGAAGGGATACCAGAGCAGCCCCAGACCAACCGGAACCACACCCACATAAAAGCCGATTAACGAATATTGCAAAAAGCGATTGGTATCTGCGGTAGGTGTTTTCATAGCAGCGGCTACATCACCGATAAAAATTAATCCGTTTGAAGTAATAAGCTTAATTTCATGAGGATCCCCCTCCACCCAAGGATAAGGGATATAGATCGTAGAAGTTCCAAATCGTTCAAGGGTTGAACTAGTCGAATAGGAAGCGTTCCAGAAAGAATCATCAACTAGTACTTGTGCTACGGTTAATTCCTTAGGTCCAGAATTAAGAATATGAACCTCAAATCCATCATCCGTCAAAAGGATACGTTCGAAATTGAGAACTTCAATTGGAGCAGCCTGCTGTTCTTTTACACCAGTTCCCCATGTTGAGATAAAAAAAATCAAACCTGCCAGTAGTAGAAGCGGTAATGCGCCTAATAACCAAAGAACTGTTTTATTCGTATTTCCATTCCATTTTTCGGTCTCCACATCATACGCCTCCTCTCGCTACTCGACCTCAAAGAATCCCATCCATCCAAGCTCCGTAAACTCACTTTGGTGAGCGTGGAACATATATTTTCCGGGACTCGGAAATGATACCTCGATAATGCCCCTTTCGCCTTGGCATTGCATAATGGTATCTGTATATTGCGGTCTTGCGTCAGGATCAGCTCCAGTAGGGTAGTAGTGGAAGAAGTTAGCATGCAAATGAAAGGAGTTAATGGGGTCAAATTCTGTAAAATTGCTTAAGTAGATACGAATCATTTCTCCTGTTTTCACCTTGATAGGCCTTGATTGATAAGCAAATGCGTAACCGTTAACGGTATAAATCTCATTCTCACCATCTAAATCCAAATCAAAGCCATTCATAATCATACTGAACTCTTTTGCCGGTTTTCTTGGTTTCTTTGGATCAATGATGACGTGGCCATACAAGCCCTTATGAATATGTCTCGTAAGCGGCGGCACATGACAGTGATAAGGTTGAAGCCCTGCTGGCCTCGCTTCGAACTCATAGATAAATTCTTCCCCCGTTAGAACAGGCTCAAGTCCATCCATATTCGTAGGGTGTATGCCATGGAAATGAATAGAGTGAGGATGCGACGAGCCGTTCCCGAACTTAATGCGTATGATATCTCCTTCTGTGCAGCGTAATGTCGGACCGGGGATCGTACCGTTAAACGTCCAGCCTGGAAATTTAATTCCCTTCGCGATCTCCACCTCAGCATCCCATACTTGTATATCGTAATCTCTAACAGTTCTTCCATCCGAAGCTGTACTGATAACACCGTAGTCGAATGTGGTCAAAGCTTTCACTGCTGCTTCCAGTCCAGTAGTAGACTCCGTTCCCGGGTCGTACCCATGTGCCATTCCATGTTTCATTTGATCCATTAATGTATGATGCGTGTCGTCCTTACCCATTGTTTGTGTAGACTTGCCGAATAGCGTGCTTGGATTGATAAAACTACTTCCGATCACACCTAAAATGCCTGCTGCTCCAAATTTAAGAATGCTTCTCCTTGAAAATGGACGATTAGGATCAATTGCCATTTGTCACACACCCCCTTGTTAATAAGGGAAATATTTTGCCCTTATGCAAAATAATTAATAAAAAATTTTTATTTTCCTTAGGGACAAAAAGTTTACCGAAGGAAACTTTTTGACTTGAATAAAATATATGATACCGTAGGCTCTTTGTAAAGTGTTTTTTACGATGGCATGTCTATCTTGATTTCATATCCATGACGAAATCCTGTTCTTGAAAAACACCTTTGCCTGTGATATCATACAGAACGAACGTTCAGTATTATTTTGCGATGATTAGCTTCATGCTTGACCATAGAATCGGAGTGATGCAAATGAACAAAAAGCAATTACAAAGCGAATCAACCAAAAAAAGAGTTGCCGATGCCGCAAGAGCGTTGTTTGTTCAAAAGGGGTACAAGGCAACCTCCATTGAAGATATAGTAGATGCCACAGGAAGCAGTAAAGGAAACATTTATTATCATTTTAAAAGTAAAGAAGGACTTTTTCTTTATTTAATTGATGAATGGGACCGTGAGTGGGAAATGAACTGGATGGAAAGAGAATCCATGTACAAAACAACAACAGAGAAACTTTACGGCATAGCTGAACAAATGGTTCTTGATGATTTAAGTCATCCGCTCACTAAAGCAGCCGATGAGTTCTTTAATAATGAAGAAAAAACAACAGATGTTCAAGATCGAATTGGCGAGATGGTAATTAGGCATCTTACATTCAATCAAAAACTAATGCAAGAAGGTATTGATAACGGAGAATTCAGGCAAGATAATGCGGAAGGTCTAGCTGTTGTACTTGAAAGCTTAATTATTGGACTCAGCCAAATGACTCGAAAATCAAAGCCGGAAGATATCCTTCAAACCTATAATTTAGCGATCAAAATATTTCTTCACGGAATTGCAAAAAGCTCCGATTGATGAGTAGCGGCGATTAAACTGCTTCTCATTCAGAAGCAGTTATTGCAAGCTCCGATAGTCGTTCCCATTTTATAGAACGAACATTCAGTATATATCTGTAAATCTTTTCCGAGTACTGCTATCTTCGCCCTTTACTCGTCTATCCCTATTATTTTGCTACACTCACTTGAAGGAGCTTACATCATGTCATTATTACTTCGTAACAGGGGCGCAATTCTGCTGCTCATGCTCAACATCTTTTTAGTTTTTACCGGTATTGGGCTTATCATCCCTATCATGCCAACGTATATGAATGAGCTTCATATTACTGGCAGTCTTGTCGGCTTGCTCGTTGCTGCTTTTTCATTAACACAGCTTATTTTCTCTCCAATCGCGGGCAGGCTAAGTGATACCATTGGGCGGAAAAAGATGATTGTTATCGGTATGATCATCTTTGCCGTCTCAGAGCTGCTTTTTGGAGTAGCCTCTGCTCCTATCCTTCTCTTCGCTTCTCGCTTGCTTGGAGGAATCGGTGCTGCTTTCATTATGCCTTCTATCATGGCTTACACAGCAGACGTTACCAGTAACGAAGAGAGAGCCACCGGTATGGGTTATATTAATGCCGCCATCACAACCGGTTTTATAATTGGTCCAGGAATTGGCGGATTTATTGCTGAATACGGCATACGAGTTCCTTTCTTTGCAGCGGCAGTCGCAGGTGCTATTGCTGCACTTATTACCATTTTCATTCTGCCTGAGTCAACCAAATCAGAAACACCGATAATATCCAATGCTACTCCAGTCAAAAAGCAAAGTCTGGTTACACAGCTTCTGCATTCCTATCGTGAGCCTTACTTTTTGAGCTTGATCATTGTGTTTGTCGCATCATTTGGTTTAGCTAACTATGAGACGGTATTTAGTCTCTTCGTCGATCATAAGTTCCAATTCACACCTAGAGATATTGCTTATATCATTACATTTGGTTCCATTGCCGGGGCGGTTGTGCAAGTAACCCTATTCGGTTGGTTATTGAATCGCTTCGGTGAGAAAAAGGTCATTTCCTATTGCTTGATCATCGCCGGGATTTTCGTATTAATGACCATCTTTGTCAATAAATATTGGATGATTTTTGTAGTAACCTTTATCGTGTTCTTGGCGATTGACATTTTACGTCCGGCAATCGGTACGCAGATGTCCAAGATGGCCCAAGACCAGCAAGGATATGTAGCGGGCTTAAACTCGGCATACACCAGTCTTGGGAATATCGCCGGACCTATCGTTGCAGGCTTTCTCTTCGATATCAATATCAACTTCCCGTATATCGCAGCATTCTTCATTTTAGTTTTATGTTACCTGTTATCAAGAAGAGCAAGACGAGTCGTGCAAATTTCTTCCTAAAATGATGAAGATGCTCCTTTTTGAGAATCATTCATTAAAGCCCTAATTCTTATACATCTCAAATGCGAAGTCCCGATAGGATTTTCTTATCGGGACTTCTATTGATCATCATCCGCTGAATCGGGATGGAAATGATTATCCATTCCGATTCAATTTCTTCTCAAGCAAGGCTGTTTCTTCCTCAATCCGACTGATATCCAATCGTTCAAATAATAAAGCCAGATTACAGATTTCTTGTTCCGCACCAACGTAAGACGGATGCCATTGCGGTTGTTCAAGCGACAAGAACCCTCTTATCTTTTCACATGAAAACGGAATAAACGGATTTAATAAATTTGCTGCATTAGCAATGATCTGCACGCATGTATACAACGTCTGACCGCAAGCACTTCTATCTTCTTTCACAGTAATCCAAGGTTTTTGTTCATCAAAATATTTATTAGCCTGCCTTATATAAGAAAAGATAAGCTCAATTGCCTCCTTCATATTTCCTGACTCTATGAGCTTGCCTGACTTTATATATAATGCTTCAATATGGTCCTCCCATTCCACCGAAAGCTCTCCATGGGGTACTTTACTGTCAAATGACTTCACTATAAATGCCAAAGTACGATTTACGAAGTTCCCATATGCGCCAAGCAACTCCCCATTATGGCTATAGATGAACTCTCTCCATGAAAAGTCAGTATCCCGCTTCTCTGGACCATTAGCTATCAGAAAATACCGTATAGAATCTGGATCGTACCGACTAATGATATCAGGAACCCAGACTGCCCAGTTCCGACTCGTCGAGAACTTTTGTCCCTCTAGTGTCATATATTCGCAAGCTATTACTTTATCGGGCAGGTGAAGATCGCCTACTCCCAGAAGAATCCCTGGCCAAATCAATGTATGAAACGGTACGTTATCTTTACCATGAACATAATAAGCAGTTATATTAGCTTGATCCTCCGACCAAAATATCCCCCATTTATTCCCTGTTTCTGCTGCCCACTGCTTACTTGCTGATAAATATCCGCATACTGCTTCAATCCATACGTAGATTTTCTTATCTTCAAATCCATTTATAGGCACATCAATCCCCCACGTTAAATCCCTTGTAGCCGCACGATCTTGAAGCCCTTCTTTTAAATATCGACTGGTCAAATTAACGGCATTTTCTCTCCACCCCGAAGCTTTAGCTGCGAACTGTTCCAATTCTTTTTGAAATTTCGATAAAGCAAGGTAATAATGCTCCGTTGGTCGTTCAACTGGCGTAGTTCCGCATAGCTTACAGCTTCTGTCCAACAAATCGGACGGGTCCAACAAGGTGGAGCAATAATCGCACTGATCCCCTCTTGCACGCTTTCCGCATTTGGGACAGTTGCCTTCTACATATCGGTCTGGTAAAAACCGTTGATCTACCTCGCAATAGGTTTGCAGGATTGTTTTTTTATACAAATGTCCGTTTTCTAGAAGCTTTAAAAAAATTTCTTGCACCACCTCATGATGAAAGGGCTGGTCTGTGCGAGTGTATAAGTCGTAAGAAAATCCTAATTGATTAAAGCAATCTACAAACTCCTGATGATATCGATCTGCGAAATCCCCCGGCGTTATACCTTCTTGGGCTGCTTGAACAGCTACTGGAGTTCCATGACAATCACTTCCAGAAACGTATAATACTTTTTCTCCTTTTGCACGAAAATATCTTGCCAGTACATCCCCAGGCAGCAAGCTTGCCAACCGACCTAGATGCAAGGAGCCGTTAGCATACGGCCAAGCACCCCCGATAAAAATGTTCGCCATCTTTTTTCCTCCTTTTTTAGACAACAAAAAACCCTCATCCCAAAAGGGACGAGAGTTATCTCACGTGTTACCACCCAAATTCATTAATGCCTTACGGCATTGACCTCTTCGGGTACGACGCTGCTTAGCGTTTATACCCTAGCACGTTAACGGATGCGGGTTCCGGCGCAGCCTACAACCTCATGAGGTTTCGATGCGCAGCTCTGAGACCATATTCCCACGGTTATTCTTTACTCCTTTTCAGCTGCCGGAGCTCTCTGTAAAAAGACTTTACCGCGGTACTCTTTCTCTTCTTAGCTTTTCTAAATATTCAAGTTATTGGATATATTACTGAACACTATATACAAAGTCAAGTATAATTTATACCACTTGCTTACGCTTCATGTTCCAATAAAGAAGCATTGTGAAAGCAGCTGACAAGACGATCGTCAATGTAATCGCTGCATATGGATACAAAATAGGTATGCCGAATAGGTTAATTGTTTTGAATGTAGCAAACAAATCATAAACAATCATGATATTGGTGAAGCTGAAGTCAAAAAGGATGTTCCATGATTTAAGATCTATTTTGAAGATGCTATTAATGGCAATTGGCAAGGCAAAGATAAAGCCCGAGATTAAAAATGAGAGAAGTGTATTTCGACATACTGCTGATATTAACAATACGAGCAGAGCAAGACCTAAAGCGGCCAGTGTGTGCATGCCAATTTGTACACCGATAAAGGACAATAAATCAAAATCATAAGGTGAATAGCGATATTGAAACAATTGCTGAAGCGGCGATTTCCATCCCCCATTGCCATAAGCAACAATGCGATACACTGAATTGTATACTACCCATAAACCAATTACGAAGATCACGTAAATGAACGAAGCGATAATTTTTGCTGACACATCTCGCGTTCTCCCGTATTTCGAGCTGAGATGGAACTGATCCATCCCGGTAGCATATTCATTCGAGAAGATGGAAGCTAGGCCCACGAGTATAAGTGCTCCACTGAGCAAAACTCCGAATATCTTTACAAAATCAATCATTTCAGCAGGGGCGCGATTATAGTATAATTTATCGAATTCTAATTGCTCCAGCATGCTGAGCTCAAGCTTCGTTTCACGCTGAGCAACTTGATTTTCACTATTCAGGTGTTGTTTTAATTCCTCCATACTCGCTTGTCGACGCTCTTCTAGCCCTACCAGTTGACTTATATTCTCATAAACGGCCAGCTTACCTTTTTCTTCCTCCGTTAGGCTTGAATGCTCATCCCATTTCTTCATCAACGCAGCATGCTCAGCTTCTGCACGTTCAATCTTCTCTTGGGTCAACTGCCCTTCCCAATCCTTATAATACGAAGAATTATTGGTTATTCGCTGGGCATTTAAGCTTATTGAGATAAGTCCAATTAAGACAATAAGGACAATATAAATACTTTTTTGACCAAAAATCTTTTGCAGCTCAAACTTTAGTAATGACTTCATATCACTTCATTTCCTCCTCGTCAAAATAGTACAAATATAAGTCCTCAAGATTAGGTATCGCCTTTACTGCATCTGCTTCCGGCTTTTGCTCAGACAGGATACGCATTTCGATGTACTCTTCCTTACTGGACATACTGATTATGCGATGTTTCGATTGAAGTGAGCTAACTTCACTTTGCCGAGCAGGAAAGGTCCATACCTTGCCATCTAGACGATCAAGCAGCAGCTGCGGCTTTGATTTCTCAATGAGCATACCCCGCTTCATTATTAACAGTTCCTTCGCAATGATCTCAATGTCCGTTACGATATGCGTGGACAACAATACGATTCGATCATTAGCAATCGTCGACAATAAATTGCGAAATCGAATGCGCTCCTTCGGGTCTAATCCAGCTGTCGGCTCATCGACGATAATTATTTTCGGATCGTTAAGCAGCGCCTGAGCAATTCCAACCCGCTGCTTCATTCCGCCGGACAGCTTGCCCACTTTCGTACGCTTCTCATTCGATAATTGAACTTCATGCAGCAAGCTTTCCACCTTCGCCTCGGCTTCCTGCTTATCAATGCCTTTAAGAGCCGCTATATAAAGCAAAAACTTCTCAACGCTAAAGTTTTTGTAAAAGCCCATATGCTGCGGCAAATAGCCGAGAAGATCCCTGTACCGTTCATTCAATAATTCAATGTCTACACCATCCAGCAGTACTCTGCCAGAGGTCGGTCTAACGACTGCAGCGAGTATGCGCATGAGTGTTGTTTTACCGGAACCATTGGCACCTAGAAAACCATAAACGCCTTCTGTTAACTCACAGGACACGTTATTCAGTGCTATTTTCTGTCCAAACTGCTTGCTTACTCTCTCAATGGATAATTTCATCTAATTGACCTCTCCTTAGCTGTTTCACTTGAAAAATTAGCAGTGCTACTGCAAGTATAGATATTACTCCACAAATCACTGACAGCAGAACATCTGACTGATGTGCAAAGTCCAATGTATTCGTTATCGTGATTGCAGCAAAAGACCAAATAACTAATGCAACCGGCGCGAATATAGGACCCGTTATTCGACGGCTTAAAGCAAGCCCAATGCTTGCCGTTACCGTAAGGGGAGCTGCCCAATAAATGACTAGCTTCGAGAGCAACAGAGGCTCTCCAAATAAATTGAAAATAGCGATTAATACGAAGCAAAGCAGCACGTTATAAGCTCCGACAGCAGTTAGCTTCATCAGCATCATCTGCTGCGCTGAAAATTTACAAGACATCTCCAGCTCAAGCAGACCTTCATCACGACCTCTAAATATTTCGAGCAGCCCAAGCAGAAACGGAAGAGGCGAAATCAACATCATAATGATATAAGGATCACCTTTCCCTAACCCCCAAACCAGCAGACCACAGAGGAAAAAGAGTGCGTTTAAAATCCAAAAAAACGGACGAATATGAAGCTGTTTCAAGCTTAACGGAAAAAACGATACAGACTTCTGGGTTGGTTGAACCACATAAGGTCTCAACACATCAATGGTTTGTGCGATTGCCTCATCACTGGGATATTCAACGCTATAATCAGTTAACAGCAATTGAAGCTCTTGATCTATTTCGTCAAGCTCATTCCAGTCGCTGGATCCTTTTTTAGTTTTGTTGCTGTTCATCGTCATCTCTCCTCAACAGCTTCTTCATCTTTTCAAGGCCCTGCCTCAGCCTGCCCTTAACCGTATTCTCATTGGCTCCGGTAATAACAGAAATTTCTCGAATTTTCAGATCATGATAATATTTGAGTAGTATGACTTCACTTTGAGCATCCGGCAAATCATTGATAACCTGCTTCAACTGTTTCCGTGTTTCTTTATTTTCAAAAATATAGGATACCGAATCAGCTTTACTCTGTTGATAATGCTCTTCGAACTCTGCGGCTGTCGATTGCTCGCGGTAGGCGGTCGATCGAAAATAATCTCGGCTGCAATTAATGGCAATCGTAAACAACCAGTTTCGGAACGTCCCTTTGCTTGAATACGTTGAAAGATTCCTCATCATTTTGATGAAAACGTCTTGCGTCAAATCATATGCGGTATGATTATTGCCTGTCTTGCGATATAGATAAGCGTAAACCTGCTTGTAATAGCGTTTGGTTAACACCTCCATAGCAGCTTGGCTGCCACTATTTATCTCCATAATTAACTGCTCATCAGTCGGCAATCTTCTCACCTCGTTAAGTAGAACGGCTCAAGTGTACATATAGTTGTAAAGCTACAGACAAGAATATTATGCCAAGACGTTGTCCTCATAACCCGATCGTACACGGGATTCGTTTTTTAGAAAAGCAGCTTTAAATCAGCAAAGGGCTGCCTCTCGGCAGCCCTTTGTTTTGACCTTATATTCCCCGTTTTGCTAATCTTATTTTTGCTCAGCAGATACGTACTGTTTGATCAATTCCTCGATGTTAACACCATTAATGATCAAACCAGATATATCACAGTTCACCAGATTAGCATTCGATAAATTGCAATCCGTTAACGTGGCATGTTGTAAATTACAATTGGTGAATTGTACAGGGGTTGTATTAAATGGAACATCCGGCTGGTTCGGGTTGCCGAAGCTAATGCATTGAAACCGCGCGCCGCCCCACTGTGCACCATCGATCACTAGCTCACTCAAATTAGCATCGGAAATATGTAGTCTCGTCAAATTCACATCATTCATTTTCATTCCCATAAGATTGCAGCATTCAAGCGAGAACTGCTCTGCTCGAACATTATTGAAGCTAGAATCCGTAACATCCGAATTAATTACGGTTAGGACATCTTTTTGATTTTCTACTTTCAACTCTTAATCACTCCCATAATAGATAGTTGAATTATTCCCATTTTAAACCATTAACTTATTGTTGTACATGATACTGTTGGCATGTGAGTATGAAGGAACAATAATTTTTTATTGCAAAAAGAAACAATCTCCTGTACATTAAACTTACCGAACGGTAAGTAAGTGAAATAAACAGGAGGATATGAGTGGAATGAAAGATGGGAATGTACCTTCGACGTATGCAAAAATTTTGGAAACAGGTTACCGTCTTTTCGCTGAGCACGGATTTGAAAAAACAAGCATGACTATGATCGCCAAAGAACTAAAAATATCAAAGCCTGCTTTGTATTATCATTTTGTATCAAAAGAAACGATTATTGATGTGCTCTTCGATGAGATATGCAAAAGCATTGGATTCCATAATTTTTTCGATATCAGTGCTTACTCGAAAGACAATTTTAAAGAAAAGTTTATTTCAGATGGACTTAACATGATTAGCATCCAGAATGAAGATATGTATTATGCTCGTATCATGAATCAGTTCCAAGCACTGAGCTATAGAGACCCCAAGTATTCTCAAAAATTGATTGAAAGCTTGGACGGTTATACGACGGGCTTTGCCCAGTTGTTACGCCATGGTGTTTCAATTGGCGTTATCGAGGATCGTCATGTGCTTCTTCATGCCCAAATGCTCACCATGATTATTGACAGCATGGATAACTTTATCAGCTACGGCTTAGAGTATGCCTATGAGGACATATGGACTAAAACCGTACTAACCGTCTTGGAAGGAGACCCGCGGAAATGAACCTATCTTCGACGCCTCGTATAACTGCTCTCGATTATGCAAGAGCCTGGGCGATTTTCGGAATGATTATCGTTAACTATAAGCTTGCAATGCTGGCAGAGAACGATGGTTCAGAATGGTTGAGAGCAATAGCGGGTCTATTCGAAGGGAGAGCTTCTGCTTTGTTTGTCATACTGGCAGGCATAGGCGTATCATTAATGACCGCAAAAGCAAGAAGCTCGAGGGATAAGGAGATCATTCGTCAAAGCCGTCACTCCCTGTACCGACGATCCGTTTTCCTACTTGTAGTCGGCATACTTTTGTTGTTAACCGGCTGGACTGCTGACATTTTACATTATTACGCGGTATTCATGCTTGCAGCTTCCGTATTGATTACCTTATCCGATAAAAAAATAATTGTTCTGTCCGCAATTATTTTGCTGCTATCTCAGCTTGGATTGATCCTGTTTGATTACAGTAAAGGCTGGGATTCAAGCTTTCACGTATATATGGACTTTTGGACGGGAAATGGATTTATACGCAATCTTGTATTTAATGGCTTCCATCCTATCTTTCCTTGGGCATGCTTTTTTCTATTTGGTATGTGGATTGGCAGAAAGCGTTGGCTAATCAGGGAAAAACAGCCGCGGCTTCTGCTCTATTCGTTATCAGGGACAGTGATTTTCGAGGCAATATCCTATTGGCTTATCAATTGGACCTCACCTGTACTAGACAGAGAATCTGCTGCCTATCTCTTTACGACAAAGCCAATGCCTCCCACGACCCTTTATGTTCTCTCTGCAACATGCTCGGCTGTAGCCATTATTTCAATCAGTATTTTTATAGTTGATAAATTCGAGAAATCCCTTCTAACCAAAGCGATCATTCATACCGGTCAGCTATCTTTATCACATTATATCGGGCACATTATAATTGGATTAGGTTTTCTTGAGACAATTAATTATTTGGAAAATGGAAAGCTGTCTTTCGCAATCGCATACGGCTGTGCTTATTTCATTATTGCCATCGTTTTTTCGCATGTTTGGAGAAAATGGGTGAAGAGGGGTCCGGTAGAGATGATTCTCAGAAAAATATGCTGAGTCGCTTTTGACAGCTGCACGCTTACTATAGCAAAGGCGCATGTATCTAAATCATTATTTTATTTCCGATACGACTGTGCCTTTGTTAATATCTTCTAAGCTATAGCCAAGCATGCTCCACTTATTATCTTCAAAATGATAACTCGTTACCAGTATGGCAAGAGAATTCAGTTGTAAATTTCCAAACCAGATCAATCTTTTCGTTTTTAAAATATGGTCTTCCACATCAATTGATGAAATGGGATCCACATTCACTGCATTTGATCCTTTTAATAAGGTGGCATCGAGTTCTTTTAACTGATCTTCAGCCATTTGCACAGTCCAGCTGCGTTTATCCCCAGTAGAGATCATATTAAAGTCATTGCTGGATGGACGAAAGGTTACGGTATAGTTTGTATTTATCTCCTCAGGTAACGGTGCTTCCTTATACTGCCCTTTGTCTTCCACGTATATATGAAGGGCATGAGCACCCAATCCGCCGTTTGCATTCTCATCCGTCTCCAAGATGATGTCTGAGTTCCCATCTGCCGTTATATCAGTCACATGGATATCAACCGGATTCATCACATACCCATCAACGAAAAACTTCTGGATCAGCTTTCCTTTCGCGTCCCAAATCCCTAGATAATCTGTATTTCCCTGTTCTGTTGTAAGGGGAGCCTGTACTAGGGCGATGGTTGCTCCCTTCATAGAATCAAGCAAATCCTCTTTCTTGCTTATTAGAATTTCAGCGCCCTCTTCTATCGTTAGTCCTTCTACAACGTGGAATTTTTCTGATTCTTGATTGGTAGTGACCAGCATAGACGTTTTAGAATCCGATGGGCTGATCTTATCCATCGTGCTCCATCCAGCCAATAGACTCCTTAATTGATCTCCATTTACTAGGATCATTATTAATGCAAAAGTGATTACCGCTCCACTGCCGATCATTGGAGTCAATCGCTGAAACCGGCTCTTTTTCTTCAAAAGGCGCTTCTCAACGTGCTCCATCCATTTGTTGTCGGAGCTTTCGTTAGCAAATGGAGGGTCTATTAAATCCGTTTCCCAATGAAGTTCAGCTTTCCCCATAGAACACCTCATCCTTTCCTTTGTACATTTCATTCACTTTATTTCTTGCTCTGTGCAGCCTCACCTTTACTGCCGATTCAGAGATCTGCAGCAAGGCTGCTATTTCTGCTATGGATTGTTGATGGTGTACATATAACGTAATGACTTCTCTAAGCTTAATAGGCAAACTCAAAACCGCCTTCCAAGCGTCCTTTAAGCCTAGCTGTTCAAAATATTCTCTCTCAGCCGAGGGATTGCTGCCTTTTTCTATGATGTAATCGACTAGGGTCACTTTACGTAAAAAAGCTGATCGCCGATAATCAACTGCAATGTTGCGAGTAATGGAAAACAACCATGTCTTCACAGAGGATTCTCCACGAAACGTATCTAGTTTATCGTAAGCTCTCACAAAAACATCTTGTCTAATGTCATCTGCCAGGCTTCGTTGACGTGTTAAGGAGAAAGCAAAATTCCACACATCTTGTCCATACTGTATCATTAGATTTTGCAAAATTTCATTTTTATTATGTCCGCTCGATAAATACTTTAAGTATTCAAAACCCATCTTGCTCACCCCTCATGAATCAGACGTTTGAACGGTAAATAGGTTACATTTATAGGAAATGTTTTTCCTGTGTCTGACTACTTCATGAAATAGAAAAAGAGGAGCTGCTGGTTAGCAGGCTCCTCTTCTATCACGCACTATTTTTGTTGAGCGATATTTATATATCATGCATCCAGCATGTTCATAATAAAACGGTTCCGGTAGACTCCCTTAAGAATTATGGCCGATTACTCGCCTTTACTGCGGGTCATGAGCCACAAAACCAACCAAATAAGGATGAAGCCTAGAAGCTGGCCTACAGTCAGCTTCTGACCAAATACCAACCAGTTCATGCATACGCCCACTGCTGGAAAAGCAAGCTCTGCAAGCGTCGCAAAGAACGCCTTGGTTGACGCCAGCCCCTTGTAATAAAGAAGCATGCTGACTAATCCGGGTATAAAAGCCTGAAATAACAGGTTCACTGCAATCATCGTCAGCGCACTGCCTGATCCGCTAATATTCCAAGCATCCCCGCTTACCAAAAGAACGACGGAAATCAACGGAATAGCCATCAAGAAACGAAGGGAAGTGACGACAGGGAAGTCTAATTTTTTTTGAAGCAGAAACTTACCCATGACGGTCGATCCGCCCCATAAGACAGCCGCTAGGATAGAGAACAAACAGCTTAGTGTACCTAAATCCTTTAGGCCCATCTGGGGTGAATTAAATCCAAACGTCAGAAGATAAGTACCTAGAAGTGCGAACACGATATAGGTTGAAAAATTTTTAGGCAGCGTTTCTTTAAGCATCACACGAGCTAGGATAATAGCAAACAACGGCTGTAATTTCTGTAATAACAAAACGGCATTTGCATTGCCATGAGAGAAGGCCGCAGTAAATAGTATGGTAGCAATAGCCGATCCGCCCCAAGAGATGAAGAGCAATGCGCCAATGACCGCTAGCGATAGTTTGCCAACCAAGGTCTTTCGGTACTTAATCAGCACCGGCAGGGCGTAACAAGCCAATAAAAGATGCTCAATGAACACAATTTGTGTAGAGGTCATACTTTTCAACAATAAAATACGGAAGAGAGGGTCTAACCCCCAAAGCGCAGCTCCTAGCGCCACATACCAAATCCCATTAATACCGCTGGTACGCGAAGAAAGCCAATTCCCGCGTTTACTTTCTAGCTTCAATGCATTTGCCAATCCAAAAACCTCCTAAGGAATTTTGAATTGAACCTTCTGAAAAAGACGAAGCCCCCGTGATAAATCAACGGGGGCATCGACAAACAGACTAGTTGAAAATTGAATTTTCAACAAGCTGTTCTTCACCTTCTCCCATCCGGACTATACCGTCGGCCTTGGAATTTCACCAAGTCAGTCCCAACCTATACAGGCTGAGAGTCGCGGGCTTAAGATACAAACGATCGTATCCTTACCGCCGGTAGGGAATTTCACCCTGCCCCGAAGGTTCATATTCTATAAGATTGAATATTAACATGATTACAGTTTGGCTGGCAATAATCTAAGATAATTTATTTTTTGGCAGCACTCTTATAATGCTCGATTAAATGCTGTAATTCCATCTTCCAAATACCATCTTCTTTCTTTAAGCCGTATGCTACTTTATCCGTAAACGTGCCAACACTTACCGTAATCGTTACAGCTAAAGCATCCTCCTTAGCCGTTTCCTCTTCCACGTCTATGGAATCATAAAATCTAAATCGCACAGCCACATCTTGATCATGATTCATGAGGAAATCATAATACTCTTGTCTAAAAGTGTCTGGATCAGCCAATAAACCATTATTATAGGTGAGAGGATATATGATAGCCGTATCACCATAAGCAACGGCATTCATATAAACCTGTTCGATTCATATGGTCTCCTTTTGTTTAGCGTCATTAACTTTCAAACTCAAACTTACCAAACTTTACCATACTATGTTTTGTGTTACTACATTAACTTCTCGATCAGCGAAGGTGAATCTCTATGTTTATCACAAAAAAAACCTCCCTATGTATGGAGGTTTTTTGCATCTAAGCAACCTTTTCACTCATTTAATTTCTTCAATGGACTCACGTAATAATGAGACTCAGCAGAAACCTCAAATTCCGTCCACAACCCTATTTAACTTTAAATTTTGATGCTTCCACGGCAAGCCCATTTGTTAGTTGATCAATCGTTTCTACCATGTCTGCGAGACGCTGCACGGTTGCCGATTGCTCTTGCATAGTAGCTGTTACTTCCTCAACGGAAGCTGATACCTCTTCGCCTGATGCTGAAAGATTCTGAGCCGACTCAAGGACCTCGTCCTTATCCCTTTCCATATCAGAAACATCATTTGCCATAGCCTTGATTTGTTCGTTAATATCCGTCACGTTCTCCAGAACGGTTGTAAAGGCTTGTTGCGTTTGTCCTACAAACTCATCCTGCTTAGCGGAAATATTTCTAATTTCTTTTACGCTTTGATTATTTTCCGCCACATACATTAAGTTTTGATTGATAATAGCATTAATTTCACTGGATTGCTTGGAGCTTTGTTCAGCAAGCTTACGAATCTCAGCAGCAACAACTGCAAATCCTCTGCCATGCTCCCCTGCTCTTGATGCTTCAATGGAAGCATTTAAAGCAAGCAAGTTCGTTTGTTTTGCAATTTCGCTGATTGCCCCTGTAATTTTACTAATATTCGTTGAGCTTTCCTGAAGCTTCAAGGTTATGGCTGAAATGTTGTGAACCTCTTGTTCATTTTTCTTGTTGATTTCAATGAGGTTTGTGACCATTTCATTGCTGGTATGAAACACCTCTACAATCTCTTCTGCGCTTTCTTTCATGGATTGAGCCTTTTCATTCATAGCAACAAACTTCTCGCCAAAGCCATAAAATTTATCTACGATGTGCTCGGTATCATTGGATTGTGATTCCATTGCTTTTGCAATTTCCATTGATGTAACCGTCGTTTCATTACTCGACTGAGCGGTTTGTTTCGATGTCTCATCCAGTTCTTTCGTGCTGACATTTAAAATCGAAATCGACTTGTTCATATTAGAAATCAGCTCATTATTTTGTCTTACCATACTATTGAAGCTATCAGCCAAGTCCTTAAACTCACTGTCAAACTTACCGCTTGCCGTTACCGTCAAGTCCCCGGAAGCAAGCTGCTTGAACAATTGGGTAAGCTTTAGGATTGGATTTGTAATATTGCGAGACAATACAATTCCTGCTCCAATAGCGACTGCAATAGCTATAATCGTGATCATGATCATTTGCGTGAGCATGGCATTAATGGGACGATTAATATCCGAGTAGCTATCTATAATGGAGACCGTCCAATCCGCATTTGGAATGATGTTATATCGCACGTAATCGGATGCTAAATCAACATCACCCTGTATGATTTCCTCAAGAGCAGTCTGTTTCATGATCCCGTCCAGCTCTGGGTCATCCACTTTTTTACCGACTCTTGTATCATCCACAGAGTTGTAGAGAACCGTTCCGCCTCGACTCGATATCTCTATTTTTCCATTTTTATTTATTTTAATATTTCCGAGTTTATCAATTAAGAACTTACTGTGCACGGTCGAAGCATAGACTCCAATAACCTTATCATTTTCATCCTTGATTGGGTGTGAGAATGCAACAAGCTGTTTGCCGCTGCTCTCTGATACGAAAGCATCACTTATAAAATTTTCGCCTTTCATCGCTTCAATAAAATATTCACGATCTGCACGTGATTGTCCAATCGTATAGTCATCGGTGCTCGCAACGATGATCCCCTGCATATCTATTACGATAAACGAATCATTCCCTTTTGTACCTTGAAAGCTTTTTGCTAAAATAGTATTCGCTTTTTTGAAATAAGGATTGGCATCCGAAAGATATTCATAATCTGACATCGTAGCTTTTTCTCTAAGCTTCAACATATCTAGAAACGTATTATGTACAGAAATCAGATATGCAGCTTGATCCTGAAGCTGAACGGCCGTATAAAGACCTTCCCCGATTCGATCGGCATTCCCTTTGATTTCATCCTTACTTTTTTGCAACAGCAGGTTTGATCCGAGCTGATAAATAGTTGCGGAAGAGGCTAACAACACGACAACTACTAAAAAGCTAATCAGTAAGGGCAATTTAATACGCATAGACATATTACGAATTCGATTGATTATTTCACCTTTTTTGCTCATGATGTCTTCTCTCCAATGTTTAGATTTCTTCTATATTTTTCTCTTTGACCACTTATCTATATCGGAATAAATGGAAAGATAATGAATAGTTGCTTGATTCAAGCTGACAGAGTATATGGGCAGAATAAGAAATCATGGTACAAAAAAAAGCGGGTATTTGATTATCGCTATTAACGATGATCACATGCCCGCTTTTCAAACTATCATAATCACATAAAAAAAACGATTATATCAAAACTTCAAATTCATTAACATAGACAGCATTGCCTGTAATCGCAATGACATTCGAGTTTGTCACGGTTACGCCGATTCTGCCATCCCTTCCGATTTCCTGTCCTTGTTCAATCCATAGATTTAATGTAGAGGGTGACTCCTTAGGCGCCTTGGATATATACCTTTCATAATAAGCTCCCATTACACCAGAAGCCGTGCCCGTAACAGGGTCCTCGATCGTACCCGAAAAAGGCGATGAGAAATGACGAGCATGCATATGTGCATGTACATCATAGGTTTCCAAACAAAAAGGATGAATAGACGCTCTTGGCATTTCCTCTAAAATAGTTGGAAATTGTTTATTGTTTGGTTTCATTCGTTTGAAAGCAGCAAGGCTTTTTATTGGAATTAATAGTGTCCATATACCAGTACTGCCATATAAAGTCGGGAGCTCTGCGTCGATATCTCCTTCCTCAATTCCTATAGAAGATGCTAATGCTTGCATTGATCCATTAAAAGCTTTAAATTGCGGAGCTGCTTGCTCCATTGTTATGTAAAGATCGTCTTTTTCGCTTAATCTAATGGGTAAAATACCTGCTTTTGTTTCTATCGTAAAATCCCGTTTATCACCGAGCAGTCCTTTTGTTTGCAGCGCAAACACAGTTGCCATTGTAGCATGACCGCAAAGGTTTATTTCATGACCCGGTGTAAAAAATCGTATGCGTAAATCTGCTTTATCGGATTTTATAGGAAAAGCCGTTTCATTAAAACCTACTTTTTCAGCAACCTCCAGCATTTGCTCTTCCGTAAGATTTTCGCCTTCCAATACTACACCTGCCGGATTCCCCATATTGGGAATATTACTAAAAGCATCATAGTGATAAATCTTTATTGTTTTCACAAAAACATCTCCCGATTGGATCTTAATTTCACACCTAATGCAAGTCGTTTAGTTCCCCTATTTAATAACGCAAAGATGACTATATAGTTGCACGGCACTAGGTAGCTGAGGCAGCGACAACCTTCCATTTATTTTCACAGCTCGCATGAATACGTTTCTTTTGAAGAAAATAGTTCGCTACCAGCTCCGACATCTCCGTAGCTATCTCCTTGACGACGGGTTTGTTTTTATACATCTCATATTCTCCGCCTCCGCTTGCACGGTAGTTATTCATGACAACCTCGTACTCTCCATCCATCAGCAGCGGCTCTCCATTATAATTCAACTCAACGACTCGCTCACCCATTGGCTTAGCTGCGTTAAGCACATAGTCAATGCCTCCCCACATGTCGTAGTTATAATGTTGGGGTTTGGGCTCCAAATAAGCTGGATTGACTTCAATTTCACCCTCGCTGCTTACTTGGAAATAGGCTGCCGTTTGTTCAAGCGCCGCTCTTATATCTCGCCCTGATAAGCGCAATACGGTTAATGTGTTAGGATACATGAAGTTCGTAAGCACTTCTCTCATGGTCACAGTCGAACCAAACCCTTGCGATTCATTACTGAGCAGCGCAGTATGTGAGATGTTAACGCCAGCAGCATCCATTTGTACGTTGTTAATAAAGGCAGTGAACGGATGGTCAGCCTTTCGGCATTCATGTGCACTGCTAATCGACATATCACCTATAACTTCTCCAATCGGTTGATCCAGCCAAGCTTGTGTTTCCGTCTCAATCGTCTGAGTCAGCGCCAAAATTTCTTCATCCGCATGGGTTGTTTCTTCCGGCAAAATCAGCTCCGCCCGCTTCCCCTTCACCGTCCACTTATCATTCTCTTTGCCCAGTAGAATGCTAATTTTGCCTAGTGCCGCGCCGTTACAGCCTGTCTGAATGATTGTAACACCGTTCAGCTCAGATGTGAGCAGGCGATGCTGATGACCTGTAATTAACGCATCGATGCCTTCCACTTCCGTACACATCGCATAAGCTTGATTCTCTCCCGTCAGCCTCTCTGTAATTTCACCGCTCGCTAGCTCTCTCTCAAACCCTCCATGATAGGAGACCACGAGCAAATCCGGATTTTCTTCCTTATGAATATGGGCGACCCATCGTTTAGCCGTCTCTAAAGCATCGTTAAATCTTAATCCTTTTATATGTTCAGGTGCTTCCCAGTTTGGAATGTAATGTGTCGTCACGCCTAGAATGGCAACTTTAACTCCATGATCTAGTAGCTTTACTATATACGGCTTGCCGAATGCCGGACTATTCGTGTCCTCGCCTACTATGCCAGCAGTTAACCACGGGAATGTAGAATCATTTATTACCTTATGCAGCACACCCAATCCGTAATTAAATTCATGGTTGCCCACAACTGCAGCATCGTACTTCAGCTCATTAAGAACAGCGATTGAGGGATGAATCCCCTCTTTTGCATGAAGATTGAAATAAGAAGCAAGCGGTGTACCCTGTATGAGGTCACCGTTGTCCACAAGCAATAAATCGGCGTTCTTACTCCGCTCCTTTTTAATCAATACTGCTAGCTTTGCCAGTCCGATCCCACGCTCCTCTTGCGTACGATAATCCGTTGGATAAATATAACCGTGAATATCACTTGTCACCAATATGTTGCATTCCATTTCATTATTCATTGCGAAAGCTCCCTTACGGTTTTTAAAAATAATCATAACAGGTTGATTCCTATATTTAATGAAATTGACCTATCTTTACAAAACCTTATCCCCTCGTTTACGGTCCGCTAATAAAAGTTTCATATATTGAGTAAGTAGTAAAAAAATAGAAAACACCTGGAGGGTTTGGATTGAAAAAATTAAGCAAATTCGTATTGCCACTCTTATTATCGGTATCTTTACTTAGTGCTTGCGGTGCCAATAACGGCAACAATTCCGCAAACGGCGGAGCAACAGCAACACCTGGAACGGAAAGCACTCCGAAAGCTACAGAAGAAGCTGCTGTTGGTTATGTACCTGAAACGCTGACTGTACAATTCGTTCCATCCCAGAATGCAGATACATTGGAAGCAAAGGCTAAGCCGCTGGAGAAACTGCTAGGGGACAAGCTTGGTATTCCTGTCAAAGTAAGTATTTCAACAGACTACAATACAATTATCGAAGCGATGGCTTCTAAAAAAATCGATATTGGTTTTCTTCCTCCAACTGCATATGTACTAGCAAAAGAAAAAGGCGCAGGAGAAGTTATCCTTCAAGCACAACGCCTCGGCGTCGACGATGCAACTGGCGCTCCTACTGACCAATTGGTTGATTTCTACAAATCTATGATCATCGTTAAGAATGATTCGCCAATCAAAACGGTTGAAGATCTGAAAGGCAAAAAAATTGCTTACCAAAACGTTACTTCTTCAGCTGGTTTCGTGTGGCCAGCAGGCAAGCTGATGGAAGCTGGTCTGGACCCGCTTAAAGACGTAACGGGCGTTACCGTTAAAGGCCATGATCAAGGCGTTATTGCTGTATTGAACGGTGATGTGGATGCAGCAGCTATATTCCAAGATGCTCGTAATGTCGTAAAGAAAGACTACCCAACTGTTTTTGAAGATACACGCGTACTGGCTTTCACTTCGCCAATTCCGAATGACACAATCACTGCTCGCTCTGACATGAATGCGGATTGGGTAGCCAAAATTCAACAAGCCTTTATTGATATCGGTAACGACACAGAGGGTCACGCTATTATCAAAGAAATCTATTCCCACGAAGGCTATGTAAAATCGGATGACAGCACCTTTGATATCGTTCGTGAATACAACGAGAAAGTAAAAACGGAGTAATCGTCGCTGACTCTCTTTAAGCTTGAACACTCGATATAAGCCAGTAAGAACGCAGCAGCGTTCTTACTGGCTATCGTTATTATTAGATTACTCCAAAGGACTGATTCTTCTATGACCATGATAGAAATCCGCAATGTATCGAAGATATATCCAAATGCAACCAAAGGGCTGAACGGTATCAATCTCACTATAAATCGAGGTGAATTTATTGCTATTGTCGGCCTTTCGGGAGCTGGCAAATCGACATTGCTTCGTTCTATTAATCGATTGCATGACATATCGGACGGTGAAATTCTCATTGACGGTCAATCTATTACCCGTGCAAAAGGCAAGCAACTGAGAATGATCCGCCGGAATATTGGAATGATCTTTCAAAGCTTCAATTTGGTAAAACGCTCCTCTGTTCTTCGTAATGTATTGGCTGGACGTGTTGGCTATCATTCCACACTGCGCACAGTATTCGGCCTGTTCCCTAAGCCTGATATGGATCTCGCTTTTCAGGCATTAGACCGCGTTAATATTGTGGAAAAAGCCTATTCACGTGCCGATGAGCTATCCGGCGGACAGCAGCAGCGCGTTGCGATAGCCCGTGTGCTCGCACAGGAAGCGAAAATCATTTTGGCGGATGAGCCAGTTGCTTCCCTAGATCCTTTAACAACGAAGCAGGTCATGGATGATTTGAAAAAGATCAATCAGGAGCTGGGTATTACAACGATTGTAAATTTGCATTTTATCGACTTGGCAAGAGAATATGCAACAAGGATTATTGGTTTGCGAGCAGGGGAAGTTGTGTTTGATGGTCCAGTATCGGAGGCAACCGATGAACGATTCGCCGAAATCTATGGACGCCCGATTAAACAGGACGAGCTGCTTGGAGATATCGTCGTATGAGTGCGAATCTGGAGTTGAAACGTCCAAAAGCTCCTTCACGGCTCAAGCATTATTTTACTGCAGCACTCATTCTCTTATTGTTATGGGCTAGTGCGGTACAGACCGAATCCTCCTTCGTTGAGCTAGTCAAAGGCTTTCCGAACATGTTCGACCTGCTAAAAGAAATGTTCCCGCCAAAATGGAGCTATTTCGATAATATCGTGACGGCTATGCTGGAGACGATACGAATGGCATTGATTGGAACGACCATCGGTGCAATTCTCGCTATTCCCGTTGCATTGCTTTGCGCAAGCAATATTACAGCAATTAAATGGATTACTTATCCCGTTCGTTTTGCGCTTAATTTGATACGGACTATTCCGGATTTATTATTAGCTGCATTATTTGTTGCTATTTTCGGTATAGGGCCTGTACCGGGTACCTTCGCCTTGTCGGTGTTTTCATTAGGACTTGTCTCTAAGCTAACTTATGAAGCATTAGAAACGATTGAACCCGGGCCGTTAGAAGCGATGACCTCAGTGGGAGCCAATACTGCTCAGCGCATCGTATTTGGAGTCATCCCGCAAATACAGGCCCACTTTATCTCATTCACACTCTATACGTTCGAAATCAACGTCCGCGCTGCAGCGATTCTCGGCCTAGTAGGCGCTGGAGGTATTGGACATTACTACGAAGTAACGATGGGCTTTCTCGAGTATGATAAAACATGCGTTATTATTCTATTTACTTTGGCTATCGTTCTTCTGATTGATTATACAAGCACGAAGCTGCGGGAGAAATTAATATGACAACAAAATCATGGCATACCATCGTCCCTAAGCCTCGCAAAAATCGCTATCGGTGGCTCATTCTCGTCGCACTTGCCGCTGTATATGCCTGGGCTTTCTCTGGCATACCGTTTACTGGATTTAAGGAAACAGCTGGGCAAATAACGAAAGCCATTGTAACTGGTATCCTGTCACCCGATTGGGATTTCGTCTATATGCCGGAAGGCGAAGATTTATTGCGCGGGCTGCTAGTCACGCTGGCCATTTCTATTTTAGGAACTGTATTATCTATATTAATAGGTATCCCTTTCGCCTTCTGGTCAGCAACTAATATGAGCCGATCCAAAGCGGTATCCGGTTCAGGTAAAATAATGCTGAGCTTCATTCGCACCTTTCCTGAAATTATTTTGGCGATCCTGTTCATCAAGGCTGTCGGTCCCGGCTCCTTCGCCGGAGTTCTTGCCTTAGGCTTGCATTCTGTGGGCATGCTAGGAAAGCTGTTCTCGGATGAGATTGAAAATATAGACCGCGGTCCAGTCGAAGCACTAGTCTCTTCAGGCGCTAATCGGCTGCAGCTATTATGGTTTGCGGTTATTCCACAGGTGCTTCCAGGCTTTCTGTCGTATGCGTTGTACCGATTCGAGATTAATGTTCGCTCCGCAACCATTCTCGGCGTTATTGGCGCCGGCGGTATCGGTACCCCGCTGATCTTCGCGCTTAGCACACGCAACTGGGATCGTGTCGGTATTATTTTGCTAGGCATCATTATTATGATTACCCTGATTGATGCAATATCCGGATTCATTCGAAAGAAGCTGGTCTAGTCTATCATGATTAAAATAGGGCTGTCTCTAAGGTGATCTCATGATTCATCACCTTTGAAGACAGCCCTATTTCGTTATTATTTTATAACCTTAACGATGATCGTCTCACTTGAGGTTACACCAGCAGCATTCACCAGCTCACATCGGTATTCATATACACCGACCGCTCTGCCTGTAATTTCAGTCACAGCATTTTGGGCGCTTGGCGTTGCCTTAACCAAGGCTTTCGTATCGATCAGCTTTCCATTTTCATACAACCGATATTCTGAGGCATTCGTACCCCACCAAAGATTCATCGTCACCTTATAGCTTCCGTCTCCATCCCAGTTATCTTGTGATAGTACCGGCTTGCCTGGTGAAGCATCGGTTACCGTTACGACCAAGGGATTGCTCACAGTCGTACCATAAGCGTTAGTCAATTCACTCGTATACGTATAAGTGCCGTTCGATTTTCCCGTAATATCAATCTTTACAGACTGTGCTGCGGGTGTAACATCCTTCAAGCTTTGCGTGCTGATTAATACACCATTCTCGTACAGCTTGAATTCAGAGCCGTTATTTCCCCACCACAAATTCATTGTAACCGAATAGTTTCCATCTCTAAGTCCCGTGGAATGGCCATTATTATCGGATAATACCGGCTTTCCTGGAGCACCATTTGCTAGGGGCTTGCTCACCACATTAAATGAAATACTTTTATCCAAACGATTGCCTGCAGCATCTGTCACGCTATACTGAACGGTATGATTGCCTATACTGAGATCCTTAGCGTTCAACAATTGACCGCTGCTAATCACTTTTCCATCCAATTGGAGCTGTTCTGAGATGACGCCAGACCATGCATCCGTACTTACCAGTTCAAACTTAAGCGTATCTGTCTCCAAGACATCAGCAACTGCTTTGCCAGATTGCGTTAAATTTGCAATTGGTGCTGATTTATCCAGTTTAATAGAAAGAGATTTTGCATCTTCCACATTGCCGGCAGCATCGGTGGAGAAATATTTGATTATATTTATTCCTTCTGTCGATACGGTAACGGCACCTGTATAAGCAATATTAGCCCCGCCATTTATCGCGTATTGAGTAACAATTGCGCCAGATGCATTGTCCACTGCCGATAACGTCATCGACACATCCCCATTAAACCAGCCATTCGCATTTGGAGATGCGGATAGTGAAGCGGTTGTTATGGGTGCAAGGTTATCCGCTTGTACAGAGAAGTCGCTTAATCCTCTCGGCTTAAGCTGGTAAACACCTTTGAATATCGCTGAGATTCCCTTCACATTGACAACATCACCCTCTTGATAAGGAAAGCTGCTAAGCTGCAAGCCTGTCCGCATGTCTACCCGCACATGATTGCTAACAGAACCATTAACGGCATCAAATTCAAAAGAACCAGTCGGCGCAGCACTTATAATATTGCGAATCGTTACGTCTTTAAGCTCAACAAGCTGCCCTTGATTGGCATTATTTACAGCAGCTGCTTGTACAGGAAGCGGTAGCACAGTCGTACCAATCTTTTCGATGGAAACCAACTCAGCAAGCTCCAGCTCTGTATTAAACAGAGCAAGCGGCGCTGTAATTTTCACAACATCACCTTGATGGAAGCCGCTTTGGCTCTGGAAGACATAAATGCCAGCCGTTTCATCCTGCATATAAAATGCCTGACCGCCGAATGCTCCTGGCTGCGTCATGATGACACCTTCAAGCGTCACTGTAGTACCTTCTGATTTGCCGCGAGCCTCTGCAATGGTAATGGTATCTGGAATTGAGCTCTCTTCACCTGGGAGCGGTTCAGCAGGCACATTGGCTAATGTAACTGCATTCGTTATGAGATTATTGCCATTTTGTCTTAAACGAAGACTTGCGGCACCCGTTGTGCCTGATTTGATACGAACGGTCAAATCTTTGTAAGCATGACCCTTGCTGTCAGAGGTTACACTGTATGTGCTGCTGTATGCATATGCAGTCGGCCATGTTCCATCATCCTTCTGGAATAACGCCACTTGCGCACCTGTCGACAAGTAAATCCCCGTACTGAACCCGGATACCGTCGAATTGGCCGGAAGGTTATCAAACACAACACGAATTTGGAAATCCTGCGCATTCGGCAGCTTTGCTTGATGCACGAAGCTGTAAGCAGCGTTGGCACTGGCTGTTGGCCCGCCGTATGATCCCGCCTTGTATGTTGCTCTATCCCACCATTTATAGCCTGCTGCTGGAGAAGACCATGGCTCGGCTTGCGGTTCCGTTGATGCTGATGGCGCTTCAAATGGAAGCAGCGCAGTGGGTTGATCCAATTGGATGCCAGTTACTTGATCAAGACCGGTATAGCTCTCTTTCTTCGATAACCAATTAATCATGTTAACGAGCAATACACTATCATTTTGCTCCTTAAAGCCATCATAAGTTGTCTTCTTTGCTCCTGTCTCCTCACGCAAATATTTAGGGGAAGCATCCTCTACGGGCGAAGAATCGCCAATGAATCCCGCTTTACCCGCTCCTAATTTGGATACAGCTACATAAGGGCCTTCTGCTATACCGCCCCCATTATATACACCTTGGTCAACAGCATTGGCCCAAGACTCATTCGTCTGCGGAAGATATACAATGCCTTTAGCCTTTGTCGGGTCCGTAATGGCAAGTGTTGATCCAGCGTGCATCGCAACGTTTGAGACGCCTGTCGTAATGCCAAATGACTGTGCCGGAGCTACAATTTGATTCGCCGTTATATCACCAAGAGCATTATAGCGGAAGCGAACACCAAATTTCGTGCTAAGCCAGTCCGAGCTTACTACTCCTTGCATGGCGGCTGAATTTTTCTCTTCTGTACTCATCCCTTTAGCCGGGTCTGTCCAAGCTCCGCGGCGATAGCCATTAATCGCCTCCGAGCCATCCCAGCGATTCTTATTGCGATCTGCATTATAATGGTCTCCGATGAAGAAGATGCTGCCTCCGCCTTGTACATATTGCTCCATAGCGGCTTGTTCCGTTTGCTTGAATGGAATATTAGGTTCAGCAATGACGAACACATCATAGCTCTTCAAATCATCCAAATTAAAAGAAGTGGTTTTGCGAAGCTCCTTGACGTAGTAGCCGTCATTCGCCAGTGCGTTAGCAAAGTCTGAGAATGCCCCATCGATAACCCAATCCGCCGCTCCAGCTGTTTGCGCGTGCGTGTTGTCGAAAAGCACCTTCTTGCCGGCATTTCCATTCACAACCTTCGCTTCAATGAACGGTGCTGCATCGCTTGGTCCTTCAGCTTGTACATATTGAAGATCGCTCGTTAACCCTACCTGTAGAGACAATGCCAACGATACTGCAACTACTGCCCTTAACCACTTCAATCTCACAAAATTCTTCATCATTTCCCTCCCATTATCTAGAAACTATTATTCGCCAATAGTTTATCATGGAAAAGTTTTTACCGATGATATGATTTTGTAAAAACAGGATTTACCGCATTTCATTGCGAAAACTTAATAATCTAGTAGGATTTCAGGTCAACTCTTTGAAAATAACATATGTAAAAAGAACGATCTCGACTAGAAATCGTTCGTTCGTCCTAGATATCAATAGACTTTCGTTTAAACGTAAAAGAAACGTTTCATCGAACTAATGAATTATAAACGCCGCTAATAAATACGTCTCTAGATTTTAAATTTTTTCAGTATAGCACATAAATTCGAACTGAAAACAAGAAATTTTAATCAAGCAATTTTCTCTTTTTCCAAACCGATTACGCTTATATTATTTATAAAAGATAAAAAATAAAAAAGCATTCTAAACTGCTGAATTTAATTAATGGCATGTATCGTACTCAATGAGCACGCGAAGGAGATAAATCGAATTGAAACCTATCATACAATTACTGCATTTTGGTTATCATCAGGCGATGAGTTGCATTTTCCCTGTTGCTGTATTTGGAACTCTTGCCCTCACTAGCGTAATAGAGGTACCGTTCCTTTATCGTTATGATGCCATTCTGCTTATATTGCTTGGAATGCAGTACCTCATGTACCGCAGCGGGTTAGAAACACGTGATGAAATCAAAGTAATAGGTGTGTTTCACATTATTGGTTTGGTGCTGGAGCTATATAAAGTATGGATGGGATCCTGGTCATACCCTGAGCCTGGGTATACAAAGCTGCTCGGCGTCCCGCTTTATAGTGGATTCATGTACGCAAGCGTGGCAAGCTTTATGTGTCAAGTATGGCGGAGATTGCGTATGGACATGACTGGATGGCCTGGACTTGCATCTTCAGTTTTGTTAGGCGGAACCATTTATATCAATTTTTTCACACATCATTTTATTCCCGATTTTCGTTGGGGGCTGACGCTGCTTGTATTCATTGTCTTCTGGAAAACATGGATCATATATCGGGTACGGACAATAACATATCGAATGCCTCTAACGCTCGCATTTATTATTGTAGGCTTTTTCATCTGGTCAGCTGAAAATATAGCCACATTCTTTGATGGTTGGAAATACCCTGACCAGCATGAGCGCTGGCAGTTGGTTAGTTTCAGTAAGATCAGCTCATGGTTCCTTCTGGTTATTATAAGCGTGATCATTGTTGCCCAGCTAAAACATGTTAAAGCTGGTCGTACAACGAATGATTCTTAGTATTTCTAATTTACTTACGTTTAAATGTGTTTCAAATATGCCTTTAAACATTAAAAAAATCCCCCTGTATGGTTTCCCATACAAGGGGATTGCTCGTTAATGAATTAACGTTTCATACCAACCGTCAAAATCTCACAAGGACCAACTGGCATTTTAAAGGATTGTCCATTACTCGTCAATGCTTCGCCTTCACTCTCAAGCACATCACTCTTATAGGCTTGGCCTAGTGTTGGAGCAGACTCGCCTGCTGAGAATGACAGCTCTGCCGCAGCCGGCTTCATATTGTACCATCTAAGAAGGAAATCACCGGATTGCTCGTTTACTTTCAAAGAAGAGAAAGCTAGGCTGTTGCCTTCCCAATTGAATAGGGATCCGGTTGGAGCCAGTTTGCCTTCATGAACCTCAGTTTGACTAACTGTCCAAGGCACTTGGAACTGATATGCTGCTGCATATGCACCAGATTCAACGCCATCTCCGCTATGCGGAAGGATAGTCAGGCTGAAGTTCTGCTCGCCGAGACATTGCGCTTCCGGTGTAGGGAATACGCCCCAATCTCCAAGCTCAGCTACTGCACGAAGCAATGTGACAGCGATTGTGTTGCGACCATCACGCAATACTTCGTATTCGTTCAAGCCTAAGTTCGCAACGGTCATGCCTGCGTTCTCACTGCTTACATCGATGAATGCTTGCTGATGCTGTGCATTGCTCGGATTAATCCACTCGGCTGCCGGCTCGTTATCGCGCTCAGCAATTTCGAAGATCGAATCCGCATGATGTACGTTCGTAACCAAATCAGTCGGGAACAAGACGCGTACGCGGTGATCCTTCGCCTGATTGTCGAATGAAGATTTCCATTCTACTCCTTGGCCATTACGAGTAATACCGATTTCGGTACGAATCGTAAGCGGAACGGTACGCTCCGTGCGTTTCGATTTCCGATCAGGGAAATAAACCGCTTCTTGCTTCTCAATCTCAAAATACTCGTCTGCCGAAGCAGGAACTGCCCAATCATGCACAATTTCGAATACGGCACGGTAAGCTGTATTCTCTTTAAGGCGAATGCTGGCTGGTAGACCCTTCGTCGTTAACGTTTGCTCACCATTTGGCTGTTTGTACATATATTCATTACCGATATCGCCTGTGTTCTCGTATACACCAAGATCCTTGTACACTTGATTACTGCGTTTATCCGTTACATTAAATGAACCATCGCTTTCAATATCAATACGAAGCCATTCATTCTCTAGTGCATGTGAACCCGCAACTAGTGATGATTGTGGCTGTTCCGCCGTTTTGGCTTCACGAACCCAAGCATATGCTGCAAGTCCAAGTGCCGATACCTGCTCCGCTTCGAATGACAACCGCACTTTGCGGCTCATATACGGCTGACGGAACTTATCATCCGGCAAATCATAGCCGAATTGAAGTCCCATATCGACCATCGAATGAGCGATAGCTGCGCCGTTGCGATCAACAAGCGTTCTACCCGTTACATCGATGCCGTACATTTTTTGATTCATTTCATCAAGCTTCAATCCGTCACGGAAATAAACACGCGCGACATCAAGCTCAACTTCAATGACTCCGCTGCGCTTCCAGCCAGTCGTATTATAAACGACGAACGGAAGTGCATCCTCACCGTATTGCGCAAAGACGGAAGTATCGACTGCGCCTGCAATCGCTGTTTTGCTCTCATCAATAATGGCTTCCGCCACATGACGGCTCTTATCGAAGCGAGTAACCATCTCACGGTGAACCTCATCCACGCTGCAGCCGCAAATGCTGTCATGCGGATGGTTCTGCATAAGCGTCTTCCACGCATACGTAAACAAATGATGCGGATATTCATTTCCAAGCGAATAAGCAAGAGCAGCAAGCGGTTCAGCGACTTTCTCCAGCATCGCTTGACCAAGCTGATTCATTTGTTTCAAATACACACGAGCTGATGCTGTATTAACAAGCGTTGACCAGCCGTCAGTGCGTTGGCTGCGAAGCTCGCCCTTCACGACAGACAATTCACGAGTAAGAGAATCATTCACAGAAGCCAAATAATCTTCAAAATTAGAATGAATGAAATCTGTGTCAGGGAAAAGCTTTCTAGCTGTATCAAGTGCTTCTGACAAATCCTGTTGAATCGGCTGATGGTCACAGCCATTCATGAACAAGAGTTGACCAGTCGCAGCATATTTCTCTGCTTCTGCAAGCTTACGGTCCCAATATTCTTTGGATTCCGCTTCATCAGTCGGCACTTCCATACCGTTGCAATACCAGTTGGCGAACAATACACCCAGTACACGTGAACCGTCTGGACCTTCCCAGATCAGCTCAGAGAAAGAAGATTCGTAATCGGAATCCGCAACCGTATTGTTGAAGCCAGTCGGCTTCACGCCTCTTCCGAATACAGCATTGTCGATGCCAGCCTGCTTCAAAATTTGCGGTGCTTGGCCAATATTCCCAAACGTATCCGGGAAGTAACCAACCTTCGCAATTGTGCCGTAACGACTTGCATCCTGATGGCCGATTTGCAAATTACGAATATTCGCTTCACTGCTAGTCAGGAACGCATCCTGCAAAATATACCAAGGCCCGATAGGAATACGGCCTTCCTTGATGTAACGCTCAAGACGCTCTCTATTCTCAGGACGTACCTGCAAATAATCCTCTAAAATAATCGTTTGACCGTCCAAATAAAAGCTTTTGAAATTCGGATCCGTATCAAGCGTATGAAGCAGCGTGTCCATCAATTTCACAAGCAGGACATGATGCTTCTCATATGGTAAATACCATTCACGATCCCAGTGGGTATGCGAGATGATATGAGCGGTTCTTTTATCGGACATTGTTGTACACCTCTTCTTGTTAGTGATTGTTAGCTGGCAATACCGTTACGTCAACCTGATCTGGCCGATAAACGGACAGCAGCTTGCCGTTGTTATCTACCGCAAATAATACGGAACGTTCTTTCTCCAGCATGAATGCGTACGAAATGCCTGTTGCAGGGTCCTGCACCTCAATTTGGACATCCAAACTGAACTCGGATACGAATGTAAGCAGCGCTCCGTCTTGGAAGGTCAACTTACGGCCATAAACACCTGGTAAATGTCCACCTTGAATCCATTTCAGTTCCTCACTGCAGCCAGCTGCTGCGAGTGCATATTGATAAATCGCCGAAATCGGCTCGATGCGATCATTCAGCTCAACCGGCAGCGGGCACCAAAGGATACGCCCTTTGCCATGAGAAATCTCGATAAGTCCGTTGTCATCTTCCGCAGCACCTAACCGAGCTTCCTTCCATACTTGCGCAATACGGCGGTTGCCGTATGAAACAGGCAGCATGCGATCGCCGATGCGAAGCATCTCCTCGCGGCGCACATTGACTAGCTCTCTTGCGCCAAGCAGATCCGAATGACGATCAACTGGCCGCCAATATGCATCTAGGCTTGTTGGTCCCGTGATCAGAAGTGTAGCTCCCGAGCGTTCGATATAACCAAGAAGTCTATCGAATGCTGCATCATCTACATTATGGGCGCTTGGAAGAATGACAAGCTTGGCAGGATTTGCTTCCAGCTCATTCAAATGATATTCCGATATGCCGCGGAACGGTTTGTTCAGTTCGTAAGCGAGTACGCGAGTTGCTTTGGTCGTTGCATCAAATGCCAGCTTCCGGTTAGAGAAATCATTGGAGTAAGGGAACACAACTGCAGTATCCTCTAGTTCCCGACCAGTAAACAAATCTCTGATCTCTTCCATAAAGCTTCCGAAATCATAAGATACATCCGCCTCTGGCTTCTCCGTACCGTCTGCTCGAAGTGCACCGATATGCGATTCATTGGCATTGTCCATATAGAAATTGGTATTCCAAATCCATTGAACAGCACCAGCTCCGCCTGTTGCAAACGCATAGGCATATTTGCGCTCCAGTATGCTTCTGAGCTCTTCTTCCGAACGCTTGGCACGACCTTCCGGCGTCTCAACATACATGATGCCGGTTTCCTGTACGAGGTTAGGCTTATCCGCTGTCTTAGCGAAAATGCTATCCCATACGAGGTGATCGTTCAGCCACCAAGAATGCACCGTTGTATAATCAACAGCTTCGCCATAGAAGAACGGAGAAGGTCTTTGCGCGCCGAGCGCTTCATCCTGTCCAACCGTAACCATATGGTCCGGGCATTCATCTTTGATCGTATCGTAGAGCTCCTTCGCCCAGCGGTTATGCATATCCATCGAGAACAGTGCATAATCAAGCCAACGTGTACCCTTCTTGCCTTGGTGCATGTCCTGAACGTCAAAGTTAATTTCCTCTGGCTCCGGCGGCAATGCCGCTTCAAAGCTTGGCAGCTGCTCAGGTGTCATATTCCACAGCTTTTGCAGCTGCTCCACTGACCCATGACGCTCCTTCAGCCAAGCCGCATAAGCAGCCGTCTCGAAGGAATCACGTGCTGATCTTGGACCATCTGAGAAAATACGAGGCGGATCAAACATGGACGGTTCATTGATTAAATCCCAGTCCACATGCTTAGATTGCTTATGGCGCGAGACGATCGCACGAATGAAACGTTTCTGAGCCTCAACACTTCTCGGATCGAGATAAGGATTCTCACCTTCCCACGTTTCTGGCGTGAAGGAGAAGAACGTAAAGGTAATTTGCAAATCATGACGCTTCGCTGTCAGCAGAAACGCATCGATCGAGCGGAGCACTTCCTCGGAAGCATGCCCGTCGACCTGCATGATATTCCGGTAAGCCGTCCATATGCCGGTTCTGATCCAGTTAATGCCTGCCTTACGCATCTGAGCCATATCCCGATCCCATACTGAAGCATTCGGAAGAAACAAAAATTTGCGAGCGACGTCCGAAGTCATGTACGTCATGCCGACAACAGGCATCGGTCTGCCGTCCTTCACAAAATAATCACGTTCGCTCCTTACAGGATTGCCTTCCGCAAGCAATGCCTTATCAAAGCCCCAGAAGCCTTGTTGAAGTATACGTACTTCACCGCTGGTTGACTCTGCCCTGCAGTCTACCTTGTAATAACCGCTCATAAGTGTAAGTGCTACAGGTATCCGAATAATTTGCTGCTTGCTAGCCGCTTCTACGTTCAGGCTGCTTGTCCAGCGCTGTTCCGGCTGACTGTCATGCTGAACCACGATAGAGAAGCTCCAGCTAATAGCTGGATTCGTTTGCTCTGCAAAGCGACTAAGCTGCTCTACATGCAGCGTCAACATCGCACGCTCTCCCGGCTCGAAAGAAGCATAGTTTGGTTTCAGCCAAAGATCCGTAACCCCTGCCGCGCAGTAATCTGCCCAGCGGCTTACTTCTTCAGCACCGCCATTCGACCAGAATTGTTCGGTTAGCGGTTGATTAACGAATAACCAGCGCGCACCCCCAAACTTGCCGTTCATGTTCTCCCAAAGCAGAACTGGAGCAGCAACTTCTCTTCCTTCAGATGAGACACCCTTTAAGAGCGGGTATAACTTTGCATCCATTGGTCCTGCTGAACCCATCTGATGAGGCAAATCACTGGTTTTGGTTACATGAGGCACTAAGTTCCAAGTGCCTGAAACCTCAAACATGAGTTCCTTGCCTTGAAGCAGAGGAATATCCCCGTGAGCTGACAGCGTCTTGATCGGTGCTGCGCTTACTGGCAATATTTCATGGATATGAAGCTCACGATGATAAGCGGTTTGCTGACCTTCCGCTTCCCATGCTCCTGCTTCATTTTTGGATACCGGACGTTTGAACGGTGCTCCGCCAATACTGACAAAGCCTCCGCCGCGTTTTAAAAATGCTAGTATATCGCTCCACGCTTCCTTAGGAAAATAAGGCGCATGCATATTCACAAAAGTACCGCCCTCCGCTTCGCGAAGCGCCTTGCTCAGCTCATTGGCACGAACAACATTTCCCTGTAAAAGGAGCTGTCCTTCCACCTCTGAGCTAAGGCGTGTATCTGACGGAAACGATGGATCATAAAAAATAATGGAGCTTATGCTCATAGCAATTCATCCTTCATTGCCTTGTAAACAAGCTGTGAAAACAGGCTGTTTGACCATGCGAACCATTTACGTGTGAAAATGGATGGATCATCGGAATGGAAGCCTTCATGCATATAGCCTGTATCCCCATCCGTTGCTTCCAGCATGTCAATTAGAGCCAGCTTTTCATCCTTGCTGGTAGCCGTTAGTCCTTGCATCGACAATCCCATATGCCAAATGTAGCCTGGAGGCGTATGCGGACTACCGATCCCCTTCGCTGCTGTTCCTTCATAGTAGAACGGATTATGCTTGCTTAAGGCAAATTTTCTTGTATTTTGATAAATCGGATCTTCCGAAGTTGTATAACCAAGGTAAGGAATCGACATCAAGCCTGGCGTACCCGCATCATCCATCAGGCAATAGTTGCCGAAGCCATCTGTCTCATAGGCATAAATAGGTCCGAATTCTGGATGCTGATAAATACCGTACAGCTGAATACCGTGATCGACGTCATCCTCAAGCTTTTTCAGTTCTTTAACGAAGTCCATATCACGGAATACCCACTCTGCAATCTCTCTCATTTGACGCAGCGCAACGACGGCAAACATATTCGCTGGTACATTGTAATGGAAATCGCAAGCATCGTCGCTTGAACGGAAGCCTGACCAGATCATTCCTGTATAGTTAACAGGCATGCCTAAGCCATTATTGCGAAGAGAATCCGTCGGAATTCCGTTGTCCCGAGTAAAACGATAAGGTGATTTTTCGAAGTGGTGCTGCTCTGTCTTCCACAGATCTACGATAGTGCGCATAGCCGCTTTGAAGCCTGAGTCAAAAATATCAGTCAGCTCAGTTTCTTTCCAATAAGCATGAGCAAGGCGCATCGAGAAGCAGATGGAGTCCAGCTCGAACTTGCGCTCCCATACCCATGGGGACATTTCTGTCTCATCCGTCGTATTCCAGTGCCAGTCATTAGCCGACTCATTGAATGCATTCGCATAAGGATCAATGCCAATATAAGAGATGTGGCGTTTGATAAGACCGCCAATAATACGCTGCAAATCCTTATCGTCCTTAGCGAATGGTACATAATGAATGACCTGCTCCACTGAATCGCGAAGCCAAAGTGCAGGGATATCACCTGTAATGACAAAGGTTGTGCCGTCATCCATTAGCTTCGTTGTTGTTTCTAGCGTGTTAGGGAAGCAGTTTTTGAACAATTGAAGCAGTTTTGGGCGATGCGCCAGCTTCTGCTCCGCTTCCTTCAGCACATCTTGAACCGCTGCCGGCAGCGTTAGCTCCGGCAACGGGATTTTTGGCAATCGAAATTGTTCCATATTATAAATGCTCCTTTAGCAATATGTCGTCATTATTCCTTAACGGCACCAACCGTTAGGCCTTGTATGAAATATCTTTGGAAGAACGGATAAGCGAAGACAATCGGACCAGTTGCTAGAACGACCATTGCCATACGTGACGTATCCTGCGGCATGGATTGCAGTACACCCATGCTCAGTGAAGCATTTTGTGAGTTTTGCATAATGAATTGCATACTATTCTCAATCCGCATCAACATCGATTGAAGCGGCACTAAATCCGGCGTATTGATATAGAGAAGGGCATTAAACCAATCATTCCAATAGCCCAGCGTGCTGAACAAAGCAATCGTTGCAAGACCCGGCAGCGACAAAGGCAGCACAAGCTTGAAGAACGTACCAAACTCTCCTGCTCCGTCGATTTTCCCAGACTCGATAATCGCATCCGGCACCATTGTCGAGAAGAACGTACGTAGGATCATAATGTAAAACGCGTTAACTGCAAGCGGCAGTATGAGTGCCCAAATGGAATCTTTAAGTCCAAGAAGCTGAGTAACTACGATATATGTCGGTACGAGACCACCGTTAAATAGCATTGTAAAGAAAGCGAAAAAGGAAAAGAATCCACGATATTTAAAGCTTTTACGCGAGATTGCATAAGCAAAAAGTGCTGTAAACACAACACCTATGACCGTCCCAATAACCGTTACGGCAATCGTGACACCATAGGACCGGAGCAACTGATCCCCCGCTTTGAATAGATAACTGTAAGCTTCTGTGCTCCATTTTTCAGGAAATAACGAATAGCCGTTTTTGGCTAGTGTTGATTCATCCGTAAAGGAAATAATCGTAACGAATAGGAATGGAAATACACATATAAAAGCAAATATACCAGCCACGGTATGGAAACCGATATTCCAAATAGGCGTTAAGCTATGAAAATCGCGAGATTTCGTTTTTTCAACTTTTCCAACGGACACAGCGATTTTCCTCCCTTCGCAATGCTTGCTCCAGCAAATTTCTCATTTGTCTAGAACAATGCATTGTCTTTATTGAATTTACGAACAATTCCGTTTGATGTAATAACAAGAACGAATCCAATGATTGATTGATACAAGCCAGCTGCTGTACTCATACCGATTTCACCTGTTGATTTGAGGCCGCGATAAACATAAGTGTCGATAACGTTCGTTACGCTGTACAGCGTACCTGAGTCTCGAGGCACTTGATAGAATAGCCCGAAATCCGCATAAAAGATTTTACCTATAGCAAGCAGTGTCAATATCGTAATAAGCGGTGTCAGCATCGGAATCGTGATGTTGCGGATTTGCTGCCATTTGTTTGCGCCATCGATCATTGCCGCTTCATAAAGCGATTTATCGATACCCATGATGGCTGCCAAATAGATGACACTGTTGTAGCCTACCGACTTCCATAGGAACACGACGACGATAATAATCGGCCAATAGGTTGGATCGGAATACCAGTTCACCGGATCAATCCCGAACCAGCCAAACATTTGGTTAACAACACCTTTATCCAAGCTTAAGAAGCTGAATACAAAATAGCCAACGATAACCCAAGATAGGAAATAGGGCAAGAACATACCTGTTTGATAAACTTTAGCTAGTTTTTTGTTCGTAATTTCAGCGAGCATAATCGCCATTGCAACAGCAATGACCAGACCAAGCACGATAAAGAAAATATTATAGAGAACTGTATTGCGCGTTATGATATAAGCGTCATTTGTGCTAAACAAAAATTTAAAGTTCTGTAGTCCTACCCATTTGCTCTCGATAATGCTGGCAAGAAACCCATCACGGCTGTAACGGTATTCCTTAAACGCAATAACCATACCAGCCATCGGCAAATAGGAGAAGAAGATGAACCAAAGTGTAGCTGGCAGAACCATGATCAGCATCGCTTTATTTTTGTTAATATCTTTGAAAAACCGCCCTAAGGCTCCCACATGATCACCTCTCTGTAGTCAGATTAATGAGAGAAGGTATGAATGGAATGCAATGCACTCCCCTCATACCTCTCATATATTACTTGTTAGCCGCTCTCCACTCGTCAAGCTGGCGTTGTGCTTCGGCCATGATTTTATCAAGACCAGCTGCTTTAAACTTCTCATTCGCACGTTTCAGGTAAACCTCAGGATCAACTGTTCCTGTCATTAGCGGCGCCCAAAACTCTTCTTTTACGTTTTGTACAGACGCAATTTCTGTTGTTACCTTCGAAGGATCGAAGTTGAAGCCAAGAAGAGGTGCTTCTTTACCCGCATCATTAAACTTCTTGAACTCTTCCCACTTGTTAGTAGGATCTGTGTTGTTCAAATACGTGAGCATAACGTTACCAAGCGAGAAAGTTGGCATGTCATAATTTTTTGCTTCAGGAAGATTTTCCATAATGTTGTCATCTGATTTTTTGAAGTGAACACCCTCAATACCCGAATCGATCATGTTGCGAAGCACAGGATCTGTGTTAAGCAGGTTAAGGAATTCCATTGCTTTCTCTGGATACTTCGAGTTAGCTGAAATAGCTTGCATTGAACCCATAACTGACCAGTTGAAAATAAGCGCTTCACTTGCAGGAGTCGATACGACTGGGTAGCCGTAGCTTGCAGACCATAGATTATCAGCAAAAGGCTGAGTTGTCGCACGATCGGAGAACCATTTTCCAGTTGTTTGAACATCTGTCATGGAATCCATCGTAGCTGCTTCTGTAGGAATGTAGCCCGCTTTATAGTATTTGTGCATCGTATTCAATACTTGTTTCATTTCTGGAGTATCTAGAACATTAACGATTTTGTAGTCCTTCGTATCAAGCGAAACAGCCATTGGCAGCTTCTCGATGATGTAGTCATAAGGAACGTTAGGCATTTGATTCTTATCAACAGCGAAAGGATATACGCCTGGTTCGTTCTCTTTGATCATTTTCAACATTGGCTCAAGGCTTTCTAGCGTAGTAGCCTTCGAAATGTCGAGCTTGTACTTATCTACATACTGCTTGTTGAAGCGCCATACCTCTTGAGCAGGCAGCTCTTTGTTAGCCGGGATACCGTAGTTATGGCCATCAATTTTGGAGCCTTCAAGGAATGCCGGGTCAAGCGTGTCGATAATGCCTTGACCATGCTCTTTCAGCAGATCATCGATTTGCATGAACGCGCCTTTTCTTGCACTTTGTACGTAGTCAAACGCCCATGAGGACGTGAACATAATGTCTACTGCTTCACCGGATGCTGTCATAACTTGCAGCTTCTGTGAATAATCGCCCCAGTCAATCATGTTCATTTTGATCGTAACGCCGATTTTCTCAGCTGTATATTTACTTACTTCCTTCATTACTTTATCTACATCTTTTTGAGGTGTACCGATTGTGTACCAGATTAGCTCTACTGGTTTCTCAGCTGTTCCTTCGCCTTCGTTTTTACCGCCTCCACAGGCACTAAGAACGATTGACATGACCAGCAGCAGCGTTAGCGCTGGCATAAATTTTCTTTTCTTTCTCATTATAAGTCCTCCCTAGATGTTGTTTCGAAGCACTATCCGACTGCATAAGCATGCGCTTACTTTATTGCTTGGCCCTTATTTCTGTTGTGTTGAAAGGGCTAATATAAAAATAACGGATGTAACGGTTTTCATATAGGCGACAAATTAAAGGTATGGTGTACAAATTAAAGAAAAAAGGACTGCTCTATCTTGCATTAGAGTAGTCCCTTGTAATCAGTAGGAGAAATACCAACATATTTCTTAAATTGCTTGTAGAAATAACCGCTCTCCCAGTAACCAACCTGCGTGGCAATTTCCTGTACCTTTAATTGCGTTTCCTTCAGCATGACCTTCGCCTTCTCAATTCGATATTTATTGATATACTCTGTAAACGTTTCATTCGTTTCCTTCTGAAACAAATGACCAAGGTACACGGGATGGATGTTATATTGCTGACTGAGCAATTTTAATGACAATGGCTGAGCATAGTTTTCATGAATATAGCCAAGCAGGAGCTGAATAATCGGGCTCTTCACATCGGACATAAGCGATTCAACCGTTAACGTCGCTGCTTCTTTAACGACTGCAGCTAAGCCTTCAATCGTATCAACCTGCATGATCTGCACGAAGCCCGCTTTGTAAAGTTCCGGCTGATCTGCTTGCTTGATCTCTTTGAGCTCCATTTTGAACCGAATCATCATCTCAATCGCCATGTTTTGAATATAAGCCGGTGTAACTCCCTCGAGTGTCTGATAAGCTCCAAATTCAGCATCGATCGCCGCATGAAGTGCTTCCAGATCCTTTGCCTTAATCAGCTTTGAGTATGTCGACCAGTTAAGCGGCTGAGCCTCTATATTCCCTATGTCGTTCTTCTCCGTGAGCAAGGCATAGTCTAATATCGCCGGTTCATCAAGCAACAAAAAGTATTCCTGCGCTTTCTTCGCATGAGCATAGCTGCGAGGCGCGTCCTCTCCAATCGCCTCCACACTGCCAATCGAAATTCGAATACGGCTGGGAACCAGTCGTTTCTGCATACTTTCAAGCACATTAATCACCTTTTCTTTGCCCTGAACTTTATCCTCAAGCATAAAAACGATAACTAAATCACCATCAATATCTACAAAGGGCAGCATCGATGGATCTTGAACCGCAAGCCGCTGCACCGCCTCATAGGATGAGTCTAATTGGCTTTCCGTCCGAAGTATAGCGGTAATGAGATAGGGGGCATCCATTCGAATGTCCAGCATGTCCATCCGCTCGTTCAACTCATTTGGCGCAATTCGTCCGGTTAACCAGCGATACAATATATTATCCCTTAGAATCCGAATATCATAATCACTAAATAATCGGTTCGGTCTCGTCATATTCAGCTTGTCGATTGTATTTGCCAGTGTCTCCTGCAGCTCGTCGATATTAATCGGCTTAAGCAAATAATTTTCCACGCCAAGCTTTAGTCCAGTCTTAATGTAGTCAAACTCATTGTATCCGCTCAATATAATGACCTTCAAATCCGGCTGCAGCTTCCGCGCCTCGCGAATCAAGGTTAAACCATCCATGATAGGCATAGAGATATCCGTTAACAATATTTCCGGTGCAGACTCTTTGATCTCGACAAGCGCATCCATCCCATTTTCTGCTGAACCGACAATTTCTAGCCCAAATGCAGACCAATCGATAATATCGTACAGACCCTCGATGATGAAAGGCTCATCATCCACTATAAATACTCTATACATGCTATGCCCCCTCCTGAGCTGGAAACTCGATCGTCACAACCGTTCCAATACCTGGCGTGCTATTAATTTCAAGGCCATAATCCGTTCCATAAAGCAGCTTCAATCTCTCATGCACACTGCGCAGGCCAAAGGAATCACCGATTTGTTCCTGAGCGTCTAATGACTTACGGATAAGTTCCAGCCGCTCTGCTTCTATACCTGTACCGTTATCCTCTGCTTGAATGCGGACTCGTCCTTCTATCTCCACTACGCTCACACGGATATGATTATCTGATTTGCGAGGCTCCAGACCGTGCACAACGTAATTTTCTATAATCGGCTGCAATGCCATTCGCATGATCTTTTTGCTTTTCAAATGCTCATCGCATACGATCTCGTAAGAAAGCTTGTCCTTGTAACGAATGCGAAACAGCTCCAAATAAAGACTAGATGTCTCAAGCTCGTCCTTAAGCGTATTCTCATCCTTTGTTTGCATGAAGCTTTTGAACAGCACCGACAAGCTGTAAATCATTTGCCCTACATCCTTCGCCCCCTGCGATATGGCCCTCATGCGAATCACTTCCAATGTATTATATAGAAAGTGAGGGTTTACCCTTGCCTGCAAAGCAGCGAGCTCTGTATGCTTTTGCTTAATCTCCGCTTTATATTCACTGTCGATGTACCTCGTTAGCTCGCCCAGCATGTCGTTAAAGCTTCTAGAAATTTGCCCAAGCTCATCCTCTTTTTCATCCTTGATACGTACGGATAAGTCGCCGCTTTTGACTTTACGCATAACTCGGATTATTTTATTGGTTCGTTTTGCATAATTAGAAACAACCAGAATCAACATAAGCAGGACCAATACAATACAAATCACGCTAATCAATGTAATGGTACGCTTCAGCCCTGCATAGGCAGCAGCGACCTCAGCCTTCGGGGCAACGCCAACTACCAGATAACCCGCTTCTGTCTGAGTCAGTGTCGTTACATATGATTCCTGCTCAAGCATCGCCGTATCATAGAGGGAATTAATATTATCCGCGTAGGGATACCTGGCTCCATAATAACGGTCGGATGAGTCAAACAGCACCTCGCCCTTTTGGCCCAATACGAGAATATAGCCCTTTAATTGCTCTGTATAGCTCTCTAAAGCATTCTTAATATGTTCCGAATTGAAATAAACGAGCATTTGCCCCAAATTTTTTAATGTATTCTTATCCGTTATCGGTACTCTCATCGCGAAGAGCTTAGGCTCCTGCTGATCAATAGCATTACGTACCCATGCGTTTGGCACCGATACTTTATTATTTTCTACCGCCATAGCGTCAGGTATAAATGAATGTGTAGCACTAGTCGGTATTAGTTTGGTTACATGACCTTGCTTATAAACGTATAAAAACTGCCTCTCCGAGCTGTACAACATCAAATTTTCGATATCCGCATCGTTTTCCAGCTTATTATCAAAATAATCAAGCCCCTTCGGCATATCGACACCCGTCACATTGGCATTCTGATCCAATTGATATTTTATATAATCCTCGAAGGGATTTTGCAGAAAGTAGGAGAGCTGAAGCGTTAAGGCATCATTGCGGTAAACATCTCTAATGATTGATTGTACCGATTCGTATTTACGGGTCATATAGCTATTTACACTATCCATCGCTTTCTTCTGGTTTTCAAGCTCATTGCGAATAATCGACTCCGACATCACATTGAACATAAAATAGGAAAAGGCCACGATAGTCACAGTAGTGATGAGCGTGAACAACAGGATCATTTTCATAAAAAGATTATTTTTGACATAGTGGTTGTACAAGCTTTTTGCCTTCAATGTAAGCTCCTTTCCCATGCATGATCGCAAGGATCAAAGGTCATGATGTATGGTGTTATTTACGGACATAAGACCGCTGTCGCGTTGCGGTTTCCAGCATAACACTATACCATGATCCACCCTTGTTCACAAAATGGAGGCTCATGTTATACCTATCATGTTTCCCCAGTTATTTCTCCGTCACGCTAAATCTTTATAAGTTAATGTTATTTATTTCGTTTATCGTCATGATTGTGCTTATCGATTAAAAATAGACCCACCCCCATTAAGGCTAGGAAGCATAATTCATCGGATTCCGAGAACCACTTCAGAAAACAAAAAAGTCCCGATGATCGTGTTATCATCGGAACTATCTTCAACGCTTCATATTTAATTATAAGCTCTAACTATTTTACCAGTTCGATTTCCGCTCAGGCAGAGGATCTTGATCTTGCATCATCCGTTGAACCAGCATTTCCATCAATCGCTGCTTCAACACACTAAAAGCCGGATCAAAGAACAGGTTATTGCTTTCTCTTGGATCTACGTTCAGATCAAAGAGCTCTCCATAAGCTTCACCAGCAAACACGACGAGCTTATATTGTTCTGTCCGTAAACACTTCACGTTAATACCGCGATCGCGGGCATCATAAGAGGTGACGGCAGACGTCCGAACATGAGATTTCTGTCCCATTAGCACAGGAAGTTGAGATATCCCTTGTACGCCGTATACCGGTTCCCAACCTATTGCATCCAGTAGCGTCGGAACAATATCAACATGCTCCATTAGAGCATCCGTCCGTTTCCCTTGCTCAATTCCTGAACCGCGAATGATCATGGGAATACGTGTTAAGCCTTCATAAAACCATGGTCCTTTGTACATCAATCCATGATCGCCAAGCAGTTCCCCGTGATCGCTTGTAAATATGACTACGACATCGTCATAGATTCCCTTCTGCTTCCAAGCATCCTTAATACGCCCAACTTGCTCATCAATAAACGTAATCATCGCATAGTAATTGCGGATCAGCCTGCGCATATGCGCTTCGCTGTACTGATGAGGCTCCCCGCCTCCGGGCCAATAGCCTTTCGAGCCTTGACGAAGCAAATGATCGGGTCGAAGCTTCCATTTCTCGTCTTCGTTGTGCGGAATCTCAATGTCCTCATCCGAATAAAGCTCTGTATAAGCCTTTGGCGGATTAAAGGGATGATGCGGATCTGTAAAGCTCGTCCAGAGGAACAGCGGCTGATCCGGATCTTGGGCGAGTATGGCATCGATACTCTTCTCAGCCGCCCAATAAGTCTGATGACAATCGGCTGGCATATCACTTTCCCAAACATCATGCTCCGCATCCTCCGAACGGAAGCGGTCTCGCTCGAATCGCTCAGCAACAAGCTGATCACGATCACGAAGCCACTCCATATATTCACCAATGGAGTTATCCTCGCATATGTGATGCTCGTCAAAGCCATAATATGTGCCGTCCCTCTCCCTGCCGCGATCCCGAATCGCTACTTCCTCCAGCTCATACGAGAAATCGGTCTTGCATTGCGGGCGGAAATGCATCTTGCCAACTCCAACCGTACGATAGTTATCCTTCTTCAGATAATCGCATAATGTTACCTCGCTCTCATCGAGCGAGACGCCTATATTCCAAGCTCCATGCACATGCGGATGCCGCCCTGTGAAAATCGATGCCCGGGATGGCGTACAGACAGGACTCGCACAATAAGCACTAGTCACTACAGTTCCCTCAGCAGCAAGTTCATCCAGTACAGGCGTTTGGACAACTTTATTCTCGAAACCGAGCGCATCAGCTCGCATTTGATCGGTTGTAATCAGCCAAATATGCTTTTTCTTCATTGTTTATCCCTCCTGTATAATCATTCTTTTTCATTCTTCATTTTTATGTAAATCTATCATTAGACTGTAAAGATACTTTGCGGCTGCAATACATCTTGATCCTCTATTGTCTTGAGAGAAATAGAGTTGATGTTCTGCCCATTCCCAAAAGGATTATCTATACCAATTTACCTTAAATTAGACAAAAAAAGAAGAGATTAAAAGCACGCTTCAACTGAGGAGCTCGTCCCAAAAATGGCTATGTTTAAAAGAATTGGCATAGAATTTCCGATTTTATAAGGTATAATCAAACTTATGTCTATAGCGATGCAACTGTTTGGGACTTCTTCTTTATATGATTCTAGCATGCTCGCATAATATCCAACATAAGGAGGAAGTTCGTTTGGTTTTTAGTTCAGTCATCTTTTTATTTTTCTTTCTACCGCTTGTTCTTACACTCTATTTTTCTGTTCCGTTCAAGTTTAAAAATACGATTCTATTGATTTTCAGTTTAGTCTTCTATGCCTGGGGGGAACCCAGATACGTCGTTCTAATGTTATTATCTATTCTTATTAATTATGGTTATGGGATATGGATTGATACAACGGAAAATAATGAGAAAAAGAGAGTCTCGATTTTAACGTTTGCAATCATTGTTAATATCGGAATTCTGGGCTTCTTTAAATATGCTAACTTCTTTGTTGATGTAATGAATACGGCATTCCAAACAAATTTTCATTTGAAGTCCGTTCCGCTGCCAATAGGTATCTCTTTTTATACCTTCCATGCTCTCAGTTATTTAATTGATGTATATCGAAAAAGAGAACAAGCGCAAAGAAACCTTTTCAGCTTGGCGCTTTACATTACATTTTTCCCGCAGCTTGTTGCGGGACCTATCATTCGATACAATGCTATCGCCGAACAACTCAGCAAACGCATATTTAGATCTATACAATTCGCTGAGGGAATCAAACGGTTTATCTTAGGCTTGTCCAAGAAAATACTGTTAGCCAACCCTCTCGGGGCCGTAGCAGACACGGTATTCGCTACTTCTACTATGGACCTTTCAACCGGAAGCGCTTGGATTGGCATTATCGCTTACACCCTGCAAATCTATTTTGATTTCTCCGGCTACAGCGATATGGCGATCGGTTTAGGTAAAATGTTTGGCTTCGAGTTCGCAGAAAACTTTAATTATCCGTATATTTCAAAGAGCATTTCTGAGTTCTGGAGACGCTGGCATATCTCGCTAGGCAATTGGTTCAGGGATTATGTTTATATCCCGCTTGGGGGCAGCAGAGTTGCACGTTGGAAAATATATCGAAACTTATTCATTGTGTGGGCTCTAACCGGATTCTGGCACGGAGCCAGTTGGACTTTCATAGCTTGGGGCATCTATTACGGGACTCTTATCGCTTTAGAAAAAGCGGGTCTTGAAAAGATACTTTCTAAAATTTATCCTCTAAACCATGTTGTTGTGCTGGTGCTTATCATGATTGGATGGGTATTCTTCCGTGCTGACAATTTTGAATTTGCAACTGATTTCATTACTTCGATGTTCTACTCCCGTGGTAATGACATATTCGATTCCCAAGCTCTTGCCTTGTTATCTTTGAATTGGGTCTACTTATTCATTGCTATTATTGTTGCAATGCCGGTATTTCCAAGACTGCAAAAGTTGAAATTCAACAAGCCGATTACAATAGTACTGAGCGCTTTTGCTTTTCTGTTCTATTTCTTCCTTTTCGGGGAAGTTATCTTGTATCTGATTAATTCCACCTATAATCCTTTCTTGTATTTTAGATTCTAAATTCATCAATAGGAGCAGATCATTGAATAAACAAACTTCAATCCTATATATAGTCACTTTTCTAGCTATTATTTTTGGTTTCGGAATCGCTAGCATCCTATTACCGGATAAAGACATCTCCACTAGCGAAAATAGAATTTTAAGCCATTTTCCTACTATCAGCACGAAAACTGTTACATCACGAACTTTCTTCGAGGACATGAATCAGTATGTAAATGACCAAATTGTTTTTCGTAATGAAATGGTTGCCATCTATCAAAAGCAGCAAAATTCTAAGCTGAATAATTCATTGCTTTTCGAAAACATGTTTAACACAAAGAAACCACTGAATCCCGAAGACGGGACAGTAATAAAGGATTCACGCATAGTATCGAAACTCGTATTGATCAATCATAAGTGGATATTGCCTAATACGGACAAGGTTGTTCATGAGAGCAGAATCGATGAATCGACCGCAAAATTAAACGAAGCGGTGAAATTCGCCGAAGCTCAAAAAACAGAAACGTACTTTGTCTTCAATCCGTCGAGAACCAAAGGATTATTGCATTTATACCCGGAATATTTGCAAACTGATGCTTACACAAGATCCAAAAACTATTTCTTATCTAAGCTGAGCGATGATGTGAAAGTTGTTGATGTCGGAGACAAATTCGATACCTTTACAAAAGCCCAGTCCGAAGAGCTATACTTTGAAACTGACCACCACTGGACAATCAAAGGAGCTTTTGCAGCCTATCAGGAAATGATTACTCAAATTTCCAATAAGTCGAATATATTCGAGGACAAGCCCCTTTCTTTAAGTGAGATCAATGTATCTACATTAACAACCGGTAAATTCGAAGGCAGCTATAATACTCAAATTAATTATGTGATAAATCCTAAAACAGCAGATAGAACGGCTATTTACGAGCCTAAAACACCTTTTGCATTTAAGAAATTCGAGGTTATTGACAAAGACGGAACAGAATTAGTTACCAGCTTCAAAGACTTTTATGGTTATAAAAAGGGTCGAAGCACTTATGCTTATGGCACCCTATTTGGCGGCGATAGACGAAAAATCACATATGAAAATCCAAAAGCAAATAATAACTTAAATGTTATGCTGCTTAAAGACTCTTTCATGAATCCCCTCACGCCGTATTTAGCTCAGCATTTTAACAAACTAACCGTTTACGATAGTCGTTATTATTCGGAATTCAGCTTGCAAAAGATTTTAACGAGCGAGCATTATGATATGCTGCTCATCGCTTTCCATGACGATAATCTTTTCAGCGGCACCTATGATTTTGAAAAGATTAGCGAGCAATAGGTCTGTACCATTTGTATGATTCTAAATACTGCTTTAAGAAAAAAACCTGCAAGCCTTTAATAGTAAGGCTTGCAGGTTTTTTTATTTATTTGACTGGACCTTTATTAATCTCAGTAAGCTTAGTATTAATGGAAAAAATCTTTGCATTTACTTCCGAGATTCCGAATCCTGCTAATCTCTTTGTATGCATATCTAAGTAGTTTTCAGCTGTTTCTTTTGTTTTGAAAAGATAAATGCCTCCGGCTTCGCTTGTCTCTGGACTTTCCGTCCAAATCTTCCACATGAATCCGTCTTCTTCATTAATACTTTTCGCTAAATCAGAAAACGCCTCCGCCATTTCATTCCCGAAAGGTCCATTCATTTCAAAATCCACTTGTAATACGTATGCCATTGTCATTCTCCCTTATTCTTTTGTAGTTGTAACGTATGATTCCCCTAGCAATTCCTTTAATTGATAGCTGCTTGACGCAAGTTCCTTTTCAATAAAAGTATTCATATCTGCTTTTTCAATATCGTACATCACTTCCATTTCTTTCGAAAATAGAAGCTTTTCTTTTTCAAGCAGGCTAGAGAGTGATGGTTGTGGTTTGGGTTGTAATTCTTCCACATTAAGAGCCTGCTTTAATCCATCAATATAGTATTCTAATGGACGACTGCCAACCATTTTCACGCCTTTGTTTTCCGCATTCATTATTATAATAGTTGGAAACCCTCTGACACCTAGACTTCTTGTACGATCAAAATCTTCGTTTAATAATTGTTGCCCAACTGGTTGTTGCGCTTCATTTACAATCGCTTCTCCATGAAGTCCAAGATTATTTACGATTTCAACCATAATAGATTGATCCGCAATGTTTTGATTAAATGCAAACACGGCTTCTCTCGCACGACGTAAAAATTCATATGCCAATCTAGCATTATGGTTTTTTTGAATCACTTTAAATACACGAGATGGTGGATAGGATGAATGAACGGGGTTGTCATACCAAAGTGAACCATCAATAGGCATACGTGAGTGTTCTCCAACTTCTCTCCAATGACCCGCGACATCTTGAGGTCCGGCAATTCCGTTTGCAGGATCAACAGGTCCGTCACCCCATTTTTCCAGCAAACCTCCCATAAGGACGTGAAAGTTAAAATAGTGACCATATTGCTCTTTAAACCGACGAAGGACTGGTTCAAGAGCCCAGCAATGAGAGCAAATTGGATCCGTTACATAATAAACTTCAATGGTTTTTTGAGGTTGATTGAAATCAATAACCTCCATTTCCTCCTCACCAGCTTCACCGCATACCCCTGTTCCTAAATCACAAATCATATTATTATTGTTCATTAATTTATTTTTCCTCCCCAGCTTCTACGTGCATACAAAAAAGTACGCATTCCTAATTTGCTTTACAATCGTATAGTAGTTCATAATAATAACCATTAATACCACTAGATATTAAGATATGTCGTTAATACAACACATTGAAGAAATTGTTGAAAAAGCAGGAAGGACAATGATATGACTCAATCAAAAACGGATCCCCGAATTCTACGTACTCGTAAATTAATTATGGATTCTTTTATTGAACTTTCAGGTAAAAAAGAATTCAAAGATATTACCGTTAAAGATATTACAACAGAGGCAATGATTAATCGTGCAACCTTCTATTATCATTTTGAAGATATATATGACTTATTGGAAAAGGTATTATCCGAGGTGTTATTGATTAATTTGAATGGAAATGACTTGGAGAAACACGAAGAAAATGAAGATTTGTTTATTAGTATTTTCAAAGCCATTACCAACTTCCAAAACTCACTATCCAATCGTTGTCATAGAGGTTATGAAGATACCATTGGCCGTATCATTAGGGAGCAGCTCGAAATCTTGTTTTACAAAATGCTTTTAAAACAAAATAGGAAAGAAGCGGATGATGCGCTAAAAATTACTGCAGTCATATTAAGCTGGGGTATTTACGGAGCATCAACAGAATGGAGAAGAAATAGCAATAATATATCGCCTGAAGACTATATCAAATCAGCATTACCTTATTTAATGTCCGGAATTGATTTTGAGTCTAAAAAATAGCTAGTCTATCTGGTGACGATTAAAAACATTAAATAAAACTTGCTCAAGAAAAAGAAGACCTTTTTCTGCGAATTGTTGAATGTAGCTCAATCCTACAAGAATAGGTCCTCCTTTTTCCATCAATTTATACTAGATATTTCAGGTTCTCTGTCTATCCTTGGGCATCCTTGAGATTAGAAACATTCATGTGTTTTCTCTGATACGTAATCATCTACGATTATATTGATAATACGAAGTGATTCTTCCGCAATTGCTTCGTTAGAATTTCTATTACCGTCATATGTTATTAAAGCTTTCCATAGCGCCCAGCCTCTTGCTCTATTCCACGTTTCTTCATCCATATTCAGTACACTCTTGAATGTCTTTCTACTATTTTTTTCAAAAAAAGTCCACGCCATTGCTGCATCACAAGCAGGATCTCCTACGCCCAATATACCGAAATCAATGACTGCGCAAAGCTTACCATCTTTAACAAGTATATTTCCTGGCGCTACATCACCATGCACCCAAACTGGTACTGAATCCCATTCAGAATCCAATGCCAGTTGCCACATTTCTTTCAATAGATGTTCATTAAAAGTATCTTTATTATTCTCAATTGCAGATCTAGATTCTTCATCATATACAGCAATAGAGCCGCCTCTATAAAAGTTATGCTTCCCGGCTAAAGGACCCTCACTAGCATCTATAGATTGTAATTCAATTAGAAATGTACCCAACTCTTCTGCAAATTGATTCAGATCACTAATATTTTCATGAGACAATGTCTCTCCATCTAACCACTTGTTGATAGACCATGGCCATGGATATTCTTCACTAGGATTTCCTTTAGCTAACGGTGTTGAAATCGGCAATGAAAGTCCTTTGCTTAATATCGGCAGCCATTTCTGTTCTTTCTCCACTTGAGGAACATAGGATGCTGCGCTCGGCAGCCTTACACTTCTATGCTCGCCTAAATGAAACGTTCTATTATCATTTCCACCATATTTCACAGATTTGATCTCTAAATCCGACCATTCAGGAAATTGTTCATTTATTAATCGTGCAACTAAATCGACGTTTATATTTTTCATTAATTCTTCCTCCCTTGAACGAACAGACCCGTTCGTTCAACAAGAATATCTTTTAAAAATAGTATGAACTTGCCCCTAGCTAGTTCGGATAGGAAGGATTAATAACGGCTTGACCGCGATGCGTCTCACGTTCGCTCATCACGTTTGGATCTAACACGCTGCATACCTGATCATAGCTTAATTCAAATGATGGGTTGAACTCAGATGATGTTGCATATTGCAGCAGACTATGAAGAAGCTGGCGCACCTCAGGCTTCTCTTGCTGTCCTATAAGATCACTTGCACACACGAGCAAGCTTCCCTTGCCTACCTTAGCTTCAACGATTAAGCCTAACTTATGATTGCGCTCAAAGTTGTCGATGACCTGTACAATCGGACGGAAAGCTTCCGGCCATTCATCAAGGATAAGCGAATGGGAGTGCATCAGAATCGGCCACCACTGCCAATTGCTGTGGAACTCAGTCGGAAACATCCTAAAGGCGGGATGCTTCTCATCACATAAGATACCGAGCGTTCCCGGTGCAGGAGACGCGTTGTTTCCTTCACAAATAGACCTAAACATCGGATAACACCAGAAATCCGAAGCAAAAGCCCCTTTGATATGGGATGACAGCTGTTCTTGATGAGGAATGAGCAAGACGCGTCCGCCGCCTTCGAGTAAATCACTTACCTCTTGGTCGAATACTCTCCGCAAATGGACGTTAGCTTGAAGCTTCGGTTCAACCTGCGCCGACGGGTATACCCAGATCGGATAATGATTCGTGACGGTGCTGCCCTTCCATTTTAGCTCAAGCTCAAGCTTGGCAGGAGAAAGCGCAGCGGACAGATCGATTTGCAGCGTTCCTATGGATTCCAATGCACCTTGGCCGACATCCTTTGCCGCCGTAACCCCAGCCTCTATTAGTCGATCGCCTTGCTTAAGCGACCACTCCAGTTGTACAGCTTCAAGCGCACCAGCCCCGTAATTCGCAATTTCCAACTGAGCGACAAACGTCTCATCCACGGTATACGTAAATCGCGGAAACCGGGCAAGCAAGACGATTTCTGAGCAAAACTCGCGCCACCGCTCTGGCTCTATGAAGCCCTTGGATTCCATGAACGCGTCCAATACACCAACCAGTGCCGTACCTTGACCGGGAAAATCCTGCAGATCGAGCAGTTGAAACCCACCGAAGCCCGGCGTACGCAAAGCGGCTTCAATCTCTTCTCGGTAGCATATAACCGCCAGTTGACCAGATGCCCTAAAGAAAGAATCGGCTTGATCCAGCATTCCCGCAGCTTTAAGCCTTTCGCGAAAAACGTCAAAATTCCGTGCTTCCAAAACGCCGGTATACTTATCTATTTCTCCAAAATTCGGGAATGATTGATATTGCCCAATTTCATGGCTTATTGTAGGCACTTGAATGTCCGGAAGGTTGTTCTTATAGTCCGTTACAGTCGATGGATAGCTCGCCTGCACATGTCCAAGCGGCAAATCCGCATGGGAGAACGATGCTCGAACCATCGAGCCGCCATGTCCTGTTCGCATCGTGACCCAGAAATCGGAATCATTCGAGAAGGACGGTGCCCAGAAATAGTTATTGGCTCCTTCTGCGTATAAGCGCCTGTTATCTCGTTCCCGATACTCCACGAGCAGATTAGACATCGCCTTACGACTGCCATGCAATTCGTTGCCGAGCGTAAACAGGGCAAATGAAGGATGATTCCCGTAAGCCTCCAATATACGCAATCCTTCCTTACGCAAGTAGTCAGCCTTAGCCTCGTCATATCCCTCATCCTCTGGGTCTTGAAACGCGCCCCAATACGGCAACTCGGGCTCGAAATAAACACCGAGCAGATCCGCTGCCATAAATCCCGCTTCTGGCGGGCAGCAGGTATGAAAGCGATAATGATTAATGCCATAAGACTTGGCTGTTGCAAGTACCTTGATCCATTCCTCCACCGTCATTGGCGCATAACCTGTTAATGGAAATACCAGCGCATCATGTTTTCCCCGCAAAAACACTTTACGACCATTATTCGTAAACTGTGTTCCTTCCGTATCGAATTCACGCATGCCGAAGCTTACGGTTTGTTCATCTCGGTACAACTGCCCGCTTGCGATGGCCTCAAGACTCATATCCAAGCGATAGAGTACAGGCTTGAACTCATCCCACAGCTCGATATCTTCGCCGAGCTCATAATTTAACTCAAACGTCTGACTGCCCGGTACGGAATGAATCAAGGTTGTTTTTGCTGCTATCGTAAGATTCGCGAATCGTTGGTCAGTCCCAATAACGTCTGCTATCACCATTGATATATTGGCATCCGCATTGTCTTTGGTATCGTTTATCACATGAAACCTCAGCCGAACGGACTTATTTGCAACATCAGGAAATGCCTGAACATTATCCAAACGGATCAGATCCGCTGCTTGAATCTCTATTCTGCCGAGCAGTCCGTTCCAGTTCGTTTGCGTATCGGGAGATGTCATATGCCCGCCCTTTATCGGCAAGCCGCTGTTATCGACCATTACGGTTAAGGTATATGTGCCCGGAGTCATTGTCCCAAAATCATAGATATGAGGTGCGCTAACGCTGTTCTGCATTCCTTTCCATTCATCGCCGATCCAAATCTGTGTCACTCTCGTCCGCTCCAAGTATAACTGGATATGCTTGTTTGCCCATTCTTCCTTGATTTCAATCTCTCGTTGGTACCATGCATAACCATTAAGCGGATAAGTTTCGGTCAAATGGGCGACTTCTCTAGCCCTGTTATATTCACCTTTTTTATTTTCCGCTGTTGTCCCGGGCAACTGAATTTGATCCTGCAGCCGCTCGTTATAATATGTTTGATCGATGCCTTGTTTCGACTCGTCCAAGCAAAATCTCCATATGCCCGCTATTGATTCTTGTATCATATCTATAACTGCCTCCAGCCCTTGGTAGAATACTCTTTAGTGATAGTCTCTAAATTCTTGCGGCGTATATCCTGTCGTCTTCTTAAATAAATAAGCAAAATAAGCGGAGGTTTGAAACCCGACCTGCTCAGATACTTCGTATATTTTGATGCTTGGATCTCGAAGCAGCTCTTTTGCTCTATTCATACGTATTTCCTGCAAAAAATCGGATATCGTTTTGCCCATTTCTTTCTTGAACAACACACTTAAGTAACTGGCATTCAGATGATAAATTTCGGCGATTTGCTTAACGGTTATATGCGCTTGGAAATGCGCTTCTATATACTCGGAAATCTTGCCGATCAGATTATGCCTTTGATTCGCTTCGCTCTTCGTTTCAATGACCATATAGCGCTGAACGTAATCGAGCACGACTTCTCGAACTTGCACCTCGTTCCTGCAATCGATAAGTTTTTGCCACATTTCCAAATTCATTTCCCCGCCGACCTCTTTGCTCCACTTCTGCTTACGGGCAAGCTCGCTTAGCAGCGCCATGCCAAACGCTTGAATGTAAGAGAATAGTATAGAAGGCTGAGACAGCAGCATATCGAATACATGGTTAACATGTTCGGCAACCTTACGGGCATCAGCGGAAACTTCAGTCAGCTGTATAATTTCGGGTATAACCTCTTCGTGCAACCGAAATTGTTGAAAATCTGTTTCATCCAGACGGTCGTAATGTAATAGTAGACCACCCTCCATTAGGCGTGATCTTGCCATCATGAACTTCGCTTCCTTGTAAAGGAAAGGAAGCTCTTCCCAGCTCGTGCATGTTCGACTATTGCCGATCGTTATCGTTGAATCGTATTGCTCCCGCATGACGTTTTGAATGAATACAAGCTGCTTTTCAATTGAGGCCCGCTCCAGAGGATGTAAATTAATGTGCAGAGCGACAATCTCATCGGCATCAGTCTTAGCGACATATACATGATGATAATCGCTTAAACCGATATTAACCGCTTTCAAAAATCCCGTTCCGATAGCGACTCGCTCTCTCGCATCCTGTCCCGAGGAATGGAATTGGTCATAACTGAAGACGATTAACCCCATTTCTTGATTGTTGAGGGGAAGATCCAGCAGACGTCTCCATGAAAGCAGCATTTCATTATTAACGCCTTCTTCTGCAATGACATCCGCTACGAACCGCTCCCTGACGACGTCCAAGCTGCCTGATACTTTCTGCCTCAGCTCCTGCGCTTGATTCTCGATTTGCTTCAGCTTCTCTATAGTCGTACGAAAGCTTGCCAGCTTACTTTCGACTTCCTCTACTTTAATCGGCTTTAACACATAAGCCTGCGCTCCTACGTTCATGGCTTCCTGAACGAATTCAAATTCATTGTATCCGCTAATCATAAGCACCTGAAGCTGTGTATACAAAGCTTTACTTTCGGCAACAAGCTCGATGCCTGTCATGACGGGCATCGAAACATCCGATATGAGCACATCTATTCGATTGTTCCGCAATATATCTAACGCCTCGAGTCCCGACTCAGCCGTGTAAGGCGCATCATAACCCAGCTCCTGCCATCGAATATATCGAACAAGCCCTTGAATATGAGTAGGCTCATCATCAACGATTAACGCTTTTAACAACGTTACAACACCTTCCTTATCTCCGGCCTTTGTACGCAGACCGGAATAATAATCGTTACCGCTGTCCACTCGTTTTCTTTGCTTTCTATCGTGAATTGATGCTTATTTTCAAAATACAGCTGGAGTCTTTCGCGAATATTTGCCGTACCATATCCATTGCCGCTCCCTACCTGTTTCCCTTGCTGAATTTGCTCCAAAGTCCTGCTTGGGATGCCTCTCCCATTATCGAAAACCTCGAATCGAACGTTATCCTGCTCAAGCTGTGCCGATATTCGGATGACAGCGTCTTTCTTGCCTGTAATGTTGCCGTGTAAATAACAGTTTTCTACAATAGGCTGCAGCAGCAGCTTAATTGTATATAACTCCTGCAATTCTTCTTCAATGTGCCAATCAATGTTTACCCTGTCCGGGTAACGCATCTCCTGAATATCCAAATAGGCTTTCACATGATCAAGCTCACCTTTTATTTGCGTCACATTGATTTTATTGTCCAGCGCCAACCGGTAAAATGCGGTCAATGCATCAATGGTACGCAGCTGCGTCTCATCTTGGAGATCTAATGCTCTCCATCTCAGCAGGCTGAGCGAATTATAAATAAAATGGGGATTGATCTGCGCCTGTAATGCTTTAAACGATTGTTCCCGCTCCCTGAGCTTGGCTTGGGTTATATCTTCTACAAGCTTCCCTAAGCGGCCAGACATGGAGTTGAACAGAACCTCAAGATCGCCGAGCTCATCCTTGCCTGTATTCCGAATGCTAACATCGAATTGACCTTGGCTGATATCATGCATGCGCGTGCCAAGCTTGTGAATACGCCAAACAACATTTTTCAGCACCGTCATGATCAGAAAGGTGGAGCAAACCAGAAAAAAGAATATCGCCGCGATAATACCATACAGAATTGACTTGGACTGTCTCTCTAACTGATCCATCTGAATGAGCGCAGCTACGCGCCAATTTGAATCAATTGCCCTTACCATTATGAGATTCCCATCGACTATTCTTCCATCGGATAAGCCCGTCTCGCCCAAGCCCTTATTTAATGGCGTCTCTTCGGCCTTCAAGCCGATTTGCTGCGGATCGGAGGAAACGATAATATAGCCGTTTTCGTCAATGATCAATAAATCCCCAGAACCTCCGAACGGCCGGTCGAACAACTTGCCGAACACGGTTCGATAATCAAGAAGCATATAGATGATACCCAGCAGATTACCTGATGGACTCATAATTTTATGAGAAATGACAAGCTTATCCTTGTTCACGTTTTTCCATAATAATGAGTTTGGGGTTTCGCTCGCATTCTCGAACCAAGTCGTCTCATCGATGCCTGGCTGCAGCTTTCGCCCTTCCGGCTTCCAAAGCAGCCGTCCGTCCTGCACGAGCATCGGATTTGTATGATAAATCCGAAAGTCTTCAATTCCCGGCAAGTATTTACTCGTGAATAGGAATGATCGGTCCACATATTCGACCGTATTCAACTGCTCAAACATATCCGAATAATCCCGGCTCAACCGTGAGATCAGCTCTCCATCCGTTGCCGTCCGTATAGCGAGCACATCATAGCTTTGCTTTCGGAATTCGATATTCTGAACCGTCTGGCGCATCGCTTCATTAACCGTGACCATATAGTTGTCTCGGAAGCTCTCAAGCGCAAGGTAAGTAGCCCCAATTCCTAGCAATATGGTAGGAACAAAGATAATGGCTCCGTATAGAAACAATATTTTACCGCGTAGATTCATCTTTCTGGTATAGCGAATTACGGTTCTTTCAAGGCTGCGTCGAAATTGCATCGTATTCCTCCTCCTTTCCACAGTTTAACGGCAATCACAACAATGGAAAAGGGAGCAACCTCTATAAAGGGGTTGCTCCGTCAGCGGCTATTGCCCGCCTTGCTCTTTTAGCAGAAGGTCATACTGCTCATGCCACTCCTGCTTGACTTCCGTCCAGTGCCCACGTTTCTCAAGCGCATCGCGGAATGCTTTCCAGGTCGTTTCGAACTGTTCGTCGCTTGTTGCCATGATGAATTTCGCTCTGTACTCTTTTCTTATGTTCTCGAGCTCGGGCAAATATTTCTCTAACAATCCTCCAGCTTTGGCCTTAACCAAATCATGGGGTTGCGAGCTGCGTACAGCGCCCATCTGACCTACCGCAGCGGTGAATTCCGCCGTCTTTTTGCTTCCTGCTTTATCGCTATCACCGTAGTTCCACCATGGATACCAATCATTATTGTAAGTAGAAATCATGTAAAGCTCAGGAGTTACTTTTGCTTTCTGAGCAGGCTCGCCGGAATTACGAGCTTTCTCGTATACGGCATCTGTATATTTCCATTTTCCCAGCGGCTGATCGATCCAGCTCCAGAACTTTCCTTCCGGTCCTTCGTTAATTACGTTTTGTTGCTCTGCTTTCGGCTGAAGCGTGTAGTCAAGGAACTTCAAAATCGCCTCTGCATTTTTGGAGTCTTTGCTAATGTAGACGTCATATCCCGGATACGGATTGATGACTGTGTTTGCTCCCAGCTTCTCAACGCCCTCTACTTTAGGGAATGGAACGACTTGATAGAACCAGCCCGGCTCTGTCGGTCCATCTAGTTGCTCCCATAATGTCGCATCGACATTAAAAAAGCTGCCCACGTTCATAGCCGTGCGTCCGGCTTTGTTTTTCTCTTTGTAGCGTTCTTTCTTATCGGTTACGACCTCCGGATCAACCAGGTTGGAGCGATACATTTTGCTCATCCATTGGTAAGCCGCTTTATACTGCGGGTCATCGTACAACAAGACCAATTCGTCGCCTTTCTTCTCTACCGGGATAATGCCGCCTCCCGTCGTTACGCCGAACGTGCTCAAAACCGCGTTTTCATCGTTCCAAGTTGCCGTATCGTTAGGGTCCATTAAGAAACTAAGAGGAAGCAATGACTTGCCGGACTCGTCTTTTTGCTCGGCAGCTTTTTTCAAGAATGCTTCAACGCCTTCAATAGTAGCCAAATCTGCTACGGTCATTCCCGCCTTCTCTAGAACATCCGTACGTACGAGCCATGTTTGTGATGCCCAGCCCGGCCACGGATTGTCAGGATTTTGGTCGAACCAGGTCGGAATAGACCAAATATGTCCATCCGCGTCCTTCATCTGTTCCAAATACTCCTTAGGAATTGCTGCAAGGCTTGGATATTTATCAGGCATATCGAAATATTGCTCCACTGACATGATTTTATTGGAACGAATCATTGCTGCTTTTACAATTTCGCTGCGATTGAAGATGGCTGCATCCTCGAAGCCGCCCGTGTTCAGCTTTAAGTTAAGCGCGGTTATCGCGTCCCCTTGCGTCGCCTCAAGCTCTACTTCTACGCCAGGCTCCTCTTCTTTCCAATACTTTTGGACAAGACTATCATTGTTAATCGTAGCCGACCAGCCCAACCAAAGATTAAATTTTTGAGTTCCTGTCGTTCCTTTGCTGCTGCCCTGCTCTGTATTCGTGTTCTTCGGATCATTCTTAGGTGTGTTCGAACCGGAACATCCTGCGACCACAGACAGCAGTAAGACCGCGGTCATTGCCATTAAGCCGCTCTTCTTTAACCATTTGCTTTCCATCCTTAAATCTCCCCTCTTCTGTTGCCTTGTCATGGTATATGGTCAATCATAATACCCATCATTAGTCCGCTATTACCCTTTAACAGAGCCGATCAATACGCCCTTCACAAAATATTTTTGAAGGAACGGATACACACAGAGAATCGGAATGGCGCTTACCATTACCGTTGCCATTTTGACTGACATGAGCGTCACATTTTGCATTTGCGATCCCCTTGCGAGCGCTTCCTGATTCGAATTCGAACCTAAGATAGCTGACATGTCCTGCGCCGACAAAAGCTGTTGTAAAAATGTTTGTACTGGAATTAGGTCTTGTTTGGTGACATAGAACGCTCCTGCGAACCAATCATTCCAATGGCCGACAGCGGTGAACAAACCGAGTGCCGCAAGCATAGGTTTCGATAACGGAACAATAATTTGGAGCAATACGCGGAACGGCCCAGCGCCGTCCAGCTCTGCCGACTCAATAAGCGCCTCTGGAATGCCTTGAATGAACTTCAACATGACAAACATATTCCACGCTGAGAACATGCCGGGTATGATATAAACCAAAAAGTTATTAATAAGACCCAAGTTATAAAGCTGAATATAGAGAGGTACAAGTCCTCCGCTAAAGAGCATGGTGATCAAAATATAACTCAGAATCGATTTGCGGAACGGAACCTGCGTATACGATAAACCGAATGCAACCATCAGCGTGACCAAAAGACCAGCTATTGTGCCAAGAATGGTACGCAGGATCGTAATCAGATAAGCATGCTGGATGACTTCGTTGCCGAGCACAATTTCATAGTTGATTAGCGTAAACGCCCTTGGCCATAAGTAAACGCCGCCCTTCGCCGCGTCAGTTCCCTCATTCAGCGAGATCGCCAGCATATAGGCGAAAGGATACAGCACGGACAAACATAGCAGAAGCATTAAACCGACAAGGATGCATTGCGAGATGATTTCTCCAGATGTACGTTTCATCGATTACCACAACCCCTCGCCATTCAATTTTCTAGATACCTGGTTCGTGAACACGACTAAAATAAGACTTATAACGGATGACAGCAATCCAATAGCAGTAGCCATTCCGAAATACCCCTGTTGAAGACCGGTTCGAAGAACATACGTATCGAGAACGTCCCCTACCTGCATATTCGCCGGATTCAAGAGCGGATAAATCTGATCCATGCCCACGGTAATAAGACTTGGAATGCTAAGGATGAGAACGATCGAAACCGTTGGTATAATGCCTGGCAGCGTGACATTCCGAATCTGCGCCCACTTCCCTGCACCTTCCACCTTAGCCGCTTCATATAACTGGGGATCGATCGCCGTAATCGCCGCGAGATATAAAATCGTATTCCAGCCTACTTCTTTCCATAAACCGCTAGAGATGATCATGGGCCTGAACCAATCTTCCGAGCCAAGGAAGAAGATCGGCTCCCCACCCATTTTCGTGATCAAATCATTCGCTAAGCCGCCGTCTAAAGTAAGAAATGATTGCAAAATATAAGCAACAACAATCCATGAGAAGAAATGGGGCAGGTAGCTGACAGATTGCACGAATCTTTTAAATCCTGCACTCACCAATTCATTAATCATTATGGCCAGTATGATCGGAGCCGGAAATCCGAATACGAATTTCAATACCGAAATGAATAACGTATTTTTTACGACTATCCAAAACTGAGGCTCTTGTAAAAACGAAAAGTTTTGTAATCCTACCCAAGTGCTGTCCCATATCGAGGAACCAATTTGAAAGTCACGGAATGCGATTTGAATGCCAGCCATGGGAACATAATTAAATAGAAGCAAAAGCAAAACGGCCGGAAAAATCATTACATATTGCCATCGGTATTTGTAAAGTCTTGCTAACATGATGTCGCGTCCCTCCTTCTGATATTCATTGTAAGCGCATTTATTAAGGCAAACCATATAACGGTGATTGGATTTTCATCGTAATCATTTGCTCTTTGTGCGGTAACATAGCAAAAAAGCAGGCTGCCTTGAGGCTACCTAGCTCTCTCCCGACTTTTTGACTCCGCCCTGCGGTGCATTTCAACGCCACAAATCCGTAACAACTTGCCCATTGTGCATCATTGCCCATTGGGCAATAATATAGATATGTGTTTATTTTCGAAAAAGCTTCCAGTCCATCTGAAAAGAGGTGAACGCTTAGGCGTTATATGATGAACAAACAAAACCTACGCCATATCAAAAGAGAAGCAACCGCGTATGCGCTTGCCGATGCAGCGTTCGCTCTTGCTCTTGAAAGGGGAATGGACGGCTTCGTTGTCGAAGATGTCGTGCAGCGCGCCGGTTACTCCAGAAGAACGTTCGCGAACCACTACTCCTGCAAGGAGGAAGCGGTAGCGTCGGCGGCTGTCATCTTTAAAGGCGCTGATGAAGTGAAGGATTGGATCGAAGGATTAAACGAGGACATTTCCCCGCTTGATATCCTGTACCATTTGATGAAGATGCAGCTGACAGCAGAGCACTTCTTGAAATTGCAACAGCTTGTATCGCTCTCGAAGCAGTTCCCGTCACTTGAACCATACATCCTCAGCGGACTGCGCCGTCTGCAAATATCCGCTCAGGAGACATTGAGTGAGTTATCCCATGGCCGTTATCCCGAGGGGTATACCCACCTTCTCGTCGGCGCTGTTTATGGGGCGGTACTTCCATTATTTGACGGCAGCCTGAACGTGCTGCTTCCAGGTCAATCAGCCGCTGAAATCCCGGAGGCTGTTACGCTCGATCACTATTTAGACACCATGTTCGATTACTTGCGAAACGGATTCTAGTCCATTACTTCAAGTTATTTCTACATGCAAAGGAGAAGCCATAACTTATGTCAACGTTCCTGTACAGATTGGGCAAGTCAGCCTATACCAAACCATGGTATTTCATTATCAGTTGGATCGCGATCCTCGGAGTTGTGCTCGCCATACTCGGGGTCAACGGAATACATGTCAGTTCCGATATGAAAATTGAGGGCACGGAATCGCAGAAGGTGTTAGACCAGTTGTCGGCAGAGCTGCCGGAAGCTTCGGGCGGACAAGCCAGTATCGTGTTTACGGCACCAAAGGGTGAACGTCTGGACACGCCGGAGCGTTTGAGCTCCATTAGCAATGCTGTTAATGATGTATACAACCTTGAATATGTTATTAATCCCATCGAACTGGCTGCGAAAGCCGGTGCTTCAGCATCTGGCAACACGCAAGGAAGTGAAGCAGCACAAGGGAACGGAGCAGCGCAAGAAACCACAGGTGAAATTCCTCCCTACGGTCCTCTGATGGTGAACGGTGTTCCAGTACCAGGCGTGATGCTTGCATCTGACGGCAGCGTCGCCCTGTTCCAATTCCAATTCACTGTTCAGCAAATGTCGCTTCCCGAATCGGTCCCCGATTCCGTAATTGATGCCGTCATGATCGTTGAGCAGACTGGTATTACCGCATTACCTAGCGACTCCCTTTCGACCAAGCCTGCTATTGGTTCGACTGAAGCAATCGGTATCGCTGTCGCCGCTGTTGTGCTTTTCATGACACTAGGTTCAGTTGTTGCTGCAGGCTTGCCGCTTCTGACCGCTCTAATGGGAGTAGGTATAAGCGTAGGTGGGGCATATGCCTTCTCGAAATTCATTCATATGACCGATCTCACGCCTGTTTTGGCGCTGATGGTTGGGCTTGCCGTTGGTATCGACTACTCGCTGTTCATCGTAAACCGCCAGCGCCGCATGATTCTCGATCAGGGACTAAGTGCTCGGGAAGCAGCTAGCAGAGCAGTCGGCACCGCTGGGAGCGCCGTGTTTTTCGCTGGCTTGACCGTTATCATTGCCTTGTGCGGCATGCTTGTGATCGGAATTGGCTTTTTATCCGCGATGGCGCTTGTTGCCGCTTTGGCCGTCCTCGTCAATGTACTCGTTGCCCTTACCCTGCTGCCGGCTCTACTGGGTCTGATGGGTGAACGCATCTGCTCGGCTAAAGCGCGCACGAAGAGCAGCAGCCATACGAATAAAATTTCTCATGGATTCGCACACCGCTGGATAAAAGGCGTATCTAAGGGTCGTTGGCTGATTATTGTTGGCGTCATTGTCATCCTTGGCGCAGCGGCACTTCCGGTCGCAAACATGGAAATGGGCATCCCTTCGGGTGCCACGGCGAACTTGGACACTCCATCCAGACAGAGCTACGACGCCATTTCAAACGGCTTCGGCGAGGGCTTCAATGGTCCGCTGCTCCTGGTCGCCGAACCAAAAGGAGCCTCGGACACCATTACGATGGAAACGCTGGGCCAGCTGGTTCAAAAGCTCCAGCAGCATGACAACGTTTCGCTCGTAACGCCGATGGGCGTAAACAAAACCGGCAATATGGCGATTATTAGTCTCATTCCGAAAACAGGGCCTACCGATGCAGATACGAAAGATTTGGTGCAAGAGCTTCGCGCGTCCGATCCGAGCATGGCGCTGATGGATGATGTCACGATTGGCGTTACTGGATTCACCGCGATCAACATCGATATGTCCTCGAAGCTGGCTGAGGTATTCCCGCTTTACGTCGGCATTATCGTCATCCTATCGCTCATTATTCTGCTGCTCGTATTTCGCTCAATTATCGTACCGCTCAAAGCTACGGTTGGCTTCCTTCTTAGTGTGCTCGCCACATTCGGGATTACTACAGCCGTATTCCAATGGGGATGGCTGCACTCCCTCTTCGGCTTTGATACCGGCGGTCCGCTGCTCAGCTTTATGCCGATTATGGTTACCGGCATTCTTTATGGGCTGGCGATGGATTATCAGGTCTTCCTTGTCAGTTCGATGCGCGAGTCATACGTCCATGGGCATCGTGGAACGGAGAGCGTCGTTCACGGATACAATCAGGCCAGCCGCGTAGTTGTAGCGGCAGCCGTGATTATGGTATCCGTCTTCGCCGGCTTTATTTTCGCTCATGATATCATGATCAAACAGATCGGTTTTGCGCTGGCGATCGGCATTCTTATTGATGCCTTCATCGTCCGCATGGCGCTCGTCCCAGCAGTCATGGCGATCTTCGGAGATAAAGCGTGGTGGCTGCCAAAATGGTTAGACCGCATGCTGCCGAACCTGGATGTCGAAGGCGATAAGCTCCTTGCAGTACTGAAGGAGCAGGAAGGCTCCACTGACATCAAGGTTAAACCTCGTAATGCTTACTGATTTCATTTCTCGTAGATTTGGATAGACATAGAAAAAGAAGGCCAACCAGATCATCTGGTTGGCCTTTGTTTCACTTATGATCCCGAAATGGCATCTATTCCATCCCTACATGATTTATGAAGTGAAGCAATCATGATTCGAGACATTCTTACAAATGGATAATATTTTTAATATATTTATTTTTCCAGTTATTATATTATTTTTTATTCGTGAATTTCTCTTTTATTAATTACTTCATGCTGTTAAAATACCTGATTTAATTAAATTCTGTTACAAAATATCGTTTTATTTTTATTAAAATCACTTGCTTTCAAAATCATTTGCAACTAAACAAGATATTCCTCCGTTAAGAATAAGGTGAAAGGCCTTCACATACTAATTCAGTTAATGAGAGGGATTATTATGAAAAAAATGTCGAAAGCGATTATATTTGCATCTTTAACACTAATGTCTGTATCATCCATGCTGGTTATTCCTGCAAGAACAGTTCAGGCAATGACTGCTACTTCTGTCACCTTTCATATTGGTAAAAAAACAGTAATCGACTATAGAGGAACACATTATTTAAAAAATGCTCCATACCTCTCTAACGGTTATTCAATGGTTCCAATTCGAGCATTAGCGAATGGATTAGAAATACCGGTTACTTGGGAAGAAAAGAAGGAGCAAATCACTCTTACTCTCAACAATACGACATATTCCATCAAATTAAATGACAATCGTATATGGAAAGAAGACGGTTCGTACATCCAAATGCCTGTAAAGGTTATATCTCTGGATGGAAATGCCTTCGTGCCATTGCGTGCTATTGCCGATGCACTCCACAGTAACATCGTTTGGCAGTCGGATACTAGTCAGGTAACTATATCTAAACCGAAAGAAATAAAAAGTATTAAATATAGTTTCTTATTTGACAAGGATACTGACAACTGGATTGGAGAGTTCGCAGACTTGCCGTCCAAAGGCGATAATAAAATTTATGAACTCGAACATAAGAGAGAACTCCTTCCTCTCCCTAGGAACACTGAAAACTATGGATATAAGCTTAAAGGTATGAACCGAAGCGATGACTTATTTATGTTCATGTATAGAAAAATATCTGGTCTTCAATCCAATACAACATATGAAGCTAGTATGACATTCGATTTATATACGAATGAAACAGGAGGCAGTTTCGGTGTTGGCGGATCACCTGCGGAAGCTGTTCATGTAAAAGCTGGGGTAGTCAATGTTGAACCGAAGCCGATTATAGTAGATGATTACTATAGAATGAGTATCGATACCGGAAGTCAATTTGAGAGCGGAAAACACATGCAGCGGATCGGTGATGTCGCGAAACCAGACTCGGATAAGGAAGGATATCAACGTAAGCCTTTCAAATATGAAACTAAGATAACAACCGATAAAAACGGCAATGCCTATCTAATAATTGGTACGGATTCTGGATTCGAAGGACTGTCCACTTTGTATTATGACAATATACAGGCAGAATTTAAGTTAAGCCGTTAGTAAATAAAATAAGATGACTAAGAGGTGATCGCTTCCCGGTCAACGGGAGGGTTCACCTCTTTTTCTCGCTATTTATTCTCAGTTCTTATTACGTTTTAACTATTAAGAGCAATTCACATAAAAACATATACGTTTCATCAAACTTCCCATCGTCACTTAACAGCTCCCGCGGTTATACCCGCAACAATGTAATACCCCGCTCCGTTTATATAGGAAGCTTCCTCTAGCTCTCTCGGCAGCGATTTGAAGAAACTGACTGTTATGCCGTAATTGCTTTACTAAATTCCTGGTTATTCGCCCTCCAGCCTACTCCAAAATCTACGCCGTTCCCCCAACCATCCGAAGTGTAGAACAAATTATTATTAGTCCCATTTAACGGTTCATCGAATGAAATGTCTTCTGTGGAACTTCTAATCAAACAAAGGTAAATACGCTTTGTTCTTCTCCAGCATTTCATCAAGCATCCGCTCTGCGTCATTCGCAGAAGAAACGAGTGGATGATGCGCCAATGCTAATAATGCCACCCCCTTGTCTCCGGTAATTGCTGCTTCGATCGTCAACTGTTCATATGTTTTCACCGCGTGAATCAATCCCTTTACAGAAGAAGGTACCGCGGTTACCGGTTGAGGAACTGGACCTTGCTTGGTTACTCGGCAATTCACTTCAATGCAGGCGTCATCAGGCAGAAAATCTAAAATGCCTTGATTAGAAACATTCAAGGTCTGAATATCTCCCGAGTCGTTGTGAAGTGAATTCATTAGCCTTACAGCCGCCTCCGAATAGTAAGCCCCACCGCGTTGTTCGAGCTGCTTTGGCTTCTCGGAGAGCTCCGGATTCTGATAGATCTCAAATAATTCATCCTCAAGCCGCTTCACCATTTCCGCACGTGTTTCACCCCGAAGTGCCGCTGCTTGTTGTTCCTCCAAAATTTCTCGATGAAGATAAAAGTATTTCAAGTAATAAGATGGAATAGCACCGAGAGAATGAAGAAGACTAGCATTCCAATCATATTGCGGAACGTTCTTGGCCGAGTACCCATCACGATTACCAAGTAATTCGATTAGCTTAGGCTCTCCATCAACCGTAATGTGATTAATCCAGTGCAAGTGATTAAGACCGACAAACTCGCATTGAATTCGATCAATGGGTACGGAATATAAGGAAGATAGCCATTTGTATGCTGCGATAGGTGAATTGCATAAACCAATCGATCGTATTTTCGAATGTTTGTTAATGGCTTCTGTTACCATCCCGGCAGGGTTTGTGAAGTTAAGCAACCACGCATCGGGGCACAGCTCTTCCATATCCCGGCATATATCAAGCAGAACAGGAATCGTACGAAGGCCTTTCATCATTCCACCCGGCCCTGTCGTTTCCTGTCCAATCATCCCGTACTTCAAGGGAATTGTCTCATCCCAGCGGCGGGCTTCCAACAATCCGACACGCATTTGTGTTGAAACGTAATGGGCTCCATCTAACGCTGAGCGCCTGTCTAGCGTCAACTTGACTTCGATGGGCAGCCCAGACTTCTTAATCATTCGCTTAGCAAGTTCTCCCACAATAGAAAGCTTTCGTAATCCTTCTGAAATATCTACTAATACGATTTCAGTAACTGGAAACGTATTATAATTCTTGATAAACCCTTCTATTAGTTCAGGGGTATAAGATGATCCTCCACCGATTACGGCAACTTTTAAACGATTACTCATGATGTTCTAATCTCCTTCACCGATAATTTCGCTTCCAATAGTTCGTAGACGCTCGCCTCAATATCGCAGCCTGAATCCTCCATGGCTAATAGAATCGCTCCCGCAACTGGTTCCATCGTCAGCATTCGCAATGTGCAATCCGGAGCTGCCTCACCCACAACTTTTTCAATGTACGGTGCTATGTACTGACTATCACCTCGAGTCAGTATGCTGCCAACCATGACGAGATCGAACCTTTCTTCTTGCATGCCTAATTTTCGGATGACCGCACTAGCTGCCAATCCTAACTCGGTACCTTGTCGTAGCAGGATACAGCGTGCAACCTCATCCTCCCCAGCATATTCAAATAACAATTTCGCTAAATCATGAGGAATTCTCATCCCTTCGTCTAGATATGAATTATACATTTGTTCAACGGATGCATATCCTAAAGCTCGAAGAACAGCATTAGTTAATAAAGTCTCACCTTCTCTTCCCTCCCAAGAGCGAATTACGGCTCGAAACACTTCCACTGCCAAATCTGATCCTCCGCCGAAATCACCAAAAGCATATCCAAATCCGCCGCATTGGAAGCCTTGACCTTGCTTATTCATGCCATAACAATTCGTCCCGCTTCCGCATATAATTACGACTCCAGCTGATTGCTTAGTTCCCGCCCTAAGTCCAATGACTGTATCGCACACAATACTATGTTTATGAAAGCCTAATTTCGCAATCATCGGTCTCAATACTCGAAAGTCTGCTTCTCGATCGGCGCCTGCTAAGCCAAACATCGCGAACTCGATTTCAGATTGCTCGATTCTCGCCTGCAACAAAGCCATATTAACTGCTTCTCGAATATTACGGTTAGCAAGCTCAACCCCTAATTGATGGTTGCCGCACCCGCTCTCTCCTCGTCCGATTATATTTCCTGCCGAATCAGATACGACTGCGAGCGTTTTACTGCCTCCGCCGTCAACACCTAAATAATAATTCAAGGTTCCCACTCCCATATCTAATACCGAAAACTGATAGCCGGATACACCTATGTTGTGAATAAGCACACAACACATTTATGATGGCTCCGGCTAACAACTTGTTTCGTTATATTTTTTTATTTCATTTCTAAGTTGCCTTTTCTTTACTTTGTTCCTCTGGTGATTCTTACTTTATGTGCTTCTTCATCCCGAACCAGCTTGACGCCGATTGTTTCTGACAAGACATGTAGAGGTGCATAAGCATGGCCATGCTTCAGCACAACTGGTTTTTCCATTGTTAACTTCTTCCCATTAATGATGACATCTTTTGAATTTATCACGAAAATCATTTCTGTTTTGGATTCAGCATCATAGACGATAATCTGATGATTCTTCACATCCCATTTCACTGTTGCATTCAAACCCTCCATCAGAAAACGAAGTGGTGCCATTTCCGTCTGACCTAATTTGAATACCTTGAGCTCTTGTTCATCTTCGATAAGGAGATCGATGAATTGATTCTGATTTTTAGGTAATGATGTATCCACGTTAGGATTAGGCATTTGTTTTGGCAACGTGTATGCGATCCTATCGACTTCAGCAATCTGGGGTGTTCCTGGGTAGACATAATCGTTCGCCCAGCCATTGGTCTTCGTTGCCGGCCACATGTTCGTGAGGATATAGCCAGGAACGGAGGGCAGTGCACCCCTCGAGCCGTTTTCAGTATGAACAAGCTTTCCATCTACATACCACTTGATCGAATCCTGAGCCCACTCAAATGCGTAATCGTGGAAATCATCCGCCGCATCGAATCCTAGCGGAATAATAGTCGAATGCATACCGACACCGTTAGTAAAGTAGTTTGTTTCGAATTGGGTTGTATTTTTACCAAGGATCTCAACATCAATCTCATCGGCCTTGCCATCTGAATCGGCTCCATAGGTGAAAAAGCCAGTTACAACGCCATCCCCTTTGACCGCCTTCATCCGAACCTCGAATTTCCCGTATCCATAACGCTGCGTCGAGGCATACTCCCCAGAAGCGTAAGGCTTCTCTGAGCAAAGCGCCTGATCTTCCGAACATGGTTTATCATCAATGATCAATTTCAATTTACCGTCTTCGAAGAAAACATGATCGTCTCTCCAGCCGCTTAGAAAAGTACCACCATTGGACCATCCGTTAGAGGCATACCAGCGATCCGGATCTTTCTGATCAAGTGAATCTACGAAAGTCGTACCGAAAACTTCCGGCTGTGCAGCTTCCTCAGCCATAGCAGTAAAGGGCAATGCAGTAAACATAGCAGCAATAATCGATAAGAGCAGCGTTGATCTGAGCTTATACTTCACAGATAGGCCTCCCTGAGCATGTTTTTGATTATGAGCTTTATTTATGTTTGCTTATGTTTTCTTGCCATCTCTCGGTATTGTATTTTAAAAGTTGTTTATATCCTGCCTTCTGCGCATCCTTCTCTGCTTGATCGAGAATTTTAAGTACCTCCTCTTCAGATTTAGCGCTAATAACCGCTTTTGCATTTGCTTTCTCATAGATTTCAGTAATCGATTGCGCAATGATGCCTTCCTCTGAATCTCCGGCAGGTGCTAGGTTCACAAACTCTGTCGTATTCCATTGCGTCTTCCACGTAATTTCCGACTGCCAATAAGTCTCCCAACTACGTTTTTCGGCAGGCAGTGTTGATTCAAATTTTGATTTTGAGTTATCTATATACACGGTATTTCCGTTCCATTGGAAGTTAACGAGTGAGTTCATCAATTCATCGCGACCTTTCTGATCGCTGGTGAACTTTTCAGTAAACAGCGGCGCCTCATCGGAGTCCGTTCCTTCCCAGTAAAGACCTTCTGGTCCCCACATGATTGTTCTTTGACCTTCAGGCCCAGTAAACCAGTCCAAGAAGGCAAAGATCGCTTCAGGATCTTTGGCTGATTTAGTGATGACGCTAACGTTCCACCCTAACTGTTTATAATCGCCAGGGAAAATTTTGTTTTTATCGAGTCCCTGCTTATGAATAGGCCAAACCATAATATAGCCGGCGTTTGGATCTTTCGCTTTTAACGCTGCGTCACCCTTCGAACCAAATTCGGTTGGGCTGGAAGCGGCATAGACTGCGATTTTTCCTGTTACGATTTTCTGCTCAACCTGCTCCAATTTCTGAGTGAAAGCATCCTGAGAGATCAGCCTCTCGCGATATAGCTTATTCGCGTACTGCAGTGTTTCGCGGTAGATGGGATCTACGAAAACGGAAGTCAGCTCATTTCCAGAAGGGATAGCCATCATGTTAAGACTGCTGTACAAGTATGGCCGGTTCTCAGCAAATGCGGATGTTAGAATTTGAATGCCCTCAGCCCCTTGGCCAACTTCGAAAGGCACGACATCAGGATATTTCGATTTCACCTGCTGAAGATATGCATAGAGATCATCCGTTGTTTCCAAACTTGGGGAACCTAGCTCCTCATAGATCTTCTTGTTGACTAGATAACCAGCGTTGCCGTTTGGCTGCGTCGTATACCAATTGGGGAACTGATAGAGCTTACCGTCAGAAGAGCGAAGCATATCCAGTGTTGACTCTCCTGCCCATTTCTTAAGATTCGGATATTTATCCAAATAATCGTCGAAGGGAACAAGCAGACCTTCGGCTCGAAGTCTCTCCACTTCAGCTCCTCGCTCCATCCACATGACATCTGGCAGCTCGTTCGAGACAATCATCGTATTTCGCTTTGTCTTAGCGGATCCACCTGAACTGATTGGAATAACGTTTACCTTCTTATTCTCTTTAATCCACTTTGTAGCCAAGTCCTCGCCCCATGGCGGCATCGTATACCAGTCGTAATCCCCGTAAAATGAAAATTCCAGAGGTTGTTCACCCAGAACAAATCCGGCACTTTCTGTCTGATTACCGTTGCTCGTTTTCGCCCCGTCCGGCGTGTTCACGTTTTGTGATGAATCATTGTTTTTTGTGCAGCCCGTCAAAACCATTAGTACGATAAACACAGACATCAATGCGTTTTTACTAAATTTCATTGAATTGACTCCCTTCAGATTTTTCATCTATGGTTTCAGCAAATGCTTTGAACCCCATTTATTCCTTTAGTGAACCTATTAAAACACCTTTAACGAAGTACTTTTGAACAAATGGATAGACACAAAGTATCGGAACTGTTGCTACCATCATGGTGGCCATCGTCAATGATTTTGTCGTGACCGATTTCATTTTGTTCAAATGACTGCTAGCTGATGAATCAATTTGGGACATCTGCTCGTTCATGATATTAGAGTTAAGAATTTGCTGTAGCTTAGTTTGTATCGGCAGCAAATCGACATTAGAAATGTAGATACTCGGAGCAAACCAATCGTTCCAGTGATAAACGGCGGTGAATAGCGAAAGCGTTGCGAGTACCGGGCCCGACAAAGGGAATATGATTCGGAAAAAGACACCCCAATTTGTACAGCCATCTATCTTAGCGGACTCTTCAAGTCCAGTAGGCATACCCATGAAAAATGTACGGAAAATAATCATGTTCCAAATGCTGATTAATCCGGGAATAACCATGACCCAAAAACTATTCATCAATCCAAGCTCCCTAATCAATAAGTAACTTGGAATTAGCCCCCCGCTGAAGTACATCGTGACAATGCAGGCAATCATATATAGCTTGCGTCCCATTAATTCCCGTTTGGTCATACCGTAAGCAAAGATCGACGTTGCCAATATCGTACCGATCGTTCCCACGACTGTACGAAGAATTGAAATAATGAATCCATCTATGAGCCGCTTATCTTTAAAAACGACCTCATAATTCTCTAGCGAGAATACGCGAGGCCAGAAGGTTATTCCCCCCTGCATCGTATCCGTTCCTGCGTTTAAAGAGATGACAGCGGCATTCCAGAAAGGATAAAAAGAGGTGAATCCAAGAATGCCAAGCGCGATATAAATGACGAAAGTTAACGTCTTATCACCAAATGAAGGTTTCATCATTTGTCTAACTCCTTCCCCGTTACCATAAGCTGTTGCCCGTTTTTCTCGCTAAGTAATTTGCTCCCGCCAGTAGCCCAATGCTGACTACCGCTTTGAAGGTACCTGCTGCCGTTGCATAAGAAAAGCGAGAATTTTCAATACCTATTCGGTATACATAAGTATCAATGACATCGCTTACATCTCTAAGAACTGGATTAGAGCCGAGCAGGAGAATATCCTCAAATCCCGCACTAAGCAAATTCCCAATTGCTAGAATGGAAAACACAATAATGACCGGCATAATAGAAGGAATTGTAATCGTAAATATTTGCCTAAATTTACTTGCCCCATCCATAGAAGCGGCTTCATATAAATGCGGATCAACTCCAGCGATAGCGGCAAGATATACAATTGAAGCGAAACCAATCTCCTTCCAAACGCCCGTTGTCACTAGAATTCCCCAGAAGTATTCAGGCATGGAGAGAAAATTAATCGGTTCGTCGATGAAATGCAATTTTTGCAGAAGAATATTCAAGCTGCCATTATCTGTTGAGAGTAAAGAAAGAGCAAATCCTGATACAATAACCCAAGATAGAAAGTGAGGTAAATAACTAATCGTTTGAATTACTCGCTTATAGGTCCGGTTCCTAACTTCGTTCAGCATTAACGCCAAAATGATCGGTGCCGGAAATCCAATAATGAGCTTAAGCAAACTAATGACTATCGTATTGCGCATGACATCCCAGAAAACAGGAGCATTGAAAAACATTTCGAAATGCTTGAAGCCGACCCAAGGACTTCCAAGAAACCCCTTGAAAATGCTATAGTCCTGAAATGCGGTCAATACACCGTACATCGGAATATAACTGAAGACAAAAATAAAGAGCATAGCCGGCAACGCCATCAACTGAATGTCCCACTGTCGGATGAAGCGTCCAAATCCGTAGGTCTTCGTATTAGACTTTTGTTTTATTTGGATACTAGATTTCTGCAAGACTAACCCCCCGTTCGCGAAAATACGACAATATCATTGAGAATGAAGTATCTCGTTTCTACTTACATATTACCTTTGAAACACGCTGATATCTCCGCCATACCAATTAATAACTGACACTATCCAACTGTTATTGTTCATTCCAACTTTTAAAAACCCGCGGTGTAACACCGATGTGCTTCTTGAATAAACGATTAAAATTAGATAAAGTGTGAAAACCGCATTCATGTGCTATCTCGGTTATTTTCATGTTTGTATTCTCAAGCAGAGACACTGCATGCTCAAGGCGAATATGAATCAAATATGCTAATGGCGCCATTCCAACCAGACATCGAAAAATATCATTAAACCTGGAAGGGCTTAAAAACACGAGCCCAGATAGCTCTTCTATGGTCCACCCGTGAGCATATTTCTCTTCCATTGCATGAATCACGATACGTACTTTTTCTAATTGAACATTATTTAGTTTTTCTTTGGGTTTAACCATCTCTTCCATACGGAAATGGCGATTTACTGAAGCTAAAAACCGAAGCAAATGGGAAAATACCATGGAGGAATAGGACTGCTGCTCCTTCACATGCTCGTCCTGCAAATGTAAGAGAGTTGATCGCAACTCTTCTATTATTGGCTGATTCCGATCTAGCAAATTGACGAAATACGTGCCCATTTCTTTAAATGGCGACAAAATTTCTGGATCGGAACGCAGATAGCCGTGAAACCATGAGGCATCAAAAGTAATGACCAAGATGACCAAATCCTTCGACTCGTATGCGCAATGAAGATCATTAGAGTTGATTAATAAAATATCATCTTGCTGAAATTCGAATTTTTGCCCATTGATTATGTAGTAGCCTGTACCAGATTTAATTAAATTAATTTCCAACACATCATGCCAATGAAATTTTTGATAGAAAGAGTTAACCCCCTCCGTATCTGCCACATAAATGGGATACTCCTTAGGCATTTTGAATTTCTCTTTAGGAATATCTTTTGTTTTAGAGAATGTCATAAACTTCACTCCTTATTTTATAAGTGTTGCTCCTCATTTTTGTGACCGCCTTGTTTGTCTTATAACCATATAAAACTATCAGATTTCCGATCTCGGCTGGGAAACCAATGGATATTACACCACTTTAAGTATTATTTTTCTTCTGTACAAGAGAAAATTTTGTACCAATTAAATGTATTTGGAGCTATATAAGATATCCAACCCGCTTTATTTGCAACCACAATTGATGCGTAAGCAGGGAAAACATAGGAAAGGAGCATAAAACCCACATCCATGGAATGTGGGTTTCTAACAATCATTATTCTTCTCGATATAGGATCATTTCCGCGTGATAGGGAACGTAGTCCCGAAAATTGCCGTCCGCAGTAAACCCGGTACCGTCTACATCGATATGATCCCCTTTTATCGTGTACACACCTTGGTATGCGCACTGTCTTTCACCGCGGGCTTCTGTGCATTTGTCTTAAAGTTTTCCACTCCCCCTACCTACTTCTCCAATTCCTCTCTCCCCTGCAGGGACTAAGGCACAGGAAAAAGCCAAGAAAAGAAGATGGGAGGGGCTTTTGAGCCGGATAAAAGAGCGGGTAAAAGCCTGAGAAGTGCTGCTGGATTGCAGTGGTTCTATATGCCGAAGGTAATGCCTGAGAAAAGGATTGGAAGGGCACGTTGGGCTTCTTGTAAGGGAGGTCTGGGAAATAGGAAAGCCGACGTTATCAGGGGGAATACCTGAAAATCGGTCGGGTTGCGTCAAACTTTAAGCGTGGTGGACTCTGTGAGATAGTTGCAGACTTTAAAGTGAATGCGCAACTCTAATTACTAATTCATGATTTTTTTATTAACAGACAAATATTTGTAGAAAGAAAATAAAGTAATAGACCGGTCCCAAAGATAAAAACAGCGTCAGCGTGGACAAGAAAGTAAAGACCTAGACTGACGCTGTTTTATTGAGCTATCGTCTCCCGTTAGCTTAACAATTCACCTGCATAATTAACATATCACCATCAACGAAAGAAAAAACCTTAGAGATTGGACAAGCAGTTAAGTTAGTTGAGAATTATCATAATTTATAGCAATTGTGAAAATAAAAACACCCTTTTCATGTGCCAAGGTTAAAGTTCCCCCATGAAGATTAATAATATTTCTAGATATGGAAAGCCCTAATCCACTCCCTTTCTGAATGCCATCGTTATTCCGAGAATCATCAACCTTATAAAAACGATCAAATATTTTTTCTTCTTGCTCTTGCGTAATGGGATGGCTTTTATTTTCGATATCGATGTAAAAACGATCCTGTTCGCTCCGTAATAATACTTCAATCTTTCCCGGTTTTATCGAATAGTTAAGAGCATTTATCAACAAATTATCGATAGCCCGAGCAAACTTACCACTATCTATTAATGCCATAACAGGGGAGTGGCCCGTCTTTCTAATGACATGAATGCCATTTTCCTGAGCAAGCGGCTCAAATTCAAACAGCATTTGTTCCAAAAGCTGGTGAACATCAATCTGTTTCAATTTTAATTGGATATCAGAACTTATGAGGCGGGTATACTCAAATAAATTATTGATTAGCTTTTTTAAATGAAGGGCTTTGTTGTAGGTGTTTTGAACGAAGCGTGTATATTCATCTCTGTTTTGAAAGGAATCGCTTCTCAACAGTTCTAAATAACCAATTATACTGGTAAGAGGCGTACGTAAATCGTGGGATACACCTGTGATCAGTTCCATTTTAGAATTTTCAACTTTGCGTTCCTTTTCGATCTGCTGCTGCAATTGATCCGTCATTATATTAATGTTAAGCGCGACCCGACCAAGTTCATCTTTTCGGATCACGGGAAACCGATAGTTTAAATTGCCCTCTGCGATGATTTGAAGCCCATCTGCCAAAGCGATAATATATTTAACTATTCGGCGGGTCAGCGTATAAAACGAAAAAATGAAGGTTATGACAAAAGTAACTGGGGCCAAATTAAATAAATATTGCCCCACTTGATATTCATTAACAAGCATAAAGGCACCATAATTTACAAATATGAAACTTAAACATCCAATGACAAAACTGAAAACGAAAGCAAAAAAGAATGCAAAGCGAATGCTTTTTCTGGCATTTTTGAAATTGAGCACCTTAATTTTCAATTTTGTATCCTACCCCCCAAACGGTTTTGATATATCGTGGTTCACGGGGCATATCTTCAATCTTTTCTCGCAAATTGCGAATATGCACCATGACCGTGTTATCTGAATATCCGAATGGTTCATTCCATACATTCTCGTAAATTTTGTCTGTGCTGAAGACTCTTCCAGGATGGCTCGATAGCAACTCCAAGATAGAAAACTCACGCGGTGTCAGCGAAATCTCTTTCCCTTTCATCGTTACGGCATGTTTTTCCTTGTCGATCACAAGGTCTTGGATGTGTATTTGGGTATCGTTCGTTTCTTTCTCATTGAATATTTGCCGCCGTAGCTGAGCTTTGACTCTAGCCAGCAACTCTAACGGATTAAACGGTTTCGTAACGTAATCGTCGGCACCCGTCGTAAGGCCTGTAATTTTATCAAGGTCTCCTTCTTTTGCCGAAAGCATAATAATGGGGAGTGTGTATTGCTCCCTGATTTTTAAGCAAGCCCGAATGCCATCCATTCGCGGCATCATCACATCTAAAATAATCAGTTGTACGGGATTAGACTGTAAAACATCTAAAGCCTCCTGACCATCAGTAGCTTCTAGCACTTGGTATCCTTCGTTGCGTAAATATACATGAATGACATCACGGATTTCCGAATCGTCATCAACGACAAGAACAGTAACCATTATCTCTGCTCCTTATCTGTGTGGTAATCATGGCAAACCTGGAAAGTTGTTGCCTATCTTTTATTCTAGCACTAAACCGGCAACAACACTTCATTAGCTACTTGTAATATTCGAATGAAACTACACAATTGTACGACTCTGCTGGTTATTCATCACGCCATCATCCCTTTTGCGGCATACATAAACAAAGGCTGGCGGAATATTGAGAGGCACTAAATCGATTTTTTCGATCACAAAATGATCTAATAAATGCTTTTTCATTTGAAGCGAGTATTGAAAAGCTATCAAATAACCCTCTGGCTTTAATGCGGTGGTAATTTGGTGCATTAAATCTTCTCTTAGTTCACGCTCAAAATTAAAGAAGGGCAACCCGCTAATGATACAGTCCAATTGATCGACCCCGTACTTATTCATAATGCTATTCATATTACAAGCGTTTGAATGGCAAATAAATTGGGGGTAGCTTTCTTGCAAGTTGCTCCTCATTTTGTCATCTATTTCAAACAAGAACACTTTATTGGAGCTATCGATTTGTGGCTGAATAAAGCGTGTGATAGCTCCTGTGCCTGAACCAATCTCGGCAATTGCGGTTACTTCATTCCAAGACACAGCTTCTACCATTTTTCTTCCTAAAAACCTTGAACTGGGGATAATGCTCCCGATTTGTTTTGGATTTTGAATGAATTTTCGCAAAAACATGAGATGCTGATTGGATGTCAATATATATTCCCCATTTTTTACTTATTTTCTTCATGTTCTGGTTGGATTATACCGTTAGGATGGGCTAGAGTGAGCTTTGCCTTCAGCTTGATGGTGATAACAAAAAAAGTAGCAACTCCGAAAGCAACTGCAATCCATTTAAGGTCAATTAAAGCCAGCAATTTTAATATATAATCTCCAAGGAAGCTGCCAAACACAAAGATAGTAGCGGTCCATACCAACGCGCTGGAATAGGAGATTAAAGCAAACTTTCTGTATGGGACACCACTAAAACCAACGATTATGGGCATCATATACCGAATGACCGGAAATAAAATCCCAAGGCACATTGCCCTATTTCCGTGTAGTTGAAAAAGCGCCTCTGCTTTCTGAAAATAACGGTTGTTTTGAAGTTTTAATCTAAATTTGTCTCCAAGAAATTGGCCCGAAAAATATCCCAAAGTAATCGCTGAAAGTAAGCCAGAGAGGATAGCGAGATATACAATCCACGGATTTAATAGGCCGTTGCCACTCCATATACTTCCGGTGAGTATCGTTATTTCATTAGGAATGGGAATTCCAAATGGACCGAGGCAAAGGGCTAGAAAAAAAAATAGATATCCAAATTGATCAACTAATTGAATGATAGTATCGCTGATCATGTATTAATCCCCCCAATGAACTTCAATAAGGCTATAATAATATAAAAAACTTAGGGGCTTATGGGGATATTTCTAAAGAAATTCTGAAGGATGACAAATTCATCGAACCAGCCAATGCATTCTCGCGAACAGAAATTCATGCAAAAATGATATCCTCATTGAGCTAAAAAGAGGTCAACCAGTAATAACTGGCTGACCTCTTTTTACAATGATGAACGATAGTTAAATGCAAGGGCTCCCTCTATCTTTAAATTCATTTTTTCTAGTATGATATGTAAGAAAACTTAAGCTGTAAAATACTTTGTGTAAACTACTATTCTATTAAAAAAGAAATAATGCCCTCTATTAAGCTAACCTGCCCGTTAGCTTAACAAGGAAATGGAGCAGCTTCCGCAGCAAACTGCTCCTTGTTTTATAAACTATCGTTCCCCGTTAGCTCAACGAAGAATGTGTTGCCAGTATGGAGGCAACTCATAGTCCCTAATGTGTTTGTATTCTAGAATCATTACAGCTCCTGTATTATCTACACGAAACTTCATCGAGTCCATCCCTACATCTAAATGAGGTCCCACATACGGAATCACTGTAACATTAACATCAATATGCGAAGGATGGTATTCAACGTTTAATTCAGTCCCTCCTAGAAAAGGCGAAAACGTAGGTGACTCTGTTAGTTTATCTTCATAATATCGATTAATCTGTTCCTGTATATTTGGAGTTAACAAAGTAAGTACAAGCCTTTCCAATGGTTCTTCGTGTGGTTTAGCGTAAACTGGCTGTATAAGCACGAAGGAAATGATGACTGCTAGCAGTAACCCGATATAGCTTTTAACATTCACTATAAATCACCCCATTGAAGTAATTTCCGTTAAGTGAGTTAGGTTTATGCATGCAACAAAATAAAATGAAAATCCATTAACGTAATCTGCCCGTTAGCGTAACGGAGATCTACCACGCGGCAGCCCTTCTGGTGTTCAACTATCGTTACCCGTTAGTGTAACTTCACCTAGCTGAGTTACCTTTTCGATTACGACTATCCTATGTCTTTTTGTCAACAATGACCACAATGGCTTGAAGTCGAGAGTGGGGCAACATGTTCCGCTTCCGGCCATAAACACAAGTGTCTTTCCTCCATTCCCTTCCGAAGAAACATGCATTTCATGGCCATTGACGTTGACAAGTTTTCCTGGCGCTATGTGTAATTACTTTCTTAACAAAAATATGGAAATGCTTTTTTGAAGAATGTATAAAATTATTAAACCTTTGGGAACAAAGGTGAATAAGGATAACGCTTATTTTGTATAATTTTGATAAATAACCTGTGATGACATTGCAGTTAATTCACAGATTGTGTACCCTTTGGTGATTAAATCGTGAATTATATACATACCAATGAAATATCCGCTTAAAGGATATTCGGTAGCATCATCACCACTCCACATAAAAAACTGACTCATTTTCTCTGCGGTCAAGGGTGTCCCAAATTCGTTTACAACCGCCTTTTCTAACGAATTTTTATTATTCATGAGTTCCATTGTTTTATTTATTGGCAATCCCATTACTTCCGCCACTATCTCAATAGTTAAGTCAAAATCACAACTGCCATATCTGAAAGCGACAGGACAATAAGTGCCCAAACCTTCCGATATTACCCGTTCGGTGAAGTCAAACATATCTATGTTTTGTAAAATAGCACCGCGCACCATATGATTTAGTTCATGCGGAATTAATGACTCGACGTTTGATTCACTTATATTTCGGTCAATTCCAATGTAAGCATAGGGGTTACCGTGATTAACCGGAAGCGCAACGCCTCCGTGCATACCTAGGTCAAGCCCAATGTATAAATCAAAATCGCCATGATAATTCAACAATTTAATGGTTTTATTCACTGTATTGACAATCTTATCAACAATACCGTTATTTATATTTTCTTTCGCTTTCGCAAGACAAGAATTAAAGTCACACTGTTCTATCATTGATTGCAAATTACTAATATCAGTCATATAAAAATACTTAAAAATACCGTCATATAAATCTGGATATTTTTCAGTATAACATTTATAAGCGTTAAATTTGCCCTGGATTATTGTCATGTTACACATCTCATTGTAGTTGTCAATCATTTTTATTATTCTCATCTAAACAACTCCCAAAATATAATTTTTAAATTTCCGAATAGACAGCATCGTAGTCATTTCATTCCTCCAAAGATTGGATATTTCACATTAAATATTCGTGGGAAAGTAATCCATTCCTTTTTTGGAATTGTGTTAAACTGCCCGTTAGCTTAATAAAGAAAAGAAGCAGCTGCCATAGCAAACTGCTCCTTGTTTGTTCAACTAACGTTCCCCTTTAGTTCAAAAAGTCACCTATTTATTTCAATGGTAATATTCGTTTTTTTTAGCAATTCATTGACCACATTCAGCGCTTCATCTCGCTGCTTGTAATCTATAGTACAATATCTAATCATATCTAAGTTGTTATTTATTTGTTTTAGCTCTCCTGCTATATCGTCAGGCACTGTTATCCAGGAAAAATTATGTTGCAATTCAGCGATACTGTACGTACCTTCAATAAACTTATGACAAGCTAGCTTAAACTCGTACAAACTATCATTAATTGGGGCCCAATCAGGGTCTCTTTTGTCCTGCTCTGTTGGCTTCCTAACATATTGAGTTGCTGTTTCCTCGCAAGCACCATACCTCATATAATTCTTTTGTGCCTCTACAAATGGTATCTTATTGGCTCCAAGATCATATTCATTCATTTTTTGAAAAGGGTCATCTTCCCAAAAACATACTGGGCAGATTTCATAATCTCCGTCACTGTCTATCGTTTTGTAACCGCAACATGGGCATGTATATTATTTCACATCACACCTCCATTACGATTTTCTCTATCATAAAACACCTAATCTCTAATTGCACTAAACTGCCCGTTAGCTTAATGAAGCACCGTCAGTCTAAGACTTTATGATTACGTAACAAGATATACCCTATGCAAGTGCTTCTTTCACGTGCAACGATACGATGACCATATTCAGTTTGAATAAGCGATTAAACGTAATAATGAGGGTATTCCTTTAAAATAAATTGTAAATCTCTTGGATGGGTGGAAATAATCTTCGAATGCGGTGGTATTCTTCCCACGTAACGTAATGCACGGAGTTGTATTTATTGCGAGAAGCCGTAATCTTATTGCTTACGATATTTTCCCGGAGGAATTCCGAAAGAACTCGTAAATACGCGCGTAAAATAATGTACGGATTCAAATCCAGTATCCATTGCAATGTCCTTAATCGATTTGTTCGAGTATTTGAGAAGGCTGGTTGCTTGCTCTAGGCGTTCTGCTTTAAGAAGCTGGACAAAGGTTAGAGTGTTGTATTCGAGAAATAATCGTGACAGATTCCGTTCGGAAACATGAAGATAATTCGCCACATCTTTAAGCTGAAGCGGTCGTGATAAGTTGTCATGAATAAATGCCTTGGCTTGTTGAAGGATCCGCTCGGGATCATTGTTTAAAGTAATACTATGTTCATGCTTGGGTTCTGCAAGAAAGCTATTAATCAACGTGGCGAGAAATCCACTGGCAAGCGGCTGCAAGATATCCTTGAGTCCATTCAGCTGTCCAGCTTGCATGAGAATAGACTGCCAAACAAGAACGGCAGGCAATTTCTGCGCATCATGAATAAGGAAACGCTCGATGAACTGCATACGCTTATAATTGGCTAATGCATGGTCTGTTGATTGACTTTCCATTATCTCGAAGCTGATCCACAGCAAGTAAAGAGAGTTCCCTTGATGGATACGGTGCCACACATGGGGGCGCGAGCAGAACAAATCTCCGCTCTTGAGTATAAATTCCAGGTTCCCTTCAACGTATAATCCAGTACCGCTGACGACGTAACAAATTTCAAAAAAAGAGTGCTTATGCATCTGGTTATCCAGATGTGAAGGTTTAGCGTTCCAATTATGAATGTGGAAGGACCCGCCTCCGCTTTCAAGGTGAGTGATTTGATTTAAGTAATTGACCGTAGATGTGAAATCCGAAATACCCCACATAATCACATCACCTATCCTTTAGTAGATTATGATCATTTTAACACGCTATTGGCGTAAATGTTTAAAACAATGGCGTATCCTTATAAATACATTTCCATTGCAAAGCTCTTATACTGGGGATGTGCAATAGTATTTCAAATGTGTATAAGGAGGATCTACCTATGATCACACAAACGGATGCGGAATTTTACAAAGATAATGGATACTTGTTAGTTAGAAATGTTTTTTCTCCGGAAGAGGTAGGGGAAATGTTGGAGGCCGTGGAGCGAATCATTAACAAGGCCGCCAAAAGTAAATTCGATGGAAATGCGACATGGCAGGGCGATTACATTCCGCAAGAAGAACTAAAAAAGCTTGTGCTCAAAGGGTTCCATGATGTTCATTATCATGAGTCAGCTTTTACTAAAGCAGTCATTCATCCTAACATGGTCGCCGTGCTGTCCAAGCTCATCGGTCCTAACGTCCAATTGCATCATAGCAAGATGCTCGTTAAACCCCCGGAGAAAGGTGCAGCATTTCCGTTGCATCAGGATCATCCTTACTTTCCTCATGAGAAGCATTCAATGCTGGCAGCCAGCGTTCATTTGGACGATTCCGATATTCTCAACGGGTGCTTGCGTGTCATTCCGGGTACTCATAAAGAAGGGCCGATTCCGCATGTCGGCATGCATTATTTGAATCATAAGGAATATCCCATTTCCATGGGGACACCTTGCGAGGCTAAGGCTGGTGATGTATTGTTTTTCAATTATTTGACGATACACGGCTCGGATGTAAATCGCAGTGAACGGCCGCGCAGAAATGTTTTGTTCCAATATCGTGACCCATCCGATCCGCCTACAAGTGATGTACATGTCAATTGGGGGCAAGGATTAATGGTAAGTGGCGAGAACCCGGTCTATCGGGAATACAAACCGGATATGCATGTGCTTAAATCTTAAATCACCAAAATTGTACAATAAAGTAAAGCGGCTAACGTGGAATTCTTTTCATCCGTTAGCCGCTTTATTTTTGTCCAAAAGTCGTAAAATATTTCATGTTTATCCTAATCCGATGCGGGATATTGTCCTCCTGTAAATAAGTCTGCCACTCCTCGCGTTTCCCCCTTAATCCCTCTCTGCCCTACTCCCACAAGACTTACCAGCCATTTCTCCTCCCTACCCCCCAATCACAAAAGAAAAGTAAGTTTGATGTAAAAGCAGGGAAAAAGACAGGGATAAGGACTTAGGTTTGAAGGAACAGAAGAGAAAACGATCGAGGAAAAGCCTGTACAGTAAGGAGAATTTAAGGCGTTAAGGCGAGTGATATTTAGGGAAAAGGGCAAAGAAAAAGCCGAGCGACAATCAGGCGTAATCCTGAAAATCGTTCGGCTCAGTGGTAAACTTTAATTGATAAGTGAAAGACTTAAATGCAAGTCTACAGATTTTTTTTAACTCCCCAACGCAAATCCCCTACTCCACCGTAACACTCTTAGCCAAATTGCGCGGCTTATCAACATCATGATGCAAAGCAAGTGAAGCATAATAGGAAATCAGTTGTAGTGGTACAACCGACAATGCTGGAGACAAGATCGGCAATGTTTTCGGAATCGTGAAGATTTCGTCAACTGATTTGGCTACTTCGACTTCTGAGCCCGCATTTGCAATAGCAAGGACGTGTGCGCCGCGCGCTTTTACTTCCTTGATGTTGCTTAGCGTTTTCTCATACAGCTCTTCTTGCGTTACAAGAGCAATAACTGGAATACCGTCCTCGATCAGAGCAAGCGTACCATGCTTCAACTCGCCAGCCGCATAGGCTTCGGAGTGAATGTATGAGATCTCTTTCAGCTTCAGTGAGCCCTCTTGTGCTACCGCATAGTCAACACCGCGTCCAATAAAGAATAGGTGCTTATGCTTGGAGATGGATTCTGCTACTTGTTTAAGAACAGCAGCCTGCTCCAAAATGTTCTCTACCTGTTCAGGCAGCTGATGCATGGCATCCAATACTTCGGCGATCTGTGCTTTTGATTGCGTTTCTAACGTTTCAGCCAAGTACAGACCGAACAAGTAGAATGCAATTAGCTGAGATGTGTATGCTTTTGTCGAAGCAACAGCAATCTCAAGTCCCGCCCATGTAATCAATACAAAATCTGCTTCACGAGCTACAGAGCTTCCGACAACGTTCGTGATTGCAAGGACACGAGCGCCGTTGCGCTGTGCTTCACGCAATGCAGCAAGCGTATCAGCCGTCTCACCAGATTGGCTCACTACGATGACAAGCGTGTCAGGCGTAATGATTGGTGAGCGGTACCGGTACTCGGAAGCTACATCATTTTCTGCTGGAATACGTGCTAGCGACTCAATAATGCTTTTACCGATAAGTCCTGCATGATATGCAGTTCCGCAGGCTACGATATGCACCTTGCGAATGGATTGGATATACTCAGCAGTCATACCAAGTTCTTTCAGATCTACTGATTTGCCATCTTCCGATACACGACTCATCATTGTGTCGCGGTATGCTTTTGGCTGCTCGTATATTTCTTTCAGCATGAAGTGATCAAATCCGGCTTTCTCTGCTGTTACTAGATCCCAATCGACATGGAATATTTCCTTGGAAATACTTTCGCCCTCAGTCGTCATCAGTTCGACACCATCACGTGTCAATACTGCCATTTCGCCGTCGTCTAAAATGTAGACGTTACGCGTATGCTCGAGAATCGCCGGAATATCCGATCCAATGTAGTTCTCGCCTTCGCCTACACCAATAACAAGCGGGCTTGCAAAGCGTACCGCAACAAGACGATCTGGTTCAGCTTCACACAATACGCCAAGCGCAAACGCTCCACGCATACGTTTAACTGCACGTTGTACTGCTTCAACGATATCGCCCTCATATTCGTCAGCGACTAGATGTGAAATGACTTCTGTATCTGTCTCCGATACGAAAATATGGCCTTTATCTTTCAATTCATCCTTCAAGTTCAAATAATTCTCTATAATTCCGTTATGCACAACGGAAAATTTCTTCGTATTGTCGGTATGCGGATGCGAGTTCACATCAGATGGCTTACCATGAGTTGCCCAGCGCGTATGTCCAATTCCTGCAAAGCCTTGAAGCGGCTCTTCGCGCAGCAAGCCTTCAAGATTCGCCAAACGACCTTTAGACTTCGTAATTTCGAGCCCGTTAGATGTGATGACAGCGATACCGGCGGAATCATAACCCCGATACTCTAACTTCTTCAAACCTTCGAGCAAAATGTCCTGTGAGTCGCGTTTACCAATATATCCTACAATTCCACACATAATTTAATAGGCCTCCGATAAGGTTTATTTCCCGTCCAAATCGGATGCTCGCCATTATGCGCACAGGCAAATATGAAGTTGTCACAAAGTAATCCCATTCACAGCGGAAAACGTAACCCCTCTGCCCATGCCCACACACGGTGGCATCTTGGACATTTGGGAATAATGATTAATATAATTAAAAAAGATATCGAAGCCTGCCGCACGATTGTATGACCGGTCGCCCGGACGTTTTACGTAACGACTCTCGGTTGGCTTACTAATACCGGAAGGTCCCCGCCGAATGTTTCGAACACCTTCACCTCGTCAGCTTACCGTATAAATACCCGCTTCAAGCTTATTTTGCTCAGCTTTAAGGCAAATCATTTATCACGCAAGCTCTGGCGCTTATCTTGCTAAAATTACCTCTATCCTCGCTTTCCTTCTTGAATCACTTTCCCTATCATATTCATTTTCTACTTTTTTCGCAACCCATTGCTTGAAATAACCCGATAAAATTTCCAAAAACGTACAATGAAGACCCATCAGCTGCAAAGAACTGAGGAGTCTTCGACATCATTTCCTAAAATTAGCCTAGCTCGCTTTTCACTACTTCTACGATTTGAGCGACATAAGCCTCAACCCGCTCCTTATCCGGCCCTTCAGCCATAACACGTATGAGTGATTCTGTTCCCGATGGACGCACAAGTACACGGCCCTCATCGCCAAGCTCAAGCTCTACACGCTTCACAGCTTCCTCGATCGCTGCGTTACCTTGATACAGGGTCTTGTCTGCTACACGCACATTAACAAGCTGCTGCGGATATTTACGCATAAGACCTTTAAGCTCGCTAAGCTTCTTGCCTGACGAAGCAAGCGTATCAACAAGTTGAAGCGCGGTAAGAATACCATCACCTGTCGTAATATGATCAAGGAAAATAACATGGCCGGATTGCTCACCGCCAAGATTGAAGCCGCCGCGACGCATCTCTTCCATAACATAACGGTCGCCTACTGCTGTTTTAGCTGTTTTCAGACCAATACGCTCTGTTCCTTTGAAAAATCCGATATTTGCCATAACAGTCGTTACGATCGTATCTTCCTTCAATGTGCCTGCGCGCTTCATAGCATCACCGATAATACAAAGAATAAAGTCGCCGTCGACCTCTTCGCCCTTCTCATCGATAGCAATCAAACGATCCGCATCCCCGTCAAAAGAAAGCCCAAGATCAGCGCCATGCTTAAGCACTTGCTCAGTCAAATATTCCGGATGCGTTGAACCGACACCCGCATTAATATTAAGACCGTCTGGCTCTGCTCCAACTGTAATAATATCCGCTCCTAGCTCACGGAATACGGATGGCGCAAGCTCATATGCAGAGCCGTTCGCACAATCCAGAACGATTTTCATACCGCTGAAATCGCCTTTGATCGTCGTTTTCAAATAGTCCAGGTAACGCTGCTTTGCTCCTTTATCACTGGATACCGCACCAATATCTCCACCCTCTGGGCGAGGCAGCTCATCCACTTCAGCATCAATTAATCTCTCGATTTCAAGCTCTGTCTCATCTGATAATTTAAAGCCGTCGCCAGCAAAAAATTTAATGCCGTTATCTTCTACAGGGTTATGTGATGCTGAGATCATAACACCTGCATCCGCGTTCAACTGACGCGTAATGTATGCAACCGCTGGTGTAGAAACAACACCAAGACGTACAACGCTTGCGCCGATAGACAATAAACCAGCAATAAGTGCAGATTCTAGCATTGGACCCGAAATACGAGTATCCAAACCAATAACTACCTTAGGTTTATGTGCATTCCCTGTAAGAACATAGCCGCCGCAACGACCAATTTTGTAAGCCAGCTCAGGTGTAAGCTCACGATTTGCTACACCGCGCACGCCATCAGTACCGAAATATTTCCCCATATTAAATAAGCTCCTTTGTTATATGCTTCGTTTCAAATAAAAGTCATTTTCTAGTGTGTATTTAAGCATTCGTATTTGTTTTGCCTGTTGTGTTATTTCCATTTCCAGAATCAGGAGGAACGACTGGCGGCGGGCTCTCCGTTCCTCCGCCCTCCTGAGGTTGATCAGGATCTGTCGTTGCTGGCTCATCATCTACAATCTCAATAGTCACAGTCAGTGTCTGTCCCTCGCCGAGTACGGTCTGTACATAGGTCGGAACGTCAACCTGCAGCGTAATGGTATGGGTACCTGGTGCCAGGCCCTCAACGTTAGCTATGAGACTGATCTCATCAGCTTTCATGTCCTTTAGCACAGACTCCGCTCCACTGACGGTCAAGCTGAATTTACCGCCATCGGGTTTTTGAATAATGGCTGACAGACCAGTACCGACTCCATTTATCGTCACAGGCAAATCTGTAAATGTACGAGTAATATTAGGGGCTACAACGACATCAATCGACACTTCAGCTGGATCGACAGATTTAATGCCGTCAATTAACTGTGTTTTGACCGATAGCGTCCCCGTCTGCTTCACCTTTGATAGATCCAGCACAATGCCATCATACACTTTCAACCCATCTAATGTCTTCTGATCACCATAAACCGTTACTTGATCGATGGCAGGCTTTGCCGACACCAAACTTAATCCATCCGGAAGACTCCCCGAATAACTAACCTGCAGAGGCAATGTTTTAAAAGGCAATGTTACCTTAACCTCTACCTGCACGGTCTCAGGGGAAACGACTGCATTCGTCATTTCTAAGCCTTCTGTATCATATACGATAACCTTTGTTTTCTTGTTAACGACTGATTTGTCTACTCCCTCAATGTTTACCTCTGCTGATACAAGCCCAACACGATCCATATCATCCTTCGGCAGAGTGACCTTAACCTCATTTGTTGGCGCAATAAGTGTCGGTGTTCCTGCAATGAAGCCTTCAGCAGGCTTTCCTTCTGCTGCAACTTGCAGCTCGAATGATTTCGTTACAATTTCCTCTAACTGAACCTTGACGGTACGTGGAGACATTTGTACGAGCTGAATGCCTTTCGGCAAATCATACGTCAGCGGTAATTCTTGAATGCCTGCTTTTGCACCCTTCAAGTTAACCTTAACGACATAATCATCCGCTGAGGATGCTTTCATCAAATCAGAGAGCCTTCCCTGTACGTCAAGTCTAACGACGGTGGGCTCCATGGCCGTAAGGATATACTTGTCCGTGTCCAAGCCCTCTGTTTTAATAACAGCAGCTTCTATCGTTTTTGTATCAATACTTGATGTTATGGTCTGGGGCGATGATTCCGTATCGATATGTACGACACCCCAGAGCAGCAACGCGAGTACAACTGAAATGATTTTGAGAGCAGTGGGATGACTTAGCCATTTATCCATGACGGCCTCCTTTCCGCTTCCAGAACGAAGATAAGCTTATGCCGGTTTTACTGCGTGCAACCGTCTTCGGCGTAAGCTCGTCGAACAGCTTCGAGATGAGCGACTCCTCATTTATATCACGTACAATCATTCCGCCAAGCGACAATGATATTTGTCCTGTTTCCTCTGATACGGTTACCGACACTGCATCCGTAACTTCACTCACACCTATAGCAGCGCGGTGACGTGTTCCAAGCTCTTTGCTTATAAAAGGATTTTCCGAGAGCGGTAAATAGCAACCAGCCGCCATAATTTGCCCTCCGCGAATAATAACTGCACCATCATGCAGCGGTGTATTCGGCGTGAAAATATTAATAAGCAGCTCCGAAGTTATTTTAGATTCCATACGAATACCAGATTCAACCAACTCATTCAGGCCCGTTGTGCGCTCAAATACGATTAAAGCTCCGATTTTTCGGCTTGCCATGAAACGAACAGCTTTAATTACTCCATCAATTTGCTCACTTACGACGTCTCGATCAAGCGTATAGCCGCGTGAAAAAAGCTTTCCGCGTCCTAGCTGCTCCAATACTCGTCTAAGCTCCGGCTGAAAAATGATAAGCACAGTTACAATTCCGAACGTAAACATCTGATTCATAAGCCATTTCAGCGTATACAAATTGAACCAGGTGCTGATCGCCCATGTTATAACGAGCACAAAAATCCCCTTCATCAGCGCAACTGCACGTGTTCCGCGCACAAGCAAAATCATTTTATAAATGATATAGCTTACTATGCCTACATCTATGATGTCCTTCACCCAGTCATGCCAGGTCAAATCCGAGAAATAACTCATATGCCAACCCCCAACAGCCATTACGCTTTGTTTCTAAAATCGGATTTCAACTTTATTATTTTCTAGATTTGGGATTGGAAATCCTTTTTTTCAAAATAAATTTTAATAAAATTAAAAAACGCCCCCCTGCGTAAGGGAGGCTGTTTGGATTAACGCACGTTGCCGCTAAAAGTTTGCGTTACCTTATACCAAAACCAATCCAACGCTTGATCGATTGTGCGGCTTTGTCCTGCAATATGACCTGTAGAAGCTAGATTTAAGGTACCATCGATAACGGTTACGTTGCCGTCTATCTCACCCTTAACATCTGCTATTCCATTCTCTATAGTCAAATTACCGTGTAAATGCACGCCTTCCGGTACAGTTACGGTCGTTCCCTCTATAATGACGTGCTGAAGATCCTCGCCTTGGCCGGCTACGACCAGCTTGTTGTCCTCTTCCCACATCGTGAAGAAGCTTCCAAGCATAACGAGTACAAATACAGCAGCAGCGGTAACACCCGGGTAACGAAAAATAAACCTAACGACCCCGTTCCGTTGCTTGCTCTTCTGCTTCGGCAACTGTTGCATAATCCTTTGCGTTAATTGCTCTGATGCCTTCTTGTCATAATCCATGGCAGGTTTAACCGCCTCTAAAGTCTGGAACGCCGCAGCGTCCGTCATCTGGAGTTGATCAAACCGACTGCGACAAGCCGGACAGGATAGTAAATGAGTATTTAACGTCAGGATATCTTCACGCGACAGCTCACCGTCCAAATAGTCATGCATCCATACGATGGCGACGTTGCAATTCATAGCAGCCAGTCCTTTCTTTCCATTGCTCGCGCATAAGTTCTATTCTCGCTATTAGGATACGTTGTGCGGGAAGGTATGTTTCACTTTTTTTAAAAATATAAGACATAATTGTTTTTTCTCCTGTTATTATGCTTATATTCCTCTAGATACGAGTTCCTCCCCTTACTATTCGTCGCAAATTCTATAATTTGTGCTCTAGCTTCTTACGGAGAAACTCCCGTCCCCGATGCACGCGTGTTTTAATAGTCGTTACAGGCATGTCCAGTACATCGCCGATCTCTTGAAGAGATAGGTCCTGCATATATCGAAGCATCATTACCGTCTTGTACTTCGGTGGCAGCGATGCAATTGCCCCATGAATAATTCTTTGCGTATCAGATAGCAGCAGCTCCGATTCCGGTGTGCGATTATCACTTGGAATCATGGAATATCCGTCTAACCCTTCATGCTCTGTTGATTCCGCATCAAGGGAATAGGTTGGCTTGCGCTTTCTCAGTCGATCGATACATAGATTTGTTGCTATTCGGTATATCCATGTCGAAAATTTTAACGTATCATCGTATCGATCCAAGTTTTTGTACACGCGAAGAAACGTATCTTGAACAACATCCTCAGCCTCCTGGCGGCTGTTTAACATACGATACGCCATATGAAAGAGCTTATCTTGATAGAGGTCTACAAGCTCAGCAAATGCCTGCTGATCGCCTTTAAGCGCTAATCGCGCCAGGCGTGCTTCCAATACATTCACCTTAACTCCTCCAAACCTTCCGTTCGTTCAACCGATTGTCTCGCAGTATGTTCCGCTATCATAATTCCGGCTAATATAAGTAAAACTCCGATTACCATTCCCATGCTAAGCTGCTCTCCAATAATAAGCCAAGCACTTATTGCTGCCACAGGCAGCTCCATAGCACCCAGTAAGGAGGCTAGCCCGCTTCCTATCCTTGGAATACCTGCATTAAAGCAAATAGCAGGTACAACGCTGCCCATAAGCGCCAGTATAGCCCCCCAGCCGAGCAACGTCAGCTCATTCTCTCCCGCCCATGCCTTAGAACCGTAGAGCAGAGCGATAACGATAAATCCGAACGTCATCATCATCGCTGATTTCATGACTGGATCATAATCATTTTGCAATCTTCCTGTCAAAAACAAAAACAAGCTATATGTGACCGCTGCTGCTAAGCCATAGCCTATGCCAGCGATATCAATTCCTTTAAAGATATCTTGCTCAAACAATCCAACAGCTAGCAGCGTACCAGCCATTACGATAACAATCGCGACAATTTGCTGCCGCTTTGGCCACCGTCTAAACCATATACACTCTAAAAAAATCGTAATCCACATGAACTGAAAAAGCAAGACTATCGAGAAAGAAGCTTCCAGTCTCTGTAAAGAAAGATTATAAAAAATAGTTGTCATGCACAGACCAAAAATTCCAATTATCGCCAGCATGAACCATTTGCCCCGCTGAAAAGGATTGCGCCATAGCTTCGGACGCAGCAATACAATCAACCACAGCAGCACAACACTAATTCCAACCTGGTGAACGGTAATTTGTTGAAAGCTAAATCCTGCATCATAAGCAAGCTTGATTATAGGTGAAAGAATGCCATAGCTCGCTGCACCAAATAAGACCATGAACACCGCTAACCAATAGCCCGATGCTTGTTTCATTGAAGCCATCCTCCCGATCATACGCAAACCATTCTGACAATTATATACGTTTGGCGCTCTATCAGCAATCGACCTAAGGCTAGTTTCCTATTCGACTTGCGACTGGGATATAAATGATAAAGAGTCAAAAAGAGGCCTTGAAACCGTCATAGGCAGGAAATTCCAGGATAGCGGCGCCTTTGTTCAAAGCACCTTTCTCTTGTCATCACTCACCATGCGGCTTCTAGACCTCTATTGTATCTTTTAAGTATCAGTCAACTATTATTATAAACGATTTGTCTTCAATTGCTCCAGTACCTTCGAAATCGTTGTTGTTGGGATTGCAAAGCCAATACCCTGAGCTTCAGCATTTACTGCTGTATTAATTCCGATGACTTCTCCATTCTCATTGAGAAGCGGACCGCCAGAATTTCCGGGGTTAATGGATGCATCCGTTTGGAGAAGATGCTCGTATTGATGCTCACCCTGCTCATCTGCAATTGTGATTGGACGTTCCTTAGCGCTCAGCACACCCATTGTCAGAGTTTGATCGAAACCGTAAGGGTTGCCAATTGCGATGACCCAATCACCTATATTGGTTTTGTCAGAATCGCCAATCTTTAGCGAAGGGAAGTCTTTGCCGTCAGGACTCTCCACCTTTAGCACAGCTAAGTCTAGGTCATAGCTGGAACCTAATACTTTAGCCACTAGAGGCTCGTCATATCCTTGTACCGTCACCTTAATTTCTTTGCCGTCGGCAATAACATGCTCATTGGTTAGAATATAGCCTTCTTTCTCAAAGAAGAAGCCTGTTCCTGAACCGGACAACACAAGCTCTGTGCTGCCTTGCTCTTGCTGCTGCTCTTGTTGCTGTTGCCCGCTTCCGCCTCTGCCCGATCCATTACCTCCAAAAAATTGACGGAGTGTGGAATCGTCCATTATGCTGCCTCGCTGAGCCGCAGCAGCATAATTTTCTATCTTGACGACCGCTGGACTTGCCGCCTCATATACCGAAGCGATATCTTCACTTGTTGAGAGCGAAGCCGTTGATAAGCCTGCATCTTTTTGTGCGGAACCATTTGTCGTGCTGACACCTGTGCTTGGTTGAGTGCTGCCGCTGAATAGATTATTCTTATCCGCCATGTAGGAGAAGCCGCCGATTACTGTAGCACCTATGAGGAAAGAAGCTAGCAGTGTTCTAGCTGAACCACCAGCGCTCCGTTTTGAACGCTTCCCTCCCCCTAATGATGAGTTCATCATATCAATCTTCAGGCCAAGCTCTTTCTCATAAGAGGATTTTAAATCATCTGTAGATTTACGAGATTCATAAATATAAGTAGTTATCGGAGTCGAGTTTGTTGAACCATTAAGGTTGGTCGTAGAGTTATTATTGTTATCCGCTTCGCGTTTGTTGTCTTCGTTCATGTCTATCATCCTTTCAAGGTAAGTATCTATTTCCTATATACCTATCATGAAGGATGTACCTTAAACCAAACTTAAGCGGGCTATAAAGGAACATAAGAAAAAATGCCAATCATGGATTTAAATCCATGATTGGCATTTCTATAAAGCATAAATCCACTATAAATGGATCAGCCCGTATTTCTAAGACCTGCGGCAATTCCGTTGATGGTAAGAAGCACTTCACGAAGCAGCTCCTGATCATCCCCGTCGTTGTCACGCAATGCGCGAAGCTCGGTCAACAGCTGTACTTGCATGTAGCTGAGCGGATCGACATATGGGTTGCGCAGACGAATAGATTCTTGAATAACTGGAACGTTATCCAAAATCTCCGTTTGGCCTGTAATGCTTAGAATCAGCTCTGAAGTCAGCTTGTATTCCTGCTCTATTTGCACGAAAATACGATCGCGGATTGTTTTATCCTTAATCATATCTGCATATTCTTTGGCAATAACAAGATCCGCTTTGCCTAACGCCATTTGTAGATTATCAATCAATGAGCGGAAGAACGGGAAGTGCTCATACATCGTTTTGAGTGTATCCAGCTTGTTCTCGTCTTCACCAATATATGCTTTGAAAGCAGAACCTGCAGCGTACCAAGCCGGTAGCAAATAGCGGCTTTGCGTCCATGCGAATACCCATGGAATAGCACGCAAATCTTCGAAGCGATCACTGTTTTTCCGTTTTGACGGACGAGAACCAATGTTCAGCTCGCCAACCTCAGGCAACGGTGTCGATTCCTTGAAGTAAGTCAAGAAATCCGGATCACGGAAAATAAGATCCTGATACTTCTCAAGCGCAGTCTCTGAAATCGAACGAGCAATCTCTTCCCATTCTTTCTCTGCGTCATGCTCTTGCTCAGGATATTTTGCAAGCCGTGCTGCAGTGATAAGCGCCGAAGTCGCTTGCTCTAGGCTGCGGTACGCAATACCCTGCATCGAATAGCGAGAGGAAAGCACCTCGCCCTGCTCTGTTATTTTAATGCCTCCACCGATTGTATGCGGCGGCTGCGCAAGAATACTGCGGTTAAGCGGCATTCCGCCGCGGCCAAGTGCTCCGCCACGACCATGGAAAAATTTCATTTTAACATCATATTCATTACCTATCGCAGTAATCTCATTCATAGCTACACGAAGTTCCCAGTTCGCCGTAACCGCTCCGCCGTCTTTGTTGCTGTCGGAATAACCAAGCATAATTTCATGCAGATTGCCTACAGCTTGAACCGCTTGACGATAAATCGGCAACTCGAACAATTCTCTCATGATGCTTGGAGCAGCATGCAGGTCATCAATCGTCTCAAACAATGGCGCCGATTGAAGGGTACAACGAATAGTACCGTCTGACTCCTTGCGGAACAGACCCACTTCCTTCGCGAATACCATAACCTCAAGAATGTCACTTGCAGCTTCCGCCATACTGATTAAGTAACTCGAAATACAGTTCACACCAAATTCTTGTTGTGCATTGTAGATCGTTTGGTACACATTTAAACACTCGCGTGTGGATGCCGTGTAATCCAAGTGACTGGAAGTCAGTGGACGCGGATCATTCAGCAGGCGGTGAAGAAGATCTGTTTTCTCAGCTTCTGAAAGGGAAGCATAATCAGCTACCACATTCATTTTCGCTAAAACTTCTGCCATTGCATTCTCATGCTCTTGACTATGCTGACGAATGTCCAGCGTCATCAAGTGGAAGCCAAACAGCTCAACTTGACGAATAAGCTTAGCCAATGCTGTATCAGCAACATAGTCAGCGAAGTGATTGCGCAAGCTCCGATCGATAACAAGCAGATCTTCACGAAGCTCATTTGGATTGTTATAACGCATAGGTGAACCCTTAAGCGATTCATCGCGTGTATTAGCTAGCTTCTCTAGCATAAAGCCAAGCTTAATACGGTAAGGCTCCTTCGTATTTCTCCACAAATCTACGCATTTCAGTTCAACATGCTGGCGGTCCAAACGAATGGATTCCTCAAGCTCTGCTGACACCTCAATAAGATTTGTGCTGAAGCTGAGCATTTCGACAAGCTCAGTAAGCTTCTCTTCGTATTTGCGAAGCGCTAGTTGACGGTGCAACGTAAGAGCTTCCCAAGTTATGTTAGAGGTAACGGACGGATTTCCGTCACGGTCGCCGCCGATCCATGATCCAAAACGCAAATAATCCGGCACATGCCAGCTCTCGTTTGGATAGTATTTACCCAAGCAGCGCTCAAGCTCTTCATAGACGTTTGGCAATACCTCGAATAATGTTTCATCAAAATAATACAAACCGTTGCGAACCTCATCAATAACGGTTGGCTTGCGGTCGCGCAGCTCATCGGTTTGCCACAAAATAAGAACCTCATTCATGAGTTTCTCACGCAGCTTCTCACGCTCGCGATACGTTAAGGTAGGGTTGTCCAGCTCCATTACATCGCCGGCAATCCGCTTATGAATTTCGAGCACCGCACGACGAGTTGCCTCGGTCGGATGTGCAGTCATAACAAGCTCTAGAGAAATACTGCCCATAATTTCTTGAACGTCTTCAATCGCAATACCGCGTTCTTTCAAATCCTGAACAGCACTTTCGATGGAGCCGCGTTGTACGGATTCGCCGGCTGAAACCTCATAGTCTCTTTTCCGTCTAATCCGGTGATTTTGCTCGGCAATATTAACGAGCTGAAAGTAAATCGCAAACGCCCTAATAACTTGATGACGTATTTCCGGGTTTAGAGAAGACACGTTTTCTTTGAATTGATCGAATAACTCCGGTACAAATTCAGCGCGAAGCGCCTTGCTTTGTTCACGAATGCGCTCTACGATTTCAAGCAGCTCGCGTCCGCCTTGATGAACAAGAACCTCGCCGAGAATATTACCTAGAAAGCGGACATCGCGTCGCAACAGATTATTTGCTTGCGGACGGTTTGTCGTCAAAGTAGATGCAGTTTGATCCGACATACTGTTCCTCCTAAATTTTGCGAAGCAAAAGATCGCTTCGGAAGCATTTGCTTTTGTATTTGCGAAAAATCCGCTTCGAAAGCATTTACTTGATTTTGTGAAGCAAAAAGCCGCTTCAAAAGTTTATACGTATATATGAACGTTTTTTGACTTCTACTATCATACTACAAAAATCTACAGGGTTGAAGCCCCGAAGCCAATCCATATAAAAAACAAAGCAGAGTCTTCCGTTAGGAGAACCCGCTTTGTTATAAAAATATTCAAACTATTCTATACAGGGAAAGGATAAGACAATATGTCAGCGTTTCACGCCCAATATCTTTAAACCCTTGATTTACCTTTTTCATTTGAATCGCATGACTAGTTAAATATGTACCATGTTAATAATCTTGCGGATTATGTAGAATTCAAATTTGAATAAGCTTAAAGAAAAATACAAAAAAAGCCTTGCTGCGCAAGGCTTTCGGGTTTAATTAGTTGGAGCGGGTGATGGGAATCGAACCCACGCTATTAGCTTGGAAGGCTAAAGTTCTACCATTGAACTACACCCGCATAAAAAGTGAAAAGTGGTCGGGACGACACGATTTGAACATGCGACCCCCTGGTCCCAAACCAGGTGCTCTACCAAGCTGAGCTACGTCCCGAGGTGTAAATAAACTGCGTCTGTTGATGGATAATGGCGTGCCCTAAGAGATTCGAACTCCTGGCCTTTTGATTCGTAGTCAAACGCTCTATCCAGCTGAGCTAAGGGCACGTATGTTGGAGCGGAAGACGGGAATCGAACCCGCGACCCTCGCCTTGGCAAGGCGATGCTCTACCGCTGAGCCACTTCCGCATGTCGTTCATGTCAGCCGTTCGTGTGATGCAATGTCGCGGCGACAAGTAATAATATATCACCTCCGAAAATAAAATGCAACTGTTTTTCTAAAAAAGTTTTAAATTATTTTTAAAGGGGGTAAAAAACGTTGATTTTATGCGGAAAACGACATTAAAGTCACTGCTTGACTGCAGGCGATTATGCGCCTGCAGCCGCAAGTGGCTTCAAATATCTCGCATCATTATTGAATTCCATTTTCTCTACGTTTGACTCACTTGCTAACGCATAAGGCAAGCAAAGCGGAACACCCGAACGTGGGTCCGTAACGATGTCTGCTTCAATATTAAATACTTCTCGCAAAATATCAGGTGTCATAACCTCTGTAGGCTGACCCTCGCCAACAACATTGCCTTTCTTAATTGCAATCATATGATGCGCATAACGAGCAGCATGGTTTAAATCATGAACAACCATTACGATCGTACGATTACTGGTTGCGTTCAGTTTTTGCAGCAGCTGCAGCACCTCAAGTTGATGTGCCATGTCTAGGAACGTAGTTGGCTCATCTAGGAACAAAATATCGGTTTCCTGTGCCAAAGCCATCGCGATCCAGGCACGTTGACGCTGACCGCCTGAGAGCTGATCTACCGGACGATCCGCAAAATCAGTCATTCCTGTTGCTTCGATTGCCCACTGAATCATAGCTTTATCTTCCTTGCTAAGCGATCCAAAGCCCTTTTGATAAGGAAAACGTCCGTAGGATACAAGTTCGGAAACTGTAAGTCCGTCTGGCGCAGTAGGGTTTTGCGGCAAAATCGCAAGCTGCTTCGCGACTTCCTTCGTCGATTGCTTATGTATGGACCTGCCGTCCAGAAGTACACTGCCCTCGGAGGGATTCATTATACGAGCCATTGTTTTCAAAATCGTCGATTTCCCTGAACCGTTTGCTCCTACAAGTGCTGTAATTTTACCTTGTGGAATTGCGATATTTAAGTTTTCAACAATTAGACGATCATCATATCCGATATGAAGACCTGAAGTTGTTAGACGAATCATTGATATACACACTCCTTCCGCTGCCGGGGGCAGACACCATCTACATAATGTGATTTATATGGCATTTATTCATTAATAATAATTGATAACGATTATCATTCACATCTTGATGATATTATTTCTCAACAGATATGTCAATGTTTATATATAAGAAAAGCCGCCCAAATGGACGGCCTTCTTATATATTGCAGCTAAATTACCACTTCATCTTAGTTCCGAACACAAGAGCGTTGCTAATTAGCCTGCCGGGTACCGTAATAAGCTTCCCTTGAGCATACATCCCTGAGGATGCGCCCCCGTCCAAATTCATGGCTTGATAAGCCCCAAGCTGAAGCATGATTTGACCCCATTGTTTTATCGTCGCTTTCGGTATCGTTGCGATGATAATGGTTCCATCCTTCTTGACTAAGATCCCACTTCTCGTGGCAGAGTCAGTTAAAATCTTCGAGCTGCTAAAGCCTTCTCCTGCCGGATTGATTGCCAGCTTCCCATCCTTCACGAGCCTAGGACCGACACCAACAGCCGTATGAACACGAGACCAATTAATGGACTGACCATTCAGATTCGTCATTTCTACTTTATAGTCCACGGTTGTGCCCACTTGAAAGCGCGCAGCCAGCTTTTCTTCAGAGCCGGTGAAGACCAGGACATAACCATCAGACGGAATACTGACATTTTCTTTTTTGCTTATTTTTGTGACGACTCCCTTTTGTACGGTAATAGCAGTACCCATTGCGAAACCAATCTTCGCTCCTCGTTTTGGCGTAAACATGATGGCAGATGAGCCCCCAGCTACTGGGGTCCTATTAATAAAATACGCGTACCAGTTATTCGGTGACTTAAAGGAGCCATTTGTTCCGCCTAGTAGTTTAACTCGCAGCGAGTCCATGACAACTGTCCCATCCCATGTAAAACCGATTGCTGTTCCCGTATTACCGATATGCTCAACATTGCCATCCAAAATAACAGTGCCGTATGGCTCCGGTATTCCCCCATATGCCTCAAAATAGGTAGCGTTAATAGCTGCATCAGCGCCATAACTCTTTGCTATATCTCCAAGCGACTGCACCACGCCAACCTTCCGGCTTGCGAGTCCAGCCGTTACAGGCATACCCTTCGGAATGGTGACGGTTTGAACCGTATAAGACTTGCCTGAGACACTTACCTTCATTGACTGTTGCTTCACCTTAAGATTGGAAGCCGAAGCTGTTACCTGTACTGGCAGCTTAAGCTGGCCTTTAAAGCCGCTCGTTGTAACATCCACGATTAAATTGGCTTTACCCGCAGCTACTGGGGTAACCACGCTTTTATCATTGATGCGAACGACTGCTGGATTATCGGAACGGTAGCTTACTGCGACTGGAGCGGACAGCTTCAGCTTGTCCGTGAGCAGGAGCCTCGTGTCCAGCGGCAGCTTAATAGACGCCGCTGCATAAGTGACCGCTACGGGGCGATAAGGCCCCGCTGCGATTAGCTTGTTGGCGGACGTGTAAACAATTCGTCCGCTGCTAAGAGGCGTAACGCCGCTCGCGGGAACCGCGGCGTTGCCGCTATAGGTGTGCGCTATCGACGCGGTTGAGCCGTCGATGGCGTACACAGCGCCGGAACGCGCGCCGGCCAGTACGTGGCCGGCTGTACGGTCCGGCGTCAGCGCAGCGGGGCCAAAGCCTCCAGCCCCGCTTGCGCTGATGCGCCATAGTTCCGCCCCATCACTTAGGCGGAATGCAGCAATGCCTTTGCCGCTCAGCTCAGCGGCAACGACAGCCCCTGCATCCCCGGGCAGAAGCACCGGGGATGTCCACCCGCCTGCGGGCGCTGCCGCAAGCTCGCGATTGAAGCGGACGACTCCGTCCGCTTCATACGCAGCAATTGCTTTGCCCGCAAGCAGCATGACGCCGCCATTGCTCTTGTCGGCGATCAGCTTCGCCCCTCTTAGCGGCTCTTCCATCGCCGCCTGCCACAAAACCGTGCTTCCCTGCACGGCATACAACGTGCCATCGCTGCCCAGAGCATAAGCGCCGCTCTTACCTGCGGCAAGCTCCTTCACGCTAACCCCTTCAGGCAGCAGTGCCGATTGCTTCGCACCTTCTTGGTCCAATGATAGAATGCCATGCTGATAGGCGAAGTAAGGCAATCCATCTCCATCTGTGACTACTGCAGATGGCTGCAAATCTTCTTTTTTACTTTTAAAATAGAAGATGCCTGTTTGCCCGCCATTGCCCTCTTCGTCATATTGGTAGAGTCGAGCGCTCTTTCCAGCGATAAATACTTTTCCACGCCCATTAGTTGCAGGAGCTGACAAGCTTGTATAAGTATTCAATCGTTTCAGCTCTTTGCCCTCGCTATTTAGTACAGAAACCCATCCGTTAGCTGTTGCGGCGAACAGCTTGCCATTGGTAAGCGCAAGTGCTGGGAAAAGTGTCCCTTCCGCTGCAAATCGCCAATATTCAATCTCTGCACCATTATAGGCTGAAGCTTTCGATCCTGTTGGTTGACTATCATTAGCTGCTTCTACAGTAAAATCATCTCTAGAAATCATTGCTCCACTATTACCCGTATAGCTCAACCCAAGAGCTGCTATTAAACAAAAGATCAGCCCTCTTAATCCCCATTTGCCTGCCTGTAATCGCATATTCCCAATCTCCTTCGTTAACAAAGATTCCATATAGTCCCAATGAACTATATCGACAAGACTATCTTCAAAATGAAGGGTATCTCGAACATAGCATACAAGCAAAAAAGGATATGATCACTCTTACTTAACGAGCTAAATATTTTTAATTACAAGCATAAAATAATAATGACCTTTACTCTTCAGTACTCTGCCATTCATCCCTCTAATGGTTAATTACATATATGTTTCATCCTATTGATGAGCTGTATCCATTAATTATTAAGGCCGTTATAGCAAAAAATGTTGAGCTCTAACCCTAAAATAGGGTCAACGCTCAACATTTTCTCTCCATATCGTTATAATCCACTATATATTTCAGCTATTTAAACAGCAAAAAACCCTTGTTCGCCAAGGGTTTAATGATATGGTGCGCGTAGAGGGACTTGAACCCCCACGGTCGCCCGCTAGATCCTAAGTCTAGTGCGTCTGCCAATTCCGCCATACGCGCGCGTGGTACGTAAAACCTATTTAGTTCTTATTGCCTTTGAAGCTTTAAAGAAAATATGGTGCGCGTAGAGGGACTTGAACCCCCACGTCGTGAAACGCCAGATCCTAAGTCTGGTGCGTCTGCCAATTCCGCCATACGCGCGTGGTAAAGAAAAATGGTGAGTCATGTAGGATTCGAACCTACGACACCCTGATTAAAAGTCAGGTGCTCTACCAACTGAGCTAATGACTCATGAAATAAAATGGCTGGGGATTCAGGATTCGAACCTGAGATGACGGAGTCAAAGTCCGTTGCCTTACCGCTTGGCTAAACCCCAGCAGCGATATGGTGGAGGATGACGGGATCGAACCGCCGACCCTCTGCTTGTAAGGCAGATGCTCTCCCAGCTGAGCTAATCCTCCAGGATTGTTGCTTCCCAAAAAGGGAAATTGGTGACCCGTAGGGGAATCGAACCCCTGTTACCTCCGTGAAAGGGAGGTGTCTTAACCGCTTGACCAACGGGCCATACTATTAATTGAAGCTTGTACCACACAGTTGAAAGTAATCTGGAGCTCTCAACCGGATTCGAACCGGTGACCTCATCCTTACCATGGATGCACTCTACCTACTGAGCTATGAGAGCATAATGGCTCCCCGAACAGGACTCGAACCTGTGACAACTCGATTAACAGTCGAGTGCTCTACCAACTGAGCTATCAGGGAACGTTGTGCTTTTGTATTGAAATGTCTTTAGGACAATCAACAACAAAAGAGGTACGGTTGAAAATCAAGGTTTGCGCCTTGAAAACTGGATATGAAAGATAGAGGCTGCTGAAGCCTTAAAGCTACTGTCTGCTGGATGTATGGGTCACAGCAAACCATTTTTAGGATAAGCCCTCGACCGATTAGTATT